>CAZJAZ010000026.1:15357-37387 GCA_964544305.1 uncultured Iamiaceae bacterium | reverse complement strand
AACCAGCCCCCACAACCAGTCTCGTCGCGACCACCCCTTGAAGCCGCCCACCGCTACGGTGCACAACTGGACAAAGAACGTTATGAGGGTTGCCATGCCGATGCGAGATGCACGAGTGCAGCCTCTGCTTCGCGAGTACGTTGCCACGGAGCAACAATCACCCGGTCGACACCGAGCGACTCCCAAGCAGCAAGATCGTCGGGTTGCTTGATGTCCGCTCCGATCGTGATTGGCGTTGATCCCGGCTCAACACCGCACTCGACTTCGACCTCATGAAACGTTTGGACCAACGCTCGGGCCTCATCAAGCGTGTGGTCCATGGCGATCCAACCATCGCCGAGCCGGACCGCACGGCGCATCGCTCGTCGCGACTCGCCACCTACCACAATGGGTGGCCCACCATCTTGTATCGGCTTCGGTGCAAAACCGACAGGTTCAAACGTGAAGAACCTGCCGTCTGACGCAATGGTTTCTTCGCCCCACAAGCGACGACACAGCATGATTGCCTCATCGAGGCGAGGACCTCGGGTCGAGGGGTCGATCCCAGCGGCCTCCCACTCGCTTGCCATCCAGCCTGCCCCCACCCCCGCAATTGCCCGTCCGTTCGAGAGTACGTCGAGCGTGGCGAAACCACGTGCCCCAACAAATGGGTGACGAATGCCGAGCAGGTAGACGTACGTGCCGAGCTTGATGGTGGACGTTTGGGCCGCCAGGTTGCCAAGCAGTGTGAACGCATCAAAAACAGGCGCGTCGGCTGGGATGGGCGAATGTTCTTCACCAGGGCGCAGGTGCCCAGACATGTGCATGGGCAACACAAGATGCTCTGATACCCACGCCGACTCGTAGCCAAGCTCGTCGGCGACGACGGTGATGTCCCCAAATTGTGCGGGGTGGAGCTTCGCGAGCGGGATGCCGATCTTCACAGGCGCACCTTCATCGTCTGATTCTTAGCGCAATGGGCATCGCCAGACTGGTTTTGGGTGCGCTTTTGGAACCTGCAGGTCCGGATTTGGCACCCAAAACGTGTGGGATTTGGTGTGTCAATCGCCGCGCAGCATAAGCCCGACAAACATGACATGATTGTTAGATATGACTGACGGCCACCGCAGCGAATTGACGATCGCAATCGGCGACGATCATGTCGCGCTCGCCGATGCTCTCCGTGTCTTTCTTGAGAAACGCTGCACCCGTGAGGTGGTTCGTCAGGCCGTTGACAAGGCGGATCGTGGACAACCCGGCTTTGCCACCGAAATGAGTGAGCTCGGTTGGCTCGGGTTGCCGATTCCCGAAGGCTGGGGTGGTCAAGGATTTGGTTGCAGCGAAGCGGTGCTCGTTGTCGAAGCCTTGGCGCGAGCCATGGCACCCGGACCGTTCTTACCTACGACTGTTGCAGGACTGTTGCTCCGAATCGCGGCCACACATCGGGCGAACACCGTTCTCACCGATGCGCTTGGCGCACTTGCCCGGGGAGAGATTTCCGCGGCGGTCGCGCGCGAGCAGGCCTCAACGGCGCAGAAGGCTCAATCGGAGGTGAGCGATTGCGTTGCGTTCGCTCCGACCTTCTGTGCCGGTGAAGCAGGATTATTTGTCATCCCCGTTCCCGCTCAGCCAGGCGAGGATGAACGGTGGGCGCTGGTGAACGCCGAGCAATTCGAAGTTGAATCGAATACTCCACTTGATCTGACCCGCGGCATTGCAACGATGCGGTGTACTGAATTCGTCGTCACCGACGAGCGGCTCCTTCTCGGGGTCGACCGTGACCTCGTTGATGCGGCGTGGGCCACGTTTGCCGCGGCAGAATGTGCGGGCATCACCGCGTGGTGTGTCGACACGGCCGCAACGTACGCCAGGCAGCGCCACCAGTTTGGTCGGCCAATTGGGCAGTTCCAGGCGGTCAAACATCGATGCGCAGACATGCTGATTGCGTGCCAAGCGGTTCACGGGGTGGCTTGGGATGCCGCCACGGCAGCCGATCGGTATCTTGTCGCGCTCGATGGCGACGTCGACGAGACTCAGCGAGATTCAAGCCGACTCGAATGGATGTTGGCGGCGGCATGTGCCGCGAGTGTCGCACTCGATGCTGCCGTGCGAGTCGCCGAAGACTGCATCCAAGTCCTTGGAGGGATCGGGTTTACCTGGGAGCACGACGCGCATCTCTACCTCCGGCGGGCCGTTGCGTTGCGGCAACAGCTCGGGGGCGCTTCTCGCTGGCGACGAAAGGTTTCGGACCTTGGCCTGGCAGGGACACGTCGCCGACTGCATGTCGCGCTGCCCGATGATGACGAGGCGCAAGCGCGCCGGGGGGTGATCCACAAGCAAGTCGCCGCACTGGCCGAGCTTGAAGGCGATGATCAGCGCACTGAGCTTGTGGCGTCCGGCTACTTGGTTCCACATTGGCCAAAGCCGTGGGGGATTGACGCGGATGCTCTCACGCAGTTGTTGATTGATGATGAACTGCGTCAAGCGAAGGTTCGACGGCCACACCTCCAAGTTGGGGCGTGGGCTGCGCCAACAATTGCAGCGCACGGTACGCCCGAGCAACAACAGCGCTGGGTCAAACCCACATTGTTGGGTACGACATCGTGGTGTCAGCTGTTCTCTGAGCCTGAAGCGGGATCCGACCTCGCAGGCTTGCGTACCCGCGCCACACGAGTCGAAGGTGGCTGGTCGGTCACCGGTCAAAAAGTGTGGACAACCATGGCACGCGAGGCCCAATGGGGAATTTGTTTGGTACGCACCGATCCCGACGCACCAAAACATGCGGGCATCACCTATCTGATCGTTGACATGACATCGCCAGGTATTGAGATCCGGCCATTGAAAGAGATGACCGGACTCGAAATGTTCAACGAGGTGTTCTTCACCGACGTTTTTGTGCCGGACGACTGTGTGATCGGCGACGTGAATGGTGGTTGGGCGTTGGCGCGCACAACATTGGGAAATGAGCGCGTCTCGATGGGGTCGGGCTCGTCGTTCGGTGGCGGTGTCGAAAACCTCCTTCGCCTCATCAACCAACAGCGCGGCGAGGGACAGTGTCACGACGCACAGGGGGGGCTTGATCCGATCGTTGCAGATCAATTGGGCGCGTTGATCGCGGAAGCTCACGCCGTTGCAACCCTGGGCGCCCGCACCACGTTGCGTTCTGTGTCGGGGGCTAAACCAGGGGCCGAAGCATCGGTTCGCAAACTGCTCGGCGTCGAACACGATCAGCGTGTGCAAGCGTTCGGGTTGAGTTTGCTCGGACCGGCGGGGGCGATGGTCGACGGCGACGCGGCGATGTGGACGTTCGGGTACTTGGCGAATCGTTGTTTGACGATCGCTGGGGGAACCAGCGAGATTCAACGCAACGTGATCGGAGAACGATTGCTCGGTCTGCCGCGTGACGTTGAACCCGAGGGCCAAAATTGAGAGGATCAAGCGACCTTTGCATTGACCAGTTGGTCATGATGGCAGCCGAACATAGCGACGAGATTGCGGTTACCGATCTTGGTTCGAAAACGGATCTCACCTTTGGTGATTGGGAAGACCGGTCAAATCGGTTGGCGCGTTGGCTTGTCAACAATGGGATTGCCAAAGGCGACCGGGTAGCGGTGCATCTCCCGGCGGATGAGTCACTTGTTTTTCTCGTGTCGTATGTAGCGGTGCACAAGGCTGGCGCTGTTGCCGTGCCGACGAGCACTCGGCTCGTTGCGCGCGAGTTACACGACATTCTTGGGCATGCCGGTGTACGTGCTGCGATCAGTGGCGCGTCAACGACCTCGGTTCTTGTTGCGGCGCAGGTTCCCGGATTGCGCAGCATCATCTCTACTGACGCTACGGCAAACCAAACCGTGAACTTTTTGGACGCCACTGATCCTGACGGTTCAACGTTTCAGGTGCCACTCGAGGCCGATGACATCGCCGATCTGATGTACACATCAGGAACGACCGGCCGGCCAAAAGGTGTTGTGGTCCGGCATCGCAGCGCGCTACTCATGCCCAATGCGCTGCCCCACTGGACCGGGGCTGGCTGGCTGCATTCGTCACCGATGTTCACATTTGCCGGGATCTCCTCGGTGTACAGCCCGATGAAACTTGGCATGCGGTTGTTGTACTTTCCACACTTCGATGCGGGCATGTGGCTTGAGATCGTTGCCACACGCCAGCCAAGCGCGGTGTTTTTGGTTCCCGCCATGGTTGAACTCTTACTTGCGCACCCGAACTTTGCTGAGGCGGACCTGTCGAGCGTGACGATGTGTTCGGTCGGATCAGCGCCGATCAGTCCAACATCACTCGCCCGACTTCGAGCGAAGCTCCCCGATGCGTCAGTGTCGAATGCGTGGGGTATGACCGAGGCGGGGCCCGCCTATTGTTTCTTGCCCAAAGATGAGCAGGAGCGTCGTGCCGGTTCTGTTGGTAAGCCGCTGCCGCCGACCGAATTTCGTATCGTCGATGACGACGGATTGGAAGTGTCGGCGGGAAACGTGGGGGAGCTGTTGGTGCGCAACCCGGGCAGGGAGCGTGAGTATTGGCGTGACGAGCAAGCAACGTCGGAGACGTGGCGGGATGGGTGGTTGCATTCAGGCGACGATGCGTACCTCGATGAGGACGGCTATCTCTACATTGTGGGGCGCCGGAAAGATGTCATCATTCGTGGTGGGAACAATGTGCATGCGGCAGAAGTTGAGGCGGTGCTGATCGATCATCCGAGTGTTGCACAGGTTGCAGTTGCAGCAGTTCCCCACGATGTATTGGGTGAGGACATTGGTGCGTGGATTGTCTTGGCTGAGCCGCTTGCCGGTCTGGAGGTCGAGCATGGTGTG
This sequence comes from uncultured Iamiaceae bacterium, assembly GCA_964544305.1. Taxonomy (GTDB): domain Bacteria; phylum Actinomycetota; class Acidimicrobiia; order Acidimicrobiales; family Iamiaceae; genus JAFDWI01. The sequence continues at coordinate 32,585 of CAZJAZ010000026.1, read as the reverse complement.
GTTGAAGCATTGCGGACTTTCTGTGCGGAGCGACTTGCGGATTACAAGGTGCCGCGCCAATTTGTCTTTGTCGACGATCTTCCCCGCAATGCAACGGGCAAGGTCGTCAAGCCCCTCTTAGGGAACTTGTCGCAGATAGGGTCGTAATAGAGCGCGTTCTGCGACAAGTTCCGGTTGTGGGATACCCTGGGGGGGTATATAGTGAGGATATGACGACAACGACTTACACCGTGCAAGGCATGACTTGTGGACACTGCGTAGCCTCAGTCACCGAAGAGATCACGCAAATCGCGGGCGTTACCAACATCAATGTTGACCTTGGATCTGGTGCCGTCACTGTCACCTCCGATGCCCCCATCAACGATGCCACCATCCGAGAAGCCATTGAAGAGGCGGGCTATGAACTGATCGGAACGACCCCATGAATGCTCACGCGGTCACCGACATCCAGGACGCTTCGCACGCCATCGAACTCGCAATCGACGGTATGACGTGCGCGTCATGCGCAAACCGGATTGAACGCAAGCTCAACAAGCTTGACGGTGTCACGGCGACCGTGAACTACGCGACCGAAAAGGCCAAAGTCACCTTTGCTGACAACGTCACAACCGACACGCTTGTCGCGACCGTTGAAGCCGCCGGATACCAGGCCCACGTGCCTGCACCGGTACAAGCACACACGGAACACGGTGACCATACGAGCCACGGCTCATCAACGAATCACGCCAGCGCTCACAACCACGAAACCGAACCGATCGACGCACAACGCCAACGGCTCATCGTGTCCGCCGCTCTTGCAATTCCGGTGATCGCCATGGCCATGATCCCAGCTCTGCAGTTCACCAACTGGCAGTGGCTGTCGCTGACCTTGGCAGCACCCGTGGTGGTGTGGGGCGGGTGGCCATTCCACCGTGCCGCTTGGGTCAACCTCAAACACGGTGCAACGACGATGGACACACTGGTCTCCGTTGGCACCCTCGCGGCGTTTGGCTGGTCGATCTACGCACTGTTCTGGGGCACCGCTGGCATGCCCGGTATGCACCACGAATTTGAACTCGCACTCAGCCGCACTGATGGAGCCGCGAATATCTACCTTGAGGCGGCCGCGGGCGTCACCATGTTTATTCTCGCCGGTCGCTATCTCGAGGCACGCGCGAAACGCCAAGCGGGCGCTGCGCTACGAGCCCTGCTCTCGCTCGGCGCAAAAGACGTTGCCGTACTGCGTGATGGTGTTGAGTTGCGTATTCCGATAAGCGAACTCAACGTTGGCGACCATTTTGTGGTGCGCCCCGGCGAGAAAATTGCCACAGATGGCCGCATCATCGAAGGTTCATCCGCGATTGACGCGTCGATGGTCACCGGCGAATCGGTGCCCGTTGAGGTAGGCGTAGGTGACGGAGTGATCGGTGCGACCGTCAATGCGGGCGGTCGACTCATCGTTGCTGCCACCCGCGTGGGGGCAGATACGCAGTTAGCGCAAATGGCTCGCATGGTTGAAGAAGCACAGAACGGCAAGGCCCAAGCACAACGTCTCGCCGACAAAATTTCTGGAATCTTTGTTCCGATCGTCATTGTCTTAGCGATTGCGACGTTCGCAACATGGATGCTGCTGGGTGAAGGTGCAACAGCGGCCTTTACCGCATCGGTTGCCGTGCTCATCATCGCGTGCCCGTGTGCGCTTGGCCTGGCGACACCGACCGCGCTCATGGTTGGCACCGGCCGTGGCGCCCAACTTGGCATTCTTATCAAAGGCCCCGAAGTCCTCGAATCAACTCGCGGCATCGACACGATCGTGTTGGATAAGACCGGCACCGTCACTGAGGGCCGTATGACCCTGGCCGACGTCATTCCCGCAACAGGCGTCGATGAAACTGAGTTGCTGCGGAATGCGGGTGCGATCGAGCACGCATCAGAGCACCCGATCGCGCGCGCGATCGCCCAGGGTGCCCGCGAGCGGGTTGGCGATCTTCCCCGTGTCACCGACTTTGTCAATGTGCCAGGACTTGGTGTGCATGGCATCATCGAAACAACCGACCAAACAACAACGGATGTTCTTGTTGGCCGGCTAGCGCTGCTCGACCAGTGGTCCCAACCTCTGGATGCGCTCCTTACGGCGGCCATGAACGAAGCGGGCCAAAGTGGCAAGAGTGCGGTTGCGGTCGGCTGGGATGGCGCAGCCCGCGGTGTGCTCGTTGTCGCCGATGCGATCAAAGAAACCTCCGCGCAAGCGATTCGTGAGCTTCGAGAGCTCGGGCTTGAACCGGTGCTGCTCACGGGGGATAGTGCGGCGGTCGCCCATCAAGTGGCAAGTGAAGTTGGCATAACGGATGATCCGTCCAGTGTGATCGCCGAGGTGTTACCACACGACAAGGTGGCCGTTATTAAGCGTCTGCAGGGCGAAGGCCGCACGGTTGCCATGGTCGGCGACGGAGTAAATGATGCGGCCGCACTCGCTCAAGCAGACCTCGGCCTGGCAATGGGCACTGGAACGGATGCGGCCATTGAAGCATCGGATCTCACCCTCGTGCGTGGCGACTTGACGGTAGCAGTCGATGCAATCCGACTTGCGCGACGCACGTTGGCAACGATCAAAGGGAACTTGTTCTGGGCGTTCGCCTACAACGTCGCCGCAATCCCACTGGCAGCGTTGGGGCTCTTAGATCCAATGATCGCGGGTGCGGCAATGGCGTTCTCATCGGTGTTCGTCGTCACGAACTCGTTGCGCTTGCGCCGATTCTCTTGAAGCGCAGTGCCGCACACAAAGCTTCTCAGCTTTGGAGGACCTCGAGGATCTGCCCGTCGGGGTCGATGACCATGGCAACGACGCCCGGGATCGTCCGCTCATCCAATACGCGGCCACCAGAATCACGAACCAGCGCACAGGCCGATTCCAGGTTGTCGACCGTGAATGACAGATGGGTGAGCCCGAGCTCGGTAAACGGCCGGTCACGTTGGACCGCGCTTTCTGGCCGATCGAAGTGAAGGAGTTCGAGTACAAATCCCTCCAGCATCAAGTAGCGAGCGGTGAGCCCAACCGGCGTGGCAACCGCGAGCAGCGGGCCAGTTGCTCGATCTGGAATTGTCATCTCGTTCCGCACCACAAATCCGAACACACGGGTGTAGAAGCGAGTCGCACGGTCAAGGTCAGCGACACACAGCCCGACGTGGCTTACCGCACTCATCAATTCGCGCGCCGATCCGTGTGCCCGATCACGCCGCGAATCCGAGCACGGATCGCCGGATGATTGTCACGCCCGCTTCAATTGCATCGTCTGCGCTGGTGAATCCAAGCGTGAATGCCCGATACGGCAGCCGCTCGATGAGCGCGAGCAGAACGAGCGCGTCAAAGAGTGCATCGTCATGCCCGTGATGATTGAGTACGTCGACGAGCCCAAACAAAATCTTCGCGCCGACATCTTGTGAGTACTCAACAAGCTCACCCTTTGACTCTTGCATCTCTTGCCAGGTGGTAATCACCCCACCGTTTGTGCGGTAACTCTCAAACCAATCGCGCAGCCACGCTCGCAGCGCGTCGGAATCGTCGTTGAGAGGCAGGCGATCGAGCAGCGGGATCATTTGTGCGGTGGCTTGTTCGGCAAGCGCACGAAAAAAAGCATCTTTGTCGGGGAAGTAGCGATAGAACGTGCCGTGTGAGACGTCTGCTGCGCTCACGATGTCGTCAATCCTGGCATTGTGATACCCGCGGACTGGCAGCACGCTCGACCCCGCATCGAGTATGCGTTGGCGGGTGGCGAAACCTCGTGGGCGCAGGTCGCTGCCGTCATCAGTGAGCGGGGGTGCAACGAGTTTTGGCACCGTGCCCGACGAAGGATTTGCTCTTGGGCCACCTTCGATATTTACCCCGTCGATCAGACCAAAAAAGAGTCGATGCGTTGCACGCGATAGCCCGTTGATCAGACGGTCGCGCTCCATTGCCCCCGTTGCAGCGAGGGCACGCCAATAAAACGTGCACCGGATGATGACCGCGGCCATACCGCTTGCCAGAGCCCGTTGTTGTGCATCATCTTGGGCCCCGAAAGCTTTGAGGAGCGCAAGATCGAGGCGGTTCCCCACAGACGACGACGTGCGTGCTGTTTCAAGCTGATCATGGGTGGCGGCTTGAAATGCGACGAATACCGGGGTGTAGGCAACAAACAGGTCGGTGAATTCGTTCATCCACTCGGCGAGCGCGTTCATTCCGCTGCGATCTGGTGTCACCGGTTTGAGGCTGCGACCCAGTGCGACGAGTTCTCGGCCGACATCGCCAGCGAGCTTCCAGAACACTTCCTCTTTGGATGAGAAATACTGATAGAACGCGGGCCGGGAGCAGCCTGCCCGTTCGGTGATGAACTCGACGCGGGCTTCTGAAAATCCCTTTTCCCCGAATACGTCAAGTGCGGCTTCGAGGATGCGCCGCTCGGTTTCGCTTCCGCGCGCGCCAACACGCGGATTATCACCGAATGGTTGGCGTCGGGTTGTGGCGCTGCCACTCATGGGTTGCATCGTACTTGTCCGCCTCCCTGCGATGCGGTGGTCAGGCGTGTCGCCGCCCGCTAATCTAACACCACTGTCAGCTTTTGACTTGAGAGGATCCCATGGATATTGATGACATGATCCTGGTGAGCGTGGACGATCACGTTGTCGAACCACCCGATCTTTTTGCGGGTCGGCTCTCGGGGCGGGCCGCGCAAGAAGCGCCAATGCTGACCACGTTGGCGAATGGCCGTGACGTGTGGATGTTTCAAGGAGCTGCATTACCCAACGTTGGGCTCAACGCGGTTGCCGGCCGCGTGCCTGAAGAATACGGGGTTGATCCACTCGCGTTCGAAGATATGCGCGCCGGTTGCTACAACATCGATGCGCGCATCGACGACATGAACGCGAACGGTGTGCTCGCCTCGTTGAACTTCCCGTCAATGACAGGTTTTGCGGGCCAACTTTTCTCAACGGTGCAAGACAAGTCGATCGCGCTCGCACTTTGCCAGGCGTACAACGATTGGCACGTTGACGAATGGTGTGGTCGGCATCCTGGTCGGATGATTCCTTGTGGCATTTTGCCGATTTGGGATCCAATGCTGATGGCCACAGAAGTGCGTCGCTTGGCCGAGAAGGGCTGTCACGCGATCACGTTCTCAGAGAACCCCGAGAAAATCGGTTTGCCGAGTTGGCACAGCGACCATTGGGACCCGTTTCTGGCCGCGTGCGTCGAAACCAGCACGGTTGTCTGTTTGCACATTGGATCGTCGTCAGAGACGGTGATCACCTCGGTCGAAGCGCCGATTGACACGATGATCACGCTTCAGCCGGTCAACATTGTGCAAGCCGCAGCAGATCTGATTTGGTCGCCGGTGTTTCGCAAGTTCGACGGTCTGCGGATTGCATTGTCTGAAGGCGGAATTGGTTGGATTCCGTACTTCTTGGAGCGCACCGACTACGTCTACCGGCACCACAAAGCGTGGACGAATCAAGACTTTGGCGGGAAGTTGCCATCTGAGGTTTTCAACGAACACATTTTGACGTGTTTTATTGACGACCCGATTGGCATTGAGGTTCGTGGTCATCTCAATGGTGCGAACATGCATTGGGAATGCGACTATCCGCATTCGGATTCGACCTGGCCCGATTCGCCTGAGCAACTGGCCGCGCAACTTCGCGGTGTTCCCGATAATGAAGTCAATGCGATCACCCATGAGAACGCGATGCGGAACTTCACGTTCGACCCATTTGCCCACCTCGGGCGACACGAGTGCACGGTCGGTGCGTTACGTGCCCAAGCAAAGGCCAAAGGGATCGATACTGCACCCAAAGTGTTTGGTACCGGTAAATTTCAAGAAGATGGCATAGTGACGGTCATGACGTTGGCGGAACGCCTTGGTAAGGGTTGATCCAAACCGTGTGGACCGGGTTATGAGCGACGCGACGCCAGTTGAATCATTTGTTGAACCTGACGACCGCTTCCGTGTGCCACCCGCGGCCGATCCGTCCACTGAATTCTTCTGGGCTTCTGGCGCTGAGGGTGTTTTGCGGTTTCAGTGCTGCACGGCGTGTGGCTACTTCATGCATCCGCCTGGCCCTCGTTGTCCAGCGTGTGGATCAATGGAACTTTCGCCGTCACCCGTATCTGGCGACGCAACCATCCATTCGTTCACGATGAATGCGCAACCCTGGGACGGCGACGCAACGCCGTATGTTGTGGCACTTGTTGAAATGGTCGAGCAAGTTGGGCTTCGTCTCACGACGAACCTGGTGGGTGTGAATGCCGACGAAGTAGCGATTGGGATGCCGGTTCATGTGGTATTTGAACATCGCTCGTTTCTAGGGCGTGGCGACATCTGGTTTCCTCTTTTCACTCCCGCTTTGCGAAATTTGACGCGTTATGGCCCCTCTGGGGCCATAACGCGTCAAATTTCGCAAAGCGGCGGAGAGGATGGGGAAGTGGATACGCCGTGACCGACTTTGAACGCCGCTCGATCATCTCAGGGATCGGCCAATCCCAAGTCGGTCGCCGCATCAATCGAACCGGCATCGACCTCACCGTGGAAGCTTCACTGCGAGCGATTGCCGACGCTGGCCTCGACGTCACCGACATCGATGGGCTCGCCACCTACCCGGGCGCCGGGCCAGGCGGCGCAGGTTTCACGGGCCCATCTTCTCCGGAAGTCCAAGACGCACTACGCCTTGACGTGAACTGGCACGCGGGCGGCATTGAAGGCCCGGCGCAGCTTTCCGCGATGGTGAACGCGATGTTGGCCGTCGGGTCAGGACTCGCACAGCATGTGCTCGTCTATCGAACGGTCACCGAATCAACCGAACAAGGAAGTGGTGGACGAGCTGGCATTGGTGCCGGTGGCGGTGATTCGATCGCCACGAAGGGCATCGGGGGCGTGTTGCAATGGTCGATTCCGTTTCGGGCGTATTCGCCAGCGATCTGGTTGGCAATGGTGGCGCAACGCCACTTCCACGAGTACGGCACCACGTCGGAACAGCTTGCGCAGATTGCGCTGAACGCTCGCCGCAACGCACAAATTAATCCGGTTGCCATTTATCGTGACCCAATGAGCCTCGATGATTATTTCGCGTCTCGCATGGTTACCACGCCGTTTCGCCTGTTCGATTGCGATGCACCCGTGGATGGCTCAACGGCGTTTGTGGTGTCGAACGCGCACCATGCTTCCAATCTCGATCACCCGGCTGTGTCGATTGAAGCGGTCGGTACGGCGCTACGAGGGCGTCCGTCGTGGGACCAGTTTGATGACATGACCACCATGGCAGCCCGTGATGCAGGTGCCCACCTGTGGACTCGAACCGAACTCACCCCGAGCGACGTAGACGTGGCACAGCTCTATGACGGTTTTAGCTTTCTCTCCATGGTGTGGCTTGAGGCCCTTAGATTTTGTGGCAAAGGTGAATCAGGTTCGTTCATCGAGGGAGGGCATCGCATTGCACGAGACGGTGAACTGCCGCTGAATACGCATGGTGGACAGCTCTCGGCCGGTCGGCTGCACGGGTTTGGTCATATTCATGAGGCGTGCGTGCAGTTGCGTGGCGAGGGCGGTGAACGCCAGGTCACTGGGCGCTGCGAAGTGGCAGCGGTCGCAAACGGTGGTGGCCCGATCGCTGGCGCGATGCTTCTCACCCGTGTTCGTTAGCAATTGGCCGGTTGAGCCTCGCGACCTTCGTCTAGCTCGCCAGCTCCGTTTGAATCGCATTCGCAACAACCTGTGCACTTTGAGCCATGCCGGTCGCATTGGGGTGAACGGGCGGGATCGCTACGAGTCCGTTCACCCACGGGTCACTCGCGCAGGCATCGTGGCCGACACTCGGCGTGTACAAGTCGACGAACGTTGCGTCGTTCGCTTGTGCTTGTGTCTGCAACATGGCGTTCAGATATTGCTGCACTCCATCAAGGTAGGCAACGTCGCTTTGGGTCATCGTTTGACAACCCAATACGCCAGTTGAGTGCGGCAGAATCGCTGGGTAGCCAATCACAAAAACTTTGGCTTGCGGGCCACGGGTGTGCACATCAGTCACTAGTTGCGCGATGGTTGGTGCAAGCGCATCGATGCGATCCCGCAGTTCGTCAATGCCGTCGTGTACATAGTCGGACTTGCAACTTTGATAGGCCACACATCCTTTGATGATGTCAGAGAATCCGATGTCGTTTCCGCCTATCCCGATCGTGACCACTTTGGTTGCACTGCCAATCGCGTTGAGTTGTGGCTGATTGGTGCCGTTGTCTGTTGACTGGCCCGTGTAGAAATCTTCGGTCTGTGCTCCGGAACAACTGAAGTCCCAGAACCGTGCAAAGGTGATGCCTGCGGCGGCCAGGTCGGCACGCGCGACGGTGGGATAATTCCGATCAGATCGCATGCACCCGGCCGGGCTGCCAAGGTCGCCGTTTGGATCAGATGATGGCCCAGCGACTTGGGTGGTGATGCCTGGCCCAGAGGTGTAGCTGTCGCCGAGGGCAACATACGTGTCAACGCGGGGCGTGCATGCACTTTGTGTTGCCATGAGGCTGGCAACAAGTGCAACACCAAGAATGCGCCTTGTTCTGCGTGAAGTCTGCATGTGTCCCCCTGATACAGCGGTCGATGCACCGTCTCAAACTGTCTCCGCAAATAATACCGAAGTCTTTGTTCATTTGTTTGGCGGCTCGAAAAGGAGTGTTCATTCCGCCGCGAAACGTTCGTGGACGAGCGCCACAAGTGCTTTGCGATCGACCTTGCCTGAATCGAGCCAGGGCAGGTCGTCTGGCGACTGATACACAATGAAATGGCGAGGAACGAGATAGTTCGCGACTCTGGCTTTCAACGCGTCACGAACCTGATCGGCATCAAGGTCAGCGCCGGGGGTGCACGCGACCACTGCGGCGACATCCTGATCGCCAGAAGTATTTGGGACTCCGGTCACGAACGCGAGCGCGACGCCATCGAGCGCTTCGAGTGCGATCTCAACATCGCGCGGGGTTACGTTCATGCCCGATGACTTGATGACCTCCCCAAGCCGGCCCTTGTAATAGAAGTGCCCATCAGCGTCGAAATGACCGCCGTCACCGGTCCGATACCAGCCATCGGGTGTGAACACCTGTGACGCGTCGACCTTGTTGATTCCAAGCATGAGGTTGTAGCCACGCAACCAAAGCTCACCGTCTTGACCAGCGCCACAATCCTCTCTGGTGACCGGGTCAACAACCCGATGTTCAACGCCCGGCACCGGTCGCCCAAACGAGCCGGCTTTGTCGAACGGGAGCGCATCGGATTTTGCTTCAATCGTGTGTGGTCCAAGCGTTTCGGTCATGCCAAGCGAATTTGCTTTGGGCATATCGTCAAACCCGCTTCCAGCCGGTTTGAGCATGCTCAGATTGCCGCCACGAACCGAGGACAAATCACGCTCGGCAAAACTTGGATGCTCCATGAGCGCTTTGGCCATGTGCGGCCAACCCAACACCTGCGTGACATGCTCGGTTTCGATGAGATCGAGCGTCGCACGTGGCTCGAATCGGTCTTCAAAAACAAGACAGGCCCCTGCGTGCATGGCTGCCACCAACGTCCACGACAAACCGCCCACCCAAAACAAGGGCATTGGCGTATAGATCACATCGTCCTCGGCGACGTCTCGGAACTGCCAGAGGTTGTAGGCATGGGTGATGACCGCACCCTGCGCGTGCACGATGCCTTTGGGTGCGGCGGTTGAACCCGACGAATAGATGATCACCATTGGGTCGGCTGGGGACACCTGTGCTTCTGCCGCGGCGAGTAGTGCATCACTTACAATCGATGCCCCGCCGACGTATGCGTCGATTGACGCAGCCCACGGCAGATCAGTTGGCTCAAATGTGACGATGCGTCGTAGATAGGGCATCGCCGCGCAAAAAAGGTCACCTTCGGATGAGTCGGCGAGGCCTTCGATAGCAGCGCTGAGACGAGCGAGGTAATCGTTGCCGAGATACGAGGTAACGGTAAAGAGGGTGCCAGCGTCCGCGTCGCACAACATGCGTGCAAGCTCGCCTGCTTTCGCATACGTGTTACCAAGGGCGGTGACCGCGCCGATCCGGGCAGCGGCTAACCACGTGATCACCCAATCTGGCGAGTTCGATGCGAGCAACGCGATGCGACTGCCTTTCCCAATGCCGTGTGCCAACATGGCTTTGGCCAACTCGGCTGATCGTTGGTTGACGTCCGCGTAGGTCAACCGCTCGTCGTTGAGCACCACAAAGGGACGATCCCCATGGTGTTCCGCGCACCAGCGAATGAACGTCCCGGCAGTAGGTGTGAACTCGGGAACCCGAAACGTGCGGCCGCTTTGCAAGTGGGTCAGGCTACTTTCATAAGTTGCGACAAGTTGCCGCCCATGATCTGTGCGACCTGATCACTGGGGAGTTCGGCGAGATCGTCAACGAAGCTGATCGGATCGGCCATCCCTTCGGGGTGTGGGAAGTCCGATCCAAAGAGCACTTTGTCTGCACCGAGCAACTCGACGAGGCCAATCGGGTCGTCTTCGTGGAATGGGTGCACCCAGATGTTGCGTTTGAAAACCATCACCGGGTCTTCGTCAAACGCATTTGGGTTCTGGTTGTACGCACCCGCAAAGTCTGACAGCAAGTGCTTGACCCAGCCGCTGCCGTTCTCAACCGGTACGAACTTCAGTTTGGGGAATCGGCTTGCGAGACCATGTCCAACAATCGACGAGATCGTGTCGATGATTTCTCGGTGTTGACCCATCACGATGGTTGAGAAACCCGACCGTGGAGCGAAGGGAGTGAACTCGTCATCGCGCACGCCTTCCCATTCGTTAATGCGCCGTTGGTATCCCGAGTCCGAGGCGTGCATGCCAACAACAATGTCGGCGTCGGACACGATCTGCCAGAACGGATCAAACTCGGGCAGTGCGAACGACCGCATACCACGAAAACCGGGGACCGGTGCCGGGCGGACGAGAATGATCTTGGCGCCACGCTCAAGAACCCACTCGAGCTCCGCGATGGCCCGATCAACAACCGGCAGCGTGATAACCGGCGTGGGAAAGATGCGATTCTCATAATTGAACGACCACGTTTCGTGCATCCACTGATTCAGTGCGTGCACGATGTCGTGAATGGCTTCGGGATCATCCCGCAGGCGTTCTTCGACGAGGCTCGCCAACGTCGGCCACATGATTGCGCGATCAATCCCTTGCTCGTCCATGAGGGCAAGGCGTGGTTCAGGAGCACGAAAAGCGGGCAAACAATCGATACCGCGCCCCATGATCTCGCGCATTGGCTTGCCCTCAGGATTGCCGGAGCGGAAATATTCTTCTTGCGCTCCAGGTTGGGCAACACGGTCGAACGTGGGGTTCGGAATGTAGTCGCTGATCTGTCCTTTGAGCGCGATCTTGGTGCGGCCGTCGACTTCGACGTAACGCACGATTCCTTTCCGTGAATCGGGGAGGAACTTTGTGAGCGCCTCGGTTGATTCATAGAGGTGATTGTCGGCATCAAAAACCGGAAAGTCGAGTTGACGGGAAGGCATGTGAATCCTCGCAGAAAATAGCTGACACGAGTGTTAGATAACTTTACACTGGCCGATGACCGCGTGTCGGCGAAACTGTTTTAAGACTCGTTCAGGAGGTAGCGGTGCACATTGACTTGACCGGTGAACAACAACTGCTGGTGGACACGACCCGGTCTTTTCTGCAGGCCGCCGGTGGGTTGACGGCGACTCGTGCGCAACAAGGCAATCCGCTTGGTTATGACGCGGATGCGTGGCGACACGGTGCCGAGCTCGGCTGGACGTCACTTCTCGTCAGCGAAGATCGTGGCGGCGGATCGGTGAGTGACAGCGGTTTGGTCGATGCCTGTTGCATTGCACGAGAACTTGGTGCGGTCGTCGCCCCCGGACCGTTTGTGCCGACCAATGTGGTGGCGTTCGCATTGCAACGAGCACAATCGTGTGACCTCTTTGACCGTGTCTTGAGCGAACTCGTGGAGGGAAAAGCGGTCGCGACGTTTACCCCCGTGCCCATCAATGGCCGGTCTCCAGTTGTGGCATCACCTGGCCAAGACCATGAGTCGTGGAAGTTGTCGGGAAGCGTGACCGGCGTTGAGTCATGTGTTGGGGCGCGCTGGCTCTTGGTCAATGCCACCGTTGATTCTGGTGCTGATGCAGATGAGAGCGTGTCTGATGCAGCCGCACAATTCTTGATCCCAAGTGACACGCCTGGCGTGACGATCACTCCACTTGGTGGACTGGATTTGTCCCGTCGATTCGCACGCGTCACCTTCGACAACGTGGCGGTCAATGCCGAGTTGCAAGTGGGTGACGTGGCGGGGGCGCCAGACGCAATCAACTCCCAGCACAATGTTGGGGCGGTGTTGCAATGCGCAGAAACTGTGGGAGCGCTTCGAGCAATCTTTGCTCGCACGTTGGACTATCTCGCAGATCGGTACTCGTTTGGGCGCCCACTGAACTCGTACCAGGCACTCAAACACCGCTGCGCCGACAACGCGCTCGAAATAGAGCGTTGCGACGCGACCACGATCGCAGCAACCAACGCGCTGGCCACCGGTGATCCAACCTCCGATGAACTGGTCAGCATCGCCAAAGCCTTCGTCGGCCCGGCCGCAACCGAGATTATTCAGGATTGTGTGCAACTCCACGGGGGGATCGGGGTGACGTGGGAACACGACCTGCACCTCTACCTTCGCCGAGCCACGATCAACCGGATGACCCTGGGCGATCCGATTGCCCATCAACAACGTGTCGCTCGCATCGCGTTTGGAGCGGCCGCATGACTGTCGACCACGACGCAGCACCAACGGGAACCGTTGAAGCATTTGCCCAGCGTGCGGCCGCCTGGTTCGCATCGGTCATGCCACCACGGCCTGAGCGCGTTCCAAGTCGAGGCGATGTTGACCGGCTGCGCCACGAACGGCAGTTGCAACGGAAACTTTGGGATGGTGGCTTTGCCGGGATCTGCTTCCCACAACAATTTGGTGGACTCGGCCTGTCGGCCGCGCATCAGCACGCGTTCACCGAAGTTTCGTTGCCCTATGACATGCCGTATTCGATCAATGTCCCCACGCTTGGGATCCTGGCCGCGACATTGGCCGAGGTCGGGACGCAAGAACAATGTGCCGCACATTTGCCCGCGATTCTGCGAGGCGACGAACTTTGGGTGCAGTTTCTTTCTGAGCCAAGCGGCGGATCCGATCTCGCCGGTGTGCGCTTGCGGGCAGATCGCGACGGCGATGAGTTCGTGCTCAATGGCTCGAAAATTTGGTCGTCGGGTGCACAGCACGCGGACTGGGCCATGTGTCTTACCCGTACAAACTGGGACGTTCCCAAGCATCGTGGCTTGACGATGTTCATGGTCAAGATTCATCAGCCCGGCATCCAAGTTGAGCAGATCCGACAGGTTGATGGCTCCGATGAGTTCTGCCAAGAATTTTTTGATGACGTGCGCGTGCCGAGGTCCGCGGTCATCGGTGAGATCGACGAAGGCTGGCAGGTCGCGACTCTCTTGTTGGGTCACGAACGAGCCGCGGTGGGAGGGGGTTCTCGTTATACGAGTGGCCGTTTGCTTTTACACGGTGACGGTGAACCCGGAGGTGATCTCGTCACGATTGCTCGCGCACGTGGGATCGCCAATGATCCAGTCGTGCAGGGCGCCGTTGCGAAAGCTCGCATTGCCGAGACCGTGCATCGACAATTGACCGAGCACATCGTTGGGGCCATGACGAGCGGGGCGATGTCACCTGCAGCGGGAGCTTTTCTCAAACTCTCCGCGGCCACGACACGAATGGCGCGGACCGAACAGGCACTTGATGTCGCTGGTGCCGATGGCGTGATGTGGCCCATTGATGACGACTCCGCGGTGCGCGCCGCTGGCGAGTCGACGTTGTGGCGCCAAGCGTTGTCGCTTGGTGGTGGTTCAAACGAGATGCAACGCAACCTGATTGCCGAACGGGTGCTGGGTATGCCCCGTGAAGCAACCGGCGACCACAACATTGCGTACCGGGACGTGCCGCACGCGTAATCGCGCGCCCGAGTGACTCGACCCTCGTTGGTTATCGTTCGATTTGTGCGGCGAGGGCCGCATCTTTTGCTCGGGCCGTGTCAGCGAGGGCGTCTTGGAAAGCGGCCATCTTTGTGGCCAGCGCGTCCATGTGGATGGCCAAGATGCGCACCGCAAGGAGACCCGCGTTGCGAGCGCCACCAATCGACACCGTCGCGACTGGCACGCCAGCAGGCATTTGCACGATTGACAACAGCGAATCCATGCCATCGAAATACTTGAGAGGCACCGGCACACCAATGACCGGCAGGGTGGTGAGCGACGCCACCATCCCTGGGAGATGGGCGGCTCCGCCCGCACCCGCAATGATGACCTCGAGACCTCGGGATGCTGCCTGTTGGGCGTATTCGGCCATATCGAGTGGTGTGCGATGCGCAGACACAACCCGTGCCTCGTAAGCAACGTCGAACTCGTCGAGTGCTTGGGCGGCGGCTTCCATGACTGGCCAATCCGAATCGGAACCCATGATGATGCCAACTTTGGGTGACGTACTCATGGCGTGACCTCCGTCGATCCGTGAACAAGGAGTTGGGCTGCAAGTTTGGCACGTCCGCGGGTATCGGTGAGGTCGTCGCCGATGGCCGTAATGTGGCCAACCTTTCGACCCGGCCGCCATGTCTTGCCATAGAGATGCAATTTGACGTCAGGGTAGCGTCGCATCATCAGTGCGACACGCCTTTCAAGTGGGGGGATTGCAGAGTCGTTTGGGCCGCCAAGCACGTTGACCATGACGGTGTGCTTCGCTGTGAGGGTAGTGGCGCCAAGGGGCCAGTCGAGCACCGCCCGAAGGTGTTGTTCGAACTGTGACGTCATCGAACCTTCGATTGTCCAATGCGCGCTGTTGTGCGGACGCATGGCAAGTTCATTGACGAGCAGACGGCCATCTGTGGTTTCGAAGAGCTCAACGGCGAGCACCCCGGTGACATTGAGTTCCTCGGCAAGACGGAGCGCGATTGCTTGCGCTCCGTGCGCGCTGAGTTCGGTGAGGTCGGGGGCAGGGGCGATCACCTCAACACAGATCCCCATCCGCTGGACGGTTTCGACCACAGGCCACGCCGCGATCTCTCCCGACGGCGTGCGAGCGACGACTGCCGCGAGCTCACGTTGAATTGCCACCTTCTCTTCAGCAATGAGTGGCGTCGCCGACGCAAGCAGCTCAGTGGCGTCGTCAACGGATTTGAGGACCCAAACCCCTTTGCCGTCGTAGCCGCCGCGTGCGGCTTTGAGCACATAGGGCGATCCAACCTCGGAAACAAACTTGCTGAGATCGCCTTTTGGATCGGCGGATGGTTCGAGGTCGATCCACCGCGGGCAGGGAACGTTCAGTTCGGTCAGACGGTGGCGCATCGCGGCTTTGTCTTGTGCAAAACGCAGCGCGGCTGCACCGGGTTGCACGTTGACGTCACGCTGGAACAATTGCGCGATCACGTCGTTGGGGACGTGCTCGTGATCCCAGGTGATCACATCGCAGGCGGACGCGAACCGAGCGACATCGTCAATCGAGCGGTAATCACCAACGGTGACCGAGCGGGTGATGAGTGCCGCCCCGTCGTTCTCGTTGTCGGCAAGGACGTGGAGTGAAAGACCAAGTGGTCCGGCTGCTTCATGGACCATCCGAGCGAGTTGTCCTGCCCCGACCATTCCCACGATTGGTAGGCCAGTTATCTCGTCCACGGTCCGCAATGGTACTTGAGGTGCCTAGCGGCGAGCATTTGCGAGTTTGGTGGCGGTTCGCAACCTGGTTGACTGATTGAGCATGCCCGAAGGACACATCATTCATCGACTCGCCGATGAGATCACCGACAAGTTCGGTCGCCGAGCCGTTGTGGTGACGAGTCCCCAAGGCCGTTTTGCACAGGGCGCAGCAATCATTGATGGCACAAAAGTGCTTGGCGCGGATGCGGTGGGAAAGCATTTGTTCGTTCGCTTTGGGGGTGGACACACGCTGCACGTGCATTTGGGGATCTATGGCCGGTTCACGTTCGGCGAGCCGCCAGTGCCGGACCCGGTCGGCCAGATTCGTTTGCGGATGGTGAATCGCTCGTCGTGGGCGGATCTGCGAGGAGCATCACGCTGTGATCTGGTCGACCCTGGTGAACGTGAGGCGATTGAGGCTCGGCTTGGTGATGATCCACTCAATCCACGCAGCGATGGAACTCGAGCGTGGAACCGTATCGCGAAGAGCCGATCAACGATCGCGGGGTTATTAATGGATCAGTCGGTGGTGGCGGGCTCGGGCAATATTTTCCGTGCCGAAGTGTTGTTTCGTGCCGGAATCGATCCAATGCGCGAAGGGCGAAGCATCACGTTGGACAAGTGGCAGGCACTGTGGACGGACTTTGTCGCGTTGATGGCGTACGCCAAAGAACACGGTCGAATCGATACCGTTGACGACGCTTATGGGCCAGAGGCCATGGGACGTCCGGCCCGCGAGGATCGCCATGGTGGTGAGGTGTATGTCTATCGGCGTGCAGGTCAGCCGTGTCATGTGTGCGGCGATGTGGTGCGCCAAATGGAACTTAGTGGACGAAACCTGTTTTGGTGCCCGACCTGCCAGTCGAACTAGTCCTGACCATTGAGGGACAAGGGGATAGTGCGGGATTAGCCGATGGCGCCGGACTCTTTCAGCCGAGTCAACTCATCCCAGTCGAATCCTGCTTCGATTAACGCCAACTCGGTGTGTTCCCCATGCTCGGGACAACGCTGCACCCGAACCGGCTCACCATCAAACTGGGCAGGACTCGCAACCAACGCCACATCGGATCCGTTCGCCGCGGTCATTGTCGGTAAGTAGCCATTCGCCACGACCTGAGGATCTTCATACAACTCATTGAGTGTTTGGAACGGACTCCATACACCCTTGAAATCGGCGAGCGCCTCACGCCAATAACTCAGCGGATGTTCCGCAAACGCAGCATCAAGACGTTCAAGGCACGCAGCCTGATTGGCTTGTCGCGCGGCGTCCGTCGCAAAGCGTTCATCGGTCGCCATGTCTTCCAAGCCCAGGCGCGTCACAAAATCTTCCCAGTAACGATCCGATTGCAACAGCATCATCATGAGGTGTCGACCGTCGCCCGTCCGGTACGTTCCGACCCCCACGTTTGGTGACATCGAACGACCCTGGCCAGAAATCTTGTCGAACCCGTACAACTTTGAGGCGATCACCATCGGCG
>CAZJAZ010000026.1:0-15257 GCA_964544305.1 uncultured Iamiaceae bacterium | reverse complement strand
CCCTGGCCAGAAATCTTGTCGAACCCGTACAACTTTGAGGCGATCACCATCGGCGACACCTGCCACATTGCGGTTGCAAGCAGCGAGACCTCAACCACACTTGGTTCGCCTGTACGTTCACGTTTCAATAATGCTGCGGCGATCGCACCCGCGGTGGCGAGCCCGCCGACAACATCACCAAAGGCCGGAGTGGGTTGGCCGGGTGGCCACCCATCAGAGTCCGGCATCGACACGGCAATCCCGCCACGAGCCCAAAACGAAGCGGCGTCGTAGCCGCCTTTGTCGGCGTCCGGACCTTTGGAGCCTTGGCCGGTGCCCCGTGCCACAATCACGTTCGGGTTTGCGGCCCGCAAGTCGTCCACACCGATTCGAAGTTTGGCGACCGCCGCCGGCAAATAGTTCGTCAACACGACATCAGCCTGTTCGACGAGACGCAAAAACACACCGTGGCCATCGGGGTGAGCGAGATCAATCGTGACCGAACGTTTCGAACGATTCGGCTGTTCCATCATGAAGTTCACGCCATCCGCACCCCCTGGCAACAACCCTGATGTGACGAGGCCACGCTGCGGGTCGCCGGTTTCGGGATGCTCAATCTTGATGACATCCGCGCCCCAGTCGGCAAGGACTGCGCCCGCGGCGGGAATGAACATCCACGATGCAACTTCTAATACCCGGATGCCTTCGAGCGGTCGGTCTGTCACGACGGATCTGTTCTCCTTGCAAAGGTGGATGTCACAGCGAGGTCGTCACCAGACGAGTTCGAGGTTGGCGATGGACCGAAGATCATGCGCGTACTCAAGCACGATCCCATTTTCGAGCCGGTAGTCGGGTACACAGCGATGCCACTCTTCAAGCACGACTCGCAACTCGAGGCGCGCGAGATGCGATCCCAAACATCGATGCGTGCCTCCCCCAAAAGACAAATGCTTGTTCTTCGCTCGATCAAAGTCGACGAGGTCGGAATCGTGCCATTCGGCTTCGTCCGTGTTTGCCGAGGCGAGCATCGCGATGACCGTGGTGTCTTTGGGGATCGGACAACCGCGCAATTCGGTGTCACAGGTCGTTCGGCGCACGACGCCTTGCACCGGTGTTTCCCACCGCAGCATCTCTTCGATCGCTTGGGGAATCATGGTTGGGTCATTGGCAATGCGTGCACGATGATCAGGATGCTGGGAAAGGAATGCCAGCATGCAGTCAAGCGATGCGGTGACCGTGTCAAGACCGGCGAGAAAGAACAGATAACCAATGTCGAGTACGTCGTTGTCGGTGAGGCGTTCGCCGTCAACTTCGGTTGACAAGAAATGCGAGATCAAGTCGTCACGAGGGTCATCACGTCGAGCATCCACCATTTCTTGGAGCACCGCGTAGATCTTCGCTCCGGTGGCTTTGGCGTATTCGGCCCGCTCGGCAGGGGTCCGTGATGGGGGGTGAATGATGCCGTCTTTGAGCGCAATGAACTCGTCCCGTCGAGACAACGGCAAGCCCAGCAGTTCGAGAAAAACGGTGGTAGGAACAGGCATCGAAATCGCATCGTGAAAGTTGACGTGATTCTCAGCCGCCACTTTTTCGACAAGCTCGCGCACAAGCTCACGCACCTGGTCTTCCATAAGGGCGACTTTGCGCGGGGCAAAAATCGGGTCAAGAATCTTGCGGTAACTCTTGTGCTGCGGAGGGTCGATCTGGAGTGGCACGAGGGGACGAACTTGTCCGATCTGCACGGTGTCCGCATTGGACGAGTAGATCTCGGGGTGGTCGAGGATCTCACGAATGTCGACGTGGTTGCCCACGATCGTCATCCCAATATCGTCCATTGGGATAGCGGGTCCGGCCAAGCGCAAGTCTTTGAAAAGCGGCTGCGGATGGGCCAACGACTCAAGGTCAATGTCGTCGGGTAGTTCGATGTTCGACACGGCACTCCGAGGGTTGAAAATGGGGGGGCCAAGCACCCATGAAACTGGGACGTTAGCGCAAATCTAACACTCATGTCAGTAAATGGATGTGGGGGCAACGCGCTTCACTTTTGCGTGCCAAAGAATGAGATTGTGGGCCGCGAGCCCCACACCCATGCCTAGATTGCAACTATGGATCTTCAGAACCAAGCGATCATTGTGACCGGATCATCGTCGGGGATCGGCGAAGCAATTGCACGTCGCTGTGCGAACGCGGGTGCTGGCGTGGTGATCAATTCGGCCACCTCTGTGGAAGCGGGCGAACACGTGGCGGCTTCGCTGCCAGATGCCATCTATGTGCAAGGCGATGTGTCTGAACCAGATTGTGGCCGGCGGCTCGTCGACGCGGCGCTGAAACGTTGGGGGCGCCTTGATGGTTTGGTGAACAACGCAGGCCGCACGTGCGACGTGCCCCTGGGCGATCTCGAATCGCTCACGCCAGCACATTGGCATCGGGTTTTTGACACGAACGTGATCGGTACTTTTGGGGTGACCCAAGCTGCGCTTGATGCGCTACGAGAAGCTCCCGACGGATGGGTGATCACGATCACGTCAATTGCGGGTATCCGTCAAACTGGATCGTCGTTGCCGTATGCGGTTTCGAAAGCTGCACTCGATCATCTCACCAGTCACTTGGCCAAACACGTTGGCGGTCAAGTACGGGTGAACGCGGTCGCGCCTGGCCTCGTGGCAACCCCGTGGACGAAAGATTGGGATGCACTCAAAGAAGGCGTGAATGCGATCGCCCCGTTGCATCGAGTTGCCACACCCGAAGACATTGCCGATGCGTGCGAAGGTCTCATCAACAGTCGCTACACAACCGGGCAGACATTGCTCGTTGACGGCGGGCTCGGCCTCGTACTCTAAAACTGGTGCGACGTCACGTGGGTGCCGACGCGCGTGATGAACCTTTTTCTGCGGGCACAACCGGTGGGGCATCACGCCATGACGGCACGCCGTCTTCTTCACGGGCGGCGGGCCAGTTGTCGTCGTGCACCTCGGCCCAGTGCGCGTGGTTCAATTGATGCAAACTGAAACACGCTTGCAGCGAGTTGTAGAACCCCTGATTATCGACGGTCGTGTTCACGGATTCTTTGATCATGAGCGCAGTCATCGTGGGCAGTTGTGCGATCCGTCGAGCAAACGCAAGTGTCTGATCGCCAAGCTCATCGGCCGCAAACACTTTGGACACCATGCCAAGCGTGTGGGCTTCGTGCACGTCGATGCTGTCGCCGGTGAGGAGCAGTTCTTTGGCCTTGCGTGGCCCAAATTCCCATGGGTGTCCAAAATATTCAAGACCACACATGCCAAGGCGAGTGCCAACCACATCGGCAAACACGACGTCATCTGCGCCCACAATCAAATCGCACGCCCACATCAACATCAACCCGGCCGCGTACACCGGGCCGTGAACTTGGGCGATCGTGATCTTGCGAAGGTTCCGCCACCGAAGCGTGTTGCGAAAGTAGTAATGCCATTCTTGCAGCATCCGATTTTCGGTGCCGATGCGAGTTGCGCCGTTGATCGAATACGTGGGGTGGTTGGCGTAGTCGGCAATGGCTGCTTTGGAGCCCATGTCATGGCCCGATGAGAACATCTTGCCGGTGCCCCCCAAGATGACGACGCGCACATTGTCGTCGGCTTCCGCCGCCAACATTGCGTGGTCGAGTTCGACGAGGAGGCCGCGATTTTGTGCGTTGCGCGCGTCGGGCCGGTCAAGCAGGATCCGTACAATCTTGCCGTCGTCGTGGCGTTCGATGGTCAAGTACTCGTAGTCGCTCATGGAATCGTGTTCTCCGATGGTGGAAGGAAACCGCCAAGTGCTCAAAACCTGACGCAAGTGTCAGGTTAGGGTGTCGGGGCTGGCTGATGCTGGCCAAGTCGATCATGGTGTACACGAAAGGGACAGTTATGCGACTGAACTTAGATTCGAATCGTTGCCAAGGTCACGGGCGTTGTTACACGCTTGCCCCGGAGCTCTTTGATGCGGATGATGATGGCTACAGCGTGTTGATCTGTACCGGTGACGTGCCTGCCGAGTTGGAACACAAGGCGCAGATCGCCGTCGACAATTGCCCGGAGGACGCGATTCAAATCGACGAATCGTGACGCGTCACGGGGCGCGATTGGCAAAGGCGCGGCCGTCCTTCTGCTAGGAACGTGCCGAACCATCCGGGGACCAAGGGGACAAACATCATGGGAATAGCGATCACCGACGAGCACCGCGACCTCGAAGCGGTGACCAAAGCGTTCTTTGAAAACAACGGCGCGCTGGCTGCGAGTCGTGCACTGCTCAACGATCCGACTGCGACGCTGCCATCGTTCTGGCCGGCGCTCTCCGATTTGGGTTGGCTTGGTCTTCACATTGGTTCAGAGCACGGTGGATCAGGCTACGGTCTGGCCGAAACCGCGATCGTGGCCCAGGCTGTTGGGGCCTGCGTCGCCCCTGGGCCCTATACGACGACCGCAATCGTCGGAGCCATTGTGCAACGCTGCGCGTCAAGCGAGATTGCCGCGTCCTTGCTTGGTGACATGGTGTCGGGTGCGGTTCCGTGGGCGTTCGGATTTGGCGACCCTGACCTAACGGTGGACAGTCAGGGCGAAAACGCACAGGCGACGGGAGCATCTGGCGTGGTATTAGCCGGTGCGATGGCGAGCCGGGCAGCCGTCATCGCCGGTGACGATGTGATCCTTATTGACCTTGCCGCTCTGGGAGTGACGGTAACCACCCCAACGAACGTTGACCCGTCTCGTCCGTCGATCATCGCGCAACTCAACGCGGTGCCGGTCACGGTCCTTGCAAATGCGGCACGCGTCGGTCGCGCCATCGCGTGGACGCTGCTCGCCGCTGAATGTGCCGGCCTGGCCCGAACCTGTTGCGAAAACGCCACCGCCTACGCGAAAGAACGCACCCAGTTTGGGAGAGTCATCGGATCGTTCCAGGCGATCAAACATCACTGTGCGAACATGGCGGTTGCGGCCGAAATGGCCACGGCTGCAGCATGGGACGCTGCTCGTGCCGGTGACGGCGACAGTGAGGACGAATTTGTACTCGCCGCGGCGAACGCGGCAGTGCTCGCGATTCCGGCCGCCTATGACAATGCGCAAATGAATACCCAAGTGCACGGCGGAATTGCGTTCACTTGGGAACACGACGCGCACCTGTTCACGCGCCGTGCCGTTGCGTTGCGGGCGGTTGCGACGGCAACGAGTCCTCACGTTGAAGTGATCGACGCGAAACGCAATGGTGTGAGCCGCTCATCCGATCTGGAATTGCCACCCGAGGCTGAAGCAATCCGAGAACGGGTGCGCACGGATCTGGCTGCGATCGTGGCACTTCCCGAAGATCAACGTACGAATGCGCTTGTTGACTCTGGCTATGGCGTTCCGCATTGGCCGACGCCTTTTGGACGTGGAGCTGGACCGGTTGAGCAATTGGTCATCGAATCAGAAATGCACGCCGCCGGTTTGCATGCGCCCCAGTACGGGATCACCTCGTGGGTGATCTTGACGCTCATTCAACACGGCACGCCCGATCAGATTGAACGTTGGATTGCCCCGGCCTTGCACTACGACACGGTGTGGTGCCAAATGTTTTCCGAACCTGGCTCGGGTTCGGATGCCGCATCGATTCAAACCCGTGGGGTGCGTGTTGATGGGGGTTGGTTGCTCAATGGGCAGAAGGTGTGGACATCGGTTGCCCATCAGGCCGATCTGGGTTTGGTCACGATCCGAACCGACCCGGACGCGGCAAAACACGACGGGATCACCACAATGGTGATTGACATGCACGCCGAAGGAGTTGAGGTACGCCCGCTGCGCCAGGTGACCGGCCAATCTGATTTCAACGAAGTGTTCTTGACCGATGTGTTTGTGCCCGATGATGATGTTGTCGGTCCGATCAACGGCGGTTGGAAGGTTGCCCGTTCGACGTTCGGGAACGAACGAGTTGGCATAGGAGGTGGCGTGGGCAGTGGCTTCTCTGGATTTATTGATCCGGTGGCGTTGCTTGACGCGCACCCTGACCGAGCGGCAAGTGTCATTGAAGATGTTGCTGGGCAGCTATCGCGGGATCACACACTTCGTTTGTTGAATATTCGCCGTGCCCAGCGCGCGGTTGCAGGAACCGAAGCTGGCCCAGAAGGCAACGTCACCAAGCTTGTTGTGGCCGAACAAGGCATGCATCTTGCAGACATTGCGTTGCGACTCGTTGGCCCGGATGCGGCGTTCTTAGAGGGCGAAGGTGCCGCAACCGCGTTCACCACGCTGGCGTTCCGAGGCATGACGATTGCGGGTGGCACGTCCGAGATCACCCGCAATCAGATTGCTGAGCGGATTCTTGGTTTGCCCCGTGATCCGTTGCTCAAATAGCTGTCTCAATCGAACCCGTCACCGTTTCCCTCTCCGAAATTTGACGCGTTATGGCCCCTATGGGGCCATAACGCGTCAAATTTCGAAGACAGAATGGAAGGATGGGTAGATGGGGAAGGCGAAGCCAGCGATTTTGAGCCAGTCTGATGTTGAGGCGATTGCCGATCTGTGCGCCCGGTCGATACCCGACTGTCTCAGCGTCGACGAGCTGGCAGGTTCGCTTTTCGTCACCAACCAACCTGCGATCGTGCGTGGTGACCCCAATGTTGGCGTGGTTGCAACGGTGCAATGCGACAGCGACGCGCACATCCGACTGTTGGTCGTCGACCCAGACCATCGGCGACAAGGTGAAGGTTCACGACTTGTTCGTGTCGCGGAAGACGATGCGCGCGCGCTTGGTTCGTCAACGTTGACGACCGCGGCTGATCCGCCGTACTACTTGTGGCCCGGCGTGCCCACAGATCGTACGGATGCATGTGCTCTTTTTGAGCGGCATCATTACTCCCGGGTTGAAACCAACTATGACGTCACGATTGATTTGGCGTCGCTTCCAGCCCACGAGGGCGACTGGCGTTTCGCAACTGAAGGCGACCGTGCCATGTTGGATGAGTTCATGGCGACCCACTGGTCGAACTGGCATGCCGAAGTTCGGCGCGCCCTCGACAAGAACCAGTTGGTTCTTGCAACTGATCACATGGGGATCAGTGCGATCTGTGCGTTCGAAGTGAACCGTGCGGGTTTTCTTGGCCCCGTTGCGGTGCGCCCCAACTTGATGGGCAAGGGTGCCGGGGTTGCGGTGCTCCTTGGGGCACTGTGGGAGTTGCGTCGCCGCGGACTGAATCGCGTGGACGTGTCGTGGGTGGGGCCCCTGGTGCCCTATGCCCGAGTAGGCGGGCGTATTTCAAATGTCTATTTCGTTTACCGCCGAAACCTGTCGGTCTCACCGAGTTAGCGGTATGTCGCACATGTCACGTGGAGCACATTTGGGCGAACCCAACCCGGTCATCGTGGCTACGATGCGGGGCCATGAGCCTTCCTGCCCCTCACCCTGATCGAACCGCGCTTGTCACCGGAGCGTCGTCTGGCATTGGCGAGGCGATTGCCAAAGAACTTGCGTCCCGTGGACACGGTGTCACACTTGTTGCGCGCAGCGCCGACAAACTCGAAGTACTCGCAGACCAATTGCGCGGGCAAGGCGTGCGCGCTGAGGTAGTGGCTGCAGACTTATCAGATCGCAGTGCCCGAAGGGAGCTGCGGGGTCGGGTCGAGGATCTTGGGCTTGAGGTTGACGTGTTGGTGAACAACGCGGGGCTCTCAACGATGGGTCCGGTTGCGAACGCTGACCCGGCCAAAGAAGCGAACATGATCGAGGTTGATGTCGCGGCGGTCGCTGACCTTTGTGGACAGTTCGTGCCTGGCATGGTCGAACGTCGGCGTGGCGCGATTCTCAACGTGGCGTCCACGGCCGCATTTCAACCGATTCCTGGCCAGGCCGGTTACGCAGCCTGTAAAGCTTTCGTGCTTTCGTATACGCGGGCGTTAGCGGCAGAACTCAAGGCCTCAGGTGTGACGGTGACCGCATTGTGCCCAGGGCCGGTTGAAACGGGATTTGGGGAAGCAGCCGGCATTGATCATGACGATGCAACCAAAGCGCTGCCCGAGTTCATGTGGGAATCGGCCACTGACGTCGCAAAATCTGGCGTTGATGGTCTGGCTGCCGGGCGTGGGGTGGTCATTCCTGGACGCGCGAACTGGGTGAGTGCCGTTGCGGCGCACCTCACGCCGAAACGGTTTCTCGTGCCGGTCTTGGCCAAGCAACACCCGGCTCTCAAGGGTCGCTGACTCTCTCCGTTGACGAAATTTGACGCGTTATGGCCCCTCTGGGGCCATAACGCGTCAAATTTCGGGTTCGGGTTCGGGTTCGGGTTCGGGTTCGGGTTAGTCGGACGAGGGAAGTGGCTTCGCATCTTTGGTTGTGAGCGCCACGCCGTCCATGGCGAGCGTTCCAGCGCCTGGCTTGGTACATAACAACTCGACGGTGCCGTCCGCATCGACGTAGCGTTTTCCAACCAATGTGCCCGCCGAGAACTCGTCGGTTGGTGCTGAACCAGACGGTGTTGCGTCTATCGCAATGAGCGGTGCGCCACCGCATGCGAGGGTGACATCATCTGTCGGGCCCCGCACGACAACGACTTCGCAGTCGCATACGTCTGAACGCCAGCGAGAACCCGGTTTTGCGATCATGATCTCAACTTACCTTTCGTTCGATTCCTCAAAATTTGCGCGCACGACCCGTCGGAGAATCTTGCCGGTGTCGGTTCGAGGGATCTCGTCGAGGATCACAATGCGCTCTGGGGTTTTCGATGTTCGCATCTGTTCGCGCATCCACTTGCGTAGCGCATCTGGTGAAGTCGTGTGATTTGATTCGAGCACGACGGCTGCCGCAATGCGTTGGCCCCATTCTGGGTCGGCGATTCCAACAACCGCGCAGTCGCTCACATCTGGGTGACGAAGGAGTGCGGCCTCGATTTCAGCGGGGGCGATATTTTCGCCGCCTCGGATGATGGTGTCGTCGCTGCGTCCTTCGATGAACAAATAGCCATCAGCATCAAGGTGTCCACGGTCACGTGTCGCGAACCAGTCGTTTCCGTTCGTGGAGACGCCAACGTATTCGCCAGACACTTGGTCGCCGCGCACGTACACGTCGCCGACTTCGCCAATTGCACACGGCGAGCCGTCCGATGTGCGAACATCGATCTCGATGCCGGGAATTGCCCGACCAACCGATGAGAGTCGGGCACGTTCAGCGGGGTTTGAAGATGCAAGAGCACGGCGATGGTCGTCACCGTCGAGCACGGCGATGGTTGATGAGGTTTCGGTGAGGCCATATGCGTTGACAAAGTCAACGCTGCCAAACGCGTGCATGGCCGCTTCGATGACCGGCGCGGGCATTGGTGCGCCGCCGTAGGCAAGGGTTCGAAGTGCGGGAAGAGTGGCGCTTTGGCCATCGAGCGTGTTGACGATGCGTGCCAGCATGGTAGGAACCACCATTGCGTGGGTGACGCGTTCGGTGGCGGCAAGTGCAAGCCATCGGGTGGGATCGAACGGGTCGAGATACACGATTCTGCGGCCAAGGAAAAGGTTCGTCAAGATCGTTGACACGCCGGCGATGTGATACGGCGGCACGCTCACAAGCACCGCGTCGTTCGGGTCAGCCGATGCAAAGTCAACCGATGCGAGCAGGTACGCGGTGAGATGTCGGTGACGAAGGATCGCGGCTTTCGGTTCGGCGGTTGTGCCCGAGGTGTAGAGCGCGACGGCGACCATGTCATCGTCAACGATGGGCAGGTCGACGTCGTAGTCACCGGCGTGATCGGGGGACTGGCCGTCAAGCACTGCTGCAAACGAGATCACCGGTGTGATCCCAAGTCCAGCCAAGCGTTCGGTTTCGAGTGGTCCTGCCACGACGAGGGTGTTGGGTGTGGCAGTGAGTTGTGCGTGTAATGCAGGGTCGGCGAGGCGGAAGTTCAGCGGGCAAAACGGCACGCCAGCGAGTGCCGCCCCAAAGAATGCGACCGGCAATGCAACGTCACTTGGGCCCAGATACGCAACCCGGTCGACGTGTGCTGCATAGAAGCGCTTTGCGGCTTGACGTGCCGCGTTAACGAGTTCGGTGACCGTCAGTGTGGTGTGGTCGGGTCCTTTTAACGCGACTCGATTCGGGTTGGTGCTTGCCACCATGTCAAGCACGACACCAAGTTCCACGTGCACTCCTGATTGCGTCGATTGATCGGGCACGAGCCCGCTTTCGCGTGTACGGTCACCACCACAATAGTTGACGCAACTGTCAGAAATGTTCGTGAAGAAGGAGTCGCCCATGCCCGCCCAGGTTCCTCTGGTCGATTATCTGGTACTTGATGATCCACCGTATTTGCGTGCGAATCGCTGCACGGCTTGTGCCGCAGTATTCTTTGATCGACGCAATGCGTGTGCGAAATGCAGCGCAACGACTTTCGAGCCAATTGCGGTGCCTCGCGAAGGTGAGTTGCGGGCTTACACGATCGTGTCGTTTGCTGCAAAGGGTGTGCCGGTGCCATACGTGGCGGCGCTGATTGATTGTGATGGGATCAGTGTGCGAGCGAACCTCGTTGATGTCGACCCCGAGCCAGAGCAGTTACCACTGGGGATGCGTATGCAACTCACCACGTTTGGCATGGGTGTCGACTCGGCGGGCACACAAGCGGTCACGTTTGGTTTCGCACCGATCAACTCCAAGGAGCTTTCATGAGTGACAACGTTTGGATTCTGGGCATTGCCATGACCCGCTTTGGCAAACATCCCGATGCGGACGCAATTGATCTTGCGGCCCAGGCGGTGCAAGCGGCCCTGGCTGATGGTGGGGTCACCATGGCACAGATGGGAGTGATTGGTGCGGGCTGTTTGATGGAGTCCGGTGCGGGTATCGGTCAACGGTTGCAAAAGCAGCTCGGGCAAACGGGAATCCCGGTGTACAACGTGGCAAATGCATGTGCGACTGGTGCGACCGCACTGCGTGCGGCGATCATGGCGGTCAAAGCGGGTGAGGCTGACTATGGCTTGGCATTTGGGGTTGAAAAACTATCGGGTGCAGGCTTGCTAACCGGCAATACGCGCGCTGATGATGCGAATGAGTGGACACCCAAAGGCCGGGTGGGTGCAGTCGCACCTTTAGATGGTCGAATCGGTACGCAAGCGATGCCCGGGGTCTTTGCACAGATCGGCATGGAGTACCTCCACGATCATCCCTATGTGGGTACGCCGCTTGAATTGTTTGCGCGCATTAGTGAAAAGAATCATGCCCATTCGACGTTGAATCCTTTGGCGACCTATACGAAACGATTGTCGTTGGAACAGATCATGGGTGACGTGATGATTGCGTATCCCAATACGCGTTCGATGTGTTCGGCGAATTGTGATGGAGCCGCAGCAGCGGTTGTCGTGTCGGACGCGGTGAAGCGCACGTTGTCCAAAGAACAACAGCGTCGGGCGGTGAAAGTAGCGGCGTCGATTTTGACAACGGATCCATGGACGGAGTCATGTCAGGTGTTGCCCGATGTGAATACGTTGACGAGAAACGCGGCGGCCCAGGCGTACGAGGCCGCGGGGGTTGGGCCAGAGGACTTGGATCTTGTTGAGTTACACGATTGTTTTGCGACGGCCGAGCTTGTGCATTACGACAATCTTGAGCTGTGTGAGCCCGGAGGTGCGGTCGACTTCTTTGAGTCGGGTGCGACGTGGCGGACCGGGTCAATGCCGGTCAATGTGTCGGGTGGTCTTGAATCGAAAGGCCATCCGATCGCGGCAACGGGGATCGCAAACATTTGGGAGGTTTGTCATCATTTGCGTGGTGAGGCAGGCGACCGACAGATTGATGGGGCAAAGGTTGGCCTTGCCCATGTGATCGGCCTGGGTTCTGCGTGCGGAGTGCATATTTTGGAGCGCTCTGCTGCTTAAGAGTCCGGGCGCGGTGAGCTGGTCGATTTGTCGTCAATTTCGAGGATTGCTGCAAAGGCGTGCTCGATGTCGGTCATGATTGTTTGGTCGACGTGACCGATTCTGCGGACCAGCCGTGAGCGAGCGACAGATCGGACCGCGCGGCAAATCGCTCGACTGTCTCGATCGAGTCCGACTTGCGCACCCAACTCGATCCGGAGCGCGGAAGGCGCTCGAGAACTTGATATGGGCACGACGACGATCAACTCGCTCGAATCATTGGTCAAAATGAGGTCCGTGGATACCACAATCGCGGGTCGTGTCTTGCCAGGTTCACCATCGCGCGCAGCCCCGAGGCTGACGAGCCAGATCTCGCCGCGGCACGGTTTATCAGACAAGACCATCGTCGACGATGTCGTCCCATTCTTGCGATTCCGCGGCGGCTAATGGGTTTGTCGCATCCAGTTGTTGTGCGGCGCGTTCGGAAGCGAACAACGCATTGCGCTGATTTTCCGTTGCGATGTCGGTCAGCATCCGGGCGAGAGAAACACCGCGAAGGCGGGCCTGTCTGGCGAGTTCATCACGAGTATCTGTCGGCACGCGGATTGTGCTTGTGTGCTGTGCCATGACCCTATCCTAGTGCGATCGACATTTTATAGCGCCAAATTTTATCGCTATGTAGCAGGACGATTGATCATTCGTCATGATTGTGCAGAGTTGATCAGTGACGATGCTGATGCCAGAAATCAGGTTCATTGCATCGCTCTCAACCCGGCGACGAGTCGTTGTCCGTTTCGAGTTCTATGACGTGTCGCCACGGGTCAATGACGTCGATGAGCCCCCATTCATGGGCGAGGGGCGCGTCGATTACTGCTCCCGATAGCGCCCAGGTTGTGGTGCGTAGCCGTCCGATGCGTCGTGTGATGCTCACGGTGCCTCCCGCCCCTGGAATGAGTCCCATCGACACTTCGGGGAGCGCGAATGTGGTGTTGGGGTGGGCGATGATGGTGTGGGCGAATGCGGCGAGCTCGATGCCAGATCCTCGACAGGCACCGTGCATTTTGACGATTACCCAGTTGGAAAGCGATTCGATCTTCGCGCCAAGTGAGAGACCAAGGCGAAGGTGATGGGCGCTTGTTGGGTCATCGAATGTGCCGAATTCGTCAAGGTCGCCGCCTGAGCAAAACACGTGCCCGGCGCCGGTAACGGTGACGGTTTCGACGTCGTCTCGTCCTGCGGCAAGGTCAAATATTGCGAGCAGACAGTCACGCAAACGTGTGTCGATGGCGTTGCATTTTTCGGCCCGGTTGAGTTCGATTTCGAGTGCGGTCCACGAACGATGGAACGACGCGATGGGTTTGTCGGGGTCGGGGTCGAGGCGATGTTTTGGTGGATTTGCAGCGCGCCACGCGGTGAACTCGTGTGAGGCGAGCAGCATGGAGTAGGTCGCGGATTCGGCAATGAGGCCAGCCGAAATCGCGCGGTTGGTGGCGTCTCGTTGGTGGAGTGCGAGGGCGGTTGCGGCTTGGGGGTTGGCCGTAATTTTGGCGATGAGTTCGTCGACGTCGACGACACCGTCGATGGCCATCGCATCGAGATGATCGCTGGGTTGCTGGCTTGATCGTGGTGCGCTGAGCACGATGCCGGGCCATACGCCTGGTTGGGTAGGCGTTTCGTTAGTGGTATCTGGGGTGAGTACTGCGAGTGTTGGTGTGGGGGTGGCCTCGGTGGGGTCGCGTAGCGCTATGTAGGAAGCGAATTCTGAGTCGGTGCAGTGCAGAATGTCGATGGACGGCAATGTAGTTGAGCGTTCTAGCTCTTCGGGTGGTGTGCCGCGAATGCGGGGGAAATCATGCGGAGCACGTCCACGGTTTCTTCGAGGCCAAGTTGTCCAGGGGCGCTGGGTTGGAACCCGGCCGCGAATGTGAGTTTTGAACCGAGGAAGGGAAAGAGGGCCCGGGTGGGGGTGCCGAGGTCGCCCATGCCGATGACGATCACGTTCTTGTCTTGGTGGGCGAGGGTGAACGCGGCAAGGGCACGCATGTCGCTGGGGGAGTTCACCATTGCCGCGATTTTGACGAGGTCGGCACCAAGGGCGATGGCTTGGTTGTATACGTTGACGAGTTCGGGAAACGATGGTGTTGCCTCGAAATCGTGATGAGACACGATGACTGTGCGTTCGGCTTGATGAGCGGCGTCGATAACGTGCTGGTTGATTGTTGTTGACGAGAGTTCAATGTCGATTGCGTCGACACTTGGGATGATGGTTTCAAAGAGCGCGAGGCGGTCGTCGTCGGTTCCATCCCAGTGACCGCCTTCGGTACGACTGCGGATGGTCGCAATCGTTGGGATGTTGGTGAAACGTCGGATGACATCGCTGGCGTGCCAGATGTCGTCGGATGCGAACATGTCCATCCGAATTTCGGCGATGTCCATGCCGGCTTGGGCGGCAAGGTTGATGTCGTCTTGGGTTTCGTCGCCGGTGAAAGGTACGGCCACGCAGGGAGTGTCGCTGGCGAGTAGGTCGGCAAGTGACATTCGCCGGTCGGAACTCGCCGTCATGGTTGCCCTTTCGCGTTTTATAGCCAGGTGTTGCTGCACACGGCTTGGTTGGAGCCCAAGATGGGATTCGAACCCATGACCTACCGCTTACAAGGCGGTTGCTCTGGCCAACTGAGCTACTCGGGCGAGAACGCATGATGTTACCGCGTGGCGCCACGAGTGATGCGTTCGTCGCAAACGGGGAGCTGTCAGCAACACCGTCCTGAACGCCGGTTGTATGCTTATTTGCATGCAAACGACAAGTGTGCGAATCGACACGGCAACGCATCAGGAACTCAAACGTCTTTCGGCCGAGCTCCACACCAGCGTGGGGAACACCGTGACATTGGCGGTGCGGGCACTTCGCCAAGACCACCTTGGTGTCGAGTTGTCCCATCCGTTGCGTGCTGAGGAAACCGCGTGGCTCGATGCTGAACTCGGGTGACATCGTCGAAGTCGAACTTGGCGTTCCAGCCGGGCGGGAAACAGGATTTAGCCACCCTGGCGTAATCGTCACCGCACAACGGATCCTCGACGGCGGTCCTTCGGTCGTGCATGTTGTTCCGCTCACCACCACGATCCGCGAGTTCGGGTCGGAAATCATCATCGAACGTGACACAAACAACGGCCTCGACCGACGTTCAGCGGCCCAATGTCAACACGTGCGTTCTGTGTCGACGCAACGGATTGGCACCACCGTCGGGAGCATCGGCCCCGAGGCCATTGCCCGAATCCGCGAAATGATCGCCGTGAGCTTGGATGTGCCCCGAGATCAACACCTCCACAAATCAGATGTTGCACCCACCACTCATCGTGACCATCGCGGTCGTCGGATCCGGAATCGGGGTGGGCTTCCAACGCTGGAACTCCTGGGATTTGCTTAACCAACCACGGCTCGTCGCACACGGCACAATCGACTGG
>CAZJAZ010000025.1:32313-37487 GCA_964544305.1 uncultured Iamiaceae bacterium | reverse complement strand
TACGTTCTGGCCGGGATCGACGTCGGCCTCGCAGCCGGAGCGGATCTGGATCCAAAATCATTGGCATGGTCAACATTTCGCAACGCCCCCCAGAAGTTGAAGACCGGGCAGTCCCAGGCCACTGGGAAGGAGACCTGATCATCGGGGCGAACGGTTCCAGTGCTATCGCGACGCTCGCGGAACGCACCACCCGAATGGGCATGTTGATCAAACTCGACAGCAAACAAGCCGATCACGTCGCTACACGCATCGCGGAACACATCGCTGCGCTACCCGCACAACTCGCCCGCTCGTTGACCTGGGACCAAGGCACCGAAATGGCCGCGCACGCCAAACTCACAATCGACACGGGCGTCAAAGTGTATTTCGCTGACCCGCACAGTCCCTGGCAAAGAGGCACAAACGAGAACTTCAACGGACTCGCCAGACAGTTCCTCCCCAAAGGAACTGACCTGTCAATCCACACCCAAGACGACCTCAACGAAATCGCTGCCCTACTCAACGAACGCCCACGCAAAACCCTGAACTGGCAAACTCCAGCAGAACGATTTAACCAACTTGTTGCAAACACCACTTGAAACCGCCCGCCGTTTTGTGTCCGGATTCAGCACCCAAAACGTAACGAGAATCTGACGACGCGTCAGATTCTTTCATGCATGCGCATAGCGATTGTCGTGACCCTGGCAACTAGTGTCAGCCACCATGCAAGCATTCCTCGAAGCCATCCAGGCCGGCGCATCCGGCGAAGAAATCGCTAACATCGCCGTCCCCGAGTCGTATCGTGCGGCACACATTCTCCGCAGCGAAACCGGCATGTTCGAGGGTGTTGAATCTGCTGACAAAGACCCTCGCAAGTCGCTGCACGTCAGCGACATACCCACACCAGAACTCGCCCCTGACGAAGCGTATGTCGCCGTCATGGCATCAGCCATCAACTTCAACACGGTGTGGACATCGATCTTCGAACCGCTCCCCACCTTCGGTTTCCTTGACCGGCTCGGGAAAGAAAGCGAATGGTCCGCACGTCATAAACAAGATTTTCATGCGCTCGGATCAGACGCTTCCGGTGTGGTCATCCGAGTCGGATCCGCGGTACGGAAATGGAAGCCGGGTGACCGCGTCACCATTCACTGCAACAGCGTCGACGACCAATCCCCGACCTCGCATGATGACTCAATGCTGGGCGACAACCAGCGCATCTGGGGTTTCGAAACGAACTACGGCGGCCTGGGCGATCTCGCGCTTGTCAAAGCCAACCAACTCATGCCCAAACCCGCCCACCTCACGTGGGAAGAAGCCGCTTGCAACGCACTGTGCAACTCGACGAGCTACCGCATGATCGTCTCGAAGCACGCCGGTGACCTCAAGCAAGATCAAGCCGTGCTGATTTGGGGGGCGACCGGTGGCATCGGCGGTTACGCCGTGCAATACGTGCTGAATGGCGGCGGCATCCCCGTTGGGGTCGTCTCGTCACCCAAGCGCGCCGAATTGTTGCGCAAGATGGGTTGCGAACACGTCATTGACCGCAAAGAAGCGGGCTACAAGTTCTGGAAAGACGAGTTCCACCAAGACGAGTCCGAATGGCGCCGACTTGGCAAAGACATCCGTGGACTGATCGGTCGCGATGTTGACATGGTGTTCGAACACCCGGGCCGGAACACGTTCGGGGCATCAGTCTTTGTGACCGCCCGTGGCGGCAAGATCCTCACCTGTGCCGCAACGTCGGGCTACATGATCGAATACGACAACCGCCACCTGTGGATGAAACTCAAGAGCATTATTTCGTCGCATTTCGCCAACTACAAAGAAGCATGGGCTGCGAACCAACTGCTTTGCGAAGGCAAAATCCAACCGCTCCTTTCAAGCGTGTACGACCTTGAACACGTCGGCGACGCAACGTTGTCGGTGCATCACAACGAAGCAGAAGGCAAAGTCGGCATCTTGTGCCTCGCCCCCGAAGAAGGCCTCGGAATTGACAACCCCGAGTTCCGAGAAAAAGTCGGCGAAGACAAGATCACGCTGTACCGCACAACGGCCTGAACCCCACAGATCGACAAGGAAATCCATGAGCCCAATTGCCACAACGAATCCACACGACGACAACGAACGCCACGGCGACGATGTGTTCGACGCCAACGCCGAAGGCCTCAACGAGTTGCTGCTCACCGAAATCGACCATGTGGCAATCGCGGTGAACGACCTCCCCGCCGCTATTGACTTTTACCGTGACACATTTGGCGCCACGGTTGATCATCGTGAGGTCGTAGATTCTGACGGTGTCGAAGAGGCCCTCTTGAAAGTCGCCGACTCATACATTCAGCTTCTCACCCCGACACGTGATGACTCACCCGTCGCCGTGTACTTGTCGAAAAAAGGTGAGGGATTGCACCACATCGGCTACCGAGTCGCGGACTGCGCCGCAGCGCTGCAAGCGGTAAAAGATAACGGTGGCCGTGTCATTGACGACGCGCCCCGTCCTGGTTCGCGAGGCACCACGGTTGCCTTCGTGCACCCCAAGACCAGCTTTGGCACCCTGATTGAGCTCGTGCAGGAATAATCCCTTCGTCTTGAACGGAACTTGTCGGTAGTTTCATTGCATGGCCACGCCGCGCTACACCCACGGGCATCATGAATCGGTGTTGCGTTCGCATCGATGGCGAACTGCTGCGAACTCGGCGGCCTACTTGCTCCCCCATTTACGGCCGGGCATGACACTGCTGGATGTCGGTTCAGGGCCCGGCACGATCACCGCAGATCTGGCCGAACATGTTGCGCCCGGTCGAGTCACCGCACTCGAAGCGACCGATGAGGCAATGACGCTTACCCGTTCGACCGCCGCCGAGCGCTGGATCGACACGATTGATTGCGTGGTCGGTGACGTCCATCACCTCGATTTTGCCGACGACACATTCGATGTGGTCCACGCACACCAAGTGTTGCAACACGTCAATGACCCCGTGACCGCACTACGTGAAATGCGTCGAGTGTGTCGACCAGGCGGCATCGTTGCTGCACGAGACAGTGACTATGCGGCATTTTCTTGGTATCCCGAGTTACCCGGGCTTGCCCATTGGATGGAGTTGTATCTCGCGATCGCACGGCGCAACGGGGGTGAACCGAATGCGGGGCGGCACCTTGTTGCATGGGCTCATGCGGCAGGATTTTCAACGATCAACGCATCTGGCGATGCCTGGGTGTTTGCTAATCAGGGACGAGCGAAGTTCTGGGGCCAAATGTGGGCTGACCGTATTCTCGAATCGTCGATTGCCGATCAGATCATTGACGCTGGCCTCGGCACACGCGACGATCTTGAAGCAATTTCACAGGCCTGGGCCGAGTGGTCACAGCACCCAGACGCCTATTTCGCGACCGCGCTCGGCCAGATCATCTGTGTGAAGTAAGTCCTCCGCATCATTTCGTTTCGGCGCACGCTTCAGCGTTCCGACCACATCAGAACGGAACGTAGAAGATCACAAGTTCCGCATTGAGCGGGTGTGGCGGTAGCGTTGAGGGCCGTGTCCAGCGCCGATCCGACCATCGACGCGCTCGTTGAGATGCGCCGCGCACGGCGCCGCAAACGCATCGCGGAAATCCACTGGGTCGACGCGATGTACCAGGTGTACATCGTTGCGATCATTGGCACCGTCGCGCTGGTCTTGCTTTCGGGCGCGGCGGGTGGCACGGTGCTGAGTCGAGCCGGCCTGATTGACCTTTCCAACCGTGGCCCCGAAGTTCTCGGCCTGCTGCCCGCACTCGCACTTATGGCTGGCCTGCGATCGGGCAGCAGGGGTGGCCCGCTCGCACTTGAACAACCCGACGTGCGTCACGTGCTCATGTCAGGCGTGCCGCGTGGCTATGCGTTGCGCGGACCGGTGGTACGCCAACTTCGTTCATTTTTGTTCATCGGCATTGTCGTTGGAGGGGCGGCTGGCATGTTTGCGCGCCATCGTCTCGGCGAGAACCCGATCGCGCTCATTGCCTGTGGCGCCGGTTTCGGTCTTGCCACGGTATTGCTTGGCACGGGTTCCGCGCTTGTTGCCGCTGGGCAGCGCATCCCACGTTGGCTCGCCACGCTCATTGGGCTCGCCGTTGTTGCATGGTCAATCGCTGACGTTGCTGACGCAGCGCCCACCGCCCCGATGACGTATCTCGGCACGATGCCACTGTGGCCAATCCACCTGAACCTGCTAGCGCTCGCTCCCGCAGTTGTTGGCCTTGCACTCACCATTTGGGGAGTAATCGGAATCGCCGGACTCTCCATCGAACACGCGGAACGTCGCACCAAACTCGTCGGCCAGCTTCGCTTTGCGGTCACATTGCAAGATTTGCGGACCGTACTCGTATTGCGCCGTCAACTCGCCCAGGAACTCCCCCGTGAAGATCCGTGGCTTGGAAGCGGCCGCTACAAGAAACCCCCCAAGTTCTTGGTCTTTTCACGCGGCCTGCGCAGCATCTTGCGTTTCCCCGCATCACGTCTCGTGCGGCTCGCAATCCTTGCGGTCATCGCCGGGTTCGCCGCCCGCGGCACTTGGGATGGCACCCTGCCCCTTGTGGTCGTTGCCGGACTCGCAATGTGGGTGGCAGGCCTCGACGCCATCGAACCACTCGCTCAAGAAACCGATCACCCAAGCCGATCCGAAGCATTCCCGTGTGACATAGGCGAACTCCATGCCCGTCACCTTGCGGCCCCAGCGATTGTCATGACGCTCGTCGCATTGGTTGCATCCGGGGTGTTCATTGCATCCGAGCCCAGCGTAGATTCATTGCGACTCGCGGCCATTGGGCTCATTCCGATGGCACTGTTGGGAATGGCCGGTGCGGTCGTGAGCGCACTCATGGGTGCTCCGTCGGTCAACGACGAAATCTCTGCGATGCTCCCACCCGAGTTTGCGGGAATGAAGAACGTGATGAGGGCCGGTTGGCCGCCGCTGCTTTCGGTCCTTGGGGCGATGCCGTTCTTGGTTGCCGCAGCAATTGCAGACACGGGCAAGTCGCCGTGGTCGCCGACACTGTCGAGCGCGATCGCGGGCACCGTTGTCGCGGTGATTGTCGCAATTTGGGTGCGCTACCGAGAAGACATTCATGCATGGTGGAAAGATTCAATGGACGAGGCCAAGAACCAACGCACGTCCCGTGATGCACAGCGCGCGAAGTCTGCGCCGACAAAGAGTACG
>CAZJAZ010000025.1:0-32213 GCA_964544305.1 uncultured Iamiaceae bacterium | reverse complement strand
CTCGATGAAGTCCACAACGATGGTGCGGCCGTGGTGGTCGCCACACACGACCCCGAGTTTGTTGAGCGAGTGGATCGTTCGGTGGCTCTTCGTGATGGTGAAAAGGTATTTGACGGTCAGGCCTCGGTCGCGGAAGTCCTCGCCCTCGTTTCGACCTGACCCGCTGCCTCTACACTCGTCGCCATGACAGATGCTCCTTGGCTTGGCGATGCTTGCTCGTTAGTTGATGCGTTCCGTTGTGGAGAGCGATCTCCGGTTGAAGAACTTGAAGCGAGTCTGGCTGCCATTGAGTCGAGCGATCTGAATGCGTTTAGTCACGTTGATCCCGACCAGGCACGTGTCCTCGCCAAGAACGCCGACGTGTCGAAACCGTTCGGGGGTGTGCCTGTTGGGATCAAACAACTTGAACCGGTGAAGGGGTGGCCACATACCGAAGCATCACTTGTGTTTGCGGATCGGATTTCCGACTACACAGCGGTCGCAACGCAACGCTTCTTTGACGCGGGTGCGGTGCCGGTCGGGCAAACAACCGCATCAGAGTTCGGTGGTTTGAATGTGTCAGTGACCAAGATCAATGGGGTCACTCATAACCCGTGGAAGCACGGTCACACGGTGGGCGGTTCGTCAACGGGTTCGTCGGCTGCGGTCGCGGGTGGTTTGGTTTCGATTGCGTCCGGTGGCGATGGTGGCGGTTCAATTCGAATTCCTGCCGGGTACACGGGTTTGCTGGGTATGAAAGGCACGTTTGGTCGGATTCCCCGCTCGCCGCATGCGTATATGCGCCCGAACACCGTGGTGCTGGGGACCTTGGCTCGCTCGGTGCGTGACGCGGCCCGACATTTTGATGTGTGTGCGGGCCCGGATTTTGGTGACCCATCGAGTTTGCCAGCGCACGCGAGTTTTGAAGCCGGTTTAGAAAGTCACGATCTCAAAGGTTTGCGAGTTGCGGTCATTCCGTCGTTCTCGGGAGTCGTGCTCGAACCTGGTGTCGAAGAGAACTTGCTTGCGAACGCAGAGGCGATGATTGATGCAGCTGGGATGAAGCGTGTTGAGGTTGCGTTGGAGCTTCCGAACTTGGCGGCGCAATGGATGATGGGCAATCTCGCCACGTTGTTGCCAGAGTTGGCCGACAATTGGCCAAAATGTGCACCGCTGTTGACCGAAGAGATTGCTCTTGGGTTGTTTTTGTCAAAGTCGCTGTACAACTTGGACACGGCGGCGAAAGCGGAAGAGCAGCGTGTGCAGGCGAACGAGGCAATGGCCGCGGCGTTTGAACAGTGCGATCTCATTGTGTGCTCAACGAATCCGGGGCCGGCGTTCAATGCGCAGTGGCACACGTCGTCGCCCGAACCGCCGATCGTGCATGCGATCAAATCATCGTCTTGGGGGCGCGGCGCTCTGCGCGGGTTGCTCGGTGGTGTGCGTGTGGCGACGGCTGCAGCCCAAGGATTGCCAAACGCGTTGATTGACATCATGAATGAGAAGTTCCCGGATTTCGTCTCAATGGGTGGATTGACAATGCTGGCGAACTTGTATGGGAACCCGTCAGTTTCGATTCCTGCGGGGACGGTGAATGGTCTGCCTGTTGGGATGCAGGTGATGGCTCCCCACCATCACGATGCGTTGCTCTTCGACGTGGCACGCAGTGTTGAGATCAACAACCCATGGCCCCTCGTTGCCCCGACAGTCAGCGACGCCGCTATCCCAGCTGCGACCTGATCAGTCCGAAAGCAATCTTGGCGACATCCCTAATTCGTTCTTTGTCCAGTTGTGCACCGCTCCGGTGCACAACTGGACAAAGAACGAATTAGGACCGCGGTGAACGGGCGTCGCTGGAAATTCCAAATTCAGACCGGCGCCCAACAACTATGCCGGGTTCAGACCGGCGATCAGTACCAATGCCGAGTTCGATTCTGCGCTTCGCAACAACGTCAGCAATTTCACGCGCAATCAACGCCGGACGCCGAAGGTGGGTTGATGTGTAACGCAATACCAACCAGCCATGGCGTATGAAGCTGTTTTGGCGCGCAAGATCGCCGTCGAGCGCAACACGAGAGCCATGGGCAGAGAGCCCATCAACTTCAACAACAACCCGAACATCGGGCAGTTGAAAGTCAGGTCGAAATCGGTGCCCATCAAGTTCAATTGTCGATTGAAAAAGCACCGGCCCAAGGCGTGCGTCCCGTAATAGTCGCGCCATGAGCGGCTCAAGTCGCGATTCTGCACGCACATCACCAAGCGCTCGTACATCAAGCACGTGCCGAAGAGCACCTGCACCGCGACGGCCGCGGCAACCGAGTTCGTCGAGAATGGTGCGCAATGTCGCAACTGATACGAGTTTGTCGACGAGCGCTTGCTCCACGATTTGCCCCAATTGGTACCGACTGACGACCGCTGCACCATCAAGCACCGCTCTCGCCGGCGTCGTTGTTGGTACTGATTTGCGAGTAAAGCGATATTGGTCGGTCAGATCCGTCGATCGATGGACGAGTACTCCCGGTGGTCGTGCGTGACACACGGACGGAACCGACACTTCATGTTCATCAGGTTCGTCCGTCAATCCCCAAAGCCAAAGAGCCGAGCGATGTGACGCAACAGCTTGTGGTCCACAGGCTTCACAGGCAGCTCGCAGTTCACCCTCGGACGTGAGTCGAGTACCACTTGGCCGATAGACACCACGGCGAAGTCTGACGAGGCCCCCGCGACGCAGTTCTGCCGCGCGCATTCCTCTCGCAATTCCTGTCTCGGTCAGCGTTGACGTTGTCACCACACCCAGTCGTGCACGGGCAATGGGATCAACGAGACGTTCAAAAGTCGGCTGCGAAGTGCGAGTGTTGTGATCTGGCATTGACCCATGGTTCATGACGGGTGTGACATTCACGATGGATGAGGCCTAAATCTGGCTAGTCGGAAGCGCGAACAACGGTGTCGCGTTGCGTTCTTTGTCCAGTCGTGCACCGCTACGGTGCACGACTGGACAAAGAACGAACTAGAACGAGGTCTGTTTGGGCAGCGGGTTCAGAACGAGCGGCGGGCAACGCATGCGGCGCCGATCAACGGACCGTCTACCCCGAGTCCAACCGGCACGATGCGCGCGCCACGGGCGTAGCTGATTGTCGCAGTTTGTTGCAGTTCCGCATTGGCCGCAGCAAAGAAAAGTTCCCCGAAGCCCAGCGCGACTGAACCACCCACGCAGGCCAAGCGCAGATCGCAGGCAACCACCAGTGATGCCACCGCGCGGCCAACCAGCGTGCCGGTTCGACGTCGCATTGCATCGTCTGCTTGCGCGGCCGGTTTGCCGGTGATCGCTTCAATCGACAGGCCAGATGCTTCCGCTTCAAGGCACCCGCGACTCCCACAGGCACACGGCCGACCGTCTGGAACAACCACAACGTGGCCGATATGACCAGCATTTCCCGAAGCACCATCAAGCAGTCGACTGTCAACAACCAACCCGGCACCGACCCCCGTCGACACCACCATGGCGAGATAGTTCGCTTCGCCTTGCGCAGCGCCTTTCCAACCCTCGCCAAGCGCCAGCGCTTTCGCGTCGTTGTCGACAAAGCATGACAGGTCGAAATGCTGGGTCAGCCGGTCTCGAAGAGGGAACTCTCTCCACTGAGGAATGTTCAATGGCGAAACGGTGATACCGCCCATTGCCATCGGCCCACCGCATCCAACACCGATGGTACGGGGTCGGCCACATCCGTTGGCCTGACCGTCTCGAAGCGTCGATTCAA
The DNA here is from genome assembly GCA_964544305.1 of uncultured Iamiaceae bacterium. GTDB lineage: Bacteria > Actinomycetota > Acidimicrobiia > Acidimicrobiales > Iamiaceae > JAFDWI01. The sequence goes on along the minus strand of CAZJAZ010000025.1, from coordinate 28,473 downwards.
TCATCGCAACGAGCTGAGAAAACAGACTCTCCGCGTCGCTGCCGTCGGTGACTACACGATGGCGTCCATCAAGTGCACCGTGCTCGTCCACAAGTGCCGACTCCATCTTCGTGCCACCAATGTCGACAGCAAGAACTGTTCCGTCAGCATCGCGGCTTCTTCCGACGTTCGTCGTGGTCATCATCTGCACCGTACCCACCCCACAGGTTTTGGGTGCGCGATCCTGCCGTTTTTCGTCCGGATTCGGCACCCAAAACGCGGGATAAGGGTGGATGGCACGGGCTGGCGCCAACCAATTCTGGTGGCGACTAAACCTTTTTGCATGGCCAGGCGTCATAAGGGGCATCACCGCAACACAGAAGCGGACGAGATGATGACCAATGCTGCTGTTCAAACTCAGGACCAGATGACCGAATCTGTGGACACACCAGGACGATTCAAGTCGTCCGAAATCGATGAGCAGATTCGCACGTTCGCGAAGAATGACTACCGCCGAGTTGTGGCCACCATCTCACTCTGGTCGGGTTCGGTCGACGAAGCAGCAGACGCGGTAGCTGACGCGTTAGGAGTCGTGTGGGAGCAACTCGAAAGCGGCAAATCGATTGAAAATCTCGCCGCGTTCGTGACCGTTGTCGCTATGAACGCAATCCGTTCTAAGCATCGGCGAGACGCCAGGTTCCGTCGTAAAGCGCACCTGCTCGTGGTCGACACGTCCGACGATCCCACTGAAAGCACCGCCACGAAACTCGATGTCGCCCGTGTGCTGCACCGACTCAGCCACCGTCAACGCACGGTCATCGCCTTGCGATATGGAGTCGACCTTTCGGTTGACCAGATCGCGCAGGAACTTGGCATTGCACCGGGGACCGTCAAAGCGACGTTGCATCAGGCCAGAGCAGCACTGGTCGAACGAGTGAACGATGAAGGAATGAAGCAATGACCGACCTATTCGATGGCAAGGATCCGATCAACGAGGCGATTGAGACAACACGTTTACAAGTTGCTCCAATTTCTGGGGACCAGCTCATCAACCGGGCCAAAGCTGCTCGCTTCGTTGCAGTGCGTAGAAAGCGCCGAATGGTTCAAGTCATTACCGCTTCGACGGCCGCCGTGATCGTGCTTACCGTTGGCGTTGTTGCGGTGACAATGCGCCAGTCCCCGAGCCAACACGTCACCATGAGCGTTGACCAAGTTCCAGCAGATGGACACGCTCCCGGTTCGGTTCATGTCGAACCAAACGATCACCTTCGCAACGGCCAAAAAGTTTGGGCCAAGGCATACGGATTCGATGCTGATACTTCGGTGGTGTTTCGTCTGTGTGTCGACCTCTATCCCGGCACTCAGCCGTATCCGCCACCATCCTCGGTGCCGATGGGCCCACCAACCAAGCCAGATGTGCCCGACACCGCGTCAAGCCAAGGCGCAGTTGCCCCAGCAAGGGGCTCGGCTTCGCCGGGCGCATCAATTCCGCAAGCAACACCGACATTCCAATGGGTTTGCAAAACGGCAGGTCGCGCAGACGCCACCGGTAGCACCGATTACTTCGTCAACGGCGACGCTCAACCCTCACTGAAGGTAACGGTGGCGAGGGCAGCGATTACCGTCACCACCGAAACGAAAAGCTTCACCACGCTGGTCACGAGCGAGGGTCTCACCAGCCCCGCACAGGGCCCGATTTGCTCAGAACATGGGACGCCCAACGTTTGTCGCGGTGGAATCACGAGCTACATCCCGAGCAATCTTGCAGTCTCGACATGCACCGATTCTGGTAGGCCTCGATGCGTGGTAGTGGCCACGGGCAACGTCAATGGACAACCAAGGGCGTTCCAGAGCGGAGAGCTCATCTTCGCCAACAGTGGCACGACGAGTTCGCCGGCATCGCCAGACGATCCGCAAACAATGCCACCTGCATCCGCGGTGCCCACGTCTTCGCCAAACGACAACGATTGCAACTATGGCGTGAACCCTCAGGGAGGCTGTGTGATTACCACGATGCGCTCCACAGTACCTCGGGCACCGGTCAAAGACTGTCCGGTGGCACCGCCAGACGTCGCCTCACCTGGCACGCCCGCCAGGGCCGCTGGGCCACTGTTGGACTTCATACCAACGGACATCACCATCTGCCACTACCCCGTTGAGTTGGGTCCCGCTCCCGGTTCACCAACGACCGTGCGCGACCCGACCACGATCGCCAAAATCACCCGGGCCTTACGGGGCCTGCATGATGTGCCCGGCAACGATCTTGCCTGCACCATGGAAATGGGCGAAACAGTGGTGCTGATGATCTCAGATGCAACCCGCACCACACAGGTGACCGTTCAGTTCTACGGGTGCGGCATGGTCAGCAACGGCGACGCTGTACGCACCGGCGGCAAAGATCTGTACTGGATTGCACGCATCTCGTAACTAGGCATGTCGTGTCGTTGGAAGGACCAAACAAAACGGTACATTGGCTATACGTGTGCGAGCCGCCTCGAGAAAACCGAGGAGCACAACCTCATGGACGACACCGCTCATCCTCACTTCCCGACTCACGAACCCGTAGGGCGCGCACACGGCGCGCTCGCCGGACTTGCCGCTGGAGCCGCGGCCATTGGATCAGGTGAACTCGTCGCCGGTCTTGTTGATCCGTGGCCATCGCTCATCCTTGGCGTGGGCGACACGATCATCGACTTTGTTCCCGGATCAACGAGCCGCGCCGCGATTGAAACGTTTGGCACCGCAGACAAGCCGGCCCTCATCGTCGGCACACTCATCGCGATCGCCATATTCGCTGGGGCTGTCGGCATGGTTGCACGCCGCCACTTCGGCATTGCGATGGCAGCATTTGTTGGGTTCGCCACATGCGGGGTCGTGGCGACCGCCACCCAACCCACCAACACCTGGCTGAACGCCACGATCGTGGGCGTGATCGCCGCAACGGTCGGTATTGCCGCCTTGTACATGCTGCTCCAAAGCCCAGTTCAGCCCCGTCTAACCACGAGGTACCCCGCACAGGCCGATCGCCGCTCGTTTCTCATTTCGGCAACCGGCACGCTCGTGATTGGGGCAGCCGTTGGGGTGACCGGCTGGGTACTCAGCGGACGCGAACGCGTCGACGAGATCCGACGGACGATCGCACTACCGAAACCTTTTCGCCGTGCGAAACCCATTCCGGCTGCTGCCAGCCTCGACGTGAACGGCATCACCCCGTTGTTCGTCCCCAACAGCCAGTTCTATCGCATCGATACGGCACTGCGCCCACCAACAATTGACCCACAACAGTGGCAGCTCAAGATCCACGGCATGGTGGAGCGCCCCTACACGTTGAGCTACGACGAACTTCTTGCCATGGAACAGATCGAGGCCGACATCACGTTGGCTTGCGTGTCGAACGAGGTCGGCGGCTCCCTGGTCGGTAACGCACGGTGGCAGGGGGTGCCACTTCAGACCTTGCTCCAACGTGCACAACCCCAAGCAACTGGTGTCCAAGTTGTTGGTCACTCGGTCGACGGCTTCACCGCCGGATTTCCCGCTGATTTGGCATTGCACAGCGACCAGGCAATGGTGGCGCTCGCCATGAACGGCGAAATCTTGCCGGTCAAACACGGCTTCCCGGCCCGGATCATCGTGCCCGGTCTCTACGGCTATGTGTCCGCGACGAAATGGCTATCGGCCATAGAACTCACCGATTGGGACACGCAGGGCTATTGGATCCCTCGAGGCTGGTCGCAAAAAGGTCCGATCAAAACCCAAACCCGAATTGATGTACCGCGATACGCCTCGACTGTACAACACGGAATCACCGCGATCGCGGGCGTGGCATGGGCGCCCACTCGAGGCATTTCCAAGGTGCAAGTTCGTATCGACGATGGGCCGTGGCACGACGCAACGCTGGCCGCGTCGATTGGCACCAATAGTTGGCGCCAATGGGTGTACCGGTGGGAGACAACGCCAGGCGACCACATCATCACGGCACGAGCAACCGATGGAACAGGCGCGACACAAAGCGCGAGACGCCAAGCGGTCGCACCAAACGGAGCGACCGGATATCCAACCGTTCCGGTTTCGGTGGAGAAACAGCACTAGATTCATTGCCCATGCTCGCCTGGATGGACTTGGAAATGACCGGCCTCGACCCCAGCGAGCACGTCATCGTCGAAATCGCCACATTGATTACTGACGATGAGCTCAACATCGTCGCGGAAGGACCCGACCTCGTCATCCACGCGACCGACGACGATTTGGCCAAAATGGATGCGGTCGTGGTCAAAATGCACGAGCACAGCGGGTTGACCGAACAGATTCGCTCGTCAACGATCAGCCTCGCTGATGCGGGCGCACAAACGTTGGCGTTTCTCCAAGAACACATTGGTGAAGCCCGCAGCGTTCCGCTCTGTGGAAACTCAATTGGCACCGACCGACGGTTCCTCGCCGCATGGCTGCCTGAAATTGAAGAGTTCTTGCATTACCGCAGTGTTGACGTGTCGTCGATAAAGGAACTTGCTCGACGTTGGTATCCCGAGGCGCTCGCGCAAATCCCGTCAAAACAAGGGTCGCACCGCGCACTTGATGACATTCGGGAAAGCATCGAAGAATTGCGTCAGTACCGCCGCTTGGTGTTTCGCGACGGCACTGACGCCTGACCTACTTTCGTTGGATTACGCCACCGACGGACGGTGGTGTGCAACACGTGACGCGAGCCGCGCGGGGATGGGCACGTCGGGCAAGTCATCTTCGGGTCGTGGCACGCTCGGTGGTCGGCCTTTGGCCCGTTTGGATGCCAACACCCGCCCGTTGAGGAAGAGTTGTCCTCCCCACACACCCCAGGGTTCTCGCCGTTCGATCGCCCCGGCAAGACACGGCTCGATCACCGGGCACGCGGCACAGATGCGTTTGGCCCGGGCGATGTCTCCGAGTTCTTCCGAGAAGAACATGGCGCTCAAGCCGCCACCTCCGGTGTTGCACGATGCGTCGTCCCACCAGGTGTCGGCGACGTCGAGTTGTTCGAGGTCGGGGTCGATTCGGGTGCAGTTGTCAATTGTCATGATGGCTCGCTTTGTTTGATGGTTGAGATTGTGCAGGTTGGCCAACGCGAAATGGCCGCCGGGAGTTCCCGACGGCCGCTTGGCTCACCTTGATGGGGTGGTTTCCTAAGTCGGTCTTCGGGAGAGGTTGGCCGCCGTGAATCGGGCGGTGGTAATGGTTACCGTTGCGGCCGAAATGAAACCCGGCTTGGACGCGGCCGACCAACCATTGCGTGGCATGTGATACATGGCATGCGTCATGGTCATGGTCGTTCTCCCAAAATGGGTTCCGCCGAGAATTTCCCGGCGGGTCTATAGCACCACGTCACGGCCCTATCGGTCAAGTGATTTTTTGCAATGCGCCGATTTTGAGTCGGGGTCGGTACCCTGAAGTGGGCAAAACGTGCACGTATTATGACTTCCGAATCATCTTCCGAACCATCATCTGATCCCGGCGACGACGCGGCCGAACCCGCCACATCGTCGAACCGTCCACGGCGTTTCGATCCTCGCATTGCCATGTTGACGTCACTTGGTGCGATCATCATCGTGTTGGCTTTTGCGTTGGTGTTTGCTTTTCTCACGAAAGATTCGACATCAACGAAATCATCGGATGCGGTTCCCGTAAAAACCATGCAGCTGAAAGCCGACGATTCGACGTTTACCGCCACAACCTTGCCCGATGCAGGTCTTGTCACCATGGACGGCAAGGTGACAACGTTGGCCGAAGTCGCAAACGGGAAACCGACGATGATCAACATGTTCTCGTCATCGTGTACCGCGTGTCGCACCGAAATGCCCGATCTCGAAGATCTTCATCAACAAGCAAGCAACAAAATGCAGGTCGTTGGGGTCGATCTCGGCGACTCGCACGCGATCACGAAAGGTTTCGTGAAACAAACGGGCGTGACCTACAAGATCGTGCGGGACCCAACTTCAATTCTGGTGAACCGTCTAAACATCACTGCGCAACCCATGACCTTGTGGGTTGATGAAAAAGGCCGCATTGTGTACCACCGGTATGGGGCATTGAGCCCCGCAGAAATGCGTCTGGCTGCAAGTGATCATTTCGGTCTGACAATTCCGAAAGCGTGAACAGCTCCGATGTTTGACGCGCCGCTCGCAGTGGCGTTTGGGGCGGGCATGTTGGCCACTGTGAATCCATGCGGTTTCGCCATGTTGCCCGCGTACCTTTCGTATTTTTTGGGTGAACCCGCGGGCAGCGTCGACAACGAACCCACCCGCCAACTCAGCGTGCCACGGGCCCTGGGTGTGGGGGCTGCCGTGTCCGCTGGCTTCATGACGCTCTTCGCCGTGGCCGGCGCGTTGTTGAGCTGGGCATCAATTGGCGTCTACAACATCGGCCCGTGGGTGACGCTCGTCATCGCATTGGCTTTGGTTGCGCTGGGTATTGCCATGCTGGCCGGTTGGGAACCCAGTGTTGCGGTGCCCCACCTTGAGAAAGGCGGCAAAGACCGCACGTTCGTTTCGATGTACGTGTTTGGGATCAGTTACGCAATCGCATCATTGGGTTGCACGCTGCCGGTGTTTGTCGCCACCGTGTCGGGCACGGTGCGACGGCACAACGCGATTTCGGGTCTCGCCGTCTATGTTGCCTACGGCTTGGGTATGGCTCTGGTTCTGATGACGTTGACCGTCGCAATTGCAACCGCACGTCATTCACTTGTGCGCGGGTTGCGTGGCGTACTGCCCTACGTATCGCGTCTAGCGGGCGCCCTCGTACTGATTGCCGGGCTCTACGTCGGTTGGTATGGCATTGTCGAGCTGCAAAATATGCACGGTTCGGGAACTGCCACCGGTGGCGCGAGCGTCGACGCGGTCACAAGTTGGTCGGGCACGATTTCGAATTGGATTGATTCGATCGGCGCCGTACAAATTGGTTTGATCCTTGGCCTCGCCATTGCGCTCGCATTATTTCTGTCGCTGCTACGCGCACCAAGCAATGCCCGATCTGATCCGCAGGATCACACATGAGTCGAACGGCATCGTTGAGCGATCCGGAACGCGCAAGGCGGAACGTCGCATGACACGATCATTACTATGACTCTTGGTCGAGGGATCATCGCTGAACTCACTGAGATCGTTGGTCCGGCGCAGCTCTTAGACAGTCCTGAGCTCACCGAAAAGTATCGGATCGACTGGACGGGACGGTTTCGTGCCGACGATGCAATTGTGGCGCGCCCGAGTACGGTTGACGAGATCGCGGCGATCATCAAGATCTGTGGCGACCGCGGTATTGCCATTGTTCCTCAAGGTGGGAACACCGGCCTGGTAGGTGGCTCCGTGCCCCTCGACGGTGAACTTGTGGTAAGCACCGAACGTCTCATCGGCGTCGAATCGGTACACGCGACAACCGGGCTGTTAGTTGCCGCAGCCGGTACACCGCTCGCTCACGTGCAACGGGCTGCACACAAGGCCGGATGGGGTTACGGCGTTGATATTGCCAGCCGTGATACGGCAACAATTGGAGGGACCGTAGCCACAAACGCGGCGGGTTTGCGAGTGTTGCGCTATGGCGCAACCCGCGCGCAGGTAACGTCGATCGCCTTTGTCGACGGCACGGGCACGACGCACGCTTTGTCAGCTGGCACGCTGCGCGACAACACCGGTTTCCATATGCCAAGTGTGATGTGTGGATCGGAGGGAACGTTGGGCTTGATCACACAGGTACGGGTCTCGCTGGTTCCGGATTACCCCGAACGCACAACCGCGCTCGTACGCTTCGACGACCCGAGGGATGCAGCGTGTGCGGTCGAGTCGGTGCGGGGCTTCCTTCCTTCGGTCGAATCAGCAGAATTGTTCTTTGCATCTGGCGTCGAACTTGTGTGCATGGCGTTTGGTCTGGCGTTGCCATTTGCCGAGAACACCGGGGGCTACGTGCTCGTTGAAATTGCCGATACCTCGGATCAAACCGAGCAACTCGGTGATGTTGTTGCGTCGTGGCGTGGGGTCGCCGACGTGGCGGTCGCGCACGATTCAAGCGGGCGCAAGCGCCTCTGGCAATACCGTGAACGCCACACCGAGGCAATTGCAACCATTGGCACGCCGCACAAGCTCGATGTTGCGGTGCCACCTGGAATGTTGGCTGATTTCATAGACGCTGTTCCTGACGTTGTTGCCCACGTCGATCCGGTTGCAACCGTGTGGCTTTTCGGTCACGGCGGAGAAGCCGCAGTACACGTCAATGTGACTGGCCTGGCCGCCAATGACGACACGGTCGACAATGCGGTCCTTCAATTGGTTGCCGATTTTGGCGGCTCGATCAGCGCGGAACATGGGATCGGTACGGCCAAGCTTGGTTGGATTGGTCTCGCGCATGACCCGGAATCGTTGGCATTGCGGTGTCGCTTGAAAGCAGCTTTTGATCCGCACAACATCATGAACCCAAACGTGCTTACGGCTGGTTAGAGCTTCTGCTTCAAAAGCACACCGCACTGCGATGGCCCGGGTGGATTTCTCGTCGGCACCGAGCGACAGGGCTTCAACTTCGCGTGTCTACGCGTCGTGTAAGCCGAGCGATCGGCCGAGCAATTACGGAGTGTCACTAACATGTCTGATGAACAATCAGGGGACGAACCATGGCGACACGGATCATTATCTGCGACGACCATCCGCTTTTTCGTGGCGGTCTTGCCAGTGCAATCGCTGCAGAAGAATCGTTTGAAATGGTCGGTGAGACCGGGTCACTCGCCGAACTCACCGATGTCCTCACAACCGCCGATTCCGATTTGATCCTGCTCGACATTGACCTCCCCGATGGATCAGGTCTCGACGTGATTGGCGAACTCGCCGCCAACCACCAAGTGGTAATGATCAGTGCGCACGACGACGTCACGGTCGTCACAACCGCGATCAAAGCCGGTGCGGTCGGTTTCATTCGCAAAGATACCAACCCAGATGAGTTACTTCGCCTCGTGCACCGAGCTGTTGAAGGTCGTACCGCACTCAGCGCAGACATGGCATTGCGTCTCGCGGATGGTCTTCGAGCCACACCACCCGACCGGCCCGCACTGTCGCCACGCCAACGTGACATCGCACACCTCATCGCAAAAGGTCTCACCAATCGCGAGATCGCGGCCTCGGTGAACCTTTCGGAAGGCACCGTGAAGAACCATGTAACCCGGATTCTTGAGCACGCGGGCGTCACTGACCGAACCAAGTTCGCTCTGCTCGTCGCCAACTCACAACTCACGTTGTGAGCACGAGGTAAAGCGTGGCACCGGCCATCACTCTTGCCTGGGCACTCGCCCCGTTCGCCTGGTTTGGGTCTCTATTCCCGCTGCGCTACCAAGAGCGAGATGACCATTTCGTGCTCATTGCGGCGATTGCCGTTTCTATTGCGATCGCTGGCCCGGTCGCGTTACTGATTGACGGCGCCGCGATCACGCTCGGGATTTTCACCTTGGGCATCCGTGCGTTTATCACCCGAATCGACAGAAAGGCGACAATATCGGCACGCCGCGCCGATATTGCACGCCTCGGGGTTACCACCATTGCCCTCTTTAGCGCGGTACTCGTTGGGCATGCGCTCTACCGTGGCGTCATCAACGGCTCCTATCCCGTTGATTTGACGCACCCCGTACCCGCCGCGAAAGCAGCGTTCTACGGACTCGTTGGTACCGCCGTTTCGCTCACCATCCGCTTAGGTATTCATCGCATCGTTCGAGGAGACTTCCCCAAGTCTCAGCGCGAATCGTTTGAAAGTCTCGCGGTGCCATATCTCACCCCATATGTGGCCTGCACCGCGCTTGTTGCAGTATGCATAGCGATCTTTCACCCATCGTATTGGTGGATGACTTTGATTGGTTTTTTCTGGGTAATCCCCATTCATTTTCTCGCACACTTTGACATTCGCCAGCGTCACGCGGCCGAGCTGTTGCGTCGCGACATCATTCGCCAGGCTCAGTTTGTGGCAATCGGCGAAGTTTCCGCTCGCGTGTTACACCAGTCCCGACATCAAGTTGGGCTCATTGGATGGAGCATCCACCGTTTACGCAATGCACTCGAGTCGCCTGACCACCTTGATCACGCCATGATTGATTACGAGCTTGACGCGCTCGCCACTGCCAAAGAGCAGCTCACGCACATGCTTGCCCACGAACTCACACCACGAATCAGTTCCGATCAGGTGCCGCAATTGAAAGAGGAAACGCTCATTTCAACAACGACACGTGTCATTCATGCGCTGCAAACAAAGGCCAGCGCCCACGGCATCACGCTCAAACACGATTGCGCGAAAGCGTCTGAACTTCACGTTGCACCATCGCTTTTTGACGCAGTTTTCAATCTCGTTGACAATGCCATTGACGCGGCACGTTCACAGGTAAACGTTGTTGTCACTGCGTCATCGAACCAGTATTGCGTCGAAATTCGTGACGATGGGGACGGATTGACGATTTCCACACAAGAAGCATTCGAGCCGTTTGCGACGTCCAAAACAACGGGCAGCGGGATGGGTCTTGCCATTGCCGAAGCCATCGTCAGTGAACTGGACGGGGCCATTGCTGTGCGACGCGAAAACGATGAAACCATCTTCACCATTGTGATCCGCAAGTCATGACCAAAGTCATGGGTAAATTGTGACCTGTGCCATCTAGCGCGTGACCCTCGGCACATCTAAGATGCAACTTGAGTGTGAAGCACGTCACAGACCGCGCCGACAAGGAGCAATCCGCATGACCAAGTCCCGTACTCTCCGCCGCCGTGGCGCAGTCGTTGCGATCGCAGCAACGGTGATGATGCTGGCGGCTGCTTGCCAGCCCAAACCTCCGGCACCGCTTCCCATCGGCACGCTTGCCGACGCGGCTGCAGCCTTCGTCGCCAGTCCAAACTCGGTTCCTGGCGCAAACGACTGGAATTGCAAGCCGTCAAGTGCCCACCCCTACCCGGTCGTACTCGTGCACGGCACGACGGCAAACCTGGGTGCGAACTGGGTGGCGCTTTCGCCCATGCTCAAGAATGCGGGCTACTGCGTGTACGGCCTCAACTACGGCCAAACGCTTGCCTCGGCGCTGCACATCAACGGCCTTGGTCCCGTTGCGGACTCGGCACAGCAGCTCAAAGATTTTGTGAACCAGGTGCTCTCGTCGACGGGCGCATCAAAAGTTGACATCGTGGGCCACTCGCAGGGTGGCATGATGCCGAACTACTACATCAAGCGTCTCGGTGGCGCATCTAAGGTGCACACGCTCGTTGGTCTTGCCCCGTCGAATCACGGAACCACGATGAGCGGACTGGTCACCCTAGGTGAAAGCCTGAACGTGCTCGGCTTCGTGAACTCGATTCTGGTGATTGGCACTCCTGCTCTTGAGCAGCAAGAAGTTGGCTCAAGCTTCCAGACCGCTCTATTCGGCGACGGCGACACCGTTGCTGGCCCTCGTTACGTGGTCATCGAAACCGAACACGATGAGGTCGTGACGCCCTACACCAACGCATTCCTCTCGGGTCCGAACGTCACGAACATCACGATTCAAGATCAATGCCCGAACGACCCCGTTGGTCACGCAGGGATCGCATTCGACAGTCCAGCGCTTCAGAATGTGCTCAACCAGCTTGGTCCGAACACGCCAGGCTTCCAGCCCACCTGCTCGGGGTATGGCGTCGGTCTTTGACCTGAAGCAACACAGCGTTTCCAAGTGGGGCGGCCATCCGGTCGCCCCACTTGCGCGTTCAGGACCCGGCAATCGAAATTGCCAGTAGTGGACAGAAAGTCGCAGCCACTACCTCTCGATGACTTTGGCACCGCGCATGTACGGGCGAAGCGGCTCGGGAATCGTGACCGACCCATCTTCGTTGCGATGCGTTTCGATGATCGCGGCCCAAACTCGAGGAACGGCGAGCGCCGAACCATTCAACGTGTGAGCAATTCGAATCGCGGGTTTTGGATCATCTGCGCTGGGGGTCGGGCGGAAACGTATGTCGGCCCGGCGCGCTTGATAATCCGAGAACCACGACACCGACGACACCTCTAACCACTGGTCGCACCCTGGCGCATACACCTCAATGTCAAAGGAACGGTGATGCGACTGGCCAAGGTCGCCTGAGCAAATCTCGATGATGCGGTAGACCAATCCGAGCGACGCGATTGTGGCTTCCGCACGCCCCACAAGTTCGTCAAGCATTTCCGGGGCTTGCTCGGGCGTTGCCACGCTCAAGATTTCAACCTTGTCGAACTCGTGGGCGCGTAACATGCCACGCGTGTCACGCCCCGCCGAACCTGCCTCGCGCCGATAGCACGGCGAATAGGCCATGAAGCGCAGTGGCAGGGCGGCTTCATCGAGGATTTCGCCAGCAGCAATCGATGTGAGCGGCACTTCCGCGGTTGGGATGCACCACAAATCGTCACGCTCAATCGCATATGCATCGTCAGCAAACTTGGGCAACTGTCCCGACGCGGTCAAGGTCGCGGTCGTCACCAATGACGGCGGACGAATCTCTTCAAAAGCGTCGGCATTGTTGTCAAGCGCCAACTGACACAATGCCCGACCCAACGTTGCACCTGCGCCTCGCAACATCACGAACATTGCCCCGGAGATCTTTGTTGCCCGCTCGGTGTCCAAAATGCCAAGCGCAGCACCCGTTTCCCAGTGTGGAACCTTGTGGTGTGCCAGAAAAGAGCCAGGGTCACCCACCGCTTTGACGACCGGGTTGTCGGCATCACTGGCCCCATTTGGCACATCTACATGAATGACGTTCGGAATGCCAAGCAAGAGATCCTTGAGTTGTTCGGCTACATCGGTCTCTTGTTCTGCGAGCGTCTTTTCAGCATCCCCAAGCTCACGGCTTTGGGCCATGGCCGCTTCGGCGCCGGGCACGTCTCCCTCGCGCCGACGTTCACCGACGTGCTTTGAAACTGACTTGATTTGCGCCCGCAGCGCATCCCGTTCGGTGGCAAGTTGGCGGCGACGATCGTCAAGCGCGATTACTGCGTCAATCTCGTTCGTTGACACCCCCCGACGGGTCATCGCCGCCTTAATGGTTTCGGGTTCGTTTCGAATCGCGCGAATGTCCAGCACGAACGCCAACGGTAGTCGCTACGACATCATGATCCGGTAGCGTGTTTCTCTGTGACCGCCATCAATGTTGACCACCTCACGGTCACCTATGGCGACATCATCGCGGTGCGCAACGTGAGCTTCGATGTCAAACTCGGCGAAGTGGTCACCCTTCTTGGCCCGAACGGAGCGGGCAAGACCTCCACGGTCGAGACGTTGGAGGGATACCGGGCGCCCAATGCGGGGTCGGTTCGCGTCCTTGGCCATGATCCTGCGACCGAACGCGACGTACTCGCCCCGCTCGTTGGCGTCATGCCCCAGGTTGGCGGCGTGTATCCGGGCATTCGATGCATCGAAATGCTGAAGTTGTACGCGGGGTTTCATGTGGGTAGCAACGACCCAATGGAGCTGCTCGAACGTGTCGGGCTTGCAAAGCGTGCCACGTCAATGTGGCGTCAGCTTTCCGGTGGCGAGCAGCAACGCTTGTCGCTTGCCCTTGCCCTAATCGGACATCCCCAGGTTGCCTTTCTCGACGAGCCCACCGCCGGTGTCGACGTTTCTGGGCGCCAACTTGTGCGCCGCGTCGTGCGCGAGCTTGCCGACGCGGGAGTCGCGGTACTCCTCACCACCCATGACCTCGCCGAAGCCGAACATGTGGCTGACCGAGTCGTCATCATCGACCACGGCCAAGTGATTGCTACGGGCTCGCCCAGCGACCTTGCTGCGGGCGCAACCACTAATGAGATCCGCTTTGGGGCTCCCGGTGGGCTTGATGTGCAAAGCCTCGGGGGCACACTCGGGGCTGTTGTTCGAGAAGTGTCGCCCGGCGAATATCTCGTCGAAGCAGAGCCGTCCCCCACAACTGTGGCGGCAATCACCACATGGTTAGCCGAACGAGATCTTCCCCTTGCCGATTTGCGAGCGGGCCGCCATCGCCTTGAAGACGTGTTCTTGGCGCTCACCAGCGAAACGACAGACACACAATGACTAACGTGGCTCTGGCCCAAAGCGCTCCCGCCAAGGCACGTATTTCTGCCCAAGCCCGCATTGAGCTCTTGCTGACCTTGCGACGCGGCGAGTCATTGTTGTTGACCTTTGCGATCCCGGTCTTGCTCCTTGTGTTCTTCACAAAGGTCGACATTTTGGGCCTGGAACACAATGAGGCCGTGAACTTTTTGTACCCCGGCATCATTGCCCTCGCCGTGTTGTCAACCGCCATGGTGTCACTTGCCATTGCGACCGGATTTGAGCGCTCGACCGGTGTACTCAAACGCCTCGCGGTTACACCTCTACGCCGCAGCGAACTACTCATCGCAAAAACAATTGCAATCGTGTGCATCGAAGTGCTCCAAATCGTTGTGTTAACCCTTGAAGGTTTGGCACTCGGTTGGCGGCCAGAAAACGTGAACTTTGTCGCGCTCTTTGGGGCGATCATTCTTGGCACAATTGCCTTTGCCGGACTCGGACTCCTCCTTGCTGGCACATTGCCCGCTCTGACCACGTTGGCTGCCGCGAATGGTCTCTACATTGTGTTGCTTCTACTTGGCGGGGTTCTTGTCCCCATTGACCACTTTCCCGGATGGCTCCGGGCGTTCGTCAAACTGCTGCCCGCGACTGGCCTTTCAGACGCCTGTCGGGGTGCTTTGAACGGAACCGGTATCCCCGGGCACGCCTGGCTCGTTCTGATCGCCTGGGCGGTTATCGCGCCGATCTGCGCTGCCCGCCTCTTTCGCTGGGAGTGAATCACGCAGCGCGGCGATCCGATCGATGTCACGTTGACGACGAGCGGGTTCGTCTTTGTCGGTCAGGTTTCTTCCCCACCGGAAGAACAATGTGATGATGATCGACCCGAGATACATCCCACCCAAAAACTTCATCAAGAAACCGGCGAGTTGCTGATCGCCAGTCGGGGTTAACCCCCAGAATGAGCCCCACGGGTGAATATAACCCTTGTACACCACGCCCTGGGCGAATACGAGCCAAGCGCCAGGAATGGTCGGAATGATGCCCATAAAGAAGAGATAGACACATTGCATGGGCAAACTGATGCGCAGTTCCTTCAGTGGCCCACAAATACAGTTCCACATCAGGATCGCGGTCAACACCAAAATGAGGTGCATCGTGAAGTGGAAACCCGATGAACGCACCGAGTCATCCACGACCGCGGGCATATGGCTAAAGGCAAAGAGCGCGTTATAGATCAACCCGGCAACAAGTGGCAGCGTGAAGAAGCGAAAAATCCGGTACGTCCGAGCGCGCCCAAGCACGAGACGGGCTAGCCACTCGGGCGTCGCCATGAGCATCATGGGAGGCACCACCCATGTAAGCAGCAAGTGCTGGATCATGTGGATGCTGTAGAGGTAATCCTCCGCTAGGTCATGAACCGGCCAGTCTGCGGCAATCCACAACACGAGAAGTCCACTGAAATACCAGCGGGATTGGCTGCGGGTAATGATTGGGGTTCCCTTCGGAACCGCTTTCGGGCCAACAACTCGTGTGGCGTAGAGATACAACAGCACGAGAATGGCAATCATTGCCCACACCTCAGGGTGGGGTACCCACACCCAGGGCTGTGGCGACTTCAGATTGGGATCGAACGCCAAAAGGGTTCGCACGACATCCTCACTGCCCGGCCTCAACGGCCCCTACAACTTGGGATCAACGGTAACCGGTCGCCCAGAAGTGGAACGTACCGAGCATCATCACATACACAACTGACGCGATGCCAAGACCGAAGAAAAACACACGCTGGCACATCTTTGGATCGTTCTTGAGATGCATGAAATAAAAGCACACGACGAAGAACTTGATTGCCATCAAGACGATAAGCAGCCAGTCGTGGAACGGGCCGAGTGCGTCTTTGGTGTAACTCACCGAAACCTCGAGCGCGGTCATCACAGCCAAGAAGATGGCGACCATGACATAGGTCCGGTCGGAGGATCCATGCTCCAACGCCGGGTCGTGAGCGTTTGAAGTTTGATGCAGTACTTGGTCAGACATCAGATGCTCCCTACTTGTGGATCAGGTAGACGACGGTGAAGATGACGATCCAGACGACGTCAACGAAGTGCCAGTACAAACCGATCACTTCGACAACTTCGGCCTTCGCTTGGGGAAGCTTGCCACGCAATGACATGGCCAACATGATCAGCAGCAAGATGATGCCGATGGTCACGTGAACACCGTGAAAGCCGGTCAGACTGTAAAACGACGATCCGAAGATGTTCGTCGTGTAACCCAGTCCTTCATGCAACATGGTCGTGAACTCGTAAACCTGACCGGCGATGAAGCTCGCACCGAGGACGGCGGTTGTGACGAGCCAAAGCCGCAAACGCGAGTCATCGCCGCGATGGGCCGCCGAAACAGCCAGCACCATGGTGAGTGAACTCATCAAAAGCACGAATGTCGAGGTCGACGTAAACGGAATATTGATGACGTCACTTGGCGTCGGCCCGTGTTGAGCCCGGCCGTTATAAAGCAGATAGGCGGAGATGAACGCACCGAACAACAGACAGTCCGAGGCGAGGAATATCCACATGCCCAACTTGGAGTGGGAGATACCGGTGCTTGTGTTGCCACTGAGGCCCGGGTAGGGGTCATGGTGTTCGGCGTGGGTGCCGAGCGCGACGTCAGACACTGGCAGGCTCCTGCACTGTTGGAATTTGGTTTGCGGCACCGGTCTGCGAGTCGTTCGGACCGGGTGCATCATGGTGCGGTGCTTCTTCATGGGTGGAGGGTTCGATACCCCAGGCCACGAGTGAAATGAACATGATAACACCGCCAACCGCACACAGCGGCAGGCTGAAGATGATGCCGTAGCCAATCAGCATCAATCCGAATGATGCCACAATTGGCCAGAACGACGGTGACGGCAGATGAGGGATGACCCCGGTTGGTTTGTCCATGACATCTTCCATGCGAGCGACCCGCACGATTCGCCCATGTTCGTCCTCGGCGTACTTGCGGTGCCAAGCCTCGTCAAGGTCTTGGACATCTGGGATCTCCCAGAAGTCAAACTCGGGGGGCGGCGACGAGGTGATCCATTCCAGCGTGCGACCATCCCATGGGTCAGGCTCGCACGTGAACTGGCCTGCAGCATGTGCTTTCCGACGAGAGACGACGACGTTGATGATGAATACCAAGACCGAAGTCGCCAAGATGTACGACCCGATGGTCGAAACCATGTTCCACAATTCCCAGCCGTATCCGGGCAGGTAGGTGTACACACGGCGTGGCATACCTTGCAGACCCAAGATGTGCTGTGGACCAAACGTGAGGTTGAATCCGATCATCATGAGCCAGAAGTTCCACAGACCCATCTTTTCGCTGAGTTTGTGTCCGAATATCTTTGGCCACCAGTAGTAGAACGCTCCGAAGAACACCAGAGCGGCACCACCAAACAGCACGTAGTGGAAGTGCGCCACGATGTAGTAGGTGTCGTGTTGTTGGGTGTCGGCCGGCGAGACGGCGTGGGTGATGCCCGATACGCCACCAAGCGTGAACATCGTGAACATACCTATGGCAAACAGCATTGCTGTTGTAAAGCGGATTTGACCGCGCCACATGGTGGCCATCCAGTTGAAGATCTTGACCCCGGTTGGAATCGCGATCGTCATCGAACCAACCGCAAAAGCGGCGACCGAGACCGGCCCCATTCCTGAGGTGAACATGTGGTGCGCCCACACGCCCCAACCCAAGAATCCGATTGCGATTCCGGAAAAGACCATGACCTTGTAACCGAACAGCGGTTTGCGGGAGAACACTGGAATGATCTCGGACGTCAAACCGAACGCCGGCATGATCATGATGTAGACCTCGGGGTGACCGAAGATCCAGAACAAGTGCTGCCACAGCAGCGGGTCGGCGCCTTGCGAGACTTCGAAGTAGTTGGCACCGAAGCGACGGTCGAAGAGCAGCATGAATTGTGCCGCGGTGAGAACCGGAATAGCGAACAGCAACATGAATTGTCCAACCAAGGACATCCAGGTGAAGACCGGAACCTTCATCCACGTCATGCCCGGTGCTCGCATATTGATGATCGTCGTGATCATGTTGATCGAGGTCACGAGCGAGGCAATACCGGTCGTGATGAGACCGACGGTCCAAAAGTCAACTCCGTGCGTGGGCGAGTACACCACAAGCGAGTTCGGCGCGTAGTTGTACCAGCCGTTGTCTGGCGCTCCACCAAGAATCCAGCTCGAGTTCAAGATGATGCCACCGGCCAGGAACGTCCAAAACCCAAAAGCGTTCAGACGGGGGAAGGCGACGTCCCGTGCCCCGATCTGGAGCGGGATGAAGTAGTTCATGAACGCCACGCCAAGAGGCATGACGACCAGGAAGATCATCGTGGTGCCGTGCATGGTGAAGATCTCGTTGTAGAGCTGGGCGCTCAACAAGTGACCATTTGGCACGGCCAACTGGGTACGTATCAATAGCGCTTCTACACCACCGATGATGAAGAAGACGATCGACGCGAAGCCGTACATCTTCCCGATCTTCTTGTGGTCGATCGTGGTGACCCAGCTTCGCCAACCGGTGGTGCCAGTTGGGCGCGTGAAGACACCAAGTGGCGTGGCTTCAGGCTGTTGGGTTTCTGCGACGGCGAGTGGTTGAGGGGCCTCGACGATAGCCATGGGCGAATCGCTTCCTTACTACTTGAGGGTCTCGAGGAATGCTACGAGCTGATCGATGGCACCGGGGCTCAAACCGAGGTTTGGCATGCCCCGAATGGTGCCGGGTTCATCATTGATGCCATGAGGTGCCATGGGGAGCATCGCTTCAGGATCATGCAACCAGGCGCGCATTGCGGCCGTGTTGATGCAGCTCGGGTCCTCAGCGAATTTCCAACCTTTTGCAATGCACCGTTTTGACTTGATGCGCAAGTCAAAGGTGCCTGATGCAAACGTGGTGCGGCTCATCAAGTGGGTGAGATCCGGTGCGGCTTTCGCAGCAAGCGGGTTGGATTTGGCGCCGGACGGGTCGTTTTCCATGACTCCACGAACGTAGTGGCACATCCCACACTGCGACTCAAAGAGCTCCGCGCCATCTTTGGCAAGCCCTGCGGTGGGCATTGTTGCCGGCTTCACCTGATGGTCAAGCCATTCTTTGTACTCGGCCGGGGGCAATGCGATCACGACGAATCGCATGTTGGCGTGGCTCAAGCCACACATGACCGTGCATTGACCGTAGTAGGTGCCAGGATCACGTGCGGCGATGTTGAACATGGTGGTCCGGCCTGGCACCACATCACGTTTCCCTTGAAGTTCAGGTGCCCAGAAACCGTGCAGAACATCGCGTGCATCCATGCGCAGGCTTACGTCAACGCCTGCCGGGATTACGAGATCGTTCGCTGTGACAATGTCGTTGTACTTGCGCTGTGATTCTTTTGTGCCTGCACCACCGAGGTCGTAGCGGAACTCCCACCACCACTGCTGGCCAATGACTTGGACGTGCGGGTTCTTCGCCGGCGGTTCTTTCGCAAGCTTAAAAACGGTAACAACCGTGAAAAAACCGACAAACAACAAGATGACCGCTGGGGTAATCGTCCAACCGAGCTCAAATGCTGCATTCCCGTGGATCTGTTCGGGAGCTTCAACCGCATCGGGATCATCGGTGCGCGCCCGATACTTGAACATGAACCAGCCGGTCGCGCCCAACACGATGACCGAGATAATGCCACCGACGATGAAAATCGGAACGATCAGGTTGTAAATCGTGTCGGCGTAGTGGCTCTTGGGTTTCAGCGAGTCTTGCTTGGCATTCGGGACACACCCGGACGCGAAAACAACGATGGTCGCAATCGCGGCTCCGAAACCAAGACGACGAAACGTCTTGTGTTTCGACTGAGTCCGACGGTCGGGGGTCATCGGTTCACCTTCCCTGCGATACGCACGGAGATTGGAGCTGGCTGGGACGTTCCCTTGAGCTCATATGGATACGTCGTGTGATGTTCCTTCTCGATCTCTTTTGGACCTTGGACAAGGCCAATGATGCCCAGGGCAAAGACGATGATCACGCCGATCACTGCGAGCGTGGTGATGACTTTGCGGGAGATGGAGGGACGGAAACTCAAGATGATGGCGACAACGAACGCCACGGCTGGCACGCCACCAAACACGGCGGTATCAACGTCGTGGGGCAGTGCGAGCAAAATGCGTGAGACGCCAAAGACGAAGAGGAAGATCGCCAGAATGGCAAACAGTGGAAAGTCCAGGGGGTTTGTGAGTGTTTCACGTGCTTTGCGGTTGGCGATCGGGTCTGCGGTGGCTCGATCCGACCACGCGTGCAACGTCCACTGCATGGCAGAAACACCCGCCGCGATACATCCAAAGATGAACAAATACGGGCTTTCAACAAGTCCAAGAATGATGAATGCGGCAGCACCTGCCATGATCGCAGGCCAGTGGTTCACGCCGCGTGCTGGCATGACCGGTGCGGGCGCTGCAAGCCCTTGGATGCGTGCGCCACGCTCGGGATCGCCATCACGCGTGACTGAAAGAATTGCGCCGATCAGTATCGCGACGCCCGCATAACCGACCAACATGGCGTAGCCGAAGTGATCACCGACTGGCCCTTTGTAGCCAAGGGTGAGCGCGCCGGTGAATGACGCCATGCCAATCTCGTGGCCAGCGGTGGCAAGGGCGAGAAAGAAGGCACCAACAAGGGCAAGTGCGGCAGAGCCGAAGAGATATTTTGAACCGGTGGTCAACATGATTGATACCTACTTCGTCACGTAGATCGCGTACCAGATAATTCCAGACACCGCGACGGTTGCATACCAGTACAGCGCGACTGCGTCGACCGAGTCACGATTTCGACCGTCACCGCGCCCACCAAGCGTGCGGAACATGTTGACAATGACGGCGATAGTCGCCGCACTGAGCATCAGAAGGTGCAGGCCGACCACCGTGAAGATCAACAAGGTCACGTTGCTGTCGGTGATCCCAACAGACGGGTCCGTCGGCCCAGATAGGTGCAAGTTTGTCAAAATAAACGACTGGGCATTGATGAAGGCCGCCGAGAGTAACACGACGATGCCACTCGCGACCCACAGGCTTTGACGGTCATCGTTGCGAATGGCCTGTTGGACCCAAAGCATTGCCGGAATCGAAAGCAACAACGTGAACAGCCCGACATTCGGTGCGGTAAGTGGCAGGCCGCCCGCAGGAATCCAAGTCGCGTTCTCTGCGAGGGCGGTGTGGCGGGCCGACAAATAGATGCCGATGATTGCCAGCATGCCCATGATGGACCCGCCAGCAAACAGCGAGGCCGCAATGAGTTGCGACCGGACACGCAGTGGAGTCGCTGCGGGCGCATGAGGAATCGATACCGCTTCGATCGCGGCGACATCAACGGTCATTGGGTCACCTTCCCATTCGCAAGGAGTTCATCAAGCAATGGTGCTTCCGAATCGACCGGTGGGATCTCCAAGAAGTTCTCATAGAGCGGTGGAGACGAGGTTGCCCATTCGAGGCTCTGTCCGACTTCCCACGGGTCGGACGGTGTTGCCGTGTCTGAATCGGCATCAACATAGCGCTTGACCGCAACCAAGAGTGCGGCAATCGTTAGGAATACGGTTCCTGTGATGGCGGCCCACCCAATGACTGCAATGGTATTTAGGGCAGACGATCCATTGAGATGTTGCGCAGCCGAACCGGTAAACGCCGCGACAGCGTCAGCAACGGCGATGGCCAATGTGCCACCGAGCGCTAGTAAGGCAGCGATCATGCCCATGCCATTGAGCGCCTGCGCACCGGCGATTTTGGATGCCCAGTGGAACAGAGCGGCAGAAGCTGCTGCGATCGTCCCGCCGATAATGAGTTGCAACACCGCATCTTCAAACAACGTGCCGTGCAATTCCAATGACCGGATCGGGGTAAAGACACCGGCAACGACACCAAGGGTAATGAGCACGGCGGCCACGAGAGCCCCCGGCAGCGGCGCAGCTTTCACCGGGCCGCCTTCTTTGCGACCACGCACGAACTTGTCGAGAATCAGGCCCAAGAATGTCAGTGCCGGGAAGATAATAAGCACTGAGGCGAGAATGATGACGGGGTTATCGAAGCGGGTTTGTGGAATGGCTTGGGCGCCAAAGACTGCAAACGAGGTGTAGGTGAACGCCCCAAAAGACAGGATGCCAAACACGCCGACATAGGCCATGGCCACCGAGCGTCGGAAGCCGTCCCGTGTCTTGGTGAACGTGGTGGTGATGTCACCGACGATGCCAAGTGCGGGGATGGCAATCGAATAGATCTGGGGTTGGTGAAAGAGCCATTGCAGTTGGCTGTACGCATCGGTGGTGCCTGCGAAGATTCCGCCGTGGCTGTGGTCAACCCAGACGAGCACCATGGTGACTGCCAAGATCGGCAAGGTCAGCGTCCACAGCACACCGGCAACGACAATTGACCATGAGAACAACGGGATGCGGTTCATGGCCATGCCAGGCGCACGCTGCGTAAACACCGTGGTGACCAACACCACGCTGAGCACGATGAGTGAAACAGCCAACAACACCAACGACAATGCCCACAGGTCAACCGAACGAGCCCGGGTCACGACCTGTACTGCATCGCTACCCGAAGCCATCGGGGCTCCACCACCGGTGAAGTACGAAACGATGAAGAGCGTGCCAGCCACGAAGTAGCCCCAAACAGCGGCGGCGGCAGCGCGTGGGAATGCAACCGCCCGTGAACCAATCTGCAAGGGGACAACAACCAGCGCAATTCCCAAGAGAAGCGGGATGAGCCCAACGAGTACGACGCCGGTGGGCTGCAATGTCGAAAGCGACAAAAATCGATTCAACGACAACACCTGATGCGTCTTTGCATCCATGCCGTCGAGCCTGAGCAAGAAGCCCAAGACTTGCGCTGCGGCCACCACAAGCACCGACAGCGTGATGAGGGTGCGGCCAAGCGCCTTATGGTCACCGGTGCCCAAGAGGCCCGAGACACCGGACGGACGTGTGAGTGACACGACCATATTTTCGGGGGTGGTTGCGGTTTGAGTCAGTTCCATGCGAGGGGGGACCTTCGATCGTTCCGAAGTCGACAGCTTCGGACATTACACAGCCGCCGATCGTCACAGACAAACCATCGTGTCTGCGACGTGGCTCCGACGGGCCCAAATTGCATCTTCAATGGCCCCATCGTACCAGTTGATCCACCACCATCGCGCCAAACAACAGCGTGATGTAGGTGATCGAATAGCCAAACATTTTCATAGCCAGCTTGGGAGATTCGTTCTGTAACAACTTGATCGCGAACGCCGTGAAAATTGCGCCGAGCACGATGGCAGAAGCGAGATAGATGGTTCCCATATCTGCAACAGGATCAAAGGCCAACGTGAGAGCCCACAGCACAAGCGTGTACCCCAAGATTCGAACTGCAGTCCGATGTGTGCCTTCCACGCTTGGCAACATGGGTACGTTGGCTGCGGTGTAATCGTCTTTGTAGCGCATTGCGAGCGCCCAAAAATGCGGTGGTGTCCAGTACACGATGACGAGAAAGAGAATGATTGGAGGCCACGCAAGCGAACCGGTCACTGATGTCCAGCCGATGAGCACTGGTACGGCACCTGCTGCGCCACCAATCACGATGTTGCGCGAGGTCGTACGCTTGAGCCACAGCGTGTAGACGAAGACGTAGAACGCGAACGCGGCGAACGCCAAAATCGCGCTGATGAGGTTGATCGTTGACCACAAAAGTGCGAACGCGACCACTTCCAGAATGACCGCGAAGACGATTGCTTCATGCGGTTGTACGACGCCGGTAACAAGTGGCCGATTCTTGGTGCGTTCCATGAGCGCGTCAATGTCCCGATCGACGTACATGTTCACGGCGTGGGCACCCCCCGCGGCGAGCGTCCCCCCAAGGACCGTAAAAAACATGGTTGCAAACGCCGGTATACCGCGGGCGGCAACAATTTGGGTCGGCACCGTGGTGACGAGCAGCAACTCAATAATGCGCGGCTTGGTGAGTACAACAAAACCAACGACCCGCTGGCGCAAGTTTGGAGTGAGCGCGATCGTAGACATGGTGCACCCTTGACGTTACGACCGATGCCGTTGCGCGACCAATTGTCGGTAGACTTTCCCAACGTGACACGCCCGAAAATGGCACTGAGCCCACGGGGTTACGAGCGGGTAACCCTTGTTGCGCTTTGGCTGATTGGCTTGATCGTTGTCACCGGCGGGGCGGTGCGCTTGACTGCTTCGGGGTTAGGTTGCACCGATTGGCCGACCTGTGAAGCGAACAAGATCTACCCTTCGTGGCACTTTCACGGTTGGGTCGAATTTGGCAACCGATTAATAACCGGGCTGGTTTCCATTGCGGTCATTGTGGCGGTCCTTGGAGCGCTTATCCGGGTGCCGAGACGCGCAGACCTCACATGGCTCAGTTGGGGGCTTGTCGCAGGTGTGATTGGCCAGATTGTTCTGGGTGGAATTGTGGTGTTGTCTCACCTGTGGCCCCCATTCGTGATGAGCCATTTTGTGTTGTCACAGCTTCTCGTTGCCGACGCCGTCGTACTCGTCCACCGAGCCCGACGGCCCGACGGATCCGTCCAACGACTCGTCGTCACCGACCAGGTACACCGCGCGGGGAAATGGCTGGTCGGCATGACCGCGCTCGCCATTTTTACCGGCACGATTGTCACCGGAACCGGACCGCATTCGGGTTCGAACAATGGCACACCCGTGAAGCGTCTTCCGTTTCAAATCACCGATGTCGCGCGTGTTCATGGCTTCGTTGACATGGCGGTCCTCGTGACCGTAATCGCACTAATTGTGCTCGTCGTGCGCACAGATGCGCCTCGCGCGGTGCGATCACGTTTGGAAGTTGTACTGGTGTTTGGCATCTTGCAGGCCGCAATTGGTTACACCCAATATTTCACCGGCGTACCTGAAGTTCTTGTGGCGCTTCACATTCTTGGCGCGACCTTGATTTGGAGCGCGGTGCTGTGGTTTTTCCTCGGACTCTGCGAATCAACTCCCAACAAGGCAGAATCAAAGCGTGGGAAACGTGATGCCGATCGAGATCGCACCAGAGTCGACGCGGTCGCCGCAGCACGCTGAAGGCGTTGACGAGGACGTTCCTTGGATCGTCCTCGTCTGGAACGACCCGATCAATCTGATGTCGTACGTCACGTTCGTGTTTCAGAAACTCTTTGGATACTCACGTACCAAAGCCGAACAGCTCATGATGGACGTACATACGCTAGGCCGTGCTGTGGTCTCGTCGGGCACCCGTGAGCAAGCCGAACGTGACGTGTTTCGTCTACACGAACACGGGCTGTGGGCCACCATGCAAAAGGACACGTGAGGTCATCATGGCCCGACGCTTTCGACGCAAAGTCCGTTCCAACACGGACGGCACCCTCACCTTGAACCTGAGTCAACAAGAACGAGAGCTCTTGCACAAGGTTGCAAGCGAACTCCACGCGAGCTTACAAACCGGGGATGACCCATCGTTGCGGCGTCTCTTTCCGCCAAGTTATGCCGATGACCCGGTGCGCGAGGCTGGTTACCAGATGATGGTTGGCGATGAACTACGCCAACGGCAACTCGATGCCGCCCACCTAGTCACCCAAACCGCTGACGCGCAAGTTCTCGACGCGGCCCAGGCCGCCGCCTGGCTCCAAGCCATCAATGCGATCCGGCTCGTACTGGGCACACGCCTCAAAATCTCCGATGATGCTGAACCGGTGCGCATTGAACGTGACGACCCAGATCTTGCGTCGTGGATCGCATACGACTTTTTGAGTTTTCTACTCAACGAGCTCGTTGAAGCACTGTCAATCTGATCGAACCTTGCTTGAACCGCAGACTTCAATTGCCAGCCTGGGTGAACAGCTGATTCACCTTGGTTGCACCGCATGCCTTGCCCGCGGCAAGCGTCAATGTTCGATACGTCGAACCCTTGGCCGTTGCAACTGATTTGAGATCGTCGGGATACGCGCTGCGCACGACTTGATCAGCAAGGCATGCAGCATCTTTCGTCGAAAAGATCGGGCCGTTTGGACCGTTGGGAATCTTTGTTCCCTGCAGATAGTAAGACGAAAAAAGTTCTGATCGCGTGATGAGGAATCGGGCGGGTGTCACCAGCGATTGAAGAGATTCCGTGCTCACCGATGCGCCAGGGTCGCAGCCGGTCACGACGACAAGATCATCGCCTTGCTTTTTGACCGAAACCTGCTTTCCCGGCACTTTTGCGCTCCAGTTTGTCAGTTGCTCGAACAAGCCGGTCGCGGATGGTACGTCAGCCGCTCGAATGATGTCGGTGAGACACACTTTTCCGTCAGGTTTGCGGTAGGACACGTAATTGTCCCCTGCCCACAGTCCAGCCACATTCAGCGCGCTTGGAGCATCGAGACGACTAGCAGCAAGCAAGTACCATGACTGTGCGCCAAGGGTGCCCGATTCGAGTTCTTTGGTCCCATCAGGTGCAGTGGGAGTCCCGCCCGAAAGTGGATCGATGCCGTCAAAGAAGCTGATCGGGCTCACGATTTGTTGCGAAGAACTTGGCGGCACTGCAGACAACGTGTTGAGCGTTCTCACACCTTGCACGTTGTCGACGAGTTCAACAAATGGACGACCCAATCGAGAGTGCATCTCTGTCGACGCTGCGATAAATCCGCTGGCCACGTTCAAGGAATTATTCTCACGTGACGTAAACGCATTTTGCAGCGAAGGATCTTTCGCCTCGAGGTATGCGTGGCGGATGGCGTTCGCATTTCCAGCGACAACGGTAAGTAGTGGGCTTTCACTCATTGACGGTTGCGCCAGTGCTTGGAGATCGCCGTGTTGTGCATCGAGTGCGACTGATAGTGCTCCGGCGACGCCGACTGAAAGTTGTTGAGGATTTGTTCCTGATCGAATGAAGAGCTTGCCGTTCGCCACATCGAAATACGCACCATCTTGTGGGTGCTGCACGTCAACAATTCCGAGCGAATTCTTTGGGTTCCCTTTGATCGCGCCGAACGCACGCCACGCCGCGACTTCGTCGGAAAGGGCTTGGCTTTCCTTGTCCGGGCTCGCGGCACTTGCAACAGTGGCATCGTATTCACCCGCGGGAAGGGTTTCGACCGCGACCGGATGCACAAATGGCAGGTCTCGTGTGGATGAAACCCAGCTGGCCACGGCCTGCACGTTTCCCGCCCACGCGTTCGGGTAATTGTTTCGGTCCTTGATGACCTCTCGGCCCGCAATCACGATCACCAAGAGAACGACAATCCCCATGAGCAGCAAGCGAGATTCGCGTGAGAGAACCGACTGTCGCTTTGGTTTCCCTTTGGGCTCGACTGGTGCATCCCAGGCGTTTGCCGAGGCTTTCCAATTAATTTGGGGCGCAACGGTTTCGACCGCGGTTGAGGTATCCCATTGTGCGCTTGATGAAACCGGTTCTGGTTCGGGCTCACGGAAGATCGCTTCAGGATCGAAACGCTCTGCTCCATCTCCATCGCTTATCTGTTCAGTTGCGCTGTCGGCTTGTGCGTTGTCGTTGCCGTCATCTGACGCGGTAACACTCGTCGCGCTTGCGTCGTTTTGTGGTTCGGTGTACCAGGAAACAGGATCAAGCCCCGACGCGCCGCTCTGCGTCGGCACGGTCTCAATTAAATCATCTTCAGGTATAGCGGGCACCGAGCTCGGCTCGGTGTACCACGAAACCGGCTCAAGGCCTGAAGGGCCTTCATCGATAAACGACGGACCTTCGCTGTCCTGCGACGGTTCATCCAACGTGGGGGCAGGGCCCGCTGCCCACGTTGACGGAGCCCCTTCGACCTTAACAACGGCTTCTGAATCCGACGTTGGGTCAGCTCCATCACTGGCCCCAAAGTCAGTGGCTTGACTACCGCTCGCCCAAGTTGACCAATCGCCGGTTTCGCCCCCTTGGGGCAACTGGGTAACAGGTTCGGGATCATTTGTCCACCCTTGTTCCCATGGAGATAACGAAGGTTCGTTCCCTTGAGGCGATGACCCTTGAGTCGACGATCCAGGAAGCTCTGGCGCGTGAAGTTCATCGGGGTGCATGGTCCCGGCAATCGTTTCCGCGCGTAATACGGTTCCACAGAATTTGCACTCTGCCCATGTTCCAAAGACCCGTGCCATACACGTTGGACACGTCAGCACATCTGTGCTCATGAACTTCCTCGCATTGGTCGACAGTTCGAGATCATGACGTGTGTAGCGCGTAACACTGGTGCGGATTTGCGTGCCCGCAGATGCGAGCAACCGGTGTGAGCGGCCCCTCCTTGAAATGATCGGCCAATGCCCAGGCAATTTAAGTGACGCACAACGCTACACGCATCATGCACAAGGCAAGTGAAACTCTCGATCAAGGGCGGAAGTGGCGTGCCTGATAGAGTTCACGTCTCGCAACCGCGATGCCCCCATCGTCCAGCGGCCTAGGACGCCTGCCTTTCACGCAGGTAACACGGGTTCAAATCCCGTTGGGGGT
>CAZJAZ010000024.1:0-40449 GCA_964544305.1 uncultured Iamiaceae bacterium | reverse complement strand
GCGAGCGGCATTGACGTCCTGACGGGAACGCAGTCGTTGGCCAGCGGCGGCACCCGTACGCATTCGGTTGAGCTCCGCCAGTTCCCGTACTACGACGACCTCTCAACCGACGGCGACTACGGCCTTATTCGGTTGGCTGATCCAACCGCGGCCCCATTGCAGTCGCTGGTGAGCCAAGGCCAAGTCGTGCCTGCTGGAACCGAAGTGTTCGTGGCGGGTTGGGGAGACCTGTACTCAGGCGGAGGTACGTATCCAACGGAGCTCAACGAAGTCAATCAGTACCTCCTGACGAACCCAGATTGTGAGAACAACGGCTATCCGGGCGCGATCACCTCGCAAATGATCTGTGCCGGGGTCTATCCGTACACCTTCACCGACAGCTGCGACGGGGACAGCGGCGGGCCACTCGTCGCACAGATTGGTGGGGTGAACAAACAAGTTGGCATTGTCAGTTGGGGGGACGGATGCGCGGACGGTTTCCCCGGCGTGTATTCGCGCATTGCCGCGCAATCAGATTGGATCAAGGCCCAGATCCGCTTCGGGCCGCACACTGATGCACGGGCATTCGTCAGATCGTCATGGCGTGACCTTTATGACACGAACCCGTCGAGTGCGGATCAAACCCGTGGGATCAACGCGCAAAGCTCAATGAGCCCGTCGTCGTGGTTGTCGAGTCAGATCCAAGGCGCCCGGTATCAGTTCCGTATGGGTGGCGTTGCTCGGCTTTACCGTGCGTTCTTCCTGCGTGATCCAGAAACGTCAGGGTTGTCGTTCTGGTTCAGTCGCATCAATTCGGGGTACGGACTCAATCACATTGCGTCATATTTTGCGCAGTCATCTGAGTTTGTCAATCGGTATGGTTCGCTGAACAACACCGATTACGTGAAACTCGTCTATCAGAATGTGCTGGGCCGCCAACCCGATGCGAGCGGTTTGACATTTTGGGTGAATCAACTTGAGAACACCTCGACAACCCGAGGCGACCTCATGGTTGGGTTCTCCGAGTCAAGCGAGTATAAGCGGCTTAACAAGGCGCGCATCGATGTGATCATTACCTACTTCGGGCTCTTGCACCGTGCCCCGAGCGAGTCGGATATTCCGTACTGGTCGGGCCGTTCGAATGTGAACCTCGTGAGCACGTTGTTCAACTCGCTGTCGTACCACCGTCGGTTCTAACGAAAAAGTCGAAACCAACGTCGTCAGTCTGGAAGTCCTGCTGACCTACGAGAGACGCACCCATAACTTGACGAGTGCGTCTCGGATCCGCCGCAGTCGGTCTCGCTCAGCCCGTGTAGGTCGGGGTGGCAGAAACTGCTTTTGCGGCCGTTGCGATTGCCGACGGGGTTGTTGCCATATGCGCTGTGGTCGCAGGAGCCGAGGTTGTGGGTGCTGGGGTGACGCTGTGAGTCATGAACGCATGATCCACGCCGTTTGCATCCGTTGATTTCCCAACGACAATGCCATTGGAGTTGACGTCATACGCATCGGATGAGCGGTCACCAGACAATGTGCCAAGGTCGGTCATCGTGCCGGTCGAGGGATCCGAAACAAAGGCGTGTCGCGCCCCGCCAACGACCGCAAATCCGGCGACCATGCCGCGGTTGTTGAGTTGACGTCCCGTGAAGGCTGATCCACCGGGCACCGATCCGAGCGCAGTGAAGGTGTGCGTAGCCATGTCGTAGGTTGATGGTGCGCCACCAACTTCGGGGACGACCAGGATGATGCCACTGTCGTTGATCGCAAGTGCATGTGCATTCATTGATCCAGGTGGGGTTGGAAGCATCGTCATCGCAGAGGTGGAGAGGTCGAAGGTGAATGGGAGATCGTGCCCGGATCCTGCTGTAGCGCTTCCTACCGCGATGCCGTTGTTGTTGATGTCCGCGTTAGACGAGCCGAAGCCACCGGAAAGTTCGCCGACGCTGGTCATCGTTGCCGTGCCGGGGTCGTAGACAAATCCGAATCCATCACTTGCCCCCTCATCGGCGACGCCGACAACTACGCCCCCGTCATTGATGCTGGTCGCTTGCGATGTGGTCCCACCGGGCAGTGTGCCAACGGCAGACAGTGTCGACGTTGTCGGGTCGTACACGAATGCGTGTCCATTGCCTGAAGCATCGTATGACGTACCAGCAATGAAGCCGGTGGTGTTGATGTCAGCGGCGACCGACTCAACATCGCCGGGCAGGGTGCCAAGTGCGGTCATCGACGACGTGAATGGGTCGTAGCGAAAAGCGTGGCGCTTGCCGTCGGCGCCGGTGGAATAGCCCACCACGATGTTGTGGTCGTTGACCGCGGTGGCAACAGACGACACCGTGCCAGGCAACGTGCCGATTCCGACCATCACTTCGGTGGCGTGCGCTGGTGGGCTGATGCCGATGGCGATAACGGTGGCGAAAAGTGCGATGGCCGCTGCGATTCGAGTGCCAAACGTTCGTGTGATGGTCATTGTGGTCCCCCGTGTGAATCTGATGTGGTTTGCGTTCGTTCACTTTGGAAACGCCCGAACCCCACATTTGGTTGACATCGATTTCATCGATAGATGGCATGTACCCACCAACGTTGCTGGTGTCGGCTGAGTAGCAACGCCGAGCCGTCGTCGACGACTACTTGGATGCGGGCGTGGCGGGAATGGGTGGTGTCATCCCACCAGCGTTCGTCTATCGGCCAAGGGCCAGCCCACGCCGTGATCTGTTGCGTGTCAACACGGTGTGGGTGGCGATCAACTTCTCCGCGCCCGGTCACCTGCACACTGTTCCCCTGGGGGTCGGTTACGGAAACCCCAAGTGGTGGGTCGAATACGAGTGTGGGGGACGGGGCAGGCAGACGCCCCGGCCACGGCGGATCGTGTGGGGCTGCGCGGCCGGCTTGGGCTGCGCGGGTGAGGCGGTCAAGACGGTGTGCGTTGGTTAGGTCCGCGGTGGCGGTGGGCACCATTGTCACCTCGTCGCCAGGATTGCGCCCCCCTTGGTCGATGGCCACGTGCACCGCGTCGGGGCCGCACAACGCTTCGAGCCGGGCGATTGCTCGTGCGGCTCGTTCGTCGGTT
Organism: uncultured Iamiaceae bacterium; assembly: GCA_964544305.1. Classification (GTDB taxonomy): domain Bacteria; phylum Actinomycetota; class Acidimicrobiia; order Acidimicrobiales; family Iamiaceae; genus JAFDWI01. The sequence continues at coordinate 37,403 of CAZJAZ010000024.1, read as the reverse complement.
GCGGACGCCCCGCCCCAAAACCCCATTTGGGTGCCCTTCGCGGCGATGACCTCGCCGGGGGTCAGCACGAGACGGATCACCCCTGCGGTGGGGCGTGACGCAACCGGTGCGCGTAACCATCCGTCGACTTGCCAACGCACCCGCTGTGCGATGAGCGCATCGAGTGTGTGTTTGTTGGAGTTGCCGGGCCCATCGAGGCGCCATCGTCGTTCGCAAACCTCACCGTGATCGCTCGACAATCCAATGATCACCTGCGCGCACGACACTCCACGCTGGGCAAGCCGTTCAACAAATGTTTCAGCGGCGACACGGGCGGCGAACGCGACTGCTTCCGCACGCAACTCGGGCGGATCAAAATCAACAGACTCATCGGTGTTGTCAGGAACAGGCACCAACACGAGATCTTGCGGGTCGTTTCCTTGAGCGAGTCGGTGCACCCACATGCCCTCATGCCCAAAGCGTCCGTTGACGGTGCCCGCGTCGAGCGCGGCGACGTCACCCAGCGTGGCTAACCCCAGGCGGCTCAACGTGTCGAGCACGCCAGGGTCGGGTGCGAACCTGATCAACGCCGACAAGGGGATCGGATGCAAAAATTTGGTGGTGTCGTGTGAGGGGATGACCCGAGTTTTCCCACCACGGGCTCCAATTGCGGCGAGGCGTGCGACGATCGGGCCGTCGGCGATCCCAACATGGATCGCGTTTTGGTCACCGAGTGCTTGCCCTACGTCCGCGCACACTTTGGCGGCGAGTGCGGCGTCGCCGCCAAAGTAACGCGAAGGCCCGCGAGTTGGGCACGCGACGAGTCCGGGGCTGATCACTTCGACGAGCGGTGTGACCGCGTCAAGTGCGCTGAGCACCACCTCGAAAGCGAGGGCTTCGCCAAGTGGATCACGGGGAACCAAACGCAACTCGGGGCACCGGCCCTGCGCGACGCGACGTCGCACCCCGGTACGCACGCCACCTTGGTATGCGGCGAAGTTGATTGCCACGATCCCGGACGCGTCGAACACCGCGGTGGGACGTTCATCGTGTGCGAACCCTGCGGCTCGTATCGACCACTGGTCACAGTGCACCACCAGGGTGCGTGGTGTTGCCGTCATGCGGACCGTAGCCCGGCGTTGTTTGTTGGTGTTGTTGTGGCGAGCGGGGGGTCCGGCGCTCGTGTCGAGACGGTGGCGTTGGCGAGTTGCCCGTTGGGGCCGGGCAGCCACAGCCGGGCCGATCGTTGTCGTCCGGGCAGTCGTTTGCCTTCCATGTTGACGTGAACAGCCCGGCTTGCCAGCCGACCCGACCCGACCCCGAGTCCCGTCCATGGTTCGGGCTTGGTCGTTGCCCGCAGATCGCTGATCGGGCCGAACACACCGACGTTGCTGGCTTGTTGATCGTTGTGTGACGATTCGTGGACGCCGATGAGCACCGTGCCTCGCTCTCGTGCGCGGGCGGCTAATCGGCGTTGTGTGTCGGTGCGAAGGCGTGTCTGGTTGCCCACGATGATCAGGTCAAAACCGTCGACTGCTGCGGCGATTGCCGAAGCTTGTTGTGCTGCATCGTCTGCTGTGATGGTCACGACCCGATGGGGGGCAACTCCAAGTTCGGTGAGTGCCTGCCATCCCAGACCGGTCAGGCCGATGACCGCGCACCACGCACCGGCTTGGCTGGCTTCGCTAGCCAAGGCCCAGGTGAATGATCGGGCCGCGCTGCCGGTTATGGTCACGGTTACGCCCCGAGGCAGCCCGGTGGGGAGCAGGCCGCCCAACGCGCTTGCAACCGGTAGTGTCCGCTCGGCAGCCAAGGTGAGTGAGCGGGTGGGCATGATGGTGTTTGTTGCGGCCAGTTCCGTTGGCAACAACCCTGGAGATCGGGAAGGCAGTGCCGCGTGTGGAGGAGGACCCATCGCGCGAGTATCGAACATATGTTCGTCATTGTCAACTGGGTGTGCACGACAACTGCGGCCGCCACTACACACGCCGTCAAGGAGAACGTGCTCCAACACGGTCAATCCGACGCCATAGCGAAGCCATGCGACAGAATAGACACGTGCCAATTCGAGTGTTCCTTGTCGATGATCATGAAGTGGTTCGCCGCGGTATAACTGACCTCATCAACTCGACCGATGACCTCAAAGTGGTCGGCGAAGCTTCCAATGGCGATGAAGCCGCTCGCCGCATCCCCGCGGTCCAACCCGACGTTGCCGTGCTCGATGTGCGCCTCGGCAACGACGAGCGCTCCGGCATCGAAGTGTGCCGAGAGATCCGTTCCGAGCATCCCGAAATCGCGTGCCTCATTTTGACAAGTTTCGCTGATGACGAAGCGCTCGCCGCAGCGGTGCTCGCAGGAGCATCGGGCTACTTGCTCAAACAAATCCGAGGATCCGACCTCGTTGACTCAATCCGCAAAGTCGCTGCTGGCGCTTCACTGCTGTCCGCTGAAACCGTGGACGCCACCATGACTCGACTGCGTACCCCACCCGAAGATCCCCTGCGGGTGCTCACCGGTCAAGAACGCAAAGTGCTTGACCTCATCGCGCAAGGGCGCACCAACCGGCAGATCGGCGACGAACTGCATTTGGCCGAAAAAACGGTGAAGAACTACGTCTCAAACATGCTGGCCAAACTTGGTCTGCACAGTCGTACCGAAGCCGCAACCATGGTTGTTCGTATGGAAGAACGCAGTCGCCGACCAAATGGAACCTGACCATGTGGGTGCAGCAGTCACTCTGACGATTTGGTGATCGTGCCCTCGTGCCAGCGGTTCGATCCATCGCCTTTTGCTTGATACATCGCCTGATCAGCGGCCTCTAACAACGCGTCCCCATCGGTAGAGCCTGGCGTGCACGTTGCAACTCCAACCGAAGCGCTGATCGTCACAACCCCGGCGCGAGTCGTGATTGGCTCACCCATCGCGGTGACAATGCGCTGCGCCAGATTGGCAACATCATCAGGGCTGCTCACTTCCTTGCACAAAACACAGAACTCGTCACCGCCGAGACGAGCGACCACATCACCGGTTCGCACTTGCGCCCGCAGCCGGTCCGCGACCACACACAACACGTCGTCGCCTGCCGCGTGCCCGAGTCGATCGTTCACCGGCTTGAAACCATCCAGATCAATCGAGATCACCCCAACCTTGAGCCCGACCGCACTCACCGCAGGGGTGTGATCAATTGCCCGGCCGAGTTCGGTAAAGAACTTGGCGCGGTTGCCCAGTTCGGTGAGCGGGTCATGGAGCGCCGCATGCAACAACGCCAGACGCAGACTTTCCCGGCGAAACAACAACGCGACGAACTGCACAAGGCGACGCAACAACATTCGACACGTATGATCGGGCGGCTCGTCCAACGTGCGCCACAAAACGAGTACACCAATCGCACCGGATCCATCCAACGCAGGAATCGGCCAGGCCCAACACCACCTCTGGCCCCGCGCATGGGCTTCGGCCGCGAGCGGCTCGGGAAGCTCATCAACACGAACCGAACACGGCTCATTGTCACGCATTGCAAGAACCCACGGCGTGCCTTCTCGGGGAGCAGCCAATCGTTGTGCAATGCCCAAATCAAGGTGGCCACGAGTCGCACGTTCACCGGTTTGCGGGTCGGTATAGATCAAGACGCTTTGTGCGGCGAGGTTCTCGGTTTCTGCCAAACCAACCACGAGGTGCAAGACATCGGTGAGGGCCGCATCTTCAGCCATGGCATCCAAAATCCGATCGAAATACCAGCGTTCATCCCATGGCCTCGCATACACCGCAAGGCCCGCAATATCAGGATCATCAAGCTGCGCGTTTGCGGTGACCTCGGCCACGATTTTGGTGCCATCTGGGTGTACGAGACGAAACAACATCGGGCGTTGTAGACCGGCCGCCCCCATCGCGTAAACAACTGAATCAATCGCGTCCGCATTCCAATCCATGTCGACGTAATCAAAAATGTTCGTGCCAATGAACGCCTCGCGTTCCATTCGAAAGAACGTGCGAACCGATTCGGATACCCAGGTGATCATCCCGTCGGTTGACACAACGAACATGACCGAGGGGGCAAGTTCACTCAACCGCAGTGCAATGCGTTGATCGCGCGCAAGGTCCTCGCCCATGGCGCAACAGTGTATTTCGATTGGCCGAACCGGTCAGGAGTGGTGACGAAGTCGTTCCATCAGCTTCGGGTCGGCGTCGGGTCCAAAAGCACTGACCACAATTCCGCGTATGTCGCAACCATCGCAGTACACGCCAAGCACGATGGCTTCGTCACCTGGATCAGAGTCGCCCTCGAAACGAAAGACATGCTCAATGATGAGACTGGCCGGTTCATGCACATGATCTGCATCGGCCGGCGTCTCGGCACCGCGGGGTCCGAGCTCGTCGGTGTAACCATTGGCGGTGAGCCATTGCACCGCTTCGGTGACCGTACTTGGATTTGGGGGCATCACCTTTCAGGGTAGGCCGCACCAACCCTGTTGCGTCAAGGGTCGGCCTTATCAGCCCGCTTTGGGTGCACTTTTGGAACCCCCAGGTTCCAAAAGTGCACCCAAAACGCGTCGGGGGAGTTACGTGACCTTCGCGTTGGTGGCGGTGTCACGCTGGGTGGCGATGTCACGCTGTGTAGCGAGGAACTGTGCTTCGACCGGATTGGTTGACAGCGCAATCGCACGGTCATACGCGGCGAGCGCATCGTGCTTGCGCCCGACCTGAATGAGTAGGTCAGCTCGAGTTGCGTGATAGGGCTGAAAGGCATCAAGTGCTTTGGCATCAATGGCATCAAGCGCGTCAACGCCAGCTTGTGCCCCAAACGCCTGTGCGATCGCAACGGCGCGATTGAGCGCCACAACCGCGGTTGGGTGGATCATCACAAGCAAGTCGTAACAGGCCACGATGCGAGGCCAATCAGTTCGGTCAGCAGAACTTGCTTCGGCGTGAATCGCGCCAATCATTGCTTGAATGCGATACAGCCCGGGGCGCGGATGACCGTCGAATCGATTGAGCAATGTGACCCCTTGATCGATGAGGTCACGATCCCACAGCGTTCGATCTTGCTCACTTAGACGGACCATCGAGCCATCGGCCCGACAACGTGCAGCGGCACGAGACTGCGTGAACACCATGAGCGCAACGAGTCCGGCCACTTCGGGCTCGTCGGGCATCAGTTCGGCCAGCGCGAAACCGAGTCGGAGTGCTTCGCCGGTGAGGTCCGCTCGGGTGAGCTCGTCGCCTGACGACGCACTGTGGCCTTCGGTGAAGATGAGATAGATCGTGGCCAACACCGATGTGAGACGGTCAGGGAGTTCGGCCGGACGGGGGATGCGATAAGGCGCGTGGTTCACTCGAAGTTTGCGCTTTGCTCGTACGAGACGTTGCGCCATTGTTGCTTCGGGTACGACAAATGCACAAGCAATCTCAGGCGTTTCGAGTCCGCCAACGAGTCGCAAGGTAAGGGCGACTTGCGCGTCAACCGCCAAGGCCGGGTGGCAGCATAAGAAGAGCAACCGGAGTTGGTCGTCTGCGACAACGTCAACCAAGTCGTCTAGCGCACAGAAGTCGGGTTCGGGGCAAGGTTCCATTGCGGAGATCAATTGTGTGGCGGCGAGTTGTCGCTGCTCGCGAGTCGATTCACGTCGGAGTCGGTCGATTGCCCGGTTTCGAGCAGTCGTGGTGATCCATGCACCAGGATTCGCAGGAATACCTTGGCGGCGCCAGACGTCGGCGGCGATCGTGAACGCGTCGGCGACCGCGTCCTCGGCGAGGTCAATGTCGCCGAGGACACGAATCAGCGTGGCGGTGCATCGACCAACTTCACGTCGGTAAATGTCGCCGATCTCGTTCATTGCCCGAGTTGGGCCTCAATCTCGTGGTCGTGTGAGGCGCGGACTTCGATCGGGACACCGCACGCCGCGGAGCAGCGGCCCGCCCATTCCAACGCGACATCAAAGTTGGGGACGTCAATGATCCAGAACCCACCCATTTGTTCTTTCGTCTCGGCAAATGGACCATCGGTCATGGTTACCCCGCTCTCGGTGGCATAAACCACCGTTGCAGTTGACGCCGAATGCAGACCCATGCCCATCACCATGACGCCTTTGGCTTCCATTTCTTCATTGAGCGCGGACACCCGTGCGAACATCGCCTGATTCTCGGGGGTGGAAAGATCTTGGTCTTCGTAGTTGTCTTCGTGGCAAACGCCAAACAGGTACTGGGCCATGGTGACTGCTCCTTTATGTGTACGAGTCGGATTGTTCCGCTCACTAAATCAACGAACGGGTTCCGCGCTTTCGACACATTGTTTCAAACTTTTTGTCGATGCCCCGCGAAATCTGTGTTTTGGGTGCGTTTTTGGAACCTGCAGGTCCGGTTTTGGCACCCAAAACGCGGAGCAATCATTGCCTGCGGCGTAGGCGGATCTCGCCGTCAAATTGTTGAGCAGATGGTGACACCTGTCGCTCCCACGTCTGGTAGACAAAGGGACGCTGCGAGGAGAATCAGCGATGCGACGAACGTGGGACTTTGAAGTACAGAGCACGATTTGTGCGGCCGCACCCGACGTTTGGGCGCGCGTGGTTACCCCTGAAGGCATTAACGACGAAATGCGACCCATCATGTCGATGTCGATGCCACGTGGATCGGGCAAACTCACGATCGACACAATTGCAGTTGGTGAGCCGGTGGGTCGGGCTTGGTTGCGACTGTTCGGGGTGATTCCATTTGACTACGACCATCTGAAAATCGTACGCCTGGAGCCGGGACGCCGTTTTCATGAAGAATCCACGATGTTGAGTATGCGTACCTGGGTGCACGATCGATGCGTGACCGCAGTGGATGACGTCACCACCGAAGTAACAGATCGGGTTTCGTTTACCCCACGGCTCGGGCTCGTCGTGTTCGGCCCGCTTTTGTTCCGAGGCGTGCGAACCTTCTTCGCGCATCGCCACCGACGGCTTGTCGCTCATTTCAAGAGTTGAGAAGCGAGATCCTCAATAACTGTTGTGACGTTATAAGCGTCAACATCAACGAGCCAGTCACGGTTGCGGCGGTGCAAGTCATCGTTCGCATCGAAACGATTCAAATGAACGATTGGGGTCAACGGGGCTACTGCATCGACCGATGTGCGCACGGCATTGAGTACCCCAAGTTCCGCGTCGCTCACCAATATCGTCACGTCGGGCGACAACGCACGGGCCAAATCAATACTGTCTCCGTCGGATGCGATTGGCGAGCGCACCCCGCCGATCGTTTCGACAATGCCAACCTCTACCGATGCCGCCCACACAATCGACGCGGCAAGTTCGTTGACGGCCAGAGGATGCAGACCAAGGACCGCCGCAGCCATCGGTGGTGCCATAGCAACCGGCAACGAACGCTCCTCATTGCACACCACGTTTGGGTCTTCGCCGCTCGCCGCGCCAAGAACCTGTGAATCGGTTGGTTCGACGATTGCGGGATCATACGACTGCACCGGTTTGCGCACGCCAACACACAACCCGGCTTCGCGCAGCGTGCTGATGAGCCGTGCGGTCACCCAGGTCTTCCCTACTTCGGTGGCGGTGCCAAGTACCGCAATAACAAAACGTGGTCGGTGCTGCGTTGTCATGACACAAGCCCCAGTTCGGCGAGTCCACCAGTGAGATCTGTGATCATGTCGTCGGTATGTGTGGCCGACAGCGCCACTCGTAAACGTGATGTGCCCGGTGCAACCGTGGGCGGTCGAATCGCAGGGATCAACAGTCCTCGTTCAAACAAGCGCGACGAGGCAGCAATTGCATCCGCTTCAGAACCAACCATGATGGGAATGATCGGCGACACGTGACCCGGTGCGACTCGCTCAACCAACGCGGCGAGACGGGCCACAAGACCAGCACCTTCGTCGCTTTGGATCAAGTGCACCGCCGCCAATGCTGCACCCACATCGCCGGGCGTGGGTGCGGTCGAAAAGATGAACGGCCGCGCACGATTGATGAACAGATCGATCAACCAACGCGGGCCGCACACCGCACCGCCCGATGAACCGAGCGCTTTTGACAATGTCACGACCCGCGCCACATCCAAATTGTCGATGCTGGTGAGCACACCAAGATCGGGGCCAAGAACCGCGTGTGCTTCATCGACAACAAGCAACGCCCCGTGACGTGCACACACGTCGCCAAGTGCCCCAATGGGCGCCTCATCACCGTCCATCGAGAACACCGCATCGGTGACCACCACATTGCGCTCGCACGTCGAAGCCGACAACAACTCATCCACATGCGCGACATCGTTATGGCGTGCAATGCGAACGGGCGATCGGCTCAAACGGCAACCATCAATGATCGACGCATGGTTGAGTTCATCACTGATGATGCAACAGCCCGGACCTCCAAGTGTGGCAAGCACGCTGAGGTTGGCGGCGTAGCCACTCGACAACACCAACGCCGCTTCGGTGCCCTTCCACGCGGCGAGCGCGGCTTCGAGTTCTTCATGACACGGGCGGGTGCCGACCACGAGTCGACTTGCAGTCGAACCGGTACCCCACCGTTCAATGGCATCGATGGCACCGGCTTTGAGCGCCGGGTGTTCAGATAATCCGAGGTAATCATTCGACGCGAACGAAACAACCCGGCTCCCCTCAATCGTTCCGGTCGGGCCAAGCGCATCAAAAGCACGTGTTCGGCGCCACTGCTGAGCGGCACGAATCGCATCCAATTCGCAACGAGCCCAGCTCCGATTCAACACGCCATCATGTTTTCACTCGACATGGGCGTATTCGGAATCCGTAAGTACAAATTTGGCTGCGCAACGAAACCACGACAAGGCTGTTCGACCATGGCAACACTGCGACATGACTGGTCCGTTGACGAAGCGGAGGAATTAATCGCGTCGCCGTTCCACGATCTGCTCGCAAACGCAAACGCCATTCACCGTGAACGATTCGACCCGCACGTCGTTGAAGCCGCCATGTTGTTGTCGGTCAAGACCGGTGCTTGCCCTGAAGACTGCAACTACTGTCCACAGTCTGCGAAATGGAATACCGAGCTCACTCCTGAGCGTCTCATGGAAACCGACGCCATTGTTGCGGCCGCGCAAAAAGCCAAAGACGCGGGCGCCACACGCTTTTGCATGGGTGCCGCGTGGCGGTCACCGAGCGATCGCCAAGTCGGTCGGATGGCAGAAGCCGTCGAAGCGGTCGCCGCACTCAACATGGAAACGTGTGTGACCCTTGGCATGCTGACCGCAGAGCAAGCACAGACGCTCAGCGATGCGGGCCTTGATTTTTACAATCACAACCTCGACACCTCACCTGAGTATTACGGTGAGATCATCACGACTCGCACCTATCAGGATCGTTTGGAAACCCTCAAGAATGTTCGCACGACGCCGGTAAAGCTCTGCACGGGCGGAATTGTCGGCATGGGAGAAACTCGTCGTGACCGTGCGGGGCTGCTTGTGCAGTTAGCAACGCTTGATCCACATCCCGAAAGTGTGCCGATCAACTTGTTAGTCCAGGTGCCCGGCACGCCGCTTTATGGCGTCGAAGAACTCGACCCGCTCGAGTTGGTGCGCACCATTGCGGCTGCCCGACTCATGATGCCCGAATCGGTCGTGCGACTGTCGGCTGGTCGCTCGCAGATGACCGACGAGTTGCAAGCGCTGTGTCTACACGCGGGAGCGTCAAGCATCTTTCTGGGTGACAAATTATTGACGACCGCGAACCCAGGCGACGATCACGACACCGATTTACTCGAACGCCTCGACATGGCCAAAGCGACCCGCTGAGATTTTGCGACAATAGCCAAAAAGGGGCGAACCGATTTCGGGGGATCAGCCCCACCTTTGGGCGGCCGCAACCATGGCGCTCGTGATCGCCTCGAGGTCAGCATCGTCGCAAATGTAGGGCGGCATCGTGTACAACAATTTCCCAAACGGACGGAGCCAAACGCCACGCTCGAGCAAGAGCTGCTGGGTGGCGGCCATATCGACTGGTTCGTTTGCTTCGATCACGCCGATCGCCCCAAGGACACGTACGTCGGCAACGCTGGGAAGTTTTGAAGCCGGAGCAAGTCCAGCCCGCAGCTTCTGCGCGATGTGTGCGACTCGTTCGCGCCATGGCTCGGAAAGTAAGAGATCAATTGAGGCAAGTGAGACGGCAGCGGCGAGCGGGTTCGCCATGAAGGTGGGCCCATGCATCAGCGCACCAGATTCGGCGGCCGAAACACCGACCGACACCTCTGGCGTGCAAATCACCGCCGCCATTGTCATGTAGCCGCCGCTCATGGCTTTACCGACGCACATGATGTCAGGTGCAATGCCTGCATGGTCACATCCGAACAGCTCGCCAGTTCGACCGAATCCGGTGGCGATCTCGTCGGCGATCATTAGCACGTCGTGCTTGTTGCACATTGCGCGAACCGCTCGTAAATAGTCAGGGGAATAGAACCGCATGCCGCCTGCGCCTTGTACAACTGGCTCAAGGATGACCGCTGCAATCTCGTTGTGATGCGTAGCGAGGAGTTCCTCGAACGCTGCAATGTGGTGCTCGTTGAACGTCTCGTCGAATCGAGGTTCGGGACGCGGCGCGAAGATCGCTTTGGGAAGTACGTCAGCGAACATGGAGTGCATGCCGGTGATGGGGTCGCACACCGACATGCATCCAAGCGTGTCGCCGTGATAACCACCGCCAACGGTCAACATGCGCGTGGCGCTTGGTCGTCCTGTTCCACGCGCATACTGGAGCGCCATTTTGAGGGCGACTTCGACCGCGACTGATCCTGAATCGGCGAAGAATACGTGTTCAAGCCCACGAGGCGTGATGCCACACAAGCGTTCTGCCAAGTTGATGGCCGGTTCGTGCGTGAGTCCACCAAACATGACATGCGACATGGCATCGATCTGATGTCGCAATGCATCGTCGAGAACAGGATGGGCATAACCGTGGATGGCCGCCCACCACGAGGACATCCCGTCGATGACGTCTCGCCCATCGGTCAGGTGCAAACGCGTGCCCGACGCGCATCGGACGGGCACCGCGGGAAACGAACTTGGCATGGGTGCATACGGATGCCACAGGCGGGCACGATCTCGCCGTGCCAGATCACTTGCATGCGCAATGGGGGCATCCATGGTCAACGCGATGCTAGCGGTGGGCACCGTATGCGGTGTTGTTGCGTTTGGCTTAGCGCAGGTTCAGGTGAAAGTAGATGCCATGACGAGCCCGAGGGTCGCAGCGCCCAAGCCGACGCCTGCCGATCCGACCGTATTGATCAGCGCCCCGCGCACGTCACCAACATCGGCCAATCGGGCAGACTCAAAACTAAAAGTTGAAAACGTCGTGAAGGCACCACACAAACCGGTGCCGAGCATGGACGTTTCAAAACGGCTGATCGTTCCACCGACGGCCAAACCTGTGACGAAACCAAGCACGAACGACCCGGTGACATTCACGACAAACGTTCCCCACGGTAAGTCGCCAGACATACGGACTTGTACAAATCCGTCCAACAGGTAGCGCAGTGGTGCTCCAATTGCCCCGGCCACGGCAACGGCAATCCACGTTGACAAGGTCATTGGGCGAGCCCCGTTGTGCTGGTCTGTGCGTTGGCGTCCGCTCGCTTGCCGACAAAGCGCTTCCCGCAGACGATCCCAAAGTAGGCCGCCAGCCAACCTCCAAAGAGCGACACCATCACGTAGAGAACCGCGAAAGCAAGCTTGCCATGATGTGCCAACTGCACGCTCGCCACCATGAACGTTGAGAACGTGGTAAATCCTCCAAGGACACCGGTCGCAAGAAATGGGCGAAGGTGGCGGTGGCGTGCTCGCGATTCAAAAAACCCCACCACAAGAAAGCCAAGCACAAACGATCCAACCAGATTGATAATGAGCGTCGTTGAAGGAAATTGCTGCGGTGCATCCACAAATATCTGGCCAAGCGCTGCCCGAGCGAGTGTGCCGAGCGCGCCGCCAAGGGCAATAAAGATGAGGATCGCCGGTTGCACACGGCTCGTGGGCGGCAACGTTACGCCGTTGGTGCTGGTCAGAAATCGAGGCTCGGCCGGATCATCCGGGTCGAGATCCGGGTCGATTGGTAAACCGTCGGGCTGTTGTTGCATAGAAACTCCTGGACATGGCTGTTCGTTGGAACACGTAGTGGATGCCAGGAGCTATCAGCCCGGTCACTGGGCGGTTCTGGCGAGCTCCATCGCCGTCGCGCTACAGGATAGGCCAGCAAGCGACGAAAAGAGATGTTGCATGGCAAACTAGGTCTGTGTTCGGGAGCAAAAGGGGAAGGTGTGGCTGAACGTCCACCTGAATCGATAGGGCAGACGGGACCCGTCTTTGCCTATGTGACCGACATCGACCCGGCATTGTCCACCTTTGGCTGGAAGATCATTGGTCTCGCGCATGTCGCGCTGCTTGTGCCGCTCATCGGCGCGTTTCTGCCCCGTGAATCGGCAACCAATTGGACGTGTGTTGGGCTTGCCGCGGCCGCCGTTTTGTTTCTTGGCGGCCTCAATCTGTTCCATTTTCGTCGCATGGTCCGCTCGGACGGCTACAAATCGCCAACCCCACTGCTGCTGCTCGCTGAGGTCATGTTTGCGACGATGGCAACAGCGCTCGCCGGTTATGCGCTTGGTGGAACAATTGGCATCTACCGCCCACTCATCTTCGTTCCGACGCTCCTCATGGCAATGATTGGCAATCGGTGGATGATTGTCGTGTCGTGGATGACCGCGACCGCATCCGTCACGCTCTCGGCAGTAGCGTCAAATTCGGTCAATGAAGCCGTTGCCGCCTTCACCATTTCGTATGGTGTGGTGTGGGGCGTGATTGCAACCATGGTGCATCTAATGGCGCTGGCGTCGCTGCATTCAGATAGTCAGATGTCAGGCCTGGCCGAGGTCGCTGGTATCGCGGCCCGTGCAAACAATCTGACCGAAGGCATCGAAGAAGTTCTGCCGGTCATCACCGCATGGTCGGGGGCAAAGCGAGCAGGTGCCTATTGGATCACACCATATGAAGATCGCAGCGTTGCCCAGAGTGTCCCCGAAACGATTTATGTATGGCCCGAAGGCGCTGGGATTGCGCGGCCAACCGTGCTTGAGATTGCTGCCGCTCGTGAACATCGCGGGATTGACTTGCACCAACACCGATCCGTGCTTGTTGTTGAGGGCGGTGAGCACGAAGATTTAGTAGCGATCGTGCTCGAAGAGATTGCCCATCCTTCGTATGACCGCTTGATGACTCGTTTCAATCTCGAACGAATGGCGTTGCAAATCGCGGTGCTCGTGGGTCGAACCAGGTTCGTCGCAAAGCTCGAAGACATGGGCCGAACCGACGTGCTCACGGGGCTGCCAAATCGTCGCGAACTCACCGATCGACTTGCCCAAGCTCGTCGTGAGGCCCGCCGTCGAGGTGGGCCCTTGAGTGTGGTCATGATCGACTTGGATCATTTCAAGAACTACAACGACAGTTTCGGGCACCAAGCGGGTGATGAGCTGCTGCGCTGTTTTGGCAATGAACTCCACACCCGACTCCGGGCCGTGGACTGTGTGGCCCGTTACGGGGGCGAAGAGTTCTGCATGATTTTGCCTGACACCGACGCGAGCGGCGCCGAGCGACTCTTAGAGAAGTTGCAAACGTGGTTCCGTACCCTTGACTGTCTCCACGGCGTGACGTTCTCGGCGGGCGTCGCTGCCTGGGACATGAATGAGGGCGCTGACACGTTGATCGGTCGTGCGGACACCGCGTTGTACGAGGCGAAGAACACCGGACGGGATCGCACCGTCATCCATCACCACGCACGGTGAGCACTGGTACGACGAGAGAAGAACCTCGGCGCGGTGTGCCACGGGGGAGCGAGCAAGGCGGTTTCGTATCCGCAACTTTTGCGTCGTTTGGTGTTCGTAACTTCCGTCTGTTCTTCGCTGGACAACTTGTCTCGAATACTGGCAACTGGCTGACAATGGTGGCGCTGACACTATTGATTCTGCATCGGACCAATAGCGGATTCGCCGTGGGATTATTGACCGCCTGTCAATTTGGGCCGATACTGCTTCTGTCGGCATGGGCAGGATCAATAGCGGATCGATCCGACAAGCTTCGCTTGCTGTTTTTCACGCAAAGTGGGGAAATGCTGCAAAGCGCGGCACTTGCCGTGCTTGCGTTTCTTCCACATGCGCCGGTTGGTGCGTTCTATGGGGTGGCGATCCTGGGCGGCATGTTGTTGGCGTTCGATAATCCGGTGCGACGGTCATTTGTGCCGGAAATGGTACCTATTGAACTGATCCCCAACGCAGTGATGCTGTATTCGACGTTGGTGAATCTGTCTCGCATCTTTGGTCCAACGCTGGCGGGTTTCTTGATCATCACCGTTGGCTATGGCTGGTGTTTTGCGGTGGATGCCGCGTCGTATGTTGCGGTGATTGGCGCACTGGCATTGATGCATCGATCAGCATTGCGCCGTCGTCCTCCAGAACCCCGTGAGCCAGGTCGGGTTCGAGCCGGCTTCGCCTATGTGCGAGCGACCCCCGAGTTACGCATCAGCTTCATCATGCTTGCTGTCGTTGGAACACTGGCGTACAACTTCAGTGTTGTGTTTCCATTGTTTGTCGAACAAGGACTTGGAGGCACCGACGCCAGCTACACATTTGTGTATGCCGTGTTCAGCGTGGGGGCGTTGGTCGGGGCGCTAGCGACGGCACATCGGGCATCGGTTGGGGTGCCGATGATTGTCGCAGGGTGTGGTGCCTTTGGTGTCGCGATGGCGGTGTTGGCGCTGGTGCCGTCGATGCCTTTTGTGTATCCGGCGGTCCTTGTTGTTGGCGTCACCAGCATTATCTATATGACTTCGACAACCGCACTTGTTCAGGTACGAGCGAAGGCGTCGATGCATGGCCGGGTTTTGGCGCTGCAAACGGTGTTATGGATTGGCACGACACCAATCGGGGGTCCGATTTTGGGGGCGGTGTCAGATCGCTTTGGTCCACGTGTGCCGATTGCAATAGGAGCGGTGGTGAGTGTGGCGGCCGCAGGTTGGGGATGGATCGCGATGCACCGTCATGGGGATGCTCTCGTCCAAGGCGAAATTTGACGCGTTCTGGCCTCTGTGAGGCCAGAACGCGTCAAATTTCGCCACTGACTGCAGGCGTCGTCCCGAGAAGAGTGACGTTATGAGGTGCGCGAAGGCACGTCTGGGGCTTTAATCCAGGCGCGCATCGAGTCGACCGGGCCAAAGCGGTCGCGGCGTGCGTTCCAATCGAGTTGGGCTGCCGCGAGCTCGTCGTGATCACGCCCAACGAAGTTCCACCACATCGAAATCGGTGCTTCAAACGGTGCGCCGCCGATGAGCATCGCGATGGTTGGTTCGGCCACGTCGAGTGCAATTTCACTGTGCATTGCGGGGAGGTACGCGAGCCGACCGGGCGCAATGGTGACGTTGCCGACATGGAGGGCACCGTCAAGAACGATGAGCGCATGTTCATAGTCGGGTCGAAGTTCGATCACACTTTGGCCACGGTGGAGGTCGAGTTGGGCACCGAAATGGTCAGTATCTCGACGCGCCGTTGAGGTAGCGCCAGCAAATGATCCAATGAGGATGGTTGCTGAACCGTGTCGTAAGTCAATGCGGGGGAGGCTCGCGTGATGTTCAAAAGCGCACGGGCCGTGACGAGTCTCGTCAGGCTGGGCAACCCACAATTGGATACCGTGGTATCGGCCCGTACCGCCACGCCACTCTTCCGCGTGCGCGATCCCGTTGCCTGCGGTCATCAAATTGAGTTGTCCAGGTCGAATGAGTTGGTCTGATCCGAGCGAATCTCGGTGACGTAACTCGCCGTCAATGAGCCAGGTAACCGTTTGGAGACCGATGTGGGGATGGGGACCAATCCCAGCATCGGCTGGGTTCTTTACTTGTTCGACTGGACCAATGTGATCGGCAAAACACCATGCGCCCACGGTTCGTCGATGCCGTTGGGGGAGGGCTCGTCGCACGGGCGTGCCGCCCACAACTGAAGATCGAGCGTCGCTGAACTCAATGTTTTGATCATTGTCCATCGTTCGGCTCCAAATTGACTTCAACCGCGCAAGGGTTCGATTACGTCGGCAGCGAATGCTTCGATCGACTCGATCTTGGCCTCCAGTGCATGAGGCCCTGGACCGTGATAGAGCCAGGGCACCGTGATGATGTCGGTGACGCCCTGATCGAACACGCCAGCCATTGCCTCGTCGGTTGCAAGGACCAGCGGCGTGAGCTTGATCTCGAAGCCGTCAACCGGCCTGTCGGCGGCTTCGAGCTGCAGCCGCAGGCGCGCAATGAGGTCGCCAATCTGCTTCGGCGTGACATTCGCGCCAATCCAACCATCGCCGCGTCGAGCGGCGCGACGCAACGCCGCATCGGAATGCCCACCCACATAGATGGGAACGTTCTGGCTCGGTGCCGGTGACATTTTGAGCCGGTCGAAGTCGTAATGATCACCGTGATACTCAGCCCACCCAGGCTGCAATGTGACTCGAAAAATGTCGATGATCTCGTCGAGACGTTTGCCTCGGGTCTTCATCACTTCGCCAAGCCACGCAAATTCTTCTGGGATCCAGCTCAACCCGAGGCCGATGCCAATGCGCCCTTCAAACATTGCCGCGGTGGAACCGAGCATCTTGGCGATCGCCAATGGCTGGCGAAGTACGACCTTGTAGACGTTGGTGTAGAGCTGCACCCGATGGGTCACCGCGGCGATCGCAGGAAGCGCAACGAACGGATCGACAAAAGGTGTATCGGCATCCCAGAACCGGGCGCCGTCTGACGTATAAGGGTAGTCAGCCGAAACGTTCTCGGGAAAGAACACCGAATCGGGCAGCGCAATTGCATCCCAACCTGATGCTTCCGCGCACTTCGCGAGCGCGAGAAGCTCATCAGGGGGACTCATGGCGAGCGACAGCGTGAACTTCATGAACGGCTCCAGGGTGTTTGTGTCATGCGAAGGAACAACGAACTCATCGGATCGTGCCAACGCCGCCGATAAGGGGCAGATCGAGCGCGGTGACAAAACCGGGCGGCGCGTTCATCACCGCGGGAATCGCGTTGAGCGCCCGCAAACCCGTCGCCAGACACCCAGCAACTGCCGGTGTGCGGCCGCTTCCATCGGTGAAGCGAAAAGCGGTCTCTTGCGTAATCGACGGGGTTCCATCGATGATGACTTGGTAGACGTCGTCGTTGTTGCCCCGCGGCCAATCAGGGGCGGAATCAGCACCAACCCGGTTGACGTGTTCGAGAATGATGCGGGCCCGACCACCGACAATGCCGTTAATCGTAAAACGCACGGCGGCGACAGTTCCCGCGGCAAGCGTGCCTTTGGCGCTCACAATGGGTTTGTCGGTCACCCACGTTTCCCACGTGGTGGTGATGGTGTCGAGGGTGATCCCAGTTGCGTTCGCAATCATGGGAACGGTTCCACCCCAGGCGAGAATCAGCACTTCGGGAATGGTCAATATGGGTTTGTGATCGGGCGGGTAGCCGATGCCCATTTCGTCTTCGTAGTCACCCGTGTAATCGGTGTAGTCAAGGAGTTCTCGTGCGGTGACCGATTCGACGTTGGCGCACAGGCCCATGAGGGTGAGGGGGAAGAGGTCGTTCGCAAACCCTGGGTCTATGCCGGTGGTGAAGCAGCTCGCTCCGCCGACCGCACAGGCAGCTTCGATGGGTTCAATCCACGCGGGCGGATTGGCGGGAGCGCCTGGCCAAACCCAAGGTGTCATTGCGGTCGAAACGACGTTGATCCCTGCTTCAAGCAGTGCGCTGATCAATTGAATGTTCTCGTTGGCATGCGCAGCAGTTGGACCAAAGTCGGCGACCGCATCGGGGCGTAGCGCAATGAGCGACTCCAAGTCGTTCGTGGCGGCGATACCTATTGGGTCGATGCCTGCAATGGTGCCCGCGTCAACACCAACTTTGTTGGGGTCGTGCACCCCGACCCCAACCAATTCGAATATGGGATGGTCAACGAGTTGCTCAATGATCATCGACCCAACCACGCCTGTTCCCCACACCACGACCCGATTTCTCATCGCTCCATCCTATTCTCCTCCGAAATTTGACGCGTTTTGGTTGAATAGGGGCCAGAACGCGTCAAATTTCATCAAGGATGGTAGCGGTGTTGTTGGAAGACAAAGTTGTGGTAATCACAGGAGTCGGAACCGGACTCGGGCGCGAGTGCGCGTTGGCGGCACGTCGTGAAGGGGCACAGGTTGTGATCGGAGCACGCAGCGCCGACACGCTCGCCGCAATCGCAAAAGAGGTCGATGCGTCTGGAGAAGCGGTGCTTGCCCACCCGGTTGATCTCACCGACGAGATTGCTTGTGACGCGCTGGTCGCGGCGACCTTGACGAAGTTCGGTCGGATCGATGCGCTCGTGCAGGTTGCCGCATACGACAACGCCTGGGGTGGAATCAATGACATGAAGAACGAACAGTGGATGCGGGCGTTTGAAACGAACGTGCTCGGAACACTCAACATTGTGCGGCCTGTGGCCGCGGCTATGAAAGTAAATGAGGGAGGAGCAATGGTTCTGATCGGGTCGCAATCAATGTTTCTACCCCAACTTCCTCAAGCTGGATATGCGGCCTCAAAAGGTGCCTTGTTGTCAACGATGTATCACTTGGCCGACGAACTTGGACCGGACAACATTCGAGTGAACATGGTGGTGCCGTCGTGGATGATGGGGCCCCCGGTACAAATGCTCATTGACTATCGCTCGTCGACGGAACACAAATCTGCCGATGAGGTCGTGCACGATATTGCGGGGAAATTTCCGCTGCAGCGCATGACGCAAGACGGCGAAGTCGCTGATGTGGTGACGTTCTTTTGCTCGGACCTCGCCAAGGCGGTGACCGGACAGCACCTCTTGGTAAACGCTGGTGAACTCAAACATTGACCAAAAAATGCGTTGAAGGCTTGGGTCGAAACTCGGGTCAGAACAGCGCGAGTTGATCGTCAATGAGCCGATCAAGAAGGACGAAACGCTCGTTCGGGCCGGGAGCTTCGAGCAGGTGTTGTCGATCGAGTTGGCCGACCGGGATGAGCGCACTGAGCAAGTAACTTCCTTGGGTCGGATCGTCGGCCATGTCAAAAGTGGCAGGTGGAACCGTGAGGTTTTCTTCGGTCGAGCGGGCGAGCAAGCGACGCAACTTTGCAATCGTTGCTTGGAACGTTTGGTTGAGGCTGTCAGCATCTTGCGTTCCCTCATCGGGAAAGCCCGAAATGGTGGCGCGTGGGTAGGGATCGTCATCAAGCCATTGATCAACTCGAATTCGTTCGTTTCCTCCAACGACGATGTTGTGACTGCCATCGGCATTGGGCTGGTGCTGGACGATGCGGGCCAGCGTCCCCACTGAGAAGCGCTCGTCTCCACCGCCGACCTCGGCCCCGCGTTCAATGAGCACGATTCCAAATATGCCGCCTGCCGTGAGAACGTCGGAGAGAAGGTGTTGATAGCGCGGTTCGAAGATGCGAAGCGGCATGGCGACACCAGGGAGAAGAACTGAGCCAAGGGGGAACATCGGGATGGGACCCATAGCGGCTGACTCTACGCGCCCACCGGTTCCGACATAGTCAAGAACTATTGAACTGATAGGAAAGAACGATCGTCGCAAACTATGAAAAAGAAGTTATTCAATATACAATGCCTATTGTCAATAACGACTCACTCGATAGGAAATTGCAATGGCGCTCGTCAACACCCCCATCAAACCGTTCTCTGCAACCGGATTTCGCAATGGCGAATTCGTTGACGTGACCGAGAATGACGTCAAAGGCAAATGGGCGATTTTCTTCTTCTACCCCGCCGACTTCACCTTTGTTTGCCCAACCGAACTCGGTGACCTTGCCGATCACTACGACGAACTTCAATCACTTGGCGTTGACGTGTACTCGGTTTCCACCGACACCCACTTCACCCACAAAGCGTGGCACGAAACATCAGACACTATTGGCAAGATCCGATACACGATGCTCGGAGACCAGAACTTCACGCTCGCCAATAACTTTGACGTGCTGCGCGAAGGACAAGGCCTGGCCGACCGTGGCACATTCTTGGTCGACCCCGACGGCGTGATTCAGGTCAGCGAAGTCACCGCAGAAGGCATCGGCCGCAACGCTGCGGAACTCGTCCGCAAGGTCAAAGCCGCCCAGTACGTCGCGGCACACCCTGGCGAGGTCTGCCCCGCGAAATGGGAAGAAGGCGAGTCAACGTTGACCCCGTCGCTTGACCTCGTCGGCAAGATCTGACACGTCGGTTTCGTCACGAATCGATTCCGGGTCCGGGAAGCAGCGTCGCTTCTCGGGCCCCCGCACCCTTCGGAGGCTGCCATGTTTGACGACGCACTCCTTGGTCAACTCCGTGACCACTTCACCAACATCACCCAACAGGTCGAACTGATCGTCTCGGTCGATGCCACGGCAAAATCTGACGAGCTCGTCGAGTTCTGCACACGCATAGCCGAGCTCTCCGACAACGTCACCCTCCGAACGAACGGTGACGCCGCCCGTCGGCCTTCGCTCCAAATCAAGCGGGTTGGCACTGATGTCAGCGTCACATTCGCGGCGATCCCGCTGGGTCACGAACTCACGTCGTTCGTGCTCGCACTCTTGCAAGTTGGGGGGCATCCCTCCACTGTGGATGCGGCGGTACTTGATCAAATCCGTGCAATCCCCGGCGACCATCATTTTGAGACGTATCTGAGCTTGTCGTGTCAGAACTGCCCGGATGTTGTGCAAGCCATCAACTTGATGAGCATCATCAACCCAAGGATTACCCACGAGGCGATCGATGGGGCACTCTTCCAAGACGAAGTCGATGCCCGCCAGATACTCGCCGTCCCAACCGTGTATCACAACGGAGAACTTTTCGATTCTGGGCGGATGACCTTGTCGCA
Source organism: uncultured Iamiaceae bacterium (assembly GCA_964544305.1). Taxonomy (GTDB): domain Bacteria; phylum Actinomycetota; class Acidimicrobiia; order Acidimicrobiales; family Iamiaceae; genus JAFDWI01. The sequence goes on along the minus strand of CAZJAZ010000024.1, from coordinate 16,526 downwards.
GATCGTGGCCCGCATTGATGCGGGGGCAGGATCGAAACAAGCTGAACGCTTCGACGCGCTCGACCCATATGACGTGCTCGTCGTCGGTGGAGGCCCAGCCGGGGTGACCAGCGCGATTTACGCGGCCCGCAAAGGCATTCGGACGGGCATGGTTGTTGAGCGTTTTGGCGGCCAGGTAATGGACACGATGGCGATTGAAAATTTCACATCCGTGTCGGCCACAACCGGCCCCGAACTTGGGGCGCAACTTCGCAGCCATGCCAGCGACTATGACATTGAAGTCCTTGATGAGCAGGTCGCGAAACGATTGATCCCTGCCGCTGATGAGCACCGTGACATCGGCGTTGAACTTGCTAATGGGGCAACGCTTCAGGCACGCGCCGTGGTCGTTGCAACCGGTGCCCGCTGGCGGCACATGAACGTCCCGGGCGAAGCCGAGTACCGCAACAAGGGTGTGACGTATTGTCCCCATTGTGACGGACCAATGTTCAAGAACAAGCGGGTTGCGGTGATCGGCGGAGGAAACTCTGGCGTGGAAGCCGCAATTGATCTTGCGGGCGTTGTCGATCATGTCACCCTTCTCGAGTTTGATGCCGCGTTGCGAGCTGATGATGTCCTCGTGCGCAAACTCAACAGCCTGAGCAACGCCACAGTGATCGTGTCGGCCCAAACAACCGAGGTGGTCGGCGATGGTTCGAGAGTGACCGGGTTGCGCTACCTCGATCGAACGAACGAAACCGAGCACGTCATCGACCTTGATGGGGTGTTTGTCCAAATTGGATTGCTGCCCAACACGCATTGGCTGGCTGATTCGATCGCGCTGAGTGAGCGTGGCGAAATCATCGTTGATGATCACGGTCGCACCTCGGTGCCAGGTGTGTTCGCCGGTGGAGATTGCACGACGGTTCCCTTCAAACAGATTGTGGTTGCGATGGGGGCAGGCTCGACCGCGGCGCTTGGTGCGTTTGATCATCTCATTCGCGCGTCTGCCCCCACAGCCGAACCAGAACTTGCGAGTATGTGAGCCTGCCATGAACGTGCGCGACCTTGAGTACCTCGTGGCGGTAGCCGAACACGGGCACTTCGGGCGCGCAGCGCAAGCGTGTTACGTATCGCAGCCGACACTGTCGACACAGATCAGAAAGCTCGAAGCTGAACTCGGCGTCGAGTTGATTGAGCGTCGGCGACAGGGCACCACGTTGACCGACGTGGGTGAGCGGGTGGTCGCGCACGCCCGTGCGGCAATCGCACAAATCGAGTCCATTCAGAGCGTGGCCGAGCAAGCCACCGATCCAGAAGCGGGAACGCTGCGGCTCGGTCTGTTTCCCACACTGGCGCCGTACCTTTTGCCTCACGTGGTTCGTCCGCTACACGAGCGGTTCCCAAAACTTGAAATGCTGCTCGTTGAAGAAAAGACCGAGGTAATCGTCGATCGGCTCCGGGCAGGCACGCTCGACGCGGGTTTGTTGGCGTTGCCATTGCCGACACCGAGTGGAGTGCTCAAGACCAAGAATCTCTTTACCGAAGACTTTGTTTTGGCGGTTCCCAAGAGTCGTGACTTGGCAGGTCATGACGGTTTGCTCCCGGTGAGTCAGTTAGCAGATGAAGATTTGTTATTGCTTGAAGAAGGGCATTGTTTGCGCGATCAGGCGCTGTCGGTCTGCCAGATGACCGGGGCCCGCGAGCGACGCGGGTTTCGGGCGACAAGTTTGGAAACGTTGCGACAAATGGTTGCGGCCGATGTTGGGGTGACGTTGCTTCCCAAACTTGCGGTCACGTCGCCGGTTCCCACGTCGGGTGATGTGATGCTTGTGCAATTTGCTGATCCCGTTCCGAATCGCCAGATCGTGCTGTGTTGGCGCACATCACATGTTCGTGGATCGTTGCTCGAACAGATCGGTGACGTGATCTGTACCCAAATCGCCGACGTGCTCATCGCTTAACTCGATTCAGGCGTAACGTGAACACCCATGTCTTCTCCACGCCTTGACGTCGACGCGCTCCTGCGTGAACTCACCATCGAAGAAAAAGCAGACCTGTGTTCGGGCGCTGGGTTCTGGCACACCCGCGCAATCGACCGGCTTGGAATCCCTGCTCTCAAAGTCTCCGATGGTCCACACGGCCTCCGTGTGCAAATCGACGGCAGCGATCACCTCGGCATCGAGACGAGCGAACCTGCCACGTGTTTTCCGCCCGCGGTTACCCTCGCATCATCGTGGGATATTGACCTTGCTTATGAGGTTGGCGAAGCAATTGGACGCGAAGCAATCGCCTCGGGCCTCAGTGTTGTTCTTGGGCCCGGCGTGAACATCAAACGGTCACCGCTATGCGGCCGAAACTTCGAATACTTCTCGGAAGACCCCCATGTCGCAGCCGAATTCGGCACTGCATGGGTCAACGGATTGCAATCCACCGGAGTGGGTGCATCGTTGAAACATTTCGCGGTCAACAACCAAGAAACAGATCGTCTGCGAGTGTCGGCCGATGTTGATGATCGTGCACTACGTGAGATCTACTTGGCCGCATTCGAACCAATCATCCGCGTAGCCAAGCCGTGGACGGTGATGTGCGCGTACAACCGAGTGAACGGCGTCTACGCGGCGCAAAACACATGGTTGCTCATCGAAGTTTTGCGGCGAGAATGGGGCTTTGACGGATTAGTGGTTTCGGACTGGGGTGCGGTCAACGATCCGGTCGCTTCTGTTGCAAATGGCTTAGATCTCGAGATGCCGTCGTCAGGTGGAGTCAGCGCCAGCCTGATCGTGGCCGCGCTCGCTGATGGAACGTTGGATGTTGCTTGCGTTGACCGTGCGGTGCGATGCCTGTTCGAGCTCATCAATCGTTCGCCCGACGTGCCGACTGGCGGTGAGAAGCCGGGCTTTGATGTCGATCGTCACCATGGATTGGCGCGACGCGCCGCGGCCCAAGGCGCCGTTCTACTCAAAAATGACAACGACATCCTTCCTTTGGATCTCACATCGATTCATCGACTGGCCGTGATCGGAGCGTTCGCGCAGACGCCGCGTTTCCAAGGAGCGGGGAGCTCACAGGTGAACCCGACGCGCGTTGACAGTGCGCTTGACGCGTTCCGTGAAGTGCTCGGTGACAACGGCATCATCGATTTCGCCGCTGGATATGTTGTGGCCGACACAACCGACTCAGAGCCGGCTACTGACAACGAATCAAACGCCGCGGTCGCTCGCTTAAGCGAAGCCGTCACGATTGCTGAGAAAGCGGATGCGGTCGTCGTCTTTGCTGGATTACCCCCGGCCTGGGAGTCAGAAGGATTTGATCGAACTCGCATGTCATTGCCCGACGATCAATTGGCGCTCATTGCGACACTTGGTGTGCTGCGCGATGACGTGATTGTGGTGCTGTCAAATGGCGGCGCGGTAACCGTTGGCGATTTCGCACCCGTAGTTGGGGCCGTACTCGAATGCGGCCTTGGAGGGCAAGCATCGGGGAGTGCTGCAGTTGATGCTCTCACCGGAGTGGTCAATCCGTCGGGCAAACTTGCGGAAACTATTCCGTTGCGCCTCGCCGACACGCCGTCATATCTGAACTTCCCAGGTGAAGACCGACACGTTCGCTATGGCGAGGGACTTTTTGTCGGCTACCGGCATTTCGATGCCATTGAAGCGCCAGTGGCCTTCCCGTTTGGATTCGGATTGTCCTATACAACGTTTGAATACCGCGATGCTGTGGTCAACGTTCTTTGTGACGGAGACCTTGACGATCCGGTCCTCACGATCGGCGCGACCATTACCAACACTGGAGATCGTGCCGGAGCAGAAGTTGTCCAGTTGTATGTCGGCCACCAGGATGCCCCCGTTGCACGCCCCATTCGTGAACTTCGCGGCTTTGCAAAAGTCTTCCTTGAACCCTCTGAGACGCAGCGCGTTGACTTTGTTCTCACCCGACGAGAACTTGCTCGCTGGTCGACGCGAACCGGGGCCTGGGCCTTCGATCCTGGACGCTATGAGGTCGCGGTTGGTTCCTCGTCACGAGACCTGCGCCTTGTTGAAATCGTTGATGTGCTAGGCGTCGCTCGCGTTGACCCACTTGACGAGAATTCGACTCTGGCCGAGTGGATTGCCCACCCGGTAGGGAAGGAACTTCTTGTCGATACGTTGCGCACGAGTCCACTCGGTGACCTTTCCGGACTGCTCAGCGACGCGTCGATGCTCAAAATGATCGGCCCGTTTCCATTGCGACGATTGCTGGTCATGTTGGGTGGAGCGTTCTCATTGGACGACCTTTGGGACCTGGCTGAAACCGCAAACAACAAGTCATAGCGCCTGTGAACGAGCCGTGCGCTCCGAAGCGATGCCAGCAGCCTCTAAGGTGACGCGTTGTGCCGATGTCTTTCGAACAAGCCCAAGCCCATGTCACAGCAAAGGGCGCACGCTTTGAGATCACCACGGGTGAGGTTCTCGGCCGTCAGTCAAAAATTTTTGTCAATTCACCGAACAGCCTGCGTGATCTTGTTGACGGCGCGCGTGGACGTGCCGACGAGGTTTTCCTTGTCTATGAGGACGAACGTTGGACCTTTGGAGATTGGGTGGAACGTGTTGATGCGTTCGCCGCAGGATTGACGCAGCACCACGGTGTTGAAAAAGGCGACCGTGTGGCGATTGCGATGCGGAACTATCCCGAATGGATCGTTGCCTGGGGTGCGGCGATCTCTCTTGGCGCGATCGTTGTGGCCTTGAACGCATGGTGGACGGCTGATGAGTTGACCTTCGCACTTGATGATGCAGCGCCCAAAGTTGTGGTCGCCGATAGCGAACGAGTCGAGCGCATGGCCGATTCGTGTGCCGAACGCGGTATCGCAATGATAGGGGTGCGACTCGATGACGCGCCCGAGAACAAGAACGCAATTCGTTTCGATGATGTGTGTATATCTGGAGCGCAAGCACCCCAAGTGGCAATCACGCTTGATGATGACGCCACGATTCTGTACACCTCAGGAACGACTGGGCGACCCAAAGGCGCCGTCTCCACCCATCGAGGCGTGCTGAGTGCTCTGCTTGCCTACGGTGCACGGGCCGCGATTGAAAAGCTGCGGTTGGCAGACGAAGCGGCGCCAACGAGCGACGATCCGCCCGTGCGACCGGTCTTCATCTTGATCGTGCCGCTGTTTCATGTGACCGGTTCGGTGCCCGTCATGTTGAGTTGTCTATCGAGTGGTCTCAAACTTGTGATCATGCATCACTGGGACGCCGAGCGAGCGTTGGCGTTAATTGAAGCCGAGCGAGTGACGAACTTTGTTGGCGTGCCCACGCAAAGTCACGACCTGATGTCGTCGCCCCACTTTGGTGATTTCGATACGTCAAGTTTGATCAGCGTGGGCGGCGGGGGAGCCCCTACGCCATCGGAACAAGTGCGCAAGGTGAAAACAACGTTTTCCAATGCCAAGCCCAGTATCGGGTACGGCATGACCGAAACGAACTCGTATGGTCCTGGCAATTCTGGCGCGGACTATCTCACGCACCCGACGAGTACCGGACGGCTCATGGCGATTGCCGATATCGAAGCACGAGACGAGAACGGTCGAACGCTTCCTGAGGGCCAGACCGGTGAGTTGTGGATGACCGGTCCACAATTGATCCGCGGGTATTGGAATCGACCGGAAGCGACCGCGGAAACCATTGTGGACGGTTGGCTACGAACGGGCGACATCGGCCATGTTGACTCCGATGGTTTCGTGTACATCTCGGACCGGGCCAAAGACATGGTGTTACGAGGTGGTGAGAATGTGTACTGCGTCGAGATCGAAGACGTGCTGTACAAACATCCGGGCGTGCACGAAGCGGCAGTGTTTGGGATCCCTGACGAACGGCTCGGTGAGCGTGTTGCAGCAGCGGTGCTCCCCAAACCTGGGGTGGTCGTGACCGACGATGATCTTCGGGCGTTTGTGGCGCAGCATCTTGCCGCATTCAAAGTGCCAGATGTGATTGATGTGCGCGGAGATCCACTGCCAAAGAACGCCGCAGGGAAGTTCCTCAAACGCACCTTGCGCGACGAAGTTGCTGCATCGTTACAGAGGTAGAGCCTTGCGCTGACTGAACCGGTCAAGTAAGTACGCCACGGCCACCCCAGAACCGGCAGCGACTGCGACCGCTCCGACACACGTCAGCCGTGATGGTGTTGGTCCTCCGATCGTGATGACCATCGCCACGGCGGTGAGCGGCAAACGGTAGCCCCCAGAAATTGCTCCGGCCGCCCCGGCCGCAGCGGACAGATCGCTTGCCACACCCAATCCCGGAGCAAGTGCCCGGCCGCACAGTTCACCGACCGCCAAGAACGGTACGAACAGACCACCGCATCCACCAGCGATGACTGCTGCAACGGTCGCGGCAGAGCGAAGGATCGACACGGCAAGGAGTACCCAAACCGTTGCGTGTGTGGACTCGGCCCACGACGCGGCACCGGCTCCCGGCCCGAACGCGGCGGCAGGAGTCGCAAGCGCCCGGATGATCAGCATGCAGCCCAGCAACAGCGCCGATCCGACCATGATTCGAACTTTGGGGCCGGCTGACCATGCTCGGGCCTTGTAGATCGCGGTACCGGTTAGTGAACACATTGCCCCGGTTATCGCTCCAACAAGGGCGACGGTTGCGAGTGCTTGCGCAAGATCTCGCGGCGCAATTGCGGGCACCACGAGACGAATGAAATCGAGGTTGAATGCCTGATTGCAAGCCCACCCGACGATCGCTCCAAGCGTCGCTGCAATGACACGCGCCGGGGTGATCCGAGAGCCGTTGCGTCGGCCGAGTTCCAACATGAACGCAATGCCAACGAGGGGGAGTCCCATCAACACGGCGATACCTGCTGCGCCACCACCCACACCGGCGGGGCGAGCAAGATTGCGGAGCGACGTTTTCGTTGACCCCAAAGCCGAACCGGCAGCGACGCCAAGGTGTGCCGCAGGCGATTCGGTTCCCATGGGTGCGCCCATGCCAACGGTGGCGACAATCGCGGCGGCACGTACAGGAGCAAGACGCCACGGAAACTGTTCTTCTTTTCCTGCGTTCCGAACAACGTCTGCGGTCAAATCGGCACGCACCGCGGAGGCTGGGAACCGCAGCCATTCACTAAAACGCCGTGGCGGAGCAGCATTACTGTGGACCTGTTGGAGGGCTTGGCCGTGTGCGACTTTGTGCAAGATGAATACGGCTACAGCGATGCCGACGAATGGGCCAACGAGGTAGAGCCAGTTGTCTTGGCGGATGTTCCAGGCCAGGAGTTCTTTGATCACGGTCGTGACGACAACGACAAAGAGTGATGCCGTGACCCCACCGATGAGGCCGCCCGCAATGGCCTGCAGGGTTGATTGCTCTGTTTCAGATTCGCTTGAGGTGGGAACACCTTGGCTCTCAGATGCGGTGTTCACCCCTTCTAGATTGTCACGCGACGGAGCCAAAGCCAGGGATCTGTCACGGATTCAAGTGGTGGGGATACCGGCAGGAAAATCCTTCGGTCGGACAAAGAGCCCTTCGGCTTCGTTGAGCAGTTCGCCGTCGCAGCGCATTTCACCTCGTGCATAGAGCTTGCGCCCTTCGGTGCGGTCGTACCAGGCGTGCACGTCGATTGGCTTGAAGAGTGGAGTGGGCTGCCGGTAGTTGATTGTGAGCCGCACGGTCATGCCACCGCCGTCACCGAGCATTGCAGCCATACCAATGAGGTCGTCGTAGATCAACGCAACGACGCCTCCGTGAACGAAGTCAAAGGGCGGGCCGTTGAACGATTCTGAGAACCGGACGACACCGTGAATGTGATTCTCTTCGTCAACGGTGATGTTGATGTCCGGAGAAATGGGGTTCGCCGGACCCATTGCTGGCGAAAAAGGACACAACGCTTGGAGGTCGTTCTTTGCAACAAATCCTTCGATCGCGCTCTTTCCCGTCACCCAAAATGGGCCTTCGTATTGTGTGGCACCAAGAAGTTCAGTGGCTGCATTGAGATGTTCGAGTGCTTGTTCTCGCTCAATATCGCTGACGGCGGATGTGCGACAGAGCCGGTTGAGTTCGCGTACCGCTGCTGCGATTGCGAGGTCTTCGCTCGCGGTCTGTGGTGTTGTTGCTGCCATAGGGCGAACCTAGTGCCGTGTCAGGCAAAATTGGCTATCTGTCGTGCCGGTCGGGATCTTCCCTCGCTGCGTCCTCGTCCTCGTCGCATTGCGTATGCGCCTTCGTCCTGTGTCCTTGCGAGTGTAGATCCCGCCTCGCCACGAACAGCGCAAACGTTACCTGACGCGGCACGAGTGGCCATGACGTACGTTTCCTCGTATTCCCGGAACTTTTCGCTTCAACGCGCCGCATAGCGACGCGTTGAAGCGAAAAGTTCCGGAATGGGTAGCCGAAAGCGGGTGATGTTCTGCGTTCGTGACGGCGCATGCGGATAGATAGCCCTTGGGGGAACGTGCCGCAGACTTGCCGTACTCCAAACTTCTCAAGAGCAGAGTGGACAGGTGCATGGCAAAGAACTACTCTATGTTCAGTGTTCGTGACGGCACAGACGCCCCTTTTTGAAGATCGAGTCCGTGAGATCGTTGATGCCCTTGATGCGGTGGGCATTCCGGTCGAGTATCTCGATGGCACCATCCAAGTTGATGGAACCCGTTTTGCCGTTGCGATTGTCGATCGGGCGCATCCCACGCCGGCCGCAATAGCCCAAATCATCGCGGAAGCGCCAGCTCGCCGTCCCGCCATGATTGTTGCAGACCGTATTTCAGAACCTGGTCGTGAGCGACTGCGACGCGCAGGTTGGGGCTGGTTCGATCGCCGAGGACATGTGCGCATTTGGACAAACGGTGTGCGGATTGAAATGCCATGTCCGAGCTCGGGTGATGTTCCCGACCGCGCCAGCGGAAATCCGTGGACGACGGTGGGCCTTGAGGTCGCGCTCGCCACGATGATGGAGCCGAATAGGGAAGTGTCGGCACGACATATTGCCGAGGTCATCACACGGAGCGCTGGTGCCGTTCATGACCTGATTCGTCGATTCTCGACAGTCGGGCTGATTGGTAATGCCAGTCGACTCCCACTTCTGCCTGAACTGTTCTGGGAGACTGCCGCGCAGTGGCCTGATGCCGATTGGCTTGGCCTTCCCCAAGAAATCAACGAGATTTCCGGGATTGTTGATCCGCACCATTTGATTCGGGTTGACGAGCGTGCAGCGACACTTGGCGGTGCTCGTATCGCGGCAGCCGGTGACATGCCCGCACGCGCCTATGTCACGAACCAACGTGCCCTTCGACGCTTGCGTGGCATGGTTGATCGGGAGAGGCCAACTCGTACGTGGGTGCGTTCCGCTCCCGTCCAGTATGTGCCGATCAATGTCGAGTTCCCAGCCGACTCTGAGTATCCGTGGACCATCGCGCATCCGCTGCTCTGTGCATTGCGCCTTGCTGCCGACCCAGCGAGAGGACGCGAAATCGTTGAGCAATGGGGCATCGTGCCGGCGGGAGCTGAACCATGATTTATTTGCGAGGTCGGAAAGGAGGGACGACACATCTCGCGGTCGCGCTCCTCTCGTCTCTCCCCATAGAACTCCGTCTCATTGGTGGCCTCGCCGTGTTGTGTCGCGTTGGTATGCCGCATCGAGCGACGGTTGACCTTGATGCGGTGACCCGTGGTTTGGCCGCCCTGCATGATGAAATTGCTCGTCTCGCAGTGTCGGCGCCCGGTGGTGGGCAGTACACGTTTGCCGATAAGTTCGACTTGGATGTGATAGACGTGGCGCCTGATCCGAGCAGCGTGCTGATCGAAACGTTGGTTGCGCATCCCGACCCACTTGAAGATCTTGAACTGAACGTCATTGCACACACCTGGGCGTTTGAAACGGCGACGCCTCTTGACATTGTCGCGATCGATGAGAAAACAAGCGGCGAACTTGCTCGGGCGGACGATCGTCTTGTGGCGTCCCCGGTCGGTTTGATCGCAATGAAGGCCACAACAATTCCGTTGCGTTCGTCATCTCGTCCTGAGAAGCGTGCGTCAGATTTTTACGATTTGGGCCGCTTGTTTCTGGTTGGCGGTGTGCAAGTCGCTGACTTTGCCGAGCTACCTGACGTATTGCGCATTCCGATCATGGCCCGGTTGCACCACTGGTTTGTTGATGACGCTGGGCGTGACCGGACCTACCGGGAAGTGCGTCGCTTTGATGAGCCACGACTTGATCTCGATGAAGTTGCAGATGCCGTCGAGGATCTTGTCACCGCGGTTTCGCGCTGATTACACCCGTTCGTGCCAGAACGAACCGGAACTTGTCGCTTCAGCGCGCTGTTTTACAGCGCGCTGAAGCGACAAGTTCCCGCTCGCGGGGTAGGGTAGTGCGCATGGCCGAGAACGATATTGTCAGTGTCGAACGAGTGATTCACGCGCCAGCCGACCAGATTTTTGCGATGATTTCGGATCCGTCGCGCCACCGCGAATTTGACGGTTCGGGCACGGTACGCAATGCCAAAGGCGTGTCCGGGCCGGTTGGTCTTGGCGACAAGTTTGGCATGTCAATGAAACTTGGAGTTCCTTACTCGATGGTCAGTACCGTCATCGAGTTCGAACAAGACCGTCGTTTCGCGTGGCGCACAACAGCCCCAACTGCGCTTGGCGCGAAAATTGGCGGTCGGGTCTGGCGTTATGAGCTTGAACCAGCCGACGATGGAACGTTGGTGCGTGAGACGTGGGACATCACCGGCGAATCCGCCTTCACCAAACCCGGGGTGCGGCGTCTCGCTGAAACAACCAAGAAGAACATGACGGCGACGCTTGATCGCATTGAAGAACTCTTGGGCGACTCAAGTACACAAGCCAATTAATGAGGTTTCAGCGAAACGTATTTACCCGTTCGCTTTTCCACGTCGAGGCTCAATCGTCCAAGATCTGCGATCTCGCGCGCGATTCAGTCGAGAAGTGCCGCAATGTTTTCGATCGGGCGACCCACCGCGGCGCGGCCATCGTCGGTGACGAGAATCGGCCGCTCAATGAGCACCGGGTTTGCGACAAGCGTGTCGATCCACGTGGCACGATCACGGGCGGCATCAGCCAGACCAAGCTCTTTGGCGCGGTCTTCACCCATGCGAGTGATGTCCCAGGGCTCAACGCCAAGCGACGTGCAAACGGCGTCGATCGTGGACGCGTCGGGGGAATCGTTGAGATAGCGCCGCTCGGTGTAGTTCACACCGCGGGTGTCGAGCAGGTCTTTTGCCGCACGGCTTTTTGAGCAGCGAGGGTTATGCCAAAGTTCCATCGGCTCAGTGTAGCCGCGTTTCAATGGTTCTAACACCAATCATAATTGATTTAAGTAGTTTGCCTGGCTCAGGCAGGCCTCTCTTGAGAGAAAACCAGAGGTTCTAGACGTGTGCGTGGCGGCGACGCCGGACGGTTTCAAGCACGAGTCCGCAGGCAACCAACACAGTGCCAATTGCAAGAAGTGGCAGCGCCGAAAAACCGGTTGTCGGCAGGGAACCGTCTGGCGTTCCCGAACCTGGTGTATTCTCCCCAGCCGCTGCATCTGGCCGCACGGCAGCCGGTGGCACCGAGGTGCTCGACGGTGCACTCGCAATTGTCGATGAGGTTGGTGCGGCCGATGTCGTCGGTGCCACTGTGGTGGTGGTTGATCCGGGTGGCGTCGATCCCGCAGGAGAAACGGTGATGGTGTGCGTGGACTGCGATCGCACGGTCACTGAAAGTATCTGTGTGTCAGGATCCCACGAACTGGTCCACTCGTCAGTTGGCAGATTCACCGACACCGTTGGACCAGTTGGGAACCGGCGCAGCGGAAAGTAAAACTCGGTTGGTCCGGTCGCTCCAGCATTCGCTGGGTCAACCGTGACCGTGGAAATGCCAGCCGCGTAGTCACCACTGATCGCCATGGGTCGACCTGCAATCGCGGTCGGATAGACCTGGGTGTTATCGGTCATCCCGGCCCCGGGGTTGCCATCCGAGTCAAGCTGGCACCAGCCCCCAAGACCTTTGCACCACGCAAAAGCGGCCCAGCCCGCGATATGAGCGTCGGCTCCATGCATCACCTGTGACACGAAGTCGGCGGTGGTTGGGGCCGCAGGCTTTTGTGGGCCCCACTCAAACGCGATCGTTGGGATGTCGTTCGTGGCACCGTACGTCACAATGTTGTTGTAGTAGCGGGTCACAAAATCGCTTGATGGATCCCAGTCAGCCCCAGCCTCCATGCCCAGGTCGTAGAGATGCGGGGCATAGATTTGTCGCCCGGTTGAATCGGTCACCGTCCCCAAACCGCTTGGTGCCGCAAAGCTTGACGTCAAACCGAACGCACCTTCAAGGAAGATCCAATGTGTCGTATCAACCGTGCGAATCGCATCGGTGAGGCGTTGCAACATTGGGGTGATTTGGGTTGCTTCAACCCGTGTAAGGGCATCGGTTACGCCTTCTCCGGCGTTCATTTGGCCACACGGTTCGTTCAAAAGGTCGTAGCCGTACACGGCCGGTTTCGATCCAAGCTCGCTCACGACCTTGAGCCATGCCGTCACTTGTGCGTCACGGAAACTCTGTGTCTCGTAAAAGTTTTGCCACGCGCGCTGGTTCGCGGGGTCGAGGCACGGAATGGCTGGGCTCCCATAAACGAGACTGTCGGTATCGGTGACCCAGTCGGGCATGCCAAAGCCGCCCACCGCTGGGCTGAATGAATCTTGGTGCATGTCAAGGACAACCTTGAGACCCGCAGTTTGTGCCATGTCAAGGACGTTGGAGAGGTCAGCGAAGTATTGGGTGTTCCAGGTGCCTTCGGTCGGTTCCATGTCTGACCAGAAAATTGCGAGACGCAACAACGTGAACCCATTTTCATGAATGCCGTTGAGTTGACCTTGCGTGATCTCGGTGATGCGATCGGCGTGCAACTTGATGTTGTAACCATGGAGGTTCAGGGCTCGACCTTGCGCGTCACGGGGAAACCATCTCCCGGTGGTCCCCTCAATCGTCACCGGTGACCCAGTGCCAGGAAGCGTCGGGTCCGCTCCTGCCGATTGGACGAATCCCATGGTGAGGACCAACGCCGCGATCCCGGCGACCAGCCCCTTGCGTGCAAATCCCGTCTTCATTGACATGACGGAATCATGCTCCGATCACAAAACCGTCTGGACATCTGTCAAGTACTTGAATCCGGACCAGCTCGGCTTTGCGTAACAGCCGAGTCATGGCTCAAACCTTGACGCTCTGCAATGCAATTGCTGGATCTATGACAGGATGACTCGGTGACCACGATCACCAAAGAACGCGCCACCGGAACCATTGACGTTGCCCACGACCGCAGCCTGGGCTTCGCGTCGTTTGGACCGCCAAATGGCAAGACCATCATCTGGCTCCATGGAACCCCAGGCGCTGCCACTCAGATTCCCGAAAACGCACGGGCTCGTGCCGAACGGGAAGGCTTTCGCATAATCGGCATTGACCGGCCCGGCGTTGGGGAGTCAACAGCCCATCTTTACCCAAATATTGTGGACTTTGTCGACGACCTCACAATCGTGCTCGACACGTTGAATATCGATACGTGTTCGGTCGTGGGGTTGTCAGGTGGTGGCCCGTATACGTTGGCCGCTGCCGCACGCTTGAGCGAACGAGTGGATTCGGTCGGCGTGCTCGGTGGCGTTGCACCCAGTGTCGGCCTGGACGCCGCGCCTGGCGGCATTGTGGCACTGGCGCGCTATGCGCAGCCGATCCTTCGTGCAGGGCGCATTCCGGTGGGCAATGCACTCGCCAAGTTCATATTTGCTGCCACCCCAATTGGGGATCCGGCAATCCGGTTGTATGCCCATTTCTCACCCGAGGCCGACAAAGCGCTCCTCAATGAAGCTGACTTTAAGGCCGTGTTTGTCGGCGATCTCACCGCACGAGGTCATCATCAGTTCTCTGCCGCCCTTGCTGACGCCGCACTCTTTGGTCGAGCGTGGGGATTCTCATTGAGTGAGATTGCAATCCCCGTGTATTGGTGGCACGGAACCGAAGACAACATTGTGCCGTTTGCCCATGGTGAGCACGTCACAAGTCGGCTTGCACACGTTGATTTTCGCCCGATTGCTGGTGGCGGTCACCTTGCGGGTTTCGGTGTTGCCGATGACGTGCTTGACGCGCTCGTCGGTCTCTGAAACATCGACCACCATGACCCGGCAAACTAACGTCACACGACGTGTTGCCCCTTGTCTGTCTTGACGTTGACGGAACGCTCGTTGGATCGTCCGGTGCGCCATCGCCGGTGCTGTGGGCTGCGGCACACAACGCACGGGTTCGAGGGCAACACCTCACGCTGTGCACTGCTCGTGTTGCACTCGGTCCAACCCGTACGTGGGCGGAGCGCCTTGATCCGAACGGATTTCATGTATTCCATACGGGCGCGGCGGTGTGGTGTCCATCCACGGGTGAGGTGATCACTCAACCCCTGTCAGATAATTGCGTTGCAGCAGCCGCTCGTGTGGCAAGAGAGCACCGATGGGTGTTCGAGGTGTACGCATGGGATGAGATTGCAGTGGATTCTGACGCCGATCTTGCCCGTCGCCACGCTGATCTTTTGGGTATCGCCCATGAAAGGCGGGCAATCGATACGCTCAACGGGCAGATTGTTCGGGTGCAATGGGTGGTGCCCATCGATGATCTGGCCGAAGCGCTGACACTTGCCCCGGATGGCACCGTGGCTTCGGGAGCGACGTCCCCATTGATGCCAGATGCGGCGTTCGTGTCGATTAGCGCCACGGGCGTGTCGAAAGCCGCAGGTATTGAAACGGTTGCCGAACGGATTGGTGTGGACATGGCCTCGGTCATGATGGTCGGCGACGGCCATAACGATTTGCCAGCAATGGCTGCGGTTGGTTGGTCGGTGGCAATGGGCGATGGGGATCCCAATGTGATTGCCGCCGCCCGAATCGTGGTGGCGGCAGTCGACCGTGATGGCGCGGCACAAGCTATTGATCAATCGGCCGAACTTGGGCCCCCTGCGCTCTGACTGATGGGCGCACGGAACAGAATGGAAACGATGACGGACTCGATTGAACCAATTGCCCCGCGTGACATTGATGCGATCAATGGATGGGATGAAACCCACGATGTGGTGGTTGTTGGAGCGGGCATCGCAGGGGTGTGTGCGGCACTCGCCGCATCCGAGGCGGGTGCGTCGGTCGTCGTGTTGGAGCGGACAGGGTCGATTGGTGGAACATCAGCCATGTCGAGTGGTCTGTTGTATTTGGGTGGGGGAACCGCAACCCAAACCGCATGTGGCTTCGAAGATGATGTCGCATCGATGGTGGCGTTTCTGAATGCGGCGAGTGGTCCGGGCACTGATGAGGCAAAGGTGCGTCGCTACTGCGAGGCTTCTGTTGCGCATCACGATTGGCTCGTGGCACACGGCGTTGAGTTCGACCCGTCCTTTCATACCGAGGGCGATATTCAACCACCAACCGAGGCGGGTTTGGTGTTTACCGGCGGCGAAGACACGTGGCCGTTCAATGAGATAACGCAACCGGTTCCGCGTGGCCATCATGCGAAGTTTCCCAATGAATCCGGCGGCTATCTCATGGAACAACTTGGCGCTTCGCTCAAGCAAACGAGCGCCGAATTCGTCACGGATGCTCGGGTCACCTCGTTGGTCACCGACGAGAACCGAGTGGTAGGCGTTGTGGCGATCATTGACGGAGTCGAGCGGACGTTCGCTGGTGTTGGCGGCGTCATCTTGGCAATGGGCGGGTTCTTGTTCAATCCGGAAATGATTGCCCGCTATGTTCCGGCCGCGGCGAGATGCACGTATCCCCTTGGAACTGATGCAGACGATGGGTTGGGGATTCGACTTGGCCAAGGGGCGGGTGCGCACGTTGCAAACATGGATGCGCTTGAGTGCCACTTGCCGTTTCATCCGCCACGCCGCTTGTCGGCAGGGATTCTTGTGAACGCGCAGGGGCGTCGATTTGTGAACGAAGACGCCTACAACGGACTGATCGGCCAACGAGCGTTACTTGAGAACGACGGGGTGGCGTTCCTGATTGTTGACGAAGAAGGTTCTGAGCCGAACTGGTTGGGTTTTCGCCCCTCATGGGTCGCAGAAACGCCGGAAGAACTGGCTGTTGAAATTGGCGTACCTCCGGCCGCTCTTGCCGGAACGCTCGCCCGTTACAACATTGACGCGGCACGTGGCGTGGACACCGAGTTTCACAAACGCGCGGACTGCATTCGCCCGCTGGTTGGGCCGGTGGGTGCAGTGGATTTGCGCGTGGAAACGGCCTACTACGCGTCGTTCACGCTTGGTGGGTTGACAACCGATGTGGAGGGTCGTGCAATGCGAGAAGATGGCAGCGTCATCGACGGACTCTTTGCAGTTGGCCGGACCGCTTCTGGGATACCTGCACGGGGTTACGTGAGCGGAATCTCATTGGGTGACGGCTCGTTCTTTGGACGTTGCGCAGGGACGTTCGCTGCATCGCTCGTGCCACACTCTTAAGGGGCGACCGAGTCCCAGTCAGCGAAGCCGGACGGATCGTGGCGGCCAAAGGTGCCGTGTTCGAACAT
>CAZJAZ010000023.1:37363-41439 GCA_964544305.1 uncultured Iamiaceae bacterium | reverse complement strand
ACGCTCCCATGGGAGCGCGCAATGCCCGTAACTGTCGCTTCACAAACACCTTGCCATGGTTGACGCCAAAGGCGGCCGAGTCGCCTCCAAACGTCTTCAGGGTTTGGCAGCTGGCGTGACCAATCCAGACACGGACGCAACGCCGATGAAGCTTCGTGGACCTCCTCGCGGACCAGGCCGACCAATGCTGGGTCCTGACGTGAAAACACCCTGCACCAAAGCCCACGCGATTCAGACGCGGATGACCGCGAGACCAGGAAGGTCGGGGTAGTCGTCGTCTTGGGTGACGACGGGAACCTCGAGTGCCATTGCCGTGGCCGCAATCCACGAGTCGTTTATCGGCATGCGCTTGTTCAGGTCGCGCAACAGGACCCGCAACTGAGCCCATGACGCGGCGACGTCGTCGTCGACGGGTATGGGTTGCAATGCAAGCGCGGCGGTGAGGGTGTCCAGACGGCGGGAGCGTGCCGTGGTGTCGATTGCCACTAGTACCCCCGCGCGCAACTCGCCGATGGTGATCGCGGACACGGCCAGCTCATCAGGGACGTTGGCGACATCGATGCTCCGCCCCGTTTCGCGTGCAATGAACACCGAGGTGTCCGCGAGACCGCGGGTCACCGGAATGGCAGGTCGTCGGTCGAGTCTGCGCCGAGGGCCGCCAGGTCCACGGTCATGGCCGGGTCGGCTTGATGACGCAGCACGGTGTTGATGAACTCGTCGCGTGACATCCATTGAGGCCGTCGGCCGATTGGTTCGAGCTGAGCAGCGGGGCGCCCGTCGACGGTGATAACGACACGCTCGCCACCGGCGACCCGGTCGAGCAGTTTCCGGGTTTCATTGCGGAGTTCTCGTGATGCCACCTCTGCCATGCAACAACCGTAGCATACATTCGCCGTGATGCGACAGACCCGCGTACACCTTCGGCGGCCAGGTCACCGACCAGTCCCCCATGAGCGGGTTTCCCACGGGTGGCACTGACGTCGCCGCGTCCTACGACCGCAACCCCGATTGGTTCGCCTCCAACCGCGTACAGCTTGACGAGAGGTTGCGCAACCAATGACCACATCCCGATTCCACAGTGTCGCTCCGATCATCCCGGTACGCGATCTCAATGTCGCCTTGACCCGCTACGCGGCGCTCGGGTTCGCGGCAAACCACTACAACGGGCCTGAGCGTTACGGCTTCGTCGAACGGGACGGCGTGGAGATGCATCTGATCGAAACACCCGATCACGACCCCCTCGCCACTGACACCCAGGTGTATCTGAGAGTTGCCGATGCCGATGCGGTGCATGGCGAATGGATCGCCGCAGGCGTGGAAGGCCGCTTCACCAAACCCGCTGAAACGCCATACGGGTTGCGCGAGTTCGCCTACGTCGACCCAGACGGCACCGCCCACCGAGTCGGCAGCGCAGCTAGCTGACGTGCACCTCAACGACGAGGCGATTCGGGCAACCAAAAGCCCGACAATTGAGGTGAACGAAGCGGTCACCGGCAAGCTTCAGGCGCTGGCACGCAAAGCAGTGGGCTGACCGCCTAAGTTGACCCGACCACGCTCGGGCCGGTCATGGTGTTGCCGCCCCAATCGGGGTTCGGCGCACCCCACGTCGTTGCAGTTGGCCCAGAGTAGAAACTGGTCGACCTAGTGCTGTGTGGTTGCGCGATGCACACAAAGTTCGCGGAGCAGCACGGGTAGTTCGGTGAGCGACCGAATCATCGGACATGGCTTCATTGGGCCGTTCGTGCCGGTGTCCCCGAGCCGATCGAGCCACACGGCGTGCATTCCTGCTGTCATCGCGCCAGCGACGTCGTTCAGAAGCGAGTCGCCGACGTGGGCGATCCGCTCAGGGACACAACCTGCCTGTTGGGCCATTTCCGCGAAGATCCGCGGGTCGGGTTTGGCGACACCGAATCGATCGGCGAACACGGTGACCGCGAACACATCGGGCAGGCCACAACGTTGCGGGTCGGAGTTGCCGTTGGTAATCAGCGCCAAGCGGTAGTCAGCCCGGAGCGCATCGAGGGTGGCACGAACATCGGGATACAGGATCGGGTCGTCGAACCGGGCTTCGAGATAGTGCGCAGTGGCGTCACGTGCCAGGTCATCGTCCACGATCCCCTGCAATGCAAGTGCCAGGCGAAATCCTTCGAGGCGCAGTTCTTCCGTTGCCACGACGTCGTTGCGGTGCGCGGCCCCGACCTGTTGGCGTGCCGCAACGAGGACGTCCACGTTCAGACCAACCAGACGTTCGTCGCGGCAAGCAAGAAACTCGATCGTACTGTCAAGTGCTCGACGCATTGTCGAATCGAAATCCCACAGCGTTCCATCCGCGTCGAAGGAGACGACCTCGATTCGACCGGCGACGGCGGGTGTCACGGAGCCCCCACCTGTCACCCCGGTATTGCCGCTCACGACATTCCCCACCGCGAGAGGACGACGAAGACGCCGAAGGGCGAAAACCGCTCGACCTTGGTGGTTTGCATACCTGAGTGCCACAGGTCGCCAAACGCGAACGCGGTGATTCCGTCGCGTTTGCACTCTCGGGCAGTCTGGCGCATCGCGTCAAAGTAGCCGTCCCAGGACGCACCAGGAAGCGGTTGTGAGACATCTCGTTGCCGACGCAGCAAACTCGATCGCTGCCCAATCATCCGGGGCATTTGGCGATGAGCGCTCCACGGTGAAGGATTTGGGCCATGTCGTCTTCCGATTCGGACTCCTTCGCCACGCTCGGCCTGTGCCCAGAACTTCTTGGCGCGCTCGCCAGGCTCGGCTACGAAGAACCGACCGGGATCCAGTTGGCCACGATCCCGCCGCTGCTTCAAGGCCGTGATCTGGTCGGCCAGGCAGCCACCGGAACGGGCAAGACCGCTGCGTTCGCTCTTCCCACGCTCGAACGCCTCTCCGCTGGCGGGCTCTCCGCTGGTGGGACGGGTAGCCGCGCGGCCGGATCGGGCCCGGGGGCGCTGGTGCTGGTTCCCACCCGCGAACTCGCCATGCAGGTCTCCGAGGCGATGCATCGCTACGGGCGTGATCTGGGCGTCAACGTCCTTCCGATCTTCGGCGGCCAACCGATGAGCCGTCAGCTCCACGCGCTGCGCCGCTCGGTCGATGTCGTCGTCGCTACCCCGGGCAGAGCGCTCGATCATCTGCGTCGTGGCAGCCTGGAACTCGCAGACGTAGAAATTGCGATCCTCGACGAGGCCGACGAGATGCTCGACATGGGCTTCGCCGAAGACATCGAGGAACTCCTCGACGCCACACCCGATACCCGCCAGACGATGCTGTTCTCGGCGACGATGCCCCCGAGGATCGACAAGATTTCGCGCACCTATCTGCGTGACCCGGTTCGGATCCGTATCGAAGACGAACCCACCCCGGCAGGAGAGGACGCAAAGGTCACCGAGACGGCCTACATCGTGCGCCGCAACCACAAAGCCGCGGCCATGGGGCGCATTCTCGATATCGAGATGCCGAGCGCGGCGTTGGTGTTCTGTCGGACTCGACGCGACGTCGAGGAGCTCACCGAGACCCTCAATGGCCGGGGCTATGCGGCCGAAGCCCTCCACGGGGGCATGGACCAGGGCCAACGTGACCGGGTCATGAACCGGGTGCGCACCGGGGCAGCGGACTTGTTGGTCGCAACCGATGTCGCGGCACGCGGTCTGGACATCGACGTGCTCACCCACGTCGTGAACTACGAGGTCCCGTCCGCGCCGGAGTCCTATGTGCACCGCATCGGCCGGGTGGGACGAGCGGGGCGTGAAGGCGTCGCCATCACCCTGGTCGACCCGCGTGAACACCGCATGCTCAAGAGCATCGAACGCGTCACCCGTCGCCGCATGGACATCGCCCAGGTCCCCTCGGTGGCCGATTTGCGGTCTCGTCGAATGGAGCTCACCCACGCCGCGCTGCGTGAGGCGCTCGGCGCGGAGGATCTCGACCGATACCGGGCGATCGTCGATGCCCTGGCAGACGACTATGACGCGGTCGAGATCGCGCTCGCCGCAATCAAGCTGGCCCACGAGGCAAGCGGATCGGCCTTGGATGACGAACCGGACATTCCCACCGCCCACCTG
>CAZJAZ010000023.1:8290-37263 GCA_964544305.1 uncultured Iamiaceae bacterium | reverse complement strand
CTCGGTCGACGAAGTGATCTCGGCGATGAAGCGCACCACCATCAAAGGCAAACGCACCAGCGTCCGCCGAGAACGCTACTCACGCCCTTGACAATCGAATCGAAGGAAGCCACCCGAAGCAGCACGAAGTGATCAACAATCGCTGCACCAAAGCCGTACCTTGAGTATCGAGTGGTGCGGTAGAATTCTCTCGGTGGCACCCGAAACGCAACGGGCCAATCGGCAATCTTCGATGTTGACCGCACCGGAATGGGAGGACGCCAATGTTGAAAATCACGACCGCAACAACGCTCGGACCGTTGGCGCACGCCTGTGCCGATGTGTTGCGGCACGTACCTGAAGATCCCTTCACGGCCGAATGGATTGCGACCCCTACCGGCGCGATACGAGGCTGGCTGAATCGACAGCTTGCCGACTCGCTCTTCACAACAGATGAACACGGCAATCACGCTGAGGGGATCGCCGCGAACATTGTGTTTGCTCGAGCCGACGACCTCAACAAGGCGTTTCGAGGCGACGATGCAATGAGCGCGGTCCGTCGCGGCGACCCGTGGTCAACCGATGCGATGACGTGGGAGCTGATGCGCCTCGTGGCAAACGGAACCGTCAGCCGACATGGCACGAGCTCGGGTGACGCCGACTCGACACATCGCATCCGGGAAGAACCGCTTGCGAATTGGGCGCGACGGCAAGCCAAGCGTTACGACCGCTATCACCTCTATCGCCCTGAGATGATTCGCAGGTGGCTCGCGATGAGCACGGGGAAGACGGGTGCGATCACCGACCCGAACGAACGTGAACAAGTCGTGCTCTATCAGGCTCTCGCGAGCGCCATCGCGGTCGACAACCCGGCGACTGCAACGAACGTGTTTGCCACCGATGATGTCACTCGCTTCGAGTCTCTGCCCGAACGTCTCGTGTTTTTCGGTTTCATGCTCGCCCCTGCCGGAGCCGAATTTCTTGGCCTCATCAACCTTGTTGCACAAACACGAGATGTGTACTGCTACTTCCTCGACCCGGCTCCAGGCGTCGCTGTCGACGGGCACCCCACCATCACCCAGACGTGGGGCCGCAGTGACATCGCGTCACGAAAACTCCGATCCGAAACGAACGATTCCACAACATGGCTCGACCTTGTCGACACCACCACCGACAAACCGAACCTCTTGACGGATTTCCAGCGTCACATCGTTGGCGGCGCACCGCAACGGCGAGCGCTCGACACAAACGACCGTTCCGTGATCATCCACAATTGCCATGGCCTTACTCGACAGATCGAAGTGCTCCACGACGAACTCGTGCGCCGTCTCGTCGATGATCCAACCTTGGCGGAAGATGAGATCGTGGTGTTGTGCCCCGATCCTCAAGCGATTGCTCCACTGGTCACCGAGGTGTTTGAACGATCCAAGGATATCGAGTCAACAAACGTGACGTCGCCTCAAACACCTTGGGTGCGCTACCACGTCGAAGGGCAATCATCGCGGTTCGTCAATCCGGTGGCGGACGCGTTCGGACACCTTCTTGCCCTTGTGACCGGACGGGTCACGTCGCAAGATCTGCTCACCTTTTGCCAGCTCAAAGCCGTCCGGGACCGCTGGGCGTTCGACGATTCCACCATCGAACTATTTCGTGGATGGGCCCAAAATCTGCATGTTCGCTGGGGAATCGACGCTCACCATCGCACACAGTTCGGTATGCCCCAAGATCTCACACTGGGCACCTGGGCACGGGCGCTCGACCGGCTTGCGCTCGGTGTCGCCTACGCCCCAGACGTCACCCACGCGACCGACGAACTCGTCCTCGACCTTGCCGATGGGCCGATTGCGCCACAAGCTGTGGAAGGCAACAACATTGACCGTTTCGGGCAGCTTCGCGACATCGTTACTCGCATCGCGGAACTCGCTGCTGACGCCAATGAACCCATTGGTGTTGCCGGACGACTCGAACGACTTCGTGACGCCGCCATTTCATTGTTTGCACCGTCAGCAAAGCGACCTGAGCAATTGGACAGCGTGCTTGAAATCTGTCGGCCACCCCAGGGTGACGATGCAGACGCTGATTTTCCCATTTCACTCATCGATCTGCGACCCCATCTGCTTGCGCAGCTCGAAGGTCACGGGGGTGCGCCAGCGACGTATCGTGGTTGCATCACCTTTACTTCGCCCGATGCCGTCCGTGGCGTTCCCTACAAGGTGGTGGCGCTGCTTGACTTTGGTGACCACTGGATTCCCTCTGGGTCAGGTGACGGGGGCGACTTGATGACCATTGATTTTCGACCGGGCGACCCTGAGCCGCGCCGGGATGTTCGTGCGTCGCTTCTCAGCGCCGTTCTCGCAGCGAAGAACGGGTTGGTCATTACCCGAACTGCGCAGACGCTTTCCACCAATAGCGGCGTGCCAGAAGGAACGTTGTTGGGGGAACTTCTTGACGCATTGGGTGAAGTTGTTGCACCTGACACTCCCCGCGACTCGTTGGTTGACGCGGTGACGGTGCTGAACACACGCCAGGCGACCGATGTCGGAAACTTTGACGGCACCAAAATGGCCAGCTTCGATGTCGACGCGCTCATTGCCGCGCAACATTCGATTTCAGCGGATGAGCCGAGCTTGTTGATTCCAGGCGACACGCCGATCGGGCAAAGTCTTCCCGATCCCGAAGATGAGGCTGTGGTCTATCTCGCCGATCTCTGCCGATTTTTGCGGGATCCATCGAAGTTCGTGACGACGCGGACCATGGACGTTCGATTGCCCTACGACGATGGTGAGCCAAGCGAGTTTCTTCCTACAGAGCTTGATCCGTTGGAACGTCACCAGATGCGCGGACATCTCCTTGATGAACTGCGGGCACGAATCGACGATGCTCCCCCGGCAACAACAGATGAGCTGCCGCCGGTCGATGCACGTGTTGCCCACGCCCGTGAACGACACGCAAGGGCCCACGACCTTCTGCCCGTTGGTATCACGGGTGATTTCGCGTTTGACCGAGAATGGCAGACGCTAGAGCGTATTCGTGAGAAGGTTTGGGCGTACCGCAAGTTGCGTACTGAGCACACGCCGTTACACATTGATATTGCACTGCCTGATGGCCGGCGTTTGGTCGGGGACGTCGAGTTGTACCGTGCAAACGACCCCGGTGACTTCGATCACATCCTGCTCGACTATGACGTGACAACAGAGGTCAAACCGGGCGAACGGCTTGTCGCGGTCACGCGACTACTAGCAGCGGCCACGTGCTTGAATGACGACGTTTCGGCGTTGTGGACAGTCGTTGTCCGGCGCGACGGCTCGTCTGCGACCGCATTCCAACAACGCTGCGAAACCGATCCGGAAAGCCAAGCACACGACGTCACCATCCTCGCCGATCTTGTTCGTCTCTACGATCTCGCCCAGCTTGGCGCCGTTCCACTCCCCACCTCGCTGATAACCAGCACGAAATCCGCCTGGAAGTCAAGCTGGTGGAACAACGGTTTCGTCGACGAATTCATCAAATCGTCGTCGCTCAGATTCCTGTACGGCTACATCGATGAGAAAAGGTTTCGCTCGCTGCCCGTTCACGACGATGACCCGCGATTCGACGACCTGCACGCCGACGAGAAAGTGGCCGACACTTCAGACGACCGGGCCGAACACCTTCGTGTCGCCGTGCTCGAGTGGCACCTGGGCGGTCGGCTTCAATCGAGCTCGTCTGGGAAACGGTTGGTGCCAAAATGACCGACACCAATCCGTTCTCGCCGACCGCACCGCTTGCCGCGCGCACCCTGATCGAAGCGAGTGCGGGAACCGGTAAGACCTACGCGTTGTGTGGCCTCGCGACCTACCTTCTTGGTTCTGGAACGACCGTCGCCGGCAAAGAACTGACCATCAATAATCTGCTGGTCGTTACGTTCACGACGGTGGCGACCGACGATCTGAAGAACCGCATCCGAGAACGCATCCGCTCGGTTCGTGACGCGCTCAGATCGAACGACGAGACCAGTCAAGACGAAGTCGTGGTCGCGTTGCGCAACGAACAAGTACAAGAAGAAGCGATTCGTCGACTGGATGTGGCACTGTCGGATTTTGGCGACTTGGCGGTGTCAACCATTCACGGTTTTGCGCAGCGGTCGATCGCGTTGCATGGGGCCACCGTTGGTTTAGAGCCCGACCTGCCCGTCATTACCGATGATCAACCACAGCTCATGGCCGCTGTAACGGACGAACTTGCGAAACAGGCCGCAACACTTGCACCAGTCACCTGCGGTGTCACGGCACGTGACACCGCCAAAGCACTCGGGGTATCTGCGGTAGATGAACTTTCTTGGGTGCCCCCCGTCAAACGGGTGCTCAACGTCGCCCGGGTTGTCAGTAGCGTGCCAGGCATCGCCCTGCTCCCTAAGGACGAACTGGGGTTCGCGACTTTTGCGGAACTCGTCGCGCGCCACCAGTCGAGCTATGACGAGCTTGTCCAAAGTGCACTCGACCAATCCGTCGAATTCGAGGAACAGATCGAATCCATTGATCGCGCATTGGAGGAGGTCAAGGCCAAGAAATCTGAGCCAACGAAGAAGAAACGAAGCATCAAGGGGAAGTTGGACACTCGGATCTCCAACTTGGAACGCGAAACGCAAGACGAAAAGCGTCAGAAGTTGCAGCGTGAGATCGATGACTTCGAAGCTGAATTGGTAGCCGTTGAGGAAACAATCAAAGGGCTGAAGGACTACACCGGCGTGCTGGACGCCGAAAAGGCCGAACGTAAAGCTGCAAATAAGGAGCTCGTCAACGGCATCGAACCATGGCTCGACGAGTCCGAGATCGTGCGCAGCACGTGGATCGCACAACGCGCCATCGACCATGCCCAAGTTCATCGTTCACGCCAAGGCGTGCGTAGCTACGGGGACCTGCTCATCCATCTTCGCGATGCACTCGCCGACCCGACATCGGGCGCGGGCCTCGCCGAACGGATTCGTGGCCAGTTTTCGGTCGCGTTGATCGATGAGTTCCAAGACACCGACCGGGTGCAGTGGGAGATTTTCGATGCCTGTTTTGGTCACGGCGAAACGTCTCGACTGGTTGTTGTTGGCGACCCGAAGCAGGCGATCTACCGATTCCGTGGCGCGGACATCTACACGTACGCGCACGTTGCATCACGCGACGACGTAGCCAAACAAACGCTCGACACGAATCACCGATCTGATGGGGCCGTGCTTTGCGCCATTGCAACACTGTTGAGCGGCGTCAGCTTTGGCGACGCGGCGCCATTTCGACCCGTTGCAATGTCAACCGTGAACCCGTGGTGCGGAATTCGATGGCGAAGTGATCTGTCCGAGAACACTCGACCGCTCACCGCTTTGCGAATCGCGACACTGAACGGGCAGGGCGACAATGACGAATTGAATATCCACGACCTGGACCTTGTCGACGCCGACCTGGTCGACTGGATCCGACGGCTTCGACACGGCGCCGAACTCAGAACAACCTCATGTGACCCTCAAGGTCATGCCAATGGTGACGACGTGTTCTGGCGCAACGTTGGCTATGACGACATCGCATTGCTTGTCACACGCAATTCCGAGGCCGCTCGGCTGCAACACCTCCTGGGCCGATACGGGGTTCCTGCGGTTGTGCATACCGACATTGATGTGCGCCACGACCCCATCCGCAGCCGCTTCGATTTCGTAACCGATGGGTACTCCCATGCACCGAGTGAAGCGGCGTGGAATTGGCAGCTTCTTCTTGAGGCGATGGCGAACCCATCCGACCGCCGCTGTTGCCGCGCCGCACTGACCACCGTGTTCGCCCCTGACGGTTTCGATTGGCCTCATTTACTCGCGAACGATTTCGACGACCACGCCAACAAAGCATTCGAAGGCTTCCAAGCCCAGATTGCGTCGTGGACGAAAACGCTCACCGAGTCTGGTCCTGGCGCTTTCAACGCTCGTCTGCGATCCGACACCCCGTGGTTGCGACGGGCGGTCCAACGCGGTGACGCAAACCAATTCATGACCGATCTCGCCCACATTGGTGAACTCTTCTCGGAGTTGGACAGCCATGGGCTTCCTTCTGTGGATGATCTGCTTCACTTGCTCGAATCAGATGACTCATTCAGCGGCCAGACGGCCACGGTCGCGCGTCGGACGGCGTCAACCGACCCGTCGGTGACCATCATGACCCTGCACAAAGCAAAAGGACTCGAGTTTCCCATCGTTGGTTGCCTCGGCCTGGACAAGTCACGCAGGCCCCAAAAAGAAAATAAGGGTGCTCGCCAAGCAGCACGATTCCATGCCGATGCGACTGGTTCGAACGTAGAGACGCTGGACGCCGCCCGTCAAGAAGCCTCACTTGACGCGGAGTGGAAGGAAAGCACCGCGGATGACCTCCGCAAGTTGTACGTGGCGCTCACCCGCGGGAAGCATCACGTGTTCACCTACTGTTCAGACCCCGCCAAACTCGACCCGAAGTCCAACATTGTGGGTCCGTTGCCTCGTGTGTTGTTCAATCGCGACGCCGACGGCGAACTTGATGTCGCGGCTTTCGTCGAGTCGGGAGAACGGAGGCCCCAGCCCCCCGTAACCAACGACAGCGGATCGACGGACCCTTCCCCTCAACCGGCTGAAATTCTCGCCCGCCTTGTGGATCGCTCTTGCGCCACGAGTCGCAAACCTAACGAATCGGGGCCAACCATCAGCTGCGAGGACATTGCCGAGTTCGCCATTGACCTTGATGATGATCACGCTGGTGAATCGAACACATCTGCCAATGAGAAGCTCAACACAACGACACTGGCCGCGGCCGATGTCGGAGAACGACGTTTTGACTGGCGGACCACGCAGTGGTCGTTCACTTTGATGCATCGGACGATGAAGAACCGTTCGGTCATTGGCGATGCGCCAACGGCTGGCGGCACCGACGAAGGCGACAACGAAACAGAAGGCGACGGTGCCAACGACGGCGAATCAAGCGACAAAGGGCCACATAACACCGCGCTACAAAGGCTGGCAGCTGGCACAGCATTCGGCACGTTCACCCACAAGATCCTTGAGTGCCTTGACTTCCCTTCCGCATCTTCAGACACGATTGCACGCCTTGCTCGGGCACAACCGAACCTTCCAAAGAACGAGTTTCTCCCCCGGCCGTCTGGCGGTGCCAAGACGACGAGCGAGGGTGTGGCTGTGTTTGCCACCGGCCTGCTTAATGCGTTGCATGCACCGATCGGACCGTATGGCCCAGGCGGCGTCACCCTTTGTCTTCGAGACATCACAGCACGAGACCGACTCAGCGAATGCGACTTTACGCTGCGTCTCAAACCCGGCACCGACCAGGACACAACCGTCCATCGGGTCGGGATGCTCATCTGCGCACATCTCGACAACGACGATCCTTATTATCCGTGGGCGCAACGGCTGACACAAGGACGATTCGATCTTGATTTGATGGGCTATCTCACCGGCTCGATCGACCTTGTCTATCGGGTCGCCCACCCCGATGGCAGCACTCGATTCCACCTTGCCGACTACAAAACCAATAAAAGTCCTGCGGCCAACTACTCGCCTGAATCGCTCGCAAAGGTGATGGCCAAGAACGACTATCCACTTCAGGCGTTGTTGTACCAAGTGGCATTGCACCGTTACCTCCGATTGCGCCTCGGTCGCCGCTATGACCCGCGCGCCCAACTGGGTACGGTCACCTACCTTTTCCTTCGAGGTATGTCGGCAAATGCCAACGGAACCGCGGGCGTTGCCCGATGGGACATTCCGGTGGATCTCATTGTCGAACTTGACGCACTGTTCGCGGGGTCACAAGGAGGGTTGCCGTGAAGCCCCCAGCGCCACGCATTCCCAAACGCCTTGCTGGCGTACTCGTCCCTTATACGGCACTTGGTGTGCTGGACGCATCGGACGTCGCCGTCTGTGATGTGCTGACCAGAACCACCGCCGAGCATGTCGTCGACGACGTTATCCATGCCATTGCCATGGTGTGCATCGCACGCCGCATGGGGCACAGTTGCCTGCATCTGGCCGATGCAAAGAGTCGCTTGTTGGCTGCGGTTGCCGCAAAACAGCCGAGCACGGCTGGGTTCGAAGCCGACGTGGCACAATTCGAGTTTTTCGACAACGCACAGTGGGGCGCATCACTTGGCGCGAGTGAACTGGTCGAAGTGACGGGAGATAGCCCGCCCACCTTCACCCGCCCACTCATGTTCGACGCGAGTACTGGCACGTTGTGGCTCTCGCGGTATGCCTACTACGAACATGAACTCGCCACACGTCTCTTGATCCGAGCAAAATCGTCAGTGAGTGCTGTTGATCAAGGCGATATTGAAGCCGCGCTCGCATCGGCAGACACACAACACGACCGCGACCTGTTGACCGATGAGCAACGCGACGCAATCATCGGAGCCCTCACCCGGCCACTCACATTTCTCATTGGTGGGCCAGGAACCGGCAAAACCTGGACCGTAGGACGGCTCGTCGACGCCGCACATTCAGTTGGTTTTGCAGACAGCGACATCGCGCTGAGTGCGCCAACGGGAAAAGCCGCGGAGCGCATGACCCGGTCGATCACTAGTGCAACGAGCAACGGCGTCAATCTTCGTGCCACAACGAACCACAAACTCCTCGGTGGCATGTACCCCGGGGCCACTCCTCGACCTGGCGAACGCACGATTGCGCAACGCTTGGTGATCATCGATGAAGCCTCGATGATCGACCTGCCGATGATGGCCCGTCTTACGGCTGCAGTGCGCGCCGATGCGCACCTGGTGTTTGTTGGCGATCCTGACCAACTCGCAAGTGTGGATGTGGGATCGGTGTTGTCCGATGTGGTCGACGCCGCGTCATCATCCGATGCACCACTTCACGCAACGCTTGCCCGGCTCACCACGATGCAACGTCAAAGCGCGCAGAGCCCGATCATCGCCCTCGCAGCCGCGATTCAACAGCACGTCGACACAACCGAAACCGATTCTTTCGAGGCGATTCGTACGCTTCTTGGCATCCATGATCACGGTAACGACACCAAGACCGAGCCGGCACCGCCAAAACCTTCGAGCGATGCGGCATTGCGGTTTGTGCACCGGACCGCCAAAGGCGATAGCGCAGAAGAGGCCGCTTTGTTCAACGAAGTCGCCGAGACGGCTCGAATCATGATCGAGGCCGCACGCGACCCGAAACGTGGTGCAGACGCGCTCCACGCGATGAACCAACTCAAGGTGCTTTCCGCAAACCATCGGGGGAAAGGAAGCGTGGAGGATTGGTCAAAGCGCCTACGGAAAACACTCGGGTTTCGTGACGGAGAATGGCAAGTTGGCCGCCCAATCATGATTACCCGCAATGATCCGGTCAATGGTCTTTCCAATGGTGACACCGGAATCACCGTCAACCAAGACGGTTCCGGAACGTCGATGCGGGTTGCGTTCGCAACAAGCGATGGGGGTTTTCGTACGCTGCCGCCAAGTGCGCTCGGTGAACTTGATGATTGGTGGGCGATGACTATTCACAAGTCTCAAGGCTCTGAGTACGATCATGTCATCGTTTCGCTCCCCAGCGAACGCTCACCGCTACTCACCAGAGAACTCATCTACACCGCGGTGACGCGGGCCAAGGCGCGCCTCACGATTATTGGGACACCGGACGTATTGGTTCATGCCATCGCTACGCCTACGAGTCGCGCATCGGGGCTTGCCGCTCGACTTCATTGAAACGACTAGCGCGTCGCTCAAGTTTTGGCCGTTCTCGTCGGTCAGCGAAGTCGATTGCTCCACAAACGTGGAGATGTTCTTTCACCGAGAACCCTGAGTGAGATGCACGCTGATTCGCCCGCCTTTCACGGCATGGGATCGGCAAGACTTTTCGCCATGGGCACGCTGCGTTACACGATCAATGTCACCTTGGATGGTTGCATTGACCATCGCGTCGGCATCGCCGATGAAGAACTCCACCGCTATCACGCCACCCGCTTAGACGAGGCCGACGCATTGTTGTTGGGTCGGGTGACGTACCAGATGATGGAGCAAGCTCGGCGACAATCACTCGACGGCACCTGGCCCGAGTGGATGGACGACTGGATGATCCCTTTCGCTCGTTCAATCGACGCCACCCACAAGTACGTCGTGTCTGCCACTTTGGAGCGCGTCGACTGGAACGCCGAATTGCTCAACGGTGATCTGGAAGCGTCAGTGAGGGCGTGCAAGAACGCACATGATGGCATCATCCAACTCGGCGGGGTATCCCTTCCACTCGCACTTGCAAACCTGGGCCACATAGCGGGTCAGCCTTGAGCGAGATTGCTAGCGCTGAAACGCAAGTGCGAAAGTTCGAGTCCATAATTTCTCGATCTCGATCTCGATTGATGACTTTGGCACTGGGGAAGCGTTTGAGCCCAATAACTATGCCAGACAGTCGACGGCCACACCGAGAGCTATGCACACCTGGCCCAGACGTTCGCCCGAAAGCGCCCCAATACGATCAACCAACATTGCGACTGGCACGCTTTCGATTGAATCGAGGTTCACCACACACAACTTGGGAATGGGGTCGGCGCCTGGTTCGAGAAGAACTTCGCTCGGCAGGCCTCGTGTCGTGGTGGTGCACGGGGCAATGATCACTCGTCGGAGGCGTGCGATGGCAGCGGTGCGCGACAACACAACCACTGGCCGGCGGGCAATGTCGGGGAGTTCACACCACCAGACTTCACCGTGACGGGGCAATGAGGTCACAACTGACCAGCAGTGGCACGGAATGTTGCAAGGTCTCCCCATTCGTCGGGTTCGTCGAGTGGCGTCGTTTCATATGCGTTGTAGGCGGCATCGATTTCTGAGGATCGATATACCTGCAGGAGGGATGCAAGCGCTCGGTCAAAGAGGACAGCGTCAGTCGGTGCGCCTATTGCGTTCCTGGCCTCTTCCAACATCGCGCCATCAACGGTGGTGCTCACACGTACCCGTGCCATGCCACAAACGTCGCATGATTATGCGACTCTCGTGGCATGATTCGACCAAGAGGATCGCTCGTTCGTTAGAAGCTTCTGGGCTCATGCCTGCTGGACATGCCGCTCAAATCGGAGTGCCCAGTTTCCAACGCCTTGGCCTATGTCAGTATCCGGGGCAATGCCGTCGCCAAATCAACATGATACCGAATCTGTACCAATTTGGTATCATGCGTGTATGGCAATGAACCTTCGACTTGATTCTGAAACCCAAGACGCCATTAGAGATGAGGCCCGACGGACCGGAAGGTCTCAACAAGAAGTTGTTCGTGAAGCGGTCGGACGGCATCTCGGCCTCGACGCGGGTGAACGTCCAAGAAGCGCACTCGGCCAGCTCGTCGCGACCGGAGCGGTTCGTCCGCCCAGAACCCCGAATCGCAGAGTTGTTCAACGACTCGTCTTGCCAGATGAGTTGACTACGGCTGAGCTACTCGACCGACACGATCGGATTTGAGGTGCGCGTCTATTTCGACAGCAGTGCGCTGATCAAACGGTCAATTCAAGAACCCGAATCTGACGCGGTGGACGCACTTCTCGAACGCTACGTCAACCAAGGAGCAGTGGTTGTCGCGTCGACGCTCGCCTGGGTCGAGGTGAGCCGCGCTATTCGCAGCCTGACTGACGTTCATGGCTTTGACGAGAATGCGGTGAATGAGGCGATCGACGGCGCACTCAGCGGTGTCGCGGAACGCCTGATCACCGAGGACGTCATCGGCCTTGCTCGGCGAGTTAGCCCACAGCGCCTGCGCACGCTGGATGCCGTGCATCTCGCCACGGCGATCGTTCTCGACGTCGATGCGGTCGTCACATTCGACGACCTGATTGCCGACGCTTGCCGCAACCACGGCCTGCTGGTCATCCCGCCACACGACCTGTGAGCATCGCCACGTACGGTCTGCTCGGCCGAGTCCTTGCCAGTTCGAGCTTTCATGGCGCGGGCGACGCGTTTCGCAGCGGCCGTGGACATGTGTCAGGTCGCGCCGCCGACCGGACAATGGGAGATGAAAATGTGTGATGGTGTTCGCAGCTGGCCCGATGCGGTTTGGCTCTGGCACAAAGGAGTCCACGTGTCACGTTGGCGCATGGACTTGGCAACAGGTCGGATCGTCGAAAGACGAACAGTGCCCGCAGATCCACATTTTCGTGTCACGATGGCCGGACATACAAAGCGGTGCGCCACGGTTCCGGTGGCGGTGTTCACGCCAGACCGCAAGCGCCTAGTTGTGCAACGGCGTCGAGTGCGCTTCGACTTGAGCGGTCCAGACGTGACGACTCGGCAACGGGTGATCGGTCCTGTCGTCGTGCTGACATTGCGCGCGCGGGGACAACGGACCTTGCGAGTTCGCGACTGGATCTGGAGCGAGCGGCTTCTCG
This sequence comes from uncultured Iamiaceae bacterium, assembly GCA_964544305.1. Classification (GTDB taxonomy): domain Bacteria; phylum Actinomycetota; class Acidimicrobiia; order Acidimicrobiales; family Iamiaceae; genus JAFDWI01. Next base: position 24,928 of record CAZJAZ010000023.1, on the reverse strand, counting down.
ACCCGATGGACGACCGATTCCTCGACATGATCGAGCGGCTGGCTCATCGGACCGATTCAGAAATCAGGTGGGACCCGTTTGCCGTGCCTCCTCCAGCTGTCAGAGCGTAAAACCCGAACGCCGCCGGTTGCGACGACTGTTCCCAGCGTCGCTCCCCTGCGAGGTGCGGACAGATCCAAGAGTGCGAGCCGGATCGGGGCGACTTCGTCTAATTTCGACTTGACATTGTCTCATTGTATGACATCATTGAGACAATGATGATTGGTTCGAGAGCGTGAAGATCCTGGTTGATCTTGACTCGGCCGTGCCTGTGTACGAACAGGTGCGGGTGCAATTGACCGCGTACATCGACGCCGAGATACTCAGCCCGGGCGATCGTCTCCCCTCGATCCGTCAGCTCGCGAACGACCTCGGCGTTGCGACCAACACGGTGCAACGGACCTACCGAGAACTCGAAATCCAAGGGGTCATCCACACACGCGGCCGTCACGGCACGACCGTGATGGCAAAACCCGCCAGCGACACGCAAGACGTGCCAACCCCGGCGATGCAACGTGCCGCCGAACGTCTCGCACATGAAGTATTTACATCTGGTGGAGGGATCGACGACGTCATCCGCCTTGCCCGCTCCGCGTTCCTCAACCTGCGCGATTCCAAATCCATTGGAGGCAACCAATGATCATCGCCCTTGTCGCCGTTGTTGTCTTTGTCGGATTGTGCTTGTCAAAAATCATGACGTCTCGGAATCACCGACTTGCCCGACTCGCGATCTTCACGCTCGGTGTCATGGTGCCCGCTCTCATAGTGCTAGCTGTAGTACCGGCGAAACAGGCCATCCCATTCGCCATTTTGGTGACGCTAATTGTCCTTGCGGTCGTCTTCTTGTTCGCGTGGACGATTTCTGACTTGTCCGCATCGCCCGCACAACGCTGAGCCGCGGCGCACGGTATCGCGATCACCGAAACCAACGGCGAGTTCATCACCCGGTACGTCACCGAAGGACATCGACTCCATCTGATCTGTGGGTTCGGTGGGGCGATTGCACTGGTTGCACTCAGCCGTGGCCTGGGAGTCAGCGTGCCCGTGTCGGGATGGGTGTGGCTGATGTTGGGCTACCTCGTCGGGGTGATTTGGTCGGAAGCGTGGTTGACCCGACTCCCCCACGGCACGCATCGTACCGCCTCGCTCACCCCTCGCCGAGTCGCGGTCTATCTCGTGCGGCGACTACGCATCGCCCAGGTCGTGGTGCCTGCGACGGCGTTTGTTCTTGGCATCGTCGCACTTTTGGTGCACGACCGCGCGGGGGCAGGTCCGGTCGAGAGCTTGTTTCCGGGAACACCGATAGAAACATTGCGCTGGCTCGCGACCGGGATCGGGATCGGCGCGGTATTGCTAGCCGGAGGTGTGGCTTGGTTGCAACGCCGCATCGTGACCAAGCCGCAACCGGAAAGCAACCTGGACTTAACGCTCGCTGATGACGCTGTCCGGGCGGCGGCCGTCCATCTTTTAAGTGGGACGACCATCGGCATCGTACTCGTAAGTATCGGCACACAAATGGCGGTGCTGGCCGAACTCGGAGTGATCAGCCTCGGCATTGCACAAGGCGGCAGTCTTGTTTGTTGGGTCGCTGGTCTCGTTGCCTGGCGGTATTACGGGCAGCGTGCGTGGGTGGTGCCACGTGGGCGAAAACCAGGCCAATCGACTACAACCCTTGAGGTGGTGGGATCGTGACCAGTAAGCAAAAACGTCGCCGAGCGCCGAGCCTGTACGCCCTCATTGGGGTGATCGCCCTCACCGCTGTTGGAATCGGCTTGTTTGTGTGGGGCCCGATCAACCCGAACGTATCGGTCAACACGTCGGAACATCATGCCAGTGCCGGCGACTGGATGAGCGCCATGTTTGGCGTTGGCGGATCGTTCGGCACAGGTCAGAGCGTCGGCCCAGATGGTCGCGCGCAAAGCGACCTGGTGCTCACCAACCAAAGCTTTGCTTCAGTTGAGTTACTCTCGGTGCGAGCAACGAGTCTCGGTAACCGGACTTCTCAGAGCGTCGTCCCAACTATTGTTGCGACATCTGGCGTGCCGGCAACGCTTCGTCATAGCACCCCCCATCGCGTTTCGGTGACCGTGGACGCTCGCAATGCATGTTTCGCGCACCATGGCGGCACTGTCCGCTACCAATTACTCATCGAGGCCCGAACCGCATCGGGTGTGCATCGCTCAATTGGGAGTGACGGGTCCCAGTCGGTGACTTGTACGCCAGATGCTTTGCCGGCTGCAGGCCCGGGGCCTCGCAATGCGGCGGCCGCTCGCACCGAGATCGGCCGAGCGTTTGCAACCGCGTATGACTTCACGGCGTCGTCATCAGCGAGGCGGATAAGCGTCGATGACCCCACCGGGCTCGACGCGGCCGTTACCCAAGTCGCATCTGGCCTCTATCGAGACCTTGCGCTTTCGACCGAACCCCGTATCATCAAGATCGTTTTCACCGCACCTACCCGGGCTGCGGTGCTCTATGACTTGAGCGGCGTACCAGTCTCCATGGGTGCGGGACGGATTGGGCATGTCCGCCTTGTCGATGGTCGGTGGAAGATCACCCGTGGCACGGTGTGTGCCGATCTTGCACTTGCCGGGGTGCACTGCCCGCCTCGCTGAACATTTGAAAGTCGGCTGCGTGTTGTTCACACAGTTCATCCCACGAGCAGCACGATCGTCAGGGCAACGACAAAGCCGGTCTCGACCGGTATCGCCAGTCGGGTATAGGACGAACGCCATCCACCGTCGACCGCTGTGCCGACCACCCTTGTTGCCAGAATTGCGCCGGCGATAAACAGCATGCCGGTGATGGCTTGACGCCCTAGTCCGGTGATTCCGAGATAGGCAATGAAACCGGCGAGGCCGAGCGCGAGCGCACCGTAGTAACACCGGACTTCGGTGCGCCCGGTCGGGTCTACCGGGGCAATCGAATACAGCGACACCGAGGTGGGACGGATAAGAAAGTTCAAGCCGGTCACCGAGAGGTAACCGACGACTGCGATCACAGCGAAGTCAACAAGCGTCATGGCGACATCGTGACGAAAGTTGGTGATCCGAGGCAATTGCGCGCCGGCAGCCTGCGGGCTCCCATGCAATCTGCGAGCCAGGTTGCAAAGCTTCACGCCAACTCGGGGGCGATTCAGCGAAGGCGACTGCGAGCATCAACAAGATAGGGTCGTACCATGCTCGATCACCTGGGAATCCAATGCAACAACGTCGAAATAAGCGCTGCATTCTATGACGCGTTTCTTGCTCCGCTCGGTGCTTCGCGTTTAATGGAACCCCATGAAGGGGTGATTGGCTACGGGATTCCACCCGCACCAAACTTCTGGCTCAGTCCACTGTCTGAGAACCACACTGGATGGCGTGAGGACCACATTGCGTTCGCGGCACCAGACCGGGCCGCGGTACAGGCATGTTATGAGGCTGCGGTCGCCGCAGGGGTTGAAATTCTGCACGATCCAAAAGAATGGCCCATCTACCATCCGGGGTATTACGCGGTGTTCGTGCGGGATCCCGACGGTAACAACGTTGAAGTCGTCTGTCACCGCCCCGACAAATAGTTGCAGCATCAAACATCAACGGTGGCGGAAAGGCCCGTGACCGAGGCGAGAGTATTCCAGGGCTTCAAATGACCGGCACGAGCGGGAGCCTGCTACGACTCGTCGAGCACCTGGCGTTTAGCTTCGATGTTCAGCCGTGAATTGTCACCGTCTCACTTGCTTCTCAATTCGTCGGGCCCGGCGACCGACCACAGTGACGTCGCGTGTCGCGAACGCTGAAACTAATAGGCCTTCCCAAGCGGCATGCGATTCAAGCTATTTCCCATCCTCGTCAGGTACGTTCTGCAGAAAGTGCGTCTTCATGTCGCATTGGGCTTGCAATAGACACGGCTACGTGGCTCGTCTCACGATCTGTTGAACTGCAGATCGTGTCACTTCCAAGCGATCAGCGATTTGTTGATAGGAGACACCGCGTGCGCGCAATTTACAGATCTGGTCTTGACGGAGCTGTGCGAGACGCTGAACCTCGGCTTGTGCGCGATGGAGTTGCGCGGTCGTTTCGGCCGTAGCAGCGAGTAGCTCGTCACTCATAGCGTTGTAACCAACATGTGTCATGAAAGCCGCTTATGCCCGATGCGCCCGAGTCAAGTGGCTCTCCACAGCGTCGACATTTCTGCTGCACACGACTTGGAGCAACGTCCGTGGATTCAGGCGCGAGCACCTGATACGCGTCGACATCAAAACCAGCCGATCCTCGGATCGGAGGAAGCACAACTTTCGCAATCATCTCTCGCAACGGACCGATTCGACCTTCGCTCACCGAAGCGACAGACGCCACAAGGTTTTCGGCGTCCGTGACATTGCGCCATGTCAACACTTGACCTGACTGCCCTGCGACCAGATCGAGAAAAGTGCGTTGCGTACGTCCGTTTCCTTCACGAAACGGATGGAGATAGTTGATCCGATCAAGCGCATCGGTGATCTCTTCAATGAATGTCGCCTGAGAGATGGGATCGCCACGAAGTAGCGGGCCATCATGAATGCCACCAAAGGCAAACGTCGCTCCGATTTTAATTCTGCTTGCAGGTAAGAATGTCGAGGTGCCTTTCGCGATGTCTACCGTACGCACGTGACCAGCCCAGTCGAACAGGTCTTGAAATAGATGCCGGTGAATTGCGCAAAAATGATCAAGGTCGAACTGGCCGATTACCGGGTTATCTTGCAACTCGAGTCGACGCTGCAACGTGAGGGCATATTCGGCTTCGACAAGTTCTCCCTGCGTACGCAGCCCGAGACGGTTTGCCAACACCCCGGAATCGGGCCATACATATGGGTCGTGTTCAGTCAACGCCGTATTGTGCTTTGAGTTTCACAATGATTTCGGCAGGGGTCAGCCGACCGGCAATGTAATCCGCGGCGAAACCAAGTGTTTGTGCTGATGGTTGCATTCCCTCCAACGCAAACGATCCCATCGTATTGAGAATCAACTCTCGACGCCCCTCTTGCGTCGTGACATCTGGCTGCAGTGATTTCACCATGCACTCCTCCAAGCACAGCGCTTGTATATCCCCACTATACACGATTTAATGTGGAATTCGCGCCGAACCGCGACTTTGTCAGATCCCCACTCGTCCACCCGTGGGGGAAGGACCGGGCCGCCACGTCTGCACATTCATTCCGCGGACGCTTTGGTGAACTGAAAAATGGCACCACTGTGACACTGACAAGCGACGCATCGTGGGTCATACTCATTGCTCATTTGTCGCGGAAGCGCCACACAAAAACAGCAACTCCTCTACCTCGTTTCTCAAAGGAGCACACCGTGAAACTTTCTACGACTCGCCGCATTGGCCTCGCCGCAACCGCCACGCTCGCGCTTGGCGTTGGTGTATTGACGAGCTCGACCGCAGGGGCAGACAACCTTCTCGTTGAAAGTTTTACGAACAGCACCGTCGCAGACGCCACGGCGTGGGTTTCTGGAGGCTCGGGAACACCCGAAGATGGTTGGCCCGGTGGAGCTTGTTTGACCGCTGGAACGAACACATCGCAAACCCCCATTCCTGGATGTGACCTGAGCACACCCGACTCGGCAGGCAGCGGCGCACTTCGCCTCACACCGAACAGCCTCGCGGACGCCGGGTTCGCGTTGTTCAACAAAGAGCTACCGACCACTGGCGGTTTGGACATCACCTTCAACCAAGCCCAATACGGGGGTGCGGCCGACGGTATTGCCTTCTTCATAGTCGACGGCTCTACCAACCTGACCCAACCGGGAGCTTCCGGTGGTGGGCTCGGCTACAGCGCCGGTTGGGGCGGTGGTTCCAACTACGGCACCGGAGTGAAAAACGGCCTCATCGGTATTGGTATTGACCGGTGGGGCAACTTCAGTGCCCAGGGATCAACCGGGTCAGGTTGCTTGCCAGGTAGCGGGCCAGGCTCTGCGGGGCCTGGGCAAACCCCGAACGTCGTTGCAGTGCGTGGCCCGGGTAATGGCTCAGCCGGCTACTGCTGGCTTGGGGCATCAGCCAACCTCGGGTCGGTGCTCGCTGGTTCGACGAGAGCTGACGCAACCGTCCAGGTTCACATCGTGATTGACCCGTCAACCCAGGCCGACCCAAAGGTCACCGTGTCCCTTGATGGCAACCAGGCGCTCCAGATCGACGCACCCCAGGAACTCATCGATTCGACGACCTTTAAGTTTGGCTTCTCAGGTTCGACCGGCGGGGTAACCGACGTGCACGAAGTGTGGGGCCTCAACATCGAATCCGTCGTTCCCGTTCCTTCGACAACAGTCCCTTCTAACCCGACGACCTCTGTTCCAGGTGCCGTCGCGACCACCGTACCCAGGGGATCAACCACCGCTCCGGCCGCATTAGCAGTCAAGGCGCAACCTACCTTCACGGGCTGATCAACCAAGGGCAACCGCTGATCCCACTTGGCGAGCTGAAGAAGACTTACTTGCTCAGTAATCTGTGTCGTGGTGATCGACATTAAATGGCGCGACAACGTCGCCGTGGTGCACTGGCAAGACGACGAAAACCGCTTCAACCTGACTGTATCTCACCACGTGGGTCCGGAACCCGCGTTACGATTTGGTGCCGCGTTGACGAGGAGCGCCGATGGCTGAGGGATCGTCACAAACCAACGAAGTACACGCCGCAAGCCGACTCCAATTAGGGTGGGCCCGTACGTCGATTTTCGCGATGTTGGTCGGTATGTGCTGGATCATTGCAGCCATGCGGTTTGCCTGGGGGTCACCCCAAATCGCATACGCCAGCAGCGTGTTCTTCGCTGCAGGACTCATCGCCCGTTTCGCGCTCGTCAAACCTCCGATTACAACAATCCGGGTGACACCAACGCACATTGAGCTGACTTGTGCCAATGGCACTGTTCGCTCGGTGAAACGCGGTGACGTTGCAAGTGCGTACGTACGAGGAAGAACCTTCCTCGGCTTTGTCGTTCCACGCAGCTTTGGGGTGGGTCATGCACAACTTCTGTTTGGCACGGATGCGGGTCGCCTGTGTTTCGGGAGTTCAATTTCATGGATGCGCACGCAACAAGTCGGAGCGCTTCTTTGCGACGCGGGAATCACGTGGAAAGGCGCCACGAACTATCTCAGCGACCCGGCTGGCTTGCCTCCATCAATCTGGCCGCCAACGATGCCACAGCAGGCATCAAGCGTCTCCCCGGCCACCATCGCCGCTGCCAAACGCATCAACACCCAAGCGCTCATTGGCGTTCCATTCTTGCTCGGTGGTTTTGTACTCGCATTTGCGCTTGACAATTCCTTGCGCCGAAACCACTCCCTCACCTTCGTTGTTGGCTATGCCATTGTCTACGCAGCCATGCACTTCACGTTCAACACGCTGATCACGACGTTGTCACGACGCAGCATTGTGGCGAATCTCGCTCACCAAAATTGGTGGCCCTGTGAAGTCATTACGTACGCGCCACCAAAAGAACGCTCCGCCCACGGCGTCCACCTTTCGGGTCGAATGGTGCAGTTTGTTGAAGCCGAGACTGGCAATTTGAGTGCCCCTTATTTGATCGCACCGGGCCAACGGACCGATTGGCTTGAGCCCACCCAACGACTCTGGGCGTACTGCACGGGCAGCATAAATGGTGAAAAGATGCTGCTTGCCCCGCCAGATCGATCGTCAATTGCCTACGCATCACTCGTGTTCCGGTAACAGAGGTCGTTGAGGGCTCTTTCAACGCAGGGCTCGAGTCTCGGTCGTCGAGCACAATCGGCTATTTACTGCACTATGCACTATGCACTGTTAGATTGTTGGCGAGCCACTCCTGCCAGGCGGCAGCCTGTCCAACAGCCGAGGAACCATCGCAATGAAGAGCCACGTGCGTCCGCTGCGCCAGCAACGTTCTGTCCTTACTACCGCCGTGTGCATTACTGCGATTGTTGGGGCCGGGCTTTTCACGTCTGGATGCATCCCATCGAATGCGGTGCTCAAAGGCCACATCGCCGCTACTTCAGGGAGCGCCGCAAACGTTCCCGTTGGCGTGTACACAAATGACACGAACACCGTTGTGGCACAAACAACCACCGATGGTGCCGGCAATTTCGGTTTCGACACTGCAGCACTGCCCGATGGCACCTACCGGGTGCGTTTCTCGGACGCCGACTGGTGGCAAGGCGCTTCCGATTGGTCATCGGCCACGCCAGTTGTGGTGAGCGCCGCTTCACCCGTCACGATCAATACGACGCTTGCCATCCCTTCTGGTTCGATCAGCGGCAGCGTCACGAGCGGCGCCAATCCCATCGGTGGCGCATCGGTGCGGGCCATCAACACCGCAAGTGGCACCACCACCGCGACCGCCACAACCGCAAGTGATGGCACCTACTCGTTCGCCGACCTTCCCCCCGCCGACTATGTGCTGCGCTTTCAGGCCGCGGGATATTCGATCGTCTACAACAATGGCGTGCCGACCAGATCGGTCGCACAGCCCATTCACATCTCCAATGGCACAGTTCGCACCGGCGTCAATGTGTTGCTCGCCGCGCAAAGCGTCATCACCGGAACCGTCGCGCATGGAACAACACCGATGGATGACGTGTTGGTCATCGCCTTTGACAAAGGCACCGGCGAAGGCGTCAACGCAACGATCACCGACGCAAACGGGCACTTCCAGATCGACAGCCTGGGCATTTTCACGAACTACACAATCGAAGCAATCGACCTGACCAGTGTCTACTCACCGCTGGTCGTTGGCAGTACCAGCACCGATCCGACCACCGGCACCTCCTTCATGCCTACAGGTGCAGCACTCGACGCGGGCACCATTGACTTGGGCTACCCCGCAGGTGCACCCGGTGCGCCGACGATCACCAACGTGTCTAGTGGCGACCGTCAAGCATCCGTCACCTGGGCGGCCCCCGCCGACACGGGTTCATCGCCAATCACGACGTACACCGTCACGTCGTCACCTGGCGGCAAGACCTGTGTCACCACCGGAGCCCTCACCTGCACCGTCACCGGACTCACGAACGCAACCACCTATACGTTCACGGTCACCGCAACCAACGATGCAGGCACTGGTCCAGCGTCGGGCGCTTCAACCGCCGTGACCCCATCGGGTTGCGCGGTCCCGGCAGGGCCCGGTGTTGACTGGACCGCGTGTGACCTTTCAGGCGTTGACCTCACCGGCGCTGATCTCACCAATGCAAACCTTGACGGTGCCAACCTGAGCGGCACAACACTGACCGGCGCCACCCTCACCGGCGTGCACTCCGGTGGTCTCACCGGAACCCCGACTGGCCTTCCAAACGGATGGCAGATCACAAACGGCTACCTCATCGGCCCGGGTGCGAACCTCGACGGTGCGGTACTCACCACGAACGACCTGACGTTCAGCACCCGGCTCAACCTCAGTAACGTGAACTTCTCGAACGCCAGCCTCGTCAACGCCAACCTCATCGGCACAACCATCTGGAATGCGAATCTCGCCGGCGCGAACCTCACCGGCGCAAACCTCTATGGCGCCGACATCCGCTACACCGATCTGACCGGAGCGATCCTGACCAACGTGAACTTCGATGGTCCGGCCGCGAACGTCGCGGGCACCACCCTGCTCTACAACACGCTCACCGGCATCACCTCGGGGGGCATCACCGGTCACCCGCACCTGATCGACATGGGCGCCCAGGCCTGGGATGTCACCGGCGGGTATCTCGTGGGCCCGGGCGTTGACCTATCCGGAATCGACCTGCGCGGCCTCGACTTCGCAGGTGGCAACCTCAACGGTGTGAACCTTGCCGGGGCCAACATGAGTGGTCTCGATCTCACCAACACCCGCTTCAGCGGCGCGAACCTCACCGGCACCAACTTGAGTGGCACGACCCTCACCGGCGCCGCATCCGGTGCCATTGTCGGCACCCCACTGAACCTGCCCGCCCCGTGGTATCTCACGGCGACCGGGTATCTGATTGGCCCAGCCGCGAACTTGTCGAGCGCGGATCTGACCGGCCTCGACCTTTCCACCGGGCAACTGACCGGGGCGAACTTCGCTGGCGCGAACCTCACCAGCGTCAATCTGTCGGGCCTTGATCTCACCGGCGCGAACTTTGCTGGTGCAACGATGACGGGCACGCAGCTTTCTGGCACCACACTCACCGGTGCACAATCTGGTGGCATCATCGGCACACCCCTTGGACTTGCATCATTTTGGAATCTCACCGGCGGCTACCTCGCAGGCCCCGGCGTCGACTTCGCCGGACTGGATCTCACCGGCCTCGACTTCACCGGCGTTGACTTCACCGGTGCGAACCTTTCCGGGGCAACGCTGACCAACACAATCCTCGACGCCACGCAACTTGGTGCCGCCAACATTGCCGGCGTGACCTCCGGAGGCATCACCGGCACCCCCGCGAGCCTGCCCACCAACATCGTGCTCGTGAACGGTTTCCTCGTTGGCTCGAACTTCGACCTCCACGGCGCGGCCTTCACGGGCGCAAACCTCACCGGAGTGGACCTCACTGGTTCGAACCTCTCGGGTGCAACGTTCACCGGATCGAATCTGACCGGCGCGAACCTCACCAATGCCGACCTCACCGGGGCAACCATCGCGACCTCCACGATCACGAATACGAACTTCTCTGGGGCAACGCTCACCGGCCTGATAAGCCAAGGAAATAGCGGTTCACCGATCAATCTGCCAACCGGATGGACCTCAGCCAACGGCTATCTCATCGGCCCCGGCGCAAACCTTTCTGGCCTCACCATCACCGGAGTTGATTTCACCGGGGTTGATTTCACCGGGGTGAACCTCACCGGCACCAACCTTGTCAACGTGAATCTGAGCGGTGCGAAACTGGCGAACGCAACGCTGACCGGTCTGATTTCGTCCGGGATTGTCGGTACGCCCGCAAGCCTGCCCACGGGCTTCAGCGTGAACACCGGCTACCTGATCGGCCCGGGTACAAACCTTTCGGGCAAAGACCTCACCGGCGTCACCGTCACATCACTCAGTTTGAATGGCGTGAATCTGACCGGCGCGAATCTCTCCAGCCTCGATCTACACAGCGTTGATCTGACCGGCGCAACATTGGCCGGAGCGAACCTGCATGCCGCCAACCTTGACGGGGCGAACCTCACGCTCGACATTCCGACATTCAGTTCCCGTCTCAACTTGAACAACGTCGATCTGTCGAACGCGAGTCTGATCGGAGCCGACCTGAACGGCTCGTCCCTGTGGTACGTGAACTTGGGCGGCGCGAACCTCACCGGCGCAAACCTCTACGGCTCAGACATTCGTTACTCGAATCTGTCCGGGGCGACGCTCACGAACGTGAACTTCGACGGTCCGTACGCCAGCGCGACCGGCACATACCTGATCGATGACACGTTCACAGGCATCACCTCTGGTGGGATCACCGGTCAACCGTTCTTGATCTCGACCTCTGATGGCACGAACTGGCAGGTTGTCGGCGGTTACCTCATCCAAGTCGGATGAGTCAACCATTGCGTTTGTCGGCAAGCCGTGACTTGCTGGCGAGCCGGATCGAGTCGTTCAAGATCTGCTCGATCTCGGTTGCTCGTGCGTGCGATGGGCTCACCGTGTCATCCCAGGTTGCCGTTTCGTCAAGTGCCCAAAGCGCCCACGCGTACATGTGACAGAAGTGGCCGACCATGAACCGGTTCGCAACCGCCATCAAGTGCAGTCGTTCGGGATGCATTCGACTCGACGCATCCAACATTTGTTCGGCCAACGCGGCGAATTGGTCACGAGAACTCGCTGATTGATCGGCGATTGTTTGCAGGGTGTTTCGCAGCGCTTCAAGGTCGCCACGATCGGCCAGAATGACTCGAAGGAGACCTTCGAACTCGAGTGCGGACGGGTTCGATTCTTGTGCTAGCCAACCACCGAGCGCTTCCAAGCCTGCGGGGGTGATGGAATACACCGTTCGACGCCGCCCGCCGGACTCCGCCGTTGACGACGTGGCGTAGCCGTGTTCAACGAGGCGTTTTGGTGCGTCATACAAACCACGGTTTGCCCGAGGCCAAATCTCTGCGGCACCACGGCTGATCTGCTCGACGATCTCGTACGCAGACCAGTCCCGGTTGGTGAGCATCCCCAAAATCAGAAATGAAGTGGGGGTGAGCTCGCGCATTTCCCAAGGCTAGGCAACGAGCGATGAATGCTTCAGATATTGCCGACATCTCATTCAACAAAGTGCTAGCTACACGCCCGACAGTAAAGATGGCGTAATGAAATCGGCGAGATGGTCGCCGCGGACGATGGAGGAAAAATGGGGAAGCACCGGTTTTTCGGGGTGACGATATCAACGTTCTTGATCGCGGCATCGCTTGTGGTCGTGGCACCACAAAGCGGTGCAGTTATGCCCCCCACGGTGAATACGGGTGTCACGAAAGACCAAGCGTTCGTTATCAGCGCATTTCGCGACTTTCTTCACCGATCGCCAGCTTCGAACGAGCTGCTCGCCCAAACAGATCTGTCACTCAGTACGAGGCCCCCTCGCGAGTCAATGGTGACTTGGCTTTCACAATCAGACGAGTGGATTTCTTCGACGATTCAACGCATGTACCAAGACACGCTGAACCGACCAGGCGATTCGGGAGGCGTCGCCTATTGGGTGGATCAGCTTGCTTCCGGACGGAAGACCATGGCATCTGTCGCCGCAAACTTTTACGCATCAAGCGAATACTTCAATGGAATCGGAGGCGGTTCGAAAACCGCTTGGGTAACTGACTTGTATCACAAGTTATTGAATCGGTCACCAGACTCTGGTTTGAACTATTGGGTCAGCCAGATCAACACTCGGGGCCGTTGGTGGGTCGCATACAGTTTCTACCAATCATCCGAATCGTGCCATAAGCGAGTGACCCAGCTCTATAGCGTGTTGCTTGGACGTACTCCAGACATTGGCGGCTGGGACAGTTGGGCGTCCGTCGTGAAAGCACGCGGCGATCTGTATCTCGCCGCTCAACTTGCCGCCAGCAACGAGTATTACAACCGGTCCTGGTTCCGATTTGGTATACCCGATGTATCAGCTGGTGCCGCGTACAACTGTTCAATTGATCGGTACGAGACCGTGTACTGCTGGGGCGACAACGGCGTGAACCAACTTGGCAACGACCTCGACGACCTTTCTTCTCACCCTGTCGTGAATCCGTCAGTGAGCTCAGTCATGAGCATCTCTGCCGGATACGACTTTGCTTGTGCACTCAAAATAGCTGGCACGATTCATTGCTGGGGTTACAACGGCAAAGGCCAACTTGGCAACAACACCACCACGACGAGTGCCACGGCCGTGACCGTGTCGGGGATCAATAACGCGACAGCGATTGCGGCTGGTGGTGGCCACGTTTGCGCAATCGTTGACGCAGGTGGGGTCAAGTGTTGGGGCGAGAACCTTCGCGGCCAGCTTGGGAACAATTCGACTATGGATGCCCACACCCCGGTAACGGTTTCCGGAATAACAAATGCGATCGCAATTGCCGCTGGCGACTCGTTCTCATGTGCTGTCTTGGCAACCGGTAAAACGAAGTGTTGGGGTGCCAACGGTTCCGGGCAACTCGGCAACGACTACACCGTTGACTCGCCTGTTCCTGTTACGGTGGTTGGTGTTTCCGATGCAACGTCGGTCACTGCTGGTACGAGCCACGCGTGCGCGATCCTTGCGGCGGGCACCGTGAAATGTTGGGGATGGAATGCCGCTGGGCAACTCGGAGACGGCAGCAATACTGAATCTCATATTGCCGTCAGTGTCTCGTCGTTGACCAACGTGACGTCCATTTCGGCTGGCTCGAATCACACATGCGCGGGGCTTGGAAATGGGACTGCGAAATGCTGGGGCTACAACGCGTATGGCCAGCTTGGCAACAACACGACTACCGACTCGAACGTACCTACCACGGTGTTCAACCTGGGAAATGTGACACGTCTTGATGCAGGTCAGTATCACACCTGCGCGCAAACAGGATCTGGCCAGGTGTTTTGTTGGGGACGCAATAACTACGGGCAGATCGGCAAAGCCCCCGAAACGGCAGCGCAATTCAACAAGCCGTCGATCATTAACTTCACGATTACCTGACCGTGAACGCCACGCAGGATTCCAGCAACCGACCTCACCACACGAAAGAGACATCAGATTGAAGCGCACATGTGTTGTGGCCAGTGTCGTACTGTCATTGGCGGGAGTCGTTGGATGCTCAACATCCTCGTTGAGTGACGCAACTTCAACGTCAACATCAACGACCGTTGTGGCGGGAGGTGAGGGCGCAACTACTGTCGCTGAAACAGCGGATCACCCGGGAAGTTCAACGACTCGTGCCAATTCACCGAGCTCGCCGACCGTGACGGTTCCCGGGACTGCAACAACGGGATCGGCACTCGAAGGAAGTTGGAAAGCGGAAATTCAAGATTTGCTTTCTGGCGGGGGCAGCTCGGGACCATCATGTTTGGGGACGGTTACGCTGACGTTTCGTCGGGGGCATCTCACGTTGACCGGGTCAGGAAGTTGCGATTTGGGTTCAATGCAAGGCACCGAGTCGTACAACACGACCGCAACGTATCGAACTGATGACGGCAATTTGATCGTCACGAACTCGTCGGACAATACCCACATCGAGTTCAACGGTCAGCCACTCGATGTAGGTGGTGCGAGCGCCTTTGGCAATGGCACGGTGGCCTACAACGTCAACGGCAACGTGTTGACGATTACGTTGAATGACCCCGACGCTGGCTCGTTGAGTCAAACGTTCACTCGCGTGCCCTGACAAGACCACGGTTGTCTCGCGAAAGAGATTGCTGAGGCACCGCGAGGCCAAGTTTCCCTTGGCATACGCAGACGCGTTCGCCGCTGCGCTCGCTGGCACTCGTGTAGCCGCGTTGTGGGCGGGTGATCGGCACCCAGCTTGCGGTCATCGCAATCGTGATCGCAATCCTTGGCGTCGTACCGTTCGTCCGCTGAGAAAAAGCACGACGCCAACACGCCTTTCCGTTGGTCCGGTAACGTGACCGGCATCATGTAATTCACCATCTTTGGAGTGCAAGATGAGGGTCGCTCTCACCGTCAACGACTTTCTTGACCGTGCTGTCACCGTCTATCCGAATCGTGTCGGTTTCGTTGACGAGCCAGATCAGCCGGCCTCGTCCTGGGGAGCGTTGACTTTTGCTCAAATTGGTGAGCGTGCTCGGGCGCAGGCGGCAGGTCTTGACGCACTCGGGGTCGCCCAAGGTGAGCGAGTTGCGATCGTGTCGCACAATGCCTCACGCCTGTTGACCTCATTTTTTGGTGTGTCGGGCTCGGGGCGAATCCTGGTGCCGATCAACTTTCGCTTGTCAGCCGAAGAGGTCAGCTACATCGTGTCCCATAGTGGGGCGACAATGCTCTTGGTTGACCCAGAACTCGACGACGCACTCATGGGCGTCGCGTGTCAACGACGATTTGTGATCGGTGCCGACAGCGACGAGGAACTGTTTCGCTTTGGGGTCGAGCCTGCACCGTGGGTCGATCAAGACGAAGATCAGGCGGCGACGATCAACTACACGTCGGGCACGACCGCTCGACCCAAGGGCGTGCAACTCACCCATCGCAACTGTTGGATTAACGCCGCAACGTTCGGTTGGCAGGCGGGCGTAAACGACCGTGACGTGTACTTGCACACGCTGCCGATGTTTCACTGCAACGGTTGGGGCATGCCGTACGCGACGACGGGCATGGGGGTGAAACAGGTTGTGATTCGCAAGATTGATGGTGGCGAGATTCTGCGGCGTGTTGATGAGCATGGGGTCACGTTGTTGTGCGGCGCTCCCACGGTGCTCAATATGGTGTTGGATGCGGCGACCTCCTGGGACGGGCCGATTCCAGGTCATGGCCGGACGCGAGTGGTCGTGGCTGGCGCGCCGCCACCAAGTACGACGATTGAGCGGGTTGAGGCCGTGCTTGGTTGGGAGTTCATTCAGATTTACGGGTTGACCGAGACTGCGCCGCTCTTGACGATGAACCGGGCACGGGCCGAGTGGGACGCATTGCCCGCGACCGAACGAGCCCGAAACCTAATGCGGGCGGGGGCACCCGCAATTGGGGTTCGTATGGATGTTGACGAACAGGGTGAGGTGCTGGCGCGTTCGAATGTGGTGATGGGCGGTTACTGGGAGCAGCCTGAGGCAACGGATGCGGCGATCCGCGATGGCTGGTTTCACACCGGCGATGGTGGTTTCATTGACGACGACAACTATGTGGTGATCGCCGATCGCAAGAAGGATGTGATTATCACCGGCGGCGAAAACGTGTCGTCGATTGAGGTTGAAGATGCGGTATTTTCGCATCCCGCGGTCGCCGAGGTTGCCGTCATCGGGGTGCCCGATGACAAGTGGGGAGAGATGGTGCTCGCGCTCGTTGTCCTCGCCGATGGCAAGGACGCAAGCGAAGACGACATCATTGTGCACACCAAGACCAAGCTTGCTGGCTACAAGTGCCCGAAGCGAGTGGAGTTTCGTTCGGAGTTGGCGCGCACGGCGACAGGCAAGTTGCAGAAGTTCAAGCTGCGTGCGCCGTTCTGGGAAGGCCACGACCGGCAAGTGAACTGACGTGCAGGATCGACACCCGCGGACCACAC
>CAZJAZ010000023.1:0-8190 GCA_964544305.1 uncultured Iamiaceae bacterium | reverse complement strand
GGAGGATCGTGTGCGTGGGGCACGTTTCAGCGTCCTTCGAATCCGGTATTGCGTGATGTAACCGAGCGTGTGGTGATTGCTTCAAAAGGTCGTTTTGAGCGTGCGCTGAAGCCGGCTGATCGTCACGCTGCGGGTTTGCCGTCGACGGCAACGATTTCTCGCGATGAGTTCATGGAAGCAACAACGGACTTGTGGGAGATCGCTCCGGAGAGCGCAACGAAAGTTGGTCATCCGGCACCATTTCCTGTGGCGCTTCCGCTCCGGCTCATCGAGTTGTTCACGTATGCGGATGATGTGGTGCTTGATCCATTCATGGGGTCGGGCAGTACGGCGGTCGCGTCGGTGCGCACCGGGCGTCATTTCATCGGTTTCGACACGGACCCGGCGTACATTGCGCTTGCGAAAAGTCGCATTGCTGACGAACGAAAGCAAATTGAACAGCGAACGCAATACGGTGATGGCGCTGTGCAATACCGGGTGGAGTTGCCTGCTGTCACCGCGCCGGAACCGGACGATGACGTGGTGGTAGATGGTGTGCGTGAAGGTCGACAGGCCCGTGATCTGGCACGAACGCTCATTGAAGCATGCGGCTTTCGTGACCTTCGAGAGGATGTGAAGCCTCGCGGACTTGGAATTGTGTTGAGTTTTGTCGCCACCGATCACCACGGCGATGACTGGGCGTTTGATGTAACGGGCGCGTTCACGTCGACACTCGCGGGCTTAAAACGGGCGGACACACTGTGGAAGTCGTTGGCAACCGCGGCGGTCTTTCATGAGGCTCAGACTCAAGGTGAGACGACCGCGATGCCGCTTGTGCTCATGACCACCGATGTTCCAACGAAATCAAGTGCGGGTGATCGAGCGTTACGCACAATGCTCGGCCCGGATCGACCGGTCACCGATGTGATTGTGATCCTCAACGATGACGATCGCAACCGCCTCGCCAAACACGCTGCGAACGGTCGTCACAGCACCGAGACGTTTCGTTTTTGTCGGTAGGACGTTTTCGACCGACTTCGGCGCGCCAAACCTCACCCCGGAACGGGCCGCTACCGAAACATTCACGCCGAGTTCGCGCGCCCGTTCCGCGAGAGCAATGTCAAGGGTAAAAGTGGCTCTCGTAGAAGGCACGCTGTTCGCAGAGGTGTGCGGTTCATGGCTCCGGCGTTGACAGCAGGCGCTGCGTTTGACTCAGGCGGCGTAACGGTTGATGGCTCTGATGATCTGGGAAACGTTGACCGGGTTGTCTTTGTGCCACTGCTTGACTTGTTTGCGCAGACGGTACGCCTCGGTTTCAGAAACGCCGACGGTCGCGAGGTGATCGACCAGCGCATCGTGCGCGTATTCGATGTTGGCGATCGGGCGTGCCTCGCGAATGGCGTCGAGCCCTTCAATGACACCCCAACCGGCGGCGAGAAGTAAGCGGTATGCCATGGACGGGCCACGGTTTACTCCCATGTGGCAGTGCACCATCACCCGGCGCGTCGGGCTGGCCTCGCCGGGACTCCAACCATCACTGGCACGCACACCGAGCCACGAATGTGCCGTGTTGAACACGCCCGTCATGGCGGCGATCCCATCGACGAACCATTCGTGACTTTGGCCGTTGCCCGCATCATCGGTGGGGACGTGCCAGTAGTTCATGGGGCTGTTGACCTGCTTGATTACGGGTTCGTCGTTGCGTTCGTAGCGCACGTCGAGAATGTCGGTGATGCCAGCGTTTTCCCATGCAAT
This sequence comes from uncultured Iamiaceae bacterium, assembly GCA_964544305.1. Classification (GTDB taxonomy): domain Bacteria; phylum Actinomycetota; class Acidimicrobiia; order Acidimicrobiales; family Iamiaceae; genus JAFDWI01. The sequence goes on along the minus strand of CAZJAZ010000023.1, from coordinate 6,456 downwards.
GATCTGGTTGACGCAGCGATGGGCATCGGTCGTATCAAGGTCGCCCGACACCGCCAGCCAGGGAGTGATCCAGCAGATGCGGCGGTGCCAGTGAACGATCTGTTCGTTGGTGAGGGTAGACATTTTGTGTTCTCCTTGCTGATTGGTTTGGTGTGGTTTGGAAGATGGAAACGATCTGGGGTGGCTCGTCACATGAGTTCCGATGGAGGCGTGATGCCCGGGTTGTGTGCGGCCCATCGGGCACGACGGATTTCCCTGTCGAGCGACGGGTTGCCAACGAGCCCGTGCGGATCGGAATCGTCTGATTCGAGACAGGTGTCGGTGAAGAAGTCGCTGGTGTCGCGCAAACCGGTGCGGTTGCGTTCGCGACGACTGATCGTTGAACTCGACAGCGATGTGAAGGCCGAGTGGGTGCCCGTCGAATCGGCTTGCCAGGCCTGGACTGATCCGACGTCGTAACCCATGGCTTGGGCATCGCCGAACGCGTCGAGTCCGGCCGACAGGTACACGAACGTCCAGCCAGCGGCTCGGTAGTGCTCAACCATGCGACGCACCTTGGAAAGCGAGTAATGGTCTGAGGCGTTCTCACGGCCGTCGGTGATCGTGACGAACACGATTGCTTCGGGGGTGGTGCATGTGGCCAGTTGTTCTTTCTGAACCTTGCGAGCACGACGAATCAGCGACCCGGTTGCATCAAGGAGCGGGGTGGAACCTCGGGGCATGAAGCTCGTTTGCCCAAGGGCCCGAACCTGGCTGATCGGCTTTGCTTCGAACATCACGTCGGCGTGATCGAAGCTGTAGAACTGCACGAGGGTCATCCGAGCATCGGCACCTGCCGCACATTGTTCGGCCACAAAGTGGTTGAATCCGCCGATCACATCATCGGCGATTGATTCCATCGACCCGGAACGGTCGAGCAGCACATAGATGTGTGTGGGGATCGGAGCCGACGCAAACGGTGAGGTACGTGTCGAGTTGAAGTTGGTTTCGTTGGAGGTGGTTTCTGTATTCATGCCCTCTACCACGCCGCCAACGGCACGATGTGAGGGCTTCACACAAAAGATTCTCAGAATTTCTTTTTGCTCAAATGCGTTGGGCTACGGCTGGGCACGCAGAACGTACCCGCGGTTGCGTCAATTGGTCAGGGGGCTCACGCTCCGCGCAGCTACTGGAATGCTCCTGCTTCGGCTTTAACCATCTAACCGTTCGACTTCTCTTGGTTGATTTCACCGATGAGTTGCTCGAGATCGTCGACAATTTCGAGCTCATTCGACCAACGACGGAGGTAGTCCATGTCCAGATCGTTTATCGCTGCAATTTCGACGCAGTCGCGCCACTGAACTTCGGACCGTGAGTCGCGTCGCCAGTGTAGTTTCGCAAGAAGAACGTCCTCGGCGGTCGCGATCCAACAGGGAACTCCGAAAACCTCAGCACGAATGCGCCGGTCGATCCTTGAAGCGGTGAACGCATCGCCATCGGTTGCGACAAATACATCAACCTTTCCGCCCGTCTCCGAGTCCAGCACGTTGAAGCTCGTGATCGCATTGCTCTCGTCACCCGCGAGGACTGAATCGGGTACATAGACGTTGGCTGCAACCAATTGCTGTGCAAGCGCTGCAACTTCTGACGTTGAAACGGCAACCACCACGTCCACACCACGTGTGGTTCGAACAACCCCCCACGTTGCAGCCGCAGTCGAGCCGACAACGAGGTAATTGCTGGCGGATGCTTCGAGCGTCTCGACAACAATGCGAAGGACTCTTGCGAGGTCTATCAAGGTTCCACCGACGCAGCCTCTGGCCACACCTGCAATGCAAGCTCGTCTCCGTAATAGGTACGGACGAATGCAAGAAAAACATGCCGGTCGTCATAGTCGGGGTGTCTGCGCCGAACTGCATCCGTCGCCATTTGCACCACTGCGCGATTGAGTTGTTCCCACTCAGCGATTCGATCTCGCACTGATCGTGAACGAATCGCGTCCATTTGGCGCCACCACACGTGCGGGTCGGTGTCTTCGGGAACAATTGGCGGATTGGTCAACACTTCGCCTCATTCTACGATGCCATCCCAAAGGAGACCCGCAGTTCCGAACATTCTGGCCGTCTTGGAACCGCCGAACGTTTGTGGTCACGGCGCTAGGGTGCGTTCATGTCGGTGGACGTTGATGCGGCGGTGCCTCAACCGGGCCAACTCGACGAAGTTGTTGCACTTTTCGCGAGCAGCGACGTGGAAGCATTCGCGAAGAGTCGACTCACCAGTTATGGCTTCAAAGGGTCGTACGCCCCCGAAGACCTGCTGGGCACCGCGTTTGAAAAGGTGTTCACACGCCTGATGAAGATTGGGCCGATTGGTGATGGGGAACCAGACGCGGTGCGGCGGTATGTATTTCGGACTGTACGCAACTGTGCGATTGACCTCCTCAGGGCACGTGAGAATCAACCCAAGAATGTCGATGTCATCGGCGGCGACATTTCAGCGATGGACAACGTTCCTGTTCCAGAAAATGAGATGCCCATAGCTTCGACTGAGGCGTGGGATCGTGCACGCGCGGTTGCGAAAGCCAGCATGTCTGTCCGGTCGCCGTGGTTAACTGCCGCAGTGCTTGCTCATCTTGCACTTGATCAAGAACCCGACCCGCCACTGCCGTCTCGATTGAAGGTGCCACAAGACCCGGCGCATGGTCAGGTGACGCAGTGGGCGGCATTGCAGTATGCGGGGCGCGACAATTGTTTCGTCGAACCAGATACGGCCGCGGTTCGCAAACGGCGCTCCGACGCGATGATTCGTGAGCGTGATGAGATGAAAGCGGTTCTGACGAAAGCTTGGGAGCTTGGCGATCGGTTCCGGTCATGAGCGCGACTATTGACGGGGACGTGAGCGATTTTGAGGGTTTTCAGATCACCGGCGAACGCGACGACGATCTTGGCGAAGTTTCACTGACGGGTTGGATGCCTGGCCCGGCTGGTATTGCCGAGTTGTCATTGGCCGGTGACACCGTTTCGTTCGTGGTCGATTATGCGCAACCCGATCAGTTCTGCGGGCTGCAGTACCCGATTGGGTCTGAGGCGGTGGCGCCCCTACTTGACATGTTGAGTGGCGGGAACGGTGAGGCACTTGGCCTTGCCATTGATCAGCTCGGCTCTCGGCGGCTCATTGTTTGGCGTGGCGTGCAAGGCCCGGCTGCGCGGCGGTTTCAAGGCAAGGTTCCGCCAGCGAATCCCCCGGCGCTGTTCACGTCGCTCACCCGTATGGCCATAGTTGAGTCGCAGCTTGCCTCGTTGGAGCGGCCCGAGCTTGTTGAGATCGCCGACCTGCTCGCCTATGCCGCGGCCGGGTTTGCTGTTCCTCACGGGTTGGATCCGACTCGAAGCTCGAGCGACGCGCTCAGCGAAGCTATGCAACGCCTCGAGGTGGTGCTTGCTTCTGGCGATGGTCTGGCCGACGTGGAATCGACTGACACGGGCAACAGCCTTACGTTGATTGGTGACTTGTTGGATGAACTGGCGGACAACGTTCGTGGCGTGAATGCTGACCTTGCGAATCGTTTTGAGCAAGCTGCCAGAGCGGTGGGGCGCATGCGTGTGCGCGAAGTTCCAAGTGTTGATGTGAAGCCATCGGTTGCATCTCCGAGCGTTTTCGTTGGTGACTATCACCGAGGGCTGCGCGACGCTGAATCGTCTGGGCTGACGGGTCGTTTTGATGTTGAGGTGCGCGTGCGTGAACTGTTTGATGTGACCGCCCGCCGGGCAATCATCACCGAACAAGAATTGACCGTTTCGATCTCGTATGGTGCCGAGTCGTTCAACCGTCCGATCCCTCAACCCGGTGATGGCAAGGCCGCATGCTGGTTGCGTGTCTACCGGCATGACGACATAGCAAAACAAGCCCCCAAGGTGCCCTTTCTTGTGGCGCTTGCACCGTTCGTGCCGGGTGACGACACCACGATGTCCGCAGTCGCGTTCATTCCACCAGGTGAGGCTGTCGACCAACTGATTTGTGAGGTGACCGACCGGCCCGCAGATCTTTGGCAAGACCGACCCGAACAGCTCATCCGCTACGCGGTTACGGTCGGGCAGTCCGCAGCCAGACTCAGCCGCAGCGGCAACATCGAAGCGGCGAGCGAACGATGGCAGACAACGTCAACCGCGTGGGCTGCTATCAACGATTCCCGGCGATCGCAGCTCGCGTCTAGCTACGCCGATCAGTATTGACCATTGCGATTGAGCGCAGGTGGTAGTTGATCGTTCTAAGGGGGCCCCTGTTGTTGGTCCGTCAGCTCGTGATCACAGCGTTGACGAGGGCCGTCAACGCGCGGTCGGGGCTGCCGTGGCTCTTATAGAGGGGGCTCATCGGGGTCTTGGCTAAGCAAACCGAGAGCGTGACCAGGTCGACGCCGCCGCTGTTTTCCTTGCGGTGGACACTTGCGAGGAAGGCGAACTCGTTCATTACGCCAAGCGTGCGGCGGCTCGCGGTCTTGGCAAAGTGGCCGTTGCCCATTGAGCGAATTTCGTCGTCGACAAAGCGGGGATCGATCCCGTGCGCGTCAAGGACACGTCGCAACGCACCGGTGAACCGTTGAGCGAGCGAGGAGGCTGGCGCGAGCGGCACAAACACAGGGAGCAGCGTGCGCTCGTTGACAAGAAGCGTCACTTGGGGCTTCCAAGCCAACGAAGTGGCATACCAGTTCCCCAACTCTGTGGTCGGCTCCACGGGGTCGACGATCGGTTGCTTCACCTTGTCAAGGAGCTTCTTCGTGGCATGAATGGTGAAACCCGATGTCGACTGCACCGCGCGAGCTTTTCAGATAGCGACGGTCACCGCATCACCATCTGGAATCGACCACGAACCGATCGCATAGTCAACGAGACCTCTGCACACTTGCTCCCCTAGCTTGGAATTCAGCGACCCATCATTGCGTAATGGTCGTCGCCAGCATGGTCAACCAGCGGCAAGCAGTAAGGTGCTCGACACGCCAAGGGCCAATGCAATCCGGTGTTGGCGCACATCTGCCGTTAAGAGGCTGACCTCGTGGTCGAAACAAACCTTTGCAATAAGCGCATCATGGATGTTGCCACCGAGGTCAAGTTCGACCGCCCTACCCAGTATTGCTGAGGTTGCGGACGTGAGGGTTGGCAAGATCTTGGCTTCGTCATTCCACCAGGGTGCGAGCAGACCGGCGCTGACACGCGCCGACTGGCCGAACGTCCGACGAAGCTGCGAATAGGTTTCAGCAATAACGATGGCGGGGATCTGAGTGATCTTCTCGAGATGCGGGCGTGCGACAACGTGATGTTCGTGCTCGGCCACCAGGGCAGCAAGAAGCGCCGACGTGTCAATCACCGTTCGGCGCGTTCTTCGTCGAGAGCCTCAAGGACCTCCCGATTGGTGACAATCTTGCCTACCCTGAGGACCGGCAATCCATCATCTGCCACATCCAAAACGCCGTCCGCTGTTGCGGACACGAGCAGAATCCCATCCGGAGTGCGCCGCGCAAGTACTTCTCCTGGAGTCGTTGCAATCTCACGACGAAGCAGCTGCGGCAACACCATACGACCTTGGGCATCAACCCGAATCCGCACCGTCGATGGTGATTCCATGGCATCTATGGTATCACCATTTCTTGATGAGGAGATCCGCGGCCCAACGCCACCCGACAGCGTCTCTTCACCTCAGTCATTCATCCAATTAGGTGGCAGGTTGGGGCACCGTGGTCGAGGTGGATGTTGTCGTGGGCGCGAGCGTCGTCGTGGACGTTGGCACCCTGGTCATGTCTGAAGCGGTGTCTGATGCCCGGGTTCGACGTGCCCGTTGGAGCGGCCCGAGAAGCCGGTGCAGTCTAACCGGTCAGGGAGAACGGTTGAGAACACGTGCATTGAGAATTCCTCAACGGACAACTTCAGGTACTTCACCGGCCAAGGGCGTGAACGGCCAGTTGATCCCTGGCAATTCCCAGTGATCAACGTCGCGAGCATGCTCAGAACAACGCATTGCTTACAACCCTGCGTCAAGTCACCATTGTCATCCCGGCGCCACCGAACACGTCATCATCGTCACCGGACGATCCAACATCGTGGCCACACGTTTCACAGATAAACGCCCAGAACGCTCAGCCACACCGCCAGATGGAACAACAGCAAGATTGTCCCCTTCCACAACGGGCATCTGCGCTCCGTTGGCACAGTCGCCGTAATAGAACCCGTCACGAAACGTACGAGCCCGTTTCTTCATTGAGGCGAACTCAAAAAGGTGCACCGACAAGCCATCCTTGTGACAAACCGACATCGCTTCAGGCTGCAAACGCGCATCAACTTCAGGGTCATCGACCTCATTGAACGGCGGAGTCCCCCACTGCGTACAGATCATCCCATGTTTCTCTAACCGGGCAGTCCACACCGTCCCCGCAAGTGTACGGCCGCCGCTGATTGTGCAAGACGACACGATCAGCAGGCACAACCC
>CAZJAZ010000022.1:0-43423 GCA_964544305.1 uncultured Iamiaceae bacterium | reverse complement strand
GCCCTGCACAATCCGGCACCATTGGCCGGAAGTGATCCATGACGGGCCGCTGACCCGATTGGCGCCGGCGACCAGCCCCGCACCGCGGCCGGCCACTGCGTGCAAAACGCAGGGACTCGCCCGACCCCCAAAGGTGACAACACAACGCCTTGCGTCGTCACAATTGGTTCAATAGTAACCCAGAGCAAGGATCGCAGAACGTCGCGGGCAGGCAATCGCAATCGCTGCGGACCAGCACTCATCCGAACACAAAGTGCCGGGCTCGAAATGACATCAACTCCCTGATGCTCGTGTCGACGCAGTTCAAAATCGAGGTGTGTCACCCAATTCATGCGCGTCAGACATTCCTGTAACGCAGCACAATCAGTAACCGCCACCTTTGAACCTCGAGAACGAACCTCAATCACCGTCGCGTCACGCTCATCACCACCTTGGAGCAGCCACACTCGAACAACCTGGGGTGTCATATGCCCCCACAGCACAAACTCCATTCGCTCAAGAGGAGCAAAGCCGTCAAAGAAAGACGATCGCACGCGAACAAATCTACCGGTCTCAAGCCCTCAAGAGTTGGGCAGCGCGGCAAACTCGACGATGTCGCTGATCGCCGCCATGGTTTGGAGCACCACCACATCACCGTGTTGGGGCCCAACGATCTGCAAACCAATCGGCAAACCATTGGCATCCAGGCCGACGGGGATTGTCCCCGCAGGTGATCGCGTCAAGTTAAACGGATACGTGAGTTGCACCCAGTTGTCCATGGCCACACCATTAATCGTGCCCACACCCCCCGGAGGCCCCGGCAACCCGGCAACCGTTGGCGTCAACAACACCCGGCCACGATGCAAAATGTCGACCAGGGCAAAATTCATTCGGTGCCCCTCATCACAATGTTCTAGATATTCCTTCGCCGTGAGCTTCTCAGCGAACGCCAAGACTTGTTGGAGCACCGGATCAACCTGGCTCCAATTTGGATGCGCAGAGAACTGCTCCATGGCACGCAGATTTGCCACACCTGACAACGCGAGAAACGATCCAACAGGGTCATGGTCAAAAACCGAATCGACGTCAATAATCTCAACGCCTGCGTCGGCGAGTGCATTGATCACCGACTGGCATGCCTCCAATACCTGTGCATCAACGTCTGCGTAACCAAGCGTGGGTGACCAAACAACCGCGGCCGGCAGCTTGTGCGTTGGAAACGCATCAGACCACGACATGCGCGGCATCGGCAACGAAGTTCGATCTGTTGGGTCCGGTCCAATGATGGTGTCAAGCACTTGCACCGTGTCAGCCAAGCTCCACGTAAAAACACCCTTCACCGACAGGTCAGGCCAACCAGGAGGTTCGGCTCCCCCAACTGGGATTCGGCCCGTTGATGGTTTGAAACCGTGCAGACCACACACCGACGCGGGGATGCGAATTGATCCGCCACCATCAGAAGCCGTTGCAAGGGGGACGAACCCTGCGGCCACCGCCGCTGCACTCCCCCCTGACGATCCACCCGCAGAGAATTCGCTATTCCATGGATTGGTCGTGCCCCCGAACAGTGTGTTGTGCGTGTCGCCTTTCCATCCGTATTCGGGCGTGTTGGTTTTGCCCACCACAATGCATCCCGCAGCACGAAGTCGATCGACCAAGATTGAATCGCTTGTTGCCGGTGCATCGTCAGCGTGCAACACAGAACCATGGGTCGTCACAAAACCTTGCGCGTCTTCGAGATCTTTCACCCCTATCGGCACACCCGCGAACGGGGCAAGTACGTCACCCCGTGCCCGCGACGCATCAACAGCATCTGCTTCAACAAGCGCTCGCTCATCGGCGACCGAAACAAAAGCGTGCACGCTGGCATCGGAACTGACTTGCTCAAGGGCATACGTGACGACCTCGCGGGCGGACGTTTCACCCGAAGCAATCAACGCTGCGGTTCCAGAGGGTCCCAACGTTCGAAAGTCCATGTGCCGACCGTAGTCCGAAAATTTCGGCCTGTCATGGCGAGCCACAAATCCCCGTCGCCAAATCCCCTCAATGCACGCGTTATCTTCACTATCATTGTCTGTAACGAAATTTCATTCATTACTCAGACATTCGATTGCGGGGGAAATCATGCGCATCAAATCACTCGGCGTGGCACTGCCGCTTGTCATTGCGGGGTTCGCAGTCACCGCCTGTTCGTCAAGCGGTTCGACCACAACAAACGCCTCATCGAAATCGAAGAGCAACGGTGCTACCACCGTTGCGAACGCTGCTGACACGTGCACGAAAACGGCGATTACCGGCACAATCGATGGCAAGCCCTTTACCGCGTCCTCAGCCGCTGCAGTCTCTCTGGAAGGTGGCAAGGGCTACACCATGTACCTCGCTGACTTCCCTATTAAGGCCGACGACATTTCAATGGTCGACACCCCCAAGCCCGCCGCAGGTCAAAACCTGGTGACCGTTTTTGACACCGTATTCAACGCTCCCGACCCCGACGCGGTGAAGCCTGTCAAGGCTGGCGACGTGACCGCGTACTCCCCTGACTTTGGCAAGCGCACGATGTCTGTCGTCGCCCAGTCGGGTGAAAAGCCGTTCCAATCAAACGAAGGTGGCAAAGGGACCCTGAAGGTCACCAAAGTTGGTGACCAATTTTGTGGAACCGTTGACTATTCCGACAACGAGAAGTCAGTCAAAGGAACATTTGTTGCGCCGGTGAAAGCGTTGTGATGTTCACACAACTTTATTGACGAGGGCATTGGCTACAGCCTCAAGCCCAACGACTCGTGAGCCTTTCACGAGCACGGCATCGCCGTGTCCAAGATGCATCTCGGCGAGTAGGTCGATTGCGCTCTCCGTGTTCGCGACGACTCGCTGTGCACCATCATAAAGTTCGGTTCCCACCGCAATGATCGTCACGTCAAGGTCGTCCGCCAACTCCCCAATGAGCGCATGACTTTGCTCGCTCCCTTCACCGAGTTCGGCCATGAGACCAAGCACCGCAACTCTCCGGATCGCGGGCACCATGGCTAATGATTGCAACGCCGCAGCCATTGACGTTGGATTCGCGTTGTACGAGTCGTCGATGATCGTCAAGCCGTCGGCTCGACGCGACAAATCCATGCGAAGCGGCGACAATGTGGCATGGGCCAACGCTTGAGCAATCGCATCGAGTGAAACACCAAGTGCAAGGCCCGCCGACGCGGCCGCCAACGCATTTGCAACCTGGTGGACACCGCGCGCGGCAAGGGTGATCTGTGTGCTCCCCCAGTCACTCTCCAAGCGAAAAGCGGGGCGCAACTCGTCGTCAATCGTCACATCAAATGCACCAACGTGCGCACCAGCGTTCTCAACCCCGTAGCCGACCACGTTCGCAGCCGTCCGGGTTGCAAGGTCCACAACGCGACTCGAATCGAAATTCAGTACGGCCGTGCCGTGTGCGGGCAACGCTTCAACGAGCTCACCTTTCGCCACCGCAATCTGATCAACCGAGCCAAACATTTCGGTGTGCGCCGCTTCAATTGCCGTCACAATGCCCACCTCGGGCTGCGCAATCGCACAAAGCGAGGCGATGTGGCCAATTCCCCGTGCTCCCATTTCGCACACCAGCGCTTCAGTGGCATCTGGGGCGTTGACCAAAGTAAGCGGGACACCCATTTCGTTATTGAATGACGCTTCATTCGCATGCGTGGAAAACGTGGTGCCAAGGACGGCCGCGAGAAGATCTTTCGTTGACGTTTTGCCAACCGAGCCGGTAATACCGACCACACGTGCGTCAAGTCGTGCCCGTGCAAAGCGGCCGAGTTCTCCAAGCGCGACCATGGTGTCTGGCACTTCCACATGCGGGCGGTCTGACGTATCACCGTTGGCGCAAAGGTATGCAACCGCACCCGAGCGAATCGCGGCGTCAACAAAATCATGACCATCGCGCGTCGCGACAACCGGCACAAAGAGCCGTCCCGAAATGTCACCCCGCGAATCGATCGCTGCACCGTTGACACGCACGACGTTGCCGTGCACTTCACCTGCTGTTGCTTGGGCTATTTCTTTCGTGGTCAAGTGCACAATCGGCAACGCTACTTGCCGGGCATCCGAGACCGACACGCACCGACCCAATAGCCTCGCACTGTGTCCCCTTCGACCTCACGCACTCGCCTCGTAGTGATCTTTGGCGGCATGTCAGCCGAACATGACATCTCGTGCGTGTCTGCCGCGCACGTCATGGCAGCCGTGGACCAAAACCGCTACGAACTCGTTCCCATTGGCATCACTAGAAGCGGCCAATGGGTGCAGGATAAAGGTTTCAGCCAACTCGCAAAAGATGCGCCCGCGAGCTTGCCAGGCACACTTTGCGCGCAAGGCGACGTTGTTCGACCGCAGCAGGTGATCGATTCGCCTGACGGCCAACAAGTAGTTGTTTTCCCACTCGTCCACGGTCCACACGGCGAAGATGGCACCTTGCAAGGCATGTTGGAACTTGCAGGTGTCCCCTACATCGGAACCGGGGTGCTCGGCTCGGCGATCTGCATGGACAAAACCATGGCCAAGACACTGACCGCTGCCGTCGGTATCCCCCAGGCACGGGCGTTTCATCTCACCCAAGCAAATGGTGATCCCCAGGCGCTGGCAAACAAAGCCGAAGCGCTGATGGCAATCGGAGAAATTGACTTCCCTGTTTTTGTGAAACCCGCGAGCATGGGTTCATCCGTGGGTATCTCGAAAGCCCACGACCACAATGAGCTGGTCGCGGCAGTTGCACTCGCGCTCGACTATGACGAACGGCTAGTCGTTGAAGAAACCGTTCACGCTCGTGAAATCGAAGTCGCCGTACTCGGCAACTCGATCAGTGACACGACGCCTCGCGCCGCTATTCCCGGCGAGATCGTTCCCGCCGCCGAGTTCTACGATTACGCCGACAAGTACGCCAATGGTGCCGCCACGTTGTTGATCCCAGCCGAACTCAATGCAGACGAGATCGTTGCGGTACAAGAACTTGCCGTTGAGGCGTACTTGGCGTTGCGCTGTGACGGCCTCGCCCGAGTCGACTTTTTTTATGAACCCAACGGGCGCGGTTTCCTATTGAACGAGATCAATACAATTCCGGGCTTCACCCCACTGTCGATGTACCCCAAACTATGGGAAGCGTCTGGATTGAACTATTCGGCCCTCATCGACGAACTCGTACTACTCGCACTCGAACGTCACAAACGGCGTTCTGCGTTCTCAACGTCAACTGATGCAGTGAGATAGTCAAGGAGCACTTGTCTGCGGCGGCGTAGCTGCGCAATGGACGGTGGTACGCCAAGCGCGTTTGCGACATCGGATTCGGTCGCGAGTCCCAAGATGATTGACGTGGCAACAAGAACCTGGTTCCGTGGCACCGCCGCGGTGAGTTGCTGAACAAAAGGCTCCGCGGCATCAAGAAAATAGGTTGATGCGGGCGGACCAAGACGCAAGACTTCGCGTACGAACTCAAGGAGTTCGCTTCGTGTTGAACCAACCCGAAAAAGTGCATCGACCGTTGCGCGGTGTGGGTCTCTACCACCGGCAATCGCGCGACGCACCACGGCAGCCAACTCGTTGACGGTGTGGTCAATCACCGCATGCAAGAGGCGCTCTTTTGAGCTGTAGTGATAGAGCAGTGTTTGTTTGCGTACGCCACACTGTTCGGCGATTTCGTCAAGTGATGTGGCTTCAAAACCGCGTTCTGCAAAACTTCCAAGACTGGCGTGAAGAAGTCGCCGTGCCGTTGTTTGTTCTTCGGCCATAACTACGAATCTACCATTTGGTAGAGAGCAATGGGCTAAGGTTGCACACGTGATCCCTGAAGCCCTTGACGGCAAGCGGATATTCATTACCGGCACAACCGGCTTTGTGGGCACCGCGCTCGTCGAACGCTTGTTGCGTGGCGCCCCCGGATGCTCACTCGTCTTGCTCATCCGCCCGGGCCGTAAACGCGACATTCATCAACGAGCCGCACGCGAAATCTTCAAGAACGACTGCTTTGACCGTCTCCGCGAAGAGCTCGGCGGCAAGAGCGCATTCGACGAAATGGTCGCTGCTCGGGTCGAGGTTGTCGCAGGCGATGTCGGAACCGACGGACTCGGGCTCGACGAAGCCGGGCGCACGGCCATCGCTACTTGCGACACGATTATTCATTCCGCGGCAACCGTGTCCTTTGATGCCCCACTTGATCTCGCCATTGAAGTCAACCTGTTAGGCCCGACGCGCATTGTCCAAACCTGCGCCGACCTTGGCGTGACCCCGCATCTCGTTGCAGTGTCGACCTGCTATGTCGCGGGAAACCGCCGCGGCTCTGCCCCCGAGCGTGCTGTTGATGCCGACCCGCTCTGGCTTGATGACCTTGACTGGCGTTCCGAGGTTGACGCCGCCCGCCGCATCCGTGCCGACCTTGAATTGGCGAGTCGGACCACGGAGAACCTCACGCAGTTCCGTTCGGACGCGCACGATGAGCTTGGCGCGGCTGGCACTCCCCTGCTTGCCGCCAAAACCGAAAGCTTGCGCAAGTCTTGGATCAAAGACCAGCTCGTTGAAGCAGGCCGGGTCCGTGCCGCGTCACTCGGCTGGCCCGATGCCTACGCCTACACCAAAGCTCTTGCTGAACAAGCGGTAGTGCAAAACCGCGGCGATGTACCGGTATCAATCGTTCGCCCATCGATCATCGAATCGGCCTGGGCTGAGCCACGCCCCGGTTGGATACGCGGTTTTCGCATGGCCGAGCCGATCATCATCTCGTACGCCCGAGGCCTACTCAATGAGTTCCCGGGCGTGCCAGAAGGAACAGTCGACGTTATTCCCGTTGACCTCGTGGTTGCAGCAATTTGCGCAGTTGCAGCCAAAGGTCCAGAAGAAGTTTCGCCCGCCATCTACCAGGTCGCATCGGGTAGCGCGAATCCACTTGGCTACCAGCACCTCGTTGACCTTGTCCGTGATTGGTTCACCGAACATCCTCTTTTCGATGCGAAAGGCCAGCCAATTGTTGTTCCCGATTGGTCGTTCCCTGGCCGTGGTCGCGTGCAAGGCCAACTGGCCCGTGCCGACAAAGCACTGAACGCCGCGGGCACCTTCTTGGCGGCGTTGCCACTCCGAGGAAAACAAGCCGAACTTGCCGACTCAATCGCAGAGAAACACGAGCAAGTCAAGCGAGCCTCAACGTATGTGGAGTTGTATGGGGCGTACACCGAGTGTGAAGCGATCTATGGCGTGGACCGACTTCTGGGGCTTTGGGACGCGCTCGAAGACAGCGACCGGAGTGCATTTGCGTTCGACCCTCGTGTCGTTGACTGGGACGTGTATGCGACCGACATCCACCTGCCTTCGATTATTGAACACGCCCGGGCCAACACTTCGGGCACCAAACGAGACCCGGATGCTCGTGCCAAGCGACTTCGCAAGCAGGTCCTTGATCCTGATCGACACTTTGCAGCGTTCGACCTAGAACACACCGTCTTGTCATCCAATGTGGTCACCACCTATGCGTGGATGGCGAGCCGGCGGCTCCCCACCAATGAAAAGATTCGCTTCGCGGCCGAACTACTCGCTGATGCGCCGGGTTTGTTGCGCATGGATCGACGCGACCGATCTGATTTCTTACGCAGCTTCTACCGTCGCTATAAAGACGCACCGGTTGCACAACTTGATGAAGACGCAAAAGAGCACTTCAACCAACTCTTAATGGCGAACGCGTACCCCGACGCGCTGCGACGCATTCGGGCACACCGCAAGCTCGGACATCGCACCGTCCTGATCACCGGTGCCCTCGACTTTGTGGTCGCGCCACTCGCACCGCTCTTTGATGACGTGGTGTGCACGGCAATGTCTTCGAAACCTGATGATGATGGCACCTTGCGCTACACCGGGCGCCTCACGCAAGTTCCACCAACCGGTGAGAGTCGGGCCCAAGCTTTGCGAGATTACGCGGATGCCAATGGTTTTGACCCGGCGCAAGCTGTTGCTTACGCCGATGCGACGAGCGACCTGTCCATGCTTGAAGCCGTTGGATTTGCCGTTGCCGTCAATCCTGAAGCGCGTCTTGCCGCAATCGCCCGCAAACGTGGTTGGCTCGTTGAGAATTGGCGTCCTGCGAGTGGTGCATCGGCACCCCTTGTGCCCTTAGCCCAGCGACGTGGCCAACGCGGTGAAGCGTTCCTGACGCGCGTCACCGAACGTTTCACCGACCTCCTTGTGGCCGATGAGTCCACCCCTCGGCGGCGCAAAGGAGCACGTCGATGAAAGCGTTGCAGTTCACGCGCAGCCTGCCTCGTTATGGTGCGGCACGTATCACGTCAAGTCTCAAAGCCGGCTCAGGCGCAACAACCGGACCGCTTCGCCTTGCCAACATTGATCCACCTCGCCTGCCCGGTGATGACTGGGTCGAGTTGCGGCCCCGGTTAGCTGGAATTTGCGGGTCTGATTTGGCAACGATTGATGGACACTCGTCACGTTATTTTGAGCCCATCGTTTCGTTCCCGTTCGTCCCAGGCCACGAGGTCGTTGGTGATCTTGACGACGAAAGTCGAGCGGTACTCATTCCGATTCTCGATTGCGCGGTACGCGGCATCGATCCCCCATGTGCACGCTGTGCCGCGGGTACGACCAATCATTGTGAACGCATCGCATTTGGGCATCTCGAACCCGGGCTCCAGACGGGCTATTGCACGGACACGGGCGGCGGCTGGTCGACTCACCTGGTTGCCCATCGAAGTCAGATCATTGGCGTTCCAAACGACATGACCGACGAATCGGCTGTCATGGTCGAGCCCACCGCGTGCGCCGTGCATGCTGCGGGCGTCATCGCTGCACTCTCGCCAAAATCCGTCGCGGTTATTGGAACCGGCACGTTGGGATTGACCACATTGGCCGCCCTCAAACACCTTGAGGTCGCGCCCAACAACATCGTTGCAACCGCGAAGTACCCTGCGCAACGCGCGTTCGCGCGCGAACTTGGCGCAAGTAGGGTCGTTGAACCAAGCGAGCTCACCCGAGTTGCACGCAGCGCAACCGGTTCATTCCTCCTTGGGGCCACACAACTCACCGGCGGTTTTGACACCGTCGTCGACTGTGTCGGATCGGCAGACTCTCTAAAGGACGCCCTTGCAATTGTTGGTCCGGGTGGCACGGTTGTAGTGGTTGGCATGCCCGGCCATGTTGGCGTCGACCTCACCTCGCTTTGGCACCGAGAAACTGCCCTGCGCGGCTGCTACGCCTACACACGAGACGACTTTGTCACCGCCATAGCGGTCGTTCAAGAAGCTGATTTAGGACGCTTGGTTACCGCGACCTATCCGCTTCGCCGCTACCAGGACGCCATTAGCCACGCCGCCACAGCAGGTCGCCGCGGTGCAGTCAAGATCGCTTTTGATTTACGCAACGAAAAGGAACGACGATGAATCACGGACGTTCTCGCAAGGAGATGCACTAATGCCCCGCCCCGGTTTCGTCCTTGACGTCGACCGCTCCACGCCCCCAATCTTGTTTCATTCGGGCGAGAATTTTCGCCTTGAGAAGCTTCCCGCTGGACGGTCACGAGTGGTGTATCCACCCGAACCCCAAGAAGGCATCAAATACCCCGACGCGGCAATTCGCAAAGCACTCGCCAACCCGGTTGGCGACAGCGAGCCGTTGGCTGCGCTCCTCAAACCCGGGATGAAACTCACGATCGCGTTCGACGATGTGTCGCTGCCATTGCCGATGATGCGACGCCCCGATGTTCGCCAGCGCATTATTGAGGCGGTCCTCGACCTCGCCGCAGCCGCAGGCGTTGACGATATTCATTTGATTGCCGCACTAGCTCTGCATCGCCGCATGACCGAAGCCGAACTTCGCCATGCGGTCGGTGACCGGGTGTACGACGCGTTCGCTCCACTTGGATGCCTCTACAACCACGACGCCGAAGACCCAGACAACCTCATCGAACTTGGCACCACCCGCCATGACGAAGTCGTTGAGATCAACCGACGGGCCGCGGAGAGCGACTTATTGATCTATGTGAACATCAATTTGGTGTCCATGGACGGAGGCCACAAGTCCGTTGCCACCGGGCTTGCCTCGTATCGCAGCATCCGTCACCATCACAACGTCGCAACAATGCAGCATTCGAAATCATTCATGGACCGTCACGCGTCGCAACTGCACAGCGCCAACTGGCGAATGGGCGAAGTGATTCGTAATGCAGGCGTGAAAGTTTTTCAGATCGAATCCACGCTCAACAACGACACGTTTGGCACGACCGGCCCCATGTCCGTGCTCGCAAAGCGTGAATGGGAATGGACCTTGCGTGATCGTGCGTCATTTGTTGCGATGAAAACCGGCCTCGACCACATGCCCGCCGCATCGGCCCGTAAGATTTTCCATTCGTGGCGTGCCCCATACGCCGTGACCTCTATTCAAGCGGGCGAAATAGAAGCCGTCCACGAGGCCACCCTCGCACAAGTCTTTTCTGAACAGCTCGTCACCGTCGAAGGCCAGACCGACATTCTGACCATGGGCCTTCCCTACATCTGCCCATACAACGTGAACTCGACAATGAATCCGATTCTGGTGATGTGTCTCGGGTTGGGTTACTTCTTCAACATGTACCGCAATAAGCCGCTTGTCCGAGAAGGCGGAGTGTTGATCGTGACGCATCCGACACCTTGGGATTTCAACCCGATTCATCATCCGAGTTACATCGACTTCTTCGAACAAGTTCTCGCGGAGACCACTGATCCCGTTGAGATCGAAGCGAAGTTCGAAAAAGATTTCGCGGAAGATGAGTGGTATAGGCACCTGTATCGAACGAGCTACGCCTACCACGGTGTGCACCCGTTCTACATGTGGTACTGGGGTGCCCATGCCCTGCAACATCTCGGTCGCGTCATCATCGTGGGTGGCGAACCACGTTCGGTGCGCCGCCTGGGCTTTCGTCCCGCGTCAACCATGGAAGACGCTTTTGAGATTGCCGCCGATGTGGTCGGACCCCAACCGACGATCACCCATTTCCATAATCCGCCGTTGGTGATGGCAGACGTGCAATGACTTCCGATGCACCTCGAAATCGACGACCAGGTGAAGCGAGCGCACCACTTCTGAAAGCCAAAGTGCTTGTTCGTTTTGCCAAGGCGCAACTGCCCAGCCCCGCCGGGCTCGCCAATAAAGTGCCGTTTCCATTCCGTGCCCCGACAACACCGGGTGGGGTTGAACCGCTTCCTGCGAAAAAGCGTACCGGGGCCGATTACGACACGCAGTGGGCTCGGCGCCCCATTGCTCGGGCGACGCGTCACCTCCTTGTCGACGCGCTGGTGCGGCCCCTTGCCAACTCGATTGCAGACCCAGAAATTTGTGGCGCAGACCGCCTAGATGGGCTCGAAGGCCCGGTGATCTTCACACCAAATCACCACAGCCATCTCGACACACCACTCATGTTGGCGTCGCTTCCCTATCGATTTCGCCACAAGGTCTTCGCAGCCGCAGCCGCGGACTACTTCTTTGCGAACCAAATCACCGGTGCTGCATCGGCGCTCGTGCTCAATGCGGTGCCTTTAGAACGATCCAAGATCTCTCGACGTTCAGCCGATGAATCAGCAGAACTCATCGACGATGGATGGTCGATGTTGATCTTTCCTGAAGGGGGGCGATCCCCAGATGGGTGGGGCCAATCCTTCAAAGCGGGTGCGGCATACCTGTCGGTTCGATGCGGGGTTCCGGTCGTGCCAGTCCATGTATTTGGCACCGACCGTCTGCTGCCCAAAGGTTCACGCAAGCTGAAAGCGGGCAGTACTCGAATCACGTTTGGTGATCCGATCTACCCCGAGGCCGACACTGACTCGCGTGCATTTGGCCGGCGGATCGAACTCGCCGTCGCTGCTTTAGGAGATGAATCGACCTCGGATTGGTATTCGGCTCGGGTTCGTTTGCATGCCGAACAAACACCTGCGCTCACCGGTCCAGATACGCAGACGTGGCGACGGGCGTGGCAACTCGGCGCTCGACCACCCCTTCGCCACGGTCGGCGCCCGAAATCAGAGCGCACCTGGCCGTAAGTCTTACGAACCAGGTTGCGAGGTTGCCGGGATGCACGCCGCAACCACGTCGCGCAGCGTTTGAGTGACCTCCGCCGGAACCTTTCCCGCATTGTCTGGCTTTGCAACCGCTTTGAGCTGTTTCATAGTCAACGCCCGTATCGGCGGAGATGCGCTAGGTATGCCGTTGAAGAGCCCATTTGCGACACATTCTGACTGGGTATGTGACAAACCGTTGACTTGTTGCAAGGTCGAAACCAAGTCTGATTTTGCCGGTTTCGTGGCGCAGCCTGACAAGAGCAGCCCGGTCAACACGATGACGACGGCTACGAAAACGTGTGTTCTTCGCACGAAGCCAGCCTAGAGGCACTGCGCCACCGACGCGGGAAACGCCTTCGCTATTCAACGAGTCGAATGCCCGATGGGGCAAGCGAAGCCTCGGTGCGCGGTAGGTCAACGCTGAACTCCGTCAGCGCACCGGGAAACACATAGGTCGCAAGCAGCACGGCCCGCTCATCAATGGAATACGTCGTGCGTTCACAAACGAGAACGGGGCTTGCTGGAGCAATCTCGAGAAGATCTGCCTGCCGGGCGGTTGCCGCGGCAGCCGCGATGGTTTGCACGCCATGACCAAGTGGAACGTCAAGGAGATCATGGAACGAATTTCGTGTGAGTTGCTCGCGCGTGAACGTGCCCGCGAGATTGTCTGCACACCAAACGGTTACCAATGCAAACGGACGGCCGTCAGCCATATTGCGTCGAAGGAGGCGAACGACTCGTTCAACATTGAGCACGCTGCGCACACGCGCGGGCGCAACCATTGCCCGCAATTCCAGGACATCGCGATGCGATGAAACACCAGAAGCGCGCAGTTGCGCTTCAATTGTGCCGAGTCGACCGAGGCGCTGGCGAAGTGGATCACCGGCCGCGAACCAACCCAAGCCTTGCTGCGCATCGATCAGGCCCTCTGTCCGCAATGCATCAAGGGCTTTGCGAACCGTGACCCGCGACGCCCCGTAGGTCGCGGAAAGGTCTGCTTCGCTTGGTAATCGGCCGCGTTCAAAAGCCCCAGAGCTCAATCGTGATCGAAGATCATCGGCAATGTCGAGGTAACGAATCTTGCGCACTTGTATCAGACTTGTCTATATTGGCTCAAGATGCAAGTGCATCACGAGAACGAAGAGGAGCCTTCCATGCCCGTTGAAGCATCCACACCGATCGAACTCGTCAAAAAGGTGTACGAAAAGTTACCGGAACGTGTCGCTCTTGGGCGACAGCGTCTCGGGCGTCCACTCACCGCAACGGAAAAGATCCTCTTCAACCATCTCAGCGATGCGCAAGGTGCCGGTATTGAGCGAGCGGTGAGCTACACCGACTTCTCGCCAGACCGGGTCGCCATGCAAGACGCCACCGCGCAAATGGCGGTTCTCCAGTTCATGACCGCGGGGCTTGACCAGGTTGCCGTGCCAACCACCATCCACTGCGACCATCTCATCCAAGCCAAGATTGGCGCCGAAATCGACCTCGATACCGCAGAACACACCAACGCTGAGGTGTATGACTTTTTGCAAAGCGCATCCGCGAAATACGGCATCGGCTTTTGGCGACCAGGGAGCGGCATCATCCACCAGGTCGTCCTAGAGAACTACGCCTTTCCCGGTGGTTTCATGATCGGGACCGACAGCCACACCCCGAATGCCGGTGGCCTCGGGATGGTTGCAATCGGTGTGGGCGGCGCCGATGCCGTTGACGTCATGGTTGGGCAGCCTTTCAATGTGCGCTATCCAAAACTCATTGGAGTGCACCTCACCGGAACACTCAATGGCTGGACGTCGCCCAAAGACATCATCCTCAAAGTCGCTGAGGAACTCACCGTCAAAGGTGGCACCGGAGCAATCGTTGAGTACTTCGGCCCAGGTGCAGAATCGATCTCTGCCACCGGCAAAGGCACGATCTGCAATATGGGTGCTGAGATCGGGGCAACATGCTCGGTGTTCGGCTACGACGCGAACATGCATGACTATCTCATCAAGACCGGTCGTCAAGCCATTGCCGACGCGGCCGACGCCGTCCAAGTTGACCTCAAAGCCGACCCGGAAGTGGCGCAACGCCCCACCGACTTCTTCGACCGAATCATCGAGATTGATCTCGACACGCTGGTCCCCTACATCAATGGTCCGCATTCGCCTGACTATGCCCGTCCGGTTTCTGAGGTGGGGCGCGTCGCGAAAGAAGAAGGATGGCCACTTGAGATTTCGTCGTCATTGATCGGATCGTGCACGAACTCGTCGTATGAAGACATCACCCGGGCGGCCTCAATTGCCCGACAAGCCGCCGCCCATGGGCTCAAAGCGGCAACGCAACTGATGGTGACGCCCGGATCGCAACGGGTCCACGACACCATCGTTCGCGACGGCCTTCTCGCCGACTTCGAAGCCATAGGTGCAACCGTGCTTGCGAACGCATGTGGTCCGTGCATTGGTCAGTGGGCCCGCCCTGATATGCCAGAGGGCACCAAGAATGTCATCGTCAACTCGTACAACCGGAACTTCCCCAAGCGAAACGACGGCAACCCGAACACACTTGCGTTCGTGACATCACCCGACACGGTCGTGGCGCTCGCCCTAGCGGGCACCCTCGACTTCAACCCGGTGACCGATACCCTCACCGGCGCGGATGGCGAAACCTTCAAGCTTGAGGCCCCAAACGGCGAACAGTTTCCGGAACAAGGCTTTGAACCCGGTGCCGATCGCTTTGTTGCTCCACCGGCAGATGGATCGGGTATTGCTGTTTCGATTTCACCCACGAGCGACCGACTCCAGGTGCTTGCACCGTTTGCTCCGTGGAACGGTGAAGATTTCACCAACTTGCCAATTCTCATGAAAGCCCAAGGCAAGTGCACGACGGACCACATTTCGATGGCTGGACCGTGGCTCAAATACCGCGGGCACCTTGAGAACATCAGCGGGAACCTCTTTGCAGGGGCAATCAACGCATTCACTGGTGCAGCAGGTGAGGGTAAAGACCCACTTGACGGCACGACGAAAACCTTCCCCGAGATTGCCAAGCACCTCCATGAAGCCAGAGTTCCTTGGATCGCAATTGGTGATGAAAACTACGGCGAAGGATCGTCTCGTGAACATGCTGCGATGGAGCCTCGTTTCCGCGGTGCGGTGGCCATTTTGGTTCGATCCTTTGCCCGAATCCACGAAGCCAACCTGAAAAAGCAGGGCGTCCTGGCACTGACATTTGCCGACCCATCTACATATGACCGCATCGGCGAAGACGACCGAATCAACATTTTGGGTCTTGGCGAGCTTGCACCGGGTACGCCGATTCACTGCCAAGTCGTGCATCCCGACGGTTCGACCGAGGACTTCGACGCCAACCAGACCCTCAATGAAGACCAGATCGAATGGTTCAAGGCAGGGAGTGCACTCAACATCATTCGTGCAAACGCCGCCTCCTAACCGGCGGAACCATCGGAGCTCAAAGCTCGGGCGATAGCATCGTCCGGATGCCAATCCAGATTCGCTTTGGGAGACTGACCAAGAATTCCCTCGTGAACCAATGAGTGAAGCCACCCTCGATGAAGTGGAAGTCGCAGAAAGAGCCGCTACCACGTCGAAGCGATTTTCTGAACGTCAGATTCTGATTGTTTCGGCCTTGACCGCGGCCTTGCCGTTCTATTGGGCTGCAATTCGAGATGCCCGGAATGGTTTTTATCCAACGCTTGATGTTGGCGCCACCATTTTGCGTGCCCGAGATGTATTCAGCATGCACCCACCCCTCTATGGCATGTGGTCATCCGGGTCAAGTTGGGCCGGCCACGAAATTCACTTTCCGGGGGCACTTCAACTCTATGTCCTCGCGATTCCGAGCCAATTCCTCGGAACGACGTGGGGTCCGTTATTGGCAATGGCAACACTCAACGCATTTTGGATCATTCTCGCCGGATGGCTCATCTACCGCCGATTGGGCCTGGTTGGTGCCCAAGTTGGGTTTCTTACCATTGCGGTATTTCTGTGGTCTATTGGGAGCGAAAATCTCATTGACCCTCGCCCCATGGAAATGGTCACGATTCCGTTTCTCTGTTTTCTGTTTGCTGTTTGGGCTGTTGCGGCTGAGGACA
This sequence comes from uncultured Iamiaceae bacterium, assembly GCA_964544305.1. Classification (GTDB taxonomy): domain Bacteria; phylum Actinomycetota; class Acidimicrobiia; order Acidimicrobiales; family Iamiaceae; genus JAFDWI01. Next base: position 27,298 of record CAZJAZ010000022.1, on the reverse strand, counting down.
TCGATGCGATCCCCGCACTCGCACTCGTCGCGAACTACCTGTTTCTCGGTCACCTCGTTCTTACCGTTCAGATCCCGGTTATCGGTCTTTGCGCACTGCTATCGGTTGTGTTGTGGTGGCGAACACGTCGGAAAGCAAACGACGTGGAGGCACGCCATCACTTACGTCGGCGGCTCATCCAAGCCGGTGTCATCACGTTCGTCATGTGGTTGCCGTCGTTGTATCAAGAAGTGCGAGGTCGCCCAGGAAATTTGACCCTGCTTGTTCGAGCATCATCGGAACACCGCGAACCAGTTGGTTCCTACACCGCGGCCTACAACGCGATGCTCAAACTCATCGCTGACCCGATGTTTTGGTTTCGAGGTCGCTTTGAAAATGCGGCATTTCCTCGGGATATCTTCACGCTCAGTTTCACCGACGTGATTGCTGGAGTTGTGGTTAGTGGATTGCTTGCCGGCCTGGGATACCTCGCGTGGCGTCGAAATGATCGGATCGGACTCAGTGCCATCGTCGTTTCAATTGTTGCGATTGTGATCAGTATCGAAACGGCCTACCAAGCACCAGCGGGGTGGGGCTTCCCAATGCAATATTTGCGTTCGCTATGGGTCGTCGCAGCATTTGTTTGGTTTGCACTAGCACTCAATGTGTTCCGCATTCTGAAAAGCACAACGCGCGAACGTGTTGCCAAAACAGCAGGCGGGTTCGCCGCCGTTTTCTGTTTGTTGGCGCTCTCGTTCGCAGACTTTGGTTCTGCGGTTGATATGGGAAACGCGCAGTTTGCGCGTCGTTTCGTCGACAAGTCAGTGCCACTTTTGGAAAATCGGGGCAAGGTTTACGTCGAACCAGGACCAGATTTCGCCTCGCAACGATTTTTCACGTCGCTCATGATCGGACTTGACAATGCCGGGGTGCATTACTGCGTCGATCCAAAAGCTGCAGAACAATTCGGTGATAGCCATTCGTGCCAGTCACAAGCAAACGTTGGGGTCTACGTTGCGGCTGGAGAGGACCCAAATCCGCCCGGCGCGAAGTTACTCGTTCGGTCCCCATTGATGAGCCCGCAAGATGTCAGCAAGCTTAACATCGCATCCGCCACGGTTCGCCAATGGTTGCGAAGCCGCCGGTCCATTCAGCCAAATGAGAAAGCCGTAAAAGCACTCGGCGCGCACGATGGAAAGAACTACGAAGCATTTATCGCTCCGTTGCATCCTGCCGACGGTGATCTTCTCAGTCTGCTCAACCGCCCCCAATTCTGGATCATGGTTGGAATGCAAGATCAATATGAGAACGACAAGGCCTACGCCCATCCTGCATTCAACGAACCAACCTTCCCCACCAAGGCCTTTGTGGACTATTACAAACTGAGCCAGAAGAGTGAACAGGCTGGCAGCATCTGGCTGTATGAAGTTTGGGATCGTTTAAGTGCCGCTCGACTCAAGTCTCCAAAGGGAGCGAACAAGACGAAATGAGCGCTGCTGAGCAGGTCCTGAAACGAGATGGTTCAATTCCTTGGACCAAGCTTTTTCTCGTTATCGCCTGCCTTTTTGGCACGATCTACGTCTTTGCAACCCCAATCTTGTCAGGCACTGACGAACCGGCTCATGTCGCTCGTCTTGCACTCATCAGCGACGGACACGTCCTCCCATCAACGCAAGATCCGGTCCCTTCTGACTACAGCATTGATGGATGCTTGAGCGTCTACGTCAACAACTATCGACTCCTGCTCCTCGCCGAGGAGCGACGCGACTGGTCCGATCAATTCAAGAATCTTCCCTGCTCTCAAGCGACGAAAGACCTCGCATTAACATCTCGAACTGCGGACGTCTACTCCCCCGTGCCGTACGCGCCCGCGCTTGTCGGCTTTCGCTTCGGGCGCGCCATCGGGGGGGCCTCGGGCAGTCTTCTTGGCGCTCGCCTCGCGCAACTTGGGGCATACATTGCACTTGTTGCGTACGCATTACGCAAGATCCCATGGGGCCGCCCACTGATTTTTACGATCGGACTATTGCCGGTTTCTCTTCAAGGGGCGGCAGGGATATCCGCCGACCCAATGACTTTGGCGCTTGCGCTCCTTAGTGTCGCCCTCACGCTCAACGCCATTGACCCGCGACGAACCGAGCCAGTTTCACGTAACTTCCTCATCTTGCTCGGATCAGTGATTGTTACCTTGGCCTTGTGTAAGTCAGCCTACATCCCCTTTGTTCTCCTGGTCTTTGCGATTCCAACTGCCGCATACGGCACGCTTCGCCGCCGAGCACTATCGGCCGGAACCACATTTGGGATTGCCGGAATTCTGGCTGGAGCCTGGAACCTCGGCGTTGTCGCACACATCAACATTGTGGGTGTCAATGGGTCCGACAGTGTTGTCGCAGCAAAATGGATCCGAGAACACCCCAGAGGATTCCTCGGCGGAATCAAGCACGGCTGGTTGAACGTCACCGAGCGCACGAGTGTGATCAGCGGACTTTTCGCGCCCTTCCACCGTTGGTCAAAGAACTTTCCACTTCCAAACTCGCTCGGCCTTCTCTGGCTCGTTGCGGCTCGACTTGCAAGCCCAAAACCAGGGTTCTTGATTCGCGCGAGGACTCAACGGCCAAGTGAATCCACTGCAGTTGACAAGCAGACTCGCTATCTGGGTATCGCGGTTGCCTCGGTTATCGCATTGGCGACATTTATCTTGATCGAGTACGGGCTCGCAATAGCTGCGAACCCTCCCGGGACCGAACACATTATTTGGGTGCAGGGACGCTATTTCCTACCGCTTCTGCCCCTCACCCTTTTCGGGGCATCCGGAAACGGTCACGCACGAGCACGCAAATGGCAGTGGGTATTTCCCATTCTGAGCGTCGGTGTCTTGTCGTGGTGGACCTGGTGGATGTCCACGACCATGTGGAAGTGGCTCTAATTAGCCCTTCGCCGACGATGGCGTTGCCTCGGCAATCTCAGCAGCCGTGGGCTTTCGACGCTTCTTCGCCTCAGGAGGAAGCAAGGCTTCAATTGCACGCATGATCCGGTTCGTGTCCGCACTCTCACTGCGATGGGCCAAAGCAACTGGCTCACCCACTCGCATGCGCACCGTCGTGGGATCTGTGACATTCGTAAGGTTTGGTAGACGAGCTGCACGGGGCCAGAGCTTCTCGGTGCCCCAAATGCCAACCGGGATCACCGGAACCCGCGCCTGTGCCGCGAGGCGAGCAGCTCCTGGCCGACCTTGTAATTTTGGCTCAAAAAACTCGATGCCTCGCGGAATCGTGCCTTGGGGCAGTATCACCACAAGCTCGCCACCCTTGAGTGCGTCTTCAGCGGCTCGAAGCGGCGCGTTCGATCCTGTTCCACGGTCGACGCGAATCGTTCCCATTGCACGCACGACTTGACCAACCACCGGCGCGTCGACGACTTCCTTTTTGGCAAGAAACCGCACTGCACGATCAACTCGGCCAGCAAGATAACCCAACGCCAGCGGGTCAAAATACGACCGATGATTCGCCACAATGATGGCGGGCCCAGATCTTGGGAAGTGTTCAATTCCTTGAATGTCCCACTTGACGAAGGGAAGAAGCTCAGGTCGAATCAGACCTTGTAACGCGCGCTGCGGCTCCCACCCTCCGAGCTTGGGGACGCCATCTGGCACGTCGAGATAGCGCTGGGGCCAGCGTCGTACGAGGGCCAGAAACCGCATACGGGGGTCTGGATTGACCACCACAGGATTTCCAACTGCTCCGAGGAGCGGAGCATCAAACACACTGTCGCTATAAGCAAAGCTCTTTTCTAAGGAAACACCATGTTCAGCCGACCAAGCGCGAACGGCGTTGAGCTTGCCTGGCCCCCAGACAAATTCGCCAACTATTGAGCCGTCGTAGGCGCCATCTTTGACTCCGTAGCGGGTCGCGATGACGTCATCAAGACCAAGTGCGTGCGCTAAAGGGGCCACCAAGTCATAGGGAGATGTTGTTGCAAGGACGACGGGTCGCCCAGCGGCCTTGTGCTCATCAATGAGCAACCGGCCAAAAGGCTGAACGGTCGAAAGCAAGCGCTCCGCAACAAGCTCACCCGCTTCTCGCACCGCTGCCCGGTTCCAGCCTGAAGCGAATCGAGCCGCCTGCCGCGTGAGCGCCATTGCTGGCAGCGTTTCACCGACGGTATTGAAGAGCCGGTACACCAAATTTTCGCCGGGAATTGAACGGTCGGCAAGAACCCCAATCTTTCGGAGAGCTTCCGAAATAACCGGCCCAGACGCGCCGCCAAGAAGGGTTCGATCAAGATCGAAAAACGCAGCACCTTGGTCCATGAGGGCCAACTCTAGCCTGCGTCCGTGTTCTCGCGAACGGCCGGAAAAACCATCGAAGGACCGGCCGGGGGTGGGCCGATCCTTCGCGGGACCGTCGGACGGAGGGGGGCCATCCGAGGTTGTTCGGAGGAGTTGGTGGGGGAACCATCTCAACTCCGATCTCGTAGAAGCATGTTCGCGCCCAGCAAGCAATCTGTCCAACAGTTCTTAATGATATTTGCTATCATTATTTCTGATGGACATTCGTCAGTTGGCCACCCTCGTTGCCGTTGGAGAACACCAAAGCTTTTCGGCCGCCGCCCGCAGCCTGCACACGGTCCAATCAAATGTCTCGGCACACATTGCGAAGCTTGAGTCGGAGCTCGGTGTCGTTTTGGTGGATCGCAGTGATGGCTCCTTCACCGATGCAGGAGAACTCGTGGCAGCGCGAGCACGACGCATTCAGGCTGAAATGGATTCGCTTGGCGACGATCTCGCCTCAACACTGGATTCTGTCGCTGGTTCCGTTCGCCTTGGCATGATCGGCACCACCGCACGATGGCTCGTACCGCTTGTTGTTCCTGAAGTCGGCCGTCGACACCCCCGCGTCACCGTCACCATCACCGATGCAACAACCACATCGCTCGTTCCTCAGCTTCTCGGACGAACGCTTGATCTCGCGGTCGTGAACCTACCGGTCCATTCCCAAGACATCACTACCACAACACTTTTTGAAGAAAGTTTGGTGGTCGTTGCGCCACTCCAACATCCGCTCAGTGAGCGCACGCAGATCGATGTACGCGAGTTAGCAAACTTTCGACTGCTCCTTTCCCCAAGAGGCACCGCATTTCGCGACGAACTCGATGCCGAAACCCAGCGTGTGGGTGTTGACCTTATTCCCGCTGCTGAAGTCGACGGCGTTCGTCTCCTCGCCACGTTGGCATTTGAAGGTTTCGGCGCGGCGATCGTTCCGGCAAGTGCTGCCCGACCACGTGCCGATGCGCCCTGGAAGTTGGTTGCCATCAATGGCATCGCTCCTCGAGCAGTCGGACTCGCGCTCGAACGGCGAGCCATGCTTTCGAATGCGGCGCGAGCAGTGCAACACATCATCGGCGAACTCTGTGACTCACATGCGCAGACCTACGTTTCGAGTGTGGTGTGACAAGCGCGTTGCCGACCTTTGAATCCGACACCACTAGGATCGACGCCAAAGAGACGATCATTGCAATGCAGGGAGCACGTACGTGGCCGAAAGCGTAACCATCACCGACAATCGAACCGGTGAAGCGATCGAAATACCAATCGTCAATGGCGGAGTTGACGCCGCCGAGTGGCGCAAACTGCTCGGCAATCTCTGGTTTTATGACCCGGGATACACCCAGACCGCGTGCACATCAAGTGCCATTACCGAGATTGACGGTGAAAACGGGATATTGCGGTACCGCGGCTACCCCATTGAACAACTTGCCGAAAACTCCACCTATTTGGAAGTTGCCTACTTACTGATCCATGGCGAGCTGCCTACGACCGCCCAGTTCGAGTCGTGGCGTCATGAGATCACCTACCACACGTTCATCCATGAAAATGTGCGCAAGCGTTTCATGGAAGGTTTTCATTACGACGCACATCCAATGGGCATGTTGGTTTCGGCGTTTGGCGCACTGTCGACTTTTTACCACGAAGCCAAAGAGATCGAAGATCCTCAAGTTCGTCACAAGCAAATTGTGCGGCTCGTCGCAAAAGTTCCCACCCTTGCCGCCTGTGCACACCGCTTTAGCGTCGGCCAACCCTTCGTCTACCCAGACAACACATTGGGCTTTGCTGCCAACTTCTTGTCGATGATGTGGAAAGTCGCAGAACCCCACTACGAAGCTGACCCGGTGCTGCAACATGCTCTCGACGTGCTGTTCATCTTGCACGCAGATCATGAACAAAACTGTGGGGCGGCTGCCATGCGAGTCATTGGATCCGCTCACGCGGACCCCTATTCAGCCTGTGCCGGAGCAGCCGCCGCGCTCTACGGTCCCCGACATGGCGGGGCAAACGAAGCAGTCATCAAGATGCTCACCGAGATCGGATCAATCGACAATGTCGATGCATTCGTTGCCGAGGTAAAAGCGGGCAACGGACGCCTTCAAGGCTTCGGACACCGCGTGTACAAGAACTACGACCCTCGTGCGCGCATCATCAAGAAAATTGCCTACGACGTGTTCGAGGTTACCGGGAAGAATCCGCTTCTTGATATTGCACTCAAACTCGAAGAAGTTGCCTTGAGCGACGAATACTTCATATCTCGCAAGCTGTATCCCAACGTGGACTTCTATTCGGGTCTGATTTATCAAGCAATGGGTTTCCCCATTGATATGTTCACCGTCTTATTTGCGATTCCCCGTGTGTCAGGTTGGCTCGCTCACTGGCAAGAACTCCTTGAGCAAGATCAACGCATCGCTCGCCCCCGCCAGCTTTACACCGGCTACGACGTACGGGACTACGTCGCAATCGCTAATCGCTGATCCGCGGCGTGTCAAATTCGTTGGCACCTCGTTATTTCATTAACACGTGGGCAGCACGCACTGGGCAACGTATCGCAGCACGCCTGATTGACTCAATCTTTGGGGCAATCATTGTGGTCGGTGTTGTGCTTGTCGGGCCCCACGGCCGCCCGTTTGCCCAATGTCTACAAATCGTCGCACTCATCGTCGTCTTTGAGTCATTCTTACTCGCTCAACGAGGCGCAACCATTGGCATGTCTGCCTTGGGCCTGCGGGTCAGTGCCCTTGATCGCGCCGGTCATCCAACATGGCTTCGCGCTGCTCGACGCTCGTTTGCCATCGCGTGGTGCTACCCCATCATGATTCCCGGTGTTTTTGCCGTGCTCGTCGTGCCTTGGGCCTTGTTACTCTCGATCGCGCTGTCCCCCATTGGACGCGGCTTTCACGATCGTCTCTCGCGCACGGTCGTGGTGCAAGCAGCGGCTCCTGCTCTCCTAACCGAAGCGGCAATGGAGACATGGTGGGATCCACAACTCAACGTTGTGACCTCACCGTGGGGTCGATTGCCCGGACTTCACGACCGTCGCCGGGCTCGCGCCCACCGCTATGACAACGCGTGGTGGATGGCCGCAATCATCGCCATTACAACATTGGTCTCGGTTGGGATTCCCCAGGTGCCGTGGTTGTGGCTGTGGCTTCTTCTAGTATGGCTGGTCGTTGCGACAATCGACGAAGCACGATGGGTACAGATTCGTAGCGCGACACCCGGTCATGTCCATGCCGGCTACAAGATCGTTGACTTTGCAACCGGACAACCGCCAACCAAAGCGCAAGCCATCATCCGCGCATGTGTTGTCACACCCATCGTGTGCATCCCACCATTGACCGCAATTGGAGCGCTTTGGGTCCACGCTTCAACACTGCATCGCGGCCCACATGATCTCTTCGCCCGGACGCTCGTTGTTGAACCCGGCTACGAGCAGCCTGAGTTCGTTCAACGACCTGTTGTTTCACACCCATCGGCCCCATTGCAGTCCTTGGCGCCATGGCATCCCCCGGCTCCAATTGGTGTGCCAATGCATCAGCCCCCACCACCGTTTACGCCGGGCCCGTTCTGACATGGCCTTTCCGTTTCGCGATGAGCACCCGTCGGCCCGTCCAACGTGGGCGACCTGGGCACTGATTGCATTGTGTGTTTTTACCTTTGCGTATTTACAGCCCAAGCCCATGCAAGGTTTTACGCAAGGACTAACGCTTGCGGACCACTCGAACGCGGAACAAGTCATGCAACATTTCGTGGATCGTTGGGCCCTCGTTCCCTGTGAAGTGACACACAACCGCTCAATTGCCGACGGAGCGGCCTGCGATGGGTTTCCCGTGGATAATCCGGGTGCATATACCGCAAAGAACGTCTGGATGCCGTTTGTTACTGCAATGTTCTTGCATGGCAACCTTTTGCATTTGTTGAGCAACATGATTTTTCTCTGGCTCTTTGGACGCGGCCTTGAAGAACGCATAGGCGCTGCAGGTGTCTTTGGGCTCTTTCTCGCCGGAGGTCTGGCTTCATTTCTGGGTTACGTCGCCGTCAATCCAGAATCGACATCTCCCCTCCTTGGCGCGTCCGGTGCGATTGCAGCGATCATGGGTGCATATTTTGTGCTTCAGCCTGATCGAAAGCTCCTCAGCATTATTTACGCAGCGGGACTACAGATCGCATATTTACCCGCATGGGCGGTTCTCGGTTTCTTTTTCGTCTCTCAGTTCTTCACAGCGGCTGGGAGCCACGTCGCGTGGCAAGCCCACGTTGCAGGAATGATTTTTGGGATCGTTGTTGGCTTCGTCTTGCGCATCCGGATGCCCCAATCGCGCGCCGTCGAACCGGAACCTGCACCCAAGTTCAGCACGCAATCAGGCGGGGACAGTTCCTGGTTGCAGGAGCCGCCCGTTCATCCACCGGAAAGTTGGCACGCGCTAGCGTCGGCCCATGACGTTGAACGTTGACACCGTCCACCACATCATTCAAGGGCGAACCGTGTCACTCCCTGTGCAAATTCATCATGCGCGTCAGTGGGCAACGTCATGGCTTGTGCCAGCACCTGCTGCGCAAACGATGATTGATTACAGTGGCCTGGAGGTTGTCCAGCCATTGCCCGGACGTGCGATGTTTACCATCGCGTTCGTTGATTACATTGATGGCGACCTTGATGCCTACCACGAAGTGGCATTTTCATTTTTGGTACACCCGCACGATGCGTCACCCGCAATCTCAACCCGAGATCACCTTGTCGCCTTGAAGAACGGCGAGGTGGCCGCGTTCATCCATGATCTTCCTGTTGACCAAGAATTCACTCGCGAAGCCGGCACCACCATTTGGGGATACCCCAAGTGGATCGCGCAAATTGATCTCACTCGGCTGTCGAAGTCCACCGCGTGCGGTCTTTCCACCAAGGATGGTGACCAGTTTCAATTGCTGGTGCGAGACCGCGGACCGCTGCCGTTTCCAAAAGAAATGCCCCCCACATATTCATGGCGTGATGGGATTCTCCGGCGTACCGAATGGACGATTTCGACGAAAGGCGGCACGTCTCGCATCGGAGGGGCAAGGCTTTCGCTCGGTTCATCTGGGCCAATTGTTCAAATGCTTCGACAACTTCGGCTCCCAAAGCACGCACTGATGACGTCGGTGACGCCGCACCTTTCGTCCACCTTCGGTGCGCCAGAAACAATTCACTAGCAATAAATGGTGGTCCTTGTAGGACAGCTTTCAAACCCTCAAGACTTCTGTCCGCGCGACAGATAGGTGAGATTGGTCGAACGCATGTTCTATTCTAGCTCAAGCTTGAGTCCACCCCTCGACCGTCAAGCCAGGTCGGACTCGATGACCTTCAGCAGGCCGACCACGTGCATCAGGGCGACGACGGAGTTCAGCCTCGTGTATTGGCGACGCGACACTCCGTGCGCCGAAGCGTGCCTGGTGTACCTGCGCGGGATCGGGTCGCCGTTGCTGGCCCAGTACTCGCTGTAGGAGCCCCAGATCCCACCGAGGACCAGCGCCGGGCGGATGGGATAGTTCTCCCAGTCGATGCGAGTCTTCTGGTCCGTCAGCTTCTTCTTCGACGCCTTGTCGAACGATCGGTGCAGGATCGAGTCCATCAGGTTGGCGCTCAAGGCTTGGCTCGCACGCCACCGGCCGTCACGGAGCGACTCTGCGGCTTCGACCGCGAACTCGGCGTACTCGTGCAACTCGGGCTCGTCGATCGATTGCAGCTGCTCCAAGCAGGCCGCGACGATCCCGCGCCAGTTGTCGCTCAGCACTCGGCGACGGTCTCCGGCAGTAGACGCCTCGAACACCTTCTCCAAGACCGGACGCGGCGGTACCCACGCAAGAGGTAGCCCCTCATCCAACAGCAGCGTCTCCAGGTTGTCGGGCAGCTCGATGATTTCGTCACCCAGCCAGTTCGGCGGGTACTGCGCCTCCGCAATCTTGCGCAGGCTCTTCGCAAGGTCAGCGAACTGATCGCGGTAGGCGTCGAACCACCCGTTCATGGCGGGTGCGAGGGACCTGTTGATGGACTCCGTCATCTTGTCGAGGTTCGGGAACAGTGCCGATGTATCGAACTTCGGGACCGGGACCTCGATCTTCGGCATCATCTCCGAGAACCTGAAAGCGTCCGAAGCACACCTCGCGAACGAACTTGCCGCGCCGGTCGCCTCCAGATTCTGAGCCAGGATCTTTGCGATGATCTTGTTGAGGTCTGGCATTGCAGCCGCCATCTGACGGGCCAGATCCTGCTGCCGGCGTCGAAACTCGTCCCCCGGAGAATGCGCCATCACAGACTGCCGTCCGAACGGGATCCGTCACCCTTGTGTGTAGGTTCTCGGCCGATCAGTTGCTGGAAACCATCCTCAGTCCCGCAGCGCTCGATCAGCAGGTCGACGTATGCCTGCGTGTAGACGTAGTCGTCGTGCGGTTCGTCGTACAGGCAGTACTGCTCCTTCGTCTTCTTCCGAGCTGGGCCCTTCACTGAACCCGATGGGCGAACACCCAGGGCACGCCATGCCGCCGGGAACTCCGACGACGGACGGAAGCGGAACGGGATCGCAGCCTCAACCTGTTCGCAAACGGCTGTCGGCTTGAACCGCCCGAGATTCGAGACCGGTCGCTCCTTCTCACGGAGGATGACGCGACCGGTCCGTTCGAGTGCTTCGTAGGCCGTGCGCTCCTCCTCGGTCAGCTCCTCCTCACGTACAAAGCTGATCGCGAGGTCGGCCTCGGATTTCGGTGCGCGCTTCTGCAGGATCTCGATGCGAAACTCGAAGCGTCGGTCTTCGCGAACGTCCGGACTCAGCTGCGCCCGGTAGTCGACAAGGAAGTTGCGGAGTCGCTTCGGAACGGATCGCTGCGCGCGCTCCATCGCAGCGACGCCATCCCTCGTATACGTGCTGAGTGCCACCGGCATGTGGACAAGCTCGGCGACGGACCAGTCGACACCGAACTGGCTGACGAGCTCCTCTTCGTAGTTCAGCACGAGTGACTGTGCGAAGCCGACAGACATCAGCCGAAGTCCCGGCTCGTGGCGATGCTCAATCTTGTTCCGCAAGCGGACCGTGAGTGCGAGGTTCTGCCGGACTGGATCGCTCTCGTCCGGCCAGCGTTCCTCGACACATTTGGCCAGCTCCCAGGCCTTCTTCTCACCATCGACTCGGAGGTACCTCGTCGGCCGATCGCGATCGCGGTAGTAGAAGTTCACCTTGTCCCGCATGAACTCGGCGTGCAGCAGGTAGAGCCACGCGATGTGCATGTGCACAAGGAAAGCCTCCAGCGGTCGGCGCCCTGCCGGTCGGTTATAGAACTCGACCGCGTTCAGCGCTTCTTCGCGAGACGTCGACACGACGCCATGCCACTTCGGGGGCCTCGCCATGCCAACTCCTACGACTCCCCGTCGGGAACTGCGGCCGAGGAATCCACCGACTCCTCGATCTGCTTGGCCTGCCAGTCGCCGTAGGTCAGTCGGGTGTCGCGAGCGATCCACTCGTTCCGGCCGTTCGAGGCGCGGCCTACGACGGCGGCGGCAGCGGCGCTGGGGCTGGCGAACACCTGATCATGGGTGAACTCCATCGTCGTGCCATCGGCCGAGGGAGCGAGCGTTCCGTCGGTCTCCAACCGCCTCCGCAAGCCGACGTAGCTGTGGCCCTCGACGCCGATCCACCCCAGACGCGCCGTTGAGCCAGCAAGCACCGTGAACTCGCCGTCGACCTCCTGCGCCGTGGCGACGATGCCGTCCTTCTTGACGCGGAGCTCGAAGATCGGCGACGCCTCCGGCTGGCTCTCAGATTCGCTCGTTGACGGTCTCACCGCCGTCGCGGCGGATCGGAAGATGTTCACGCCGAGCACCGGCAGCACGATCTTCGCCTGCTCGATGAAGTACTCCATGTCGGAGACGTCGGCTTCTGGTAGCACGATCGGCGTGGGAGCCGTCGAGTTCGTCAGCTTGGCGCGGTTGGCCTGCTGTCCGAGGATGATGAACCGGCTCTCCAGGTAGCGAGCATGGGCCTTGGTGAGGTTGGTGTCCTTGCTCGTCAACACGATGGCCCGGTCCCAGAAATCCTTGCCGTTCTGGTCTGCCGGGCGAGCGTGCTGATACAGGCGCTTCGCGACGTCGTCGCCCTCGCCGATGTACGCCATCAGGCCGCCGAGGCTGTCGGGGTCCTCGCCGATCAGGATGTAGATGCCGGTGCGGCTGGTCTCGGGGCGCTTCAGGAGTGCCGCCAACTCCGATCGAGGGGCGGCCACGACATGCCCGGTCCAGTTCATGATCTCGGCCGTCAGCAATCCACCCGGCGTTCCGTCGGCCAGGAAGAGTCGCACTGACTTGCCGGTGCTCATAGCTTCCAGTCCTCCGGGCTGGAATTGGAGAAGTCGTCGACGCCGATGGCGGCGAAGTGCTTCTTGCCGCACTTGATCTTGGCGACCTCGGTGGGACGCAGGAGGGAGTCCTGCGAGGTGCTCTTGGTCTCTCGGATCATGTAGATCCGGTCCTCGCCGTCCTCGTGCTTGAGGATCGCCCAGTCCGGGTTGTAGTCACCGACGGGTGTTGGGACCTTGAACTTGGCGGGCAGCTTCATGAACAGCTTGATGTCTTCGCGGGAGTCGAGCAGTTCGGCGAACTTGCGCTCGACGTCGGAGTCGTAGACGACGTAGTCGAAGTCGGTCTTCTGCTCGTTCTTGACCTTGTACATCTGGTCGATGAACCGGTCACGTTCCTCGCGGCCGTCCTTCTGTAGCTCGCGGAGCTCGTAGATGCTCCCGGCGATCTTCTCGTACTGGATGCCTTCGACGACCGATGCGGCCAGCACCGCGATGATGTGGCGCTTCACCATGTGGATGAAGTCGTTGGGGTTGCCGATGAACTCGCTGAGCCGGTCGCTCTTGAGCAGGATGTCCACCAGGGTCTTGCGGGTCAGGGATGTGGCTGCCTGCAGCTCGGTGATGATGTCAGGCAGGTCGTAGCTACCTGCGAGTTCGGCCGACCTCGTGCTGAGTTCCTCGCCCTTGGCTCCCCCACGCAGGATCTTCACTCCCGCCTTCGTGACCTGGATGCGCAGCGGCTGGATCTTGTCCTCGCCCTTGATCGCGTCGACGGCCTTGCCGATGATGTCGTCGCGGTCGACACTGACGCGGTACGTCGTGCGGCGGCTGATGCGGTGCCAGAACTCCTCGAACTCCTCGCTGGCGTACAGCTCCTTGTTGAGCTTTCGGGGCTTGCGCTTCTTCTTGTTCTTGACGTAGTTCTCGATCTTGCACTTGCCGAGCACCTCGATGATGAGGTTCTCCGATGGCCACATGAAGTCGACCTTCGGAAGGTTGAGCGTGAAGCCTTCCTGCTCGGGCGTGAACGAGCCCAGGACGCGGCCCTTCTCGTCGATGAATCCGGCGTCGTTGAGGTGCTCCCAGATCTGCTCGGACTTGCGGTAGCCCAGCAGCTTCTCCTCGCCGTCCTCGACGACCGGGAGCTTGCTGAACTCGCCACGCCGGACGTGGCCAATGCTTACGCCGGCCTTGACGTAGTCCTCCTGCAGGCTCTTCGCGAAGGCCTGGTAGGACTCGTTGGCGACGACGCTGAGCTGCGCGATGCCTCGGTCGGGGACACGCTCACCATGCTGGTTGACGGGAAGCCGGAGCCCACGTCCGATGGTCTGGCGGCGTTCCAGCGCTTCGCCCATCTCGCGTAGCGCGCAAATCTGGAACACGTTGGGATTGTCCCAACCCTCACGGAGCGCGGAGTGACTGAAGATGAACCGCACCGGCTCGGACTGGTCGAGCAGCTTCTCCTTGTTCCGCATGATCAGGTCGTAGGTCTCGTCGTCACGCTTGTTTCCCCGCTCGGTGCTGTCGACGTAATGCTCGACGCCGCCCTTCTTCTTCATGACCGAGAAGTAGGCGCTGCGCAGTTCGCTGGGGTCCTGCGGAAGCAGCTCGCCGTACTGAGGCAGCTTGCTGCGTTCCTCGATGAGCAGTTCGTCGAACCACTCGGCAAACTTGCCGTCGATGCGGCTGCCGTCGTCGGCGTAGGACAGGTAGTGGTCGACCTTGTCGACGAAGAACAGGCTGAGAACCTTGATGCCGTGCGGCCGGAGCTGGACCTCCTTGCGCAGGTGTTCGCGGATGGTCTCGCGGAGCATCTCGCGGTAGATCGCGTCGTTGCTGCCGCCGATGGTCTCGCCCAGTTGCAGGATGCCGTGGTTGGTCAGCTCGATGTAGGCCGGTTCGAGACTGATCTCGTTGATCCGCCAGTTGTTGTCATAAGCGCCGTTGCCGGTCAGCTCGGCCAGGTCCTTGCCCTGCGGGACCCACATCTCCTTGCGGGCCAGCGAACCGTCTGACTGGCGGTTCACCAGTTCAAGCTTGGCCTGCCACTTCGGGTCGCGCTTGACGTCTACGAGCTTGATGTACGGCTTGGCGTCCGCACCTTCCTGGAGCACGTCAGCAACGACGATCTGCTTCACGAGCCCGAGATCGTGCGCGTCGACGGGATCGAGCCGGTAGACGACGTTCCGCTGCTTGCGGTGCGTGGCGCTGTAGCGAAGAGTGCAGAGAGGGTTGAGTTCGCCGATCGAGCTCTGCGACAGCTCGGACTCCATGTTCTGCGGCTCGTCCATGATGATCACCGGCTGGGTGGCGCTCAGGTAGTCGATCGGACGCAGGCCGTTCAGCTTGTCGCGGTACTGGTGGATGATGCGGTTGTTCTTGTCGCCACGCAGGGAGCCGATCGTCATAAGCATGATCTGCAGGTTCGTAGAGGTGGCGAACGACTGGACTTCCTCAGCGGACTCACCGCTGTAAACGGAAAAGTCGAACGGGATCGAGTACAGATCCTTGAAGTGCTGGCGCATCAGGCGAACGCTCGTGGCAACGCCTTCCTTGATCGGGACGCTCGGCACCAGGATCACGAACTTGGTGAAGTTGTACCGCTTGGCAAGCTCGAAGACCGTGCGCAAGTAGACATACGTCTTACCGGTGCCGGTCTCCATCTCGATGTCGAAGTCAAGGCCACCGTCGGCGAGGGAGTCGCGGATCTCCAGGCCGTTGCGGTCCTGCACCATCTGAAGGTTCTGCAGGATCGCCTCGTCATCGAGCACGAGGTTGTTGCCGACCGCGCCGACCTCGGTGGAGAGATCGAGCGTCTCCTGGGCGCCGGTCGCCTTGGTGGGCTGCTGGCGCAGCTTCGTCACGATGGACTCAACGTCGCTCGGCTGGCCCTCGAACAGGTCGACCACGGAGTCGATCGCGTCGAGCTGGAACTGCTGGCGTGGATCGAACTTGAACTCCATCACGCCGTCCAGAGTTCGATGTTCTTGGTCTTGCAGAGCTGCACCATGTTGGTCTTCAGCTCGTCGTCGCCTTGGAAGGCGTCTTCGAGGATGACGATCTTCGCTCCTGCTGCGTCGACCAGCGCTCGGAGCTGCTCCAGAGTCGGCTTGTTGTGCTCGTCGAGGTAGGCGAGGAGGAGGTTGTCTCCGACGGAACGGACATCGAGCCCGGCCACGTCCACGGTCTCGACACGTTCGGTGAGGGAGTGCCCCTGCTTCAGCAGGATCTCGGTGAGCAGGTCGTCGGCCGTGGCCTCGTCAGCACTGCTGTCGCGCAGGTCAAGCAGGTGCTGCTCCAGGGCGTCGGACTCGACGTCGCTGGACACGCGCCACTTCGTGAAGTTGGTGTCCACGAGCTTGTAGCTGCGGTAGCCGATGTCGAGAGCCTCGTCTCGGTCGGTGAGTTGGCCATCCAGCTCGGCCTTGATTTTGTCGCCAGCGAGGTCGGTCCGCTTCCGAGCGATCTGCGGGATCGTTTTGTGCCCAGCCTTGAACGCTGCCGACTTCGAGTCGACCGGTTCAGGGAGCTGAACTTGAACCGATCGTCGGGCGCCGCCGTCCTCGGCGTTCTGCGCCATTACGGCATGACCGACGGTGCCAGAACCAGCGAAGAAGTCGAGAACTATGTCATCGTCCGACGTTGCATGAAAGATGAGTCTCTTGATGAGCTCGACTGGCTTGACGGTGTCGAAGCCGTGCTCGCCCATGAGATCCTTGAGTTCCTTCTTCGCGCTCTCCGCTGTGCCGATCTCCTTCGGGAAGAAGCCCCAGAATGGTTTTGTGACATCCCCGCGCTCGTCGTCGGGCCGGATCTTGAGGACGGGCTTCCCGCCCGCCTCAAGGAGATCCCCCCGGGCTTCGTACTCTGCGATTGTGTCGCGGCCTTGCTTCCACTGGTTCCCCTCCCTCGGCTCGATCCCAAGGATCGGGAATACCATCGACTCACGGCCGCGGACCCCCTCCCGAGCCATCTGTTCGACTTCTGCAAATCGAAAGGTGCCCCGATCGTCGCTTTCCGGATACTCCTTGGTTCCAGTCGACACCAGGTTGAAACGCCGCATGTCTCGCCGCGTGTAGACCAGGACAACCTCTGCCTTGGGTTGCAGCTTGTTGTAGGCGGTGGAGGTGTTTTGAGACTTTGTCTTCGATTCCCAATAGATCTCGCCAACGAAATTAGCTTCGCCGAACACCTCGTTCATCAGCGCGCGTAGATGGTAA
The DNA here is from genome assembly GCA_964544305.1 of uncultured Iamiaceae bacterium. Lineage (GTDB taxonomy): Bacteria > Actinomycetota > Acidimicrobiia > Acidimicrobiales > Iamiaceae > JAFDWI01. Next base: position 10,450 of record CAZJAZ010000022.1, on the reverse strand, counting down.
CCCTCGTTGTAATCAATCGATACGAAGATCACGCCGTCAAAAGCAAGTAGATTGCGAGCCAGCTTCAGTCGCGGGTACATCATGTTGAGCCAGTTGGAGTGGTAGCGCCCCTCTGACTCACTGTTGGTGCTGAGCTTCTTGCCGCCCTCGTCGACTTGCTTGGTGAACTCCAGGTAGGTCTGGAGGCCTTCCTTGTAGTTGTCGGGGTAGACGAAGTCCTGGCCGGTGTTGTACGGCGGATCGATGTAGATCATCTTGATCTTGCCGTGGTAGTGGCGCTGCAGAATCTTGAGCACTTCGAGGTTGTCGCCCTCGATGAAGACGTTCTGAGTGGTGTCCCAGTCCTTGCTCAGATCCGGGCACGGCTTGAGCGTGGCGGTGGTGGGCTCCTGCGCGGCCTTGAGCGCGCGCCGCTTGCCGGGCCAGAACAGCCCGAACCGCTCACTCTCTGAGCCTGCGTCCTCGGCGAGCAGTTCGGTGAGCTTGGTGACATCGACCTTGCCGTCGGCGATCGCCTCGGGCACGAGCTCCGCCAACTGCGCCGCTAGTTCGGTGCGGAAGTCTGGCGTTGTGCTCGGTGTCTCATTGATATCACTGCTCATTTGTTGAATTCCGTTCCCATTTTATCAATTCTTCGGAGTATTTGGTAGGTCGACCTATTCATCAATGCGCCACCGGATGGTGAATAGGTGCTCGACCTCTTGCGTGCCCTTCAGGGATTCTTCGATCAGTTCGAGATAGTTGTCGGCTTGTTCTCGAAGTTCCTTCCGCTCGGTCCGTGACCGCTCGTACTCCTCGTCGGCGCGCTCGGCCCAGCGGCGCGCTTCCTTCTTGTGTCGAAGCTGCTCCATCGGGTCGTCGGCCAGCCGGGCGAGCTTGCGGTGCTCCTTCTCCTTGGCCTGGTACCCGCGGACCTTGCCCTCGGACTCGGCCTTGCGGTCGAGGGTGTTGCGGTAGAGCAGTTCCTCCTGCTGGTCGTAGTACTTCGCGTTGCGGCCCTGGACCTCTTTCTCCAGCTCGGCTCGTCGCGCGTCCAGGTGTTGCGTGAACGCGGCGTCATCGATTGTGCCGATGGGGTCCGACAGTTTCGTACAGGCGAGGTCGAGGATGTCTGCCGCGTACTCGTGGTCGAGCCAGGTGCCGTCGTCGGTCAGCGCGCCGGAGAGCATGTACGACTCGGAGACGTCGTCGTTCTTGGCCTTCATGCGGAAGGTCACGAGGTTGGCGGTCAGGGTGCCGGACTGGCCGGCGAGCTTGCGCACGGCGCTGGTGGCGCGGTCGGAGTCGCTGAGGCTGAAGACCAGCTCGCGTGGCGGGGTCTCGACGTCCTTGGCGGATGCGATGACGTGCTGGGCGAGCGGTCCTGCGTAGCGGTACTGGTGGGCGTTGTCGAGGGGTTGGGACTTGAAGAAGTAGCGGCCGGTCGGTGCATCCGGCGTCGGTGACTCGTGGAGTGTGAAGTTGCGACCGTCGCCCTCGAACGTGGCGTTGCCGTCGAGGCGGTGGCGGGTCACCGCGAGGAGCAGGCGCTCGAACATGTTGAGCACCTCGCCCGACTGCGTGTCGTAAGCCTTGAGCCGATCCTGGACGTGCGGGTCGAGGTGGTCGAAGACCTTGGCCTTGGCCGAGGCCATCTCCTTGGAGATCTCGCTGGCGTAGGTGGCTTCGAGGTCCTTGAAAGCGCTGTCGATCTCGTCGGCGGTCTTGCAGCGGTTGAGGATGTCGGAGATCGTTTTCTCGAAGTCGAGGCCGTCCTCGATGGCACCGAGCACCTCGTCGCTCGCGCCGAAGACGCTCTCGAAGAGGTGGAACTTCGATCCGAGCAGTTCGAGGATCCGCTGCTCGGCGACGTTGCCCTTGTTGGAGAAGTTGACGACCACGACGTTGTGCTTCTGGCCGAAGCGGTGGCAGCGGCCGATGCGCTGTTCCACGCGCTGCGGATTCCACGGCAGGTCGTAGTTCACGACCAGCGAGCAGAACTGCAGGTTGATACCTTCGGCAGCCGCCTCGGTGGCGATCATGATCGTGCCCTGAGTGCGGAAGTAGTCGACGAGCGCCTTGCGCCGGTCAGCGGCAGCGATTCCGGTGATCAGGTCGCCGTCCTTGTTCGCCTCCAGCCAGTCCTTGTAGATCTGCCGCGCCTTGGGCGAGTCGTTCGAGCCGTTGAACAGTACGAGGCCCTCGCCACGACCTGCCTCGGTGAGCGATCGGGCGATGTACTCCTGGGTCTTGGTGCTGTCGGTGAAGATGATCGCCTTCTCAGGCGCGCCGATCTCCCGCAGGCGGGCGAAGCCCTGGTCGAGTGCGTCGTTGAGCTTGACCGCCTTCTGGTTGACGGTGATTGAGCGTGCCAAGGCTGCGTACTCGCGCAGCTCGTCCACCTCGGCCCGGATCTGGTCGGCGACACCGGGGGCGTCGAAGGCCGGGGGTGCTGCTGACTCCTCGGTCTCGTCGATCTCCTCGAGCTCGTCGGAAGTCAGATCCTCGTCGACTACAAGAGCGCCTCGGCCGTCGCGGCGCTGACCCGAGTCCAGTTCCGCTGCGAGCCGATTGGCGACGTTCTCCAAGGTGCTTGCCACGGCATAGGTCGATGAGCCGAGTCGCTTGCGGATGATCAGTGCGCTGAGGTGACGCTGCGACGGAGAGAACGCGTACAGGTCGTCGCGCTGCAAGTAGGAGTTCACCAGGTCGTAGAGGCGGATCTCCTCAGGCGACGGCTGGAACTCAACGGTCAGCGGGAGCCGCTTGGTGAACTGGATGTACTTGTCAGCGTCCCGACGCAGCGTCCGCTTTGAGATCTCGGCGACCCGCTCGACAAGGTCGTCACCGTCGGCCGATCCCCGGCCCTTGACGTAGCGCTCCCGGAACGCGTCGATCGAGTAGAAGTAGTCAGGGTCGAACACTGACACGAGGCCGAACAGTTCCTCCAGGCGGTTCTGGAGTGGTGTTGCGGTGAGCAGCAAGGTCTTTGCCGCGCTCCCCACGATATGGGAGATCGCTTCGGCGATCTTGGCCTTGCCAGTCCAGTAGTTACGAAGCCGATGGGCCTCGTCGGCAACGACGAGATCCCACGCGCGCAGCATTGACGTCTCGTGGCGCAGTGCGAACTCGTAGGAGCAGATCAAGACCTCGGCGGTGCTCGTCCGATGGGCAGCGAGGTGCGAGTCTTTGTTGTTCGGCCCGAGGATCGACGACGGGATCAGGAACTTCTCGTAAAGCTCCTGCTGCCACTGCTGGCGCAGGCTCGACGGGGCGATGATCAGGACGTTGCGCTTGCGCTCAGCCCAGTACTGCGAGATGACGATGCCCGCCTCGATGGTCTTCCCGAGTCCGACCTCGTCGGCCAGGATCACGCCCGGCAGATAGTGACTCTGCAGAGCGAACAGCGCGGCGTCGATCTGGTGGGGCTTCGGCTCGACCTGGGCGTCAAAGAGGAGACCGGCGAGCTTGCCGACGTGATCGTTGGCGTAGCTGCGCTCCAGCTCGTGGGCGTAGTACTTGGCCTGGTAGTCGCTTAGTTCATGCACGGCAAACTCCCCGCCATTGTTTGCCGGTGTATCCGATTCTCCACTCTTAATGTCTGGCTTTCCGCCCATATAGTCCAACAGGAATTGTAAAACATTTCGCGATATTCAGGAAGGACGATCATGCGGCGGAGCCCTTCTTGAGTTCGGCGACAAATGCGCCTCGATCGTCCGTGCCCGCCCGTGCCATCGCATAGCGGAGTCGTTTGGCTTCGTCGTCGCCGAGACCGCCGTGCCAGCCGGCGAGTGCGACGAGGCCCTCGACGTTGAAGGGTGTGTCGCCGTGCATGATCTCCTCGCCGTAGTTGTCGAGGTACGCCGTGACAGCGGTGAGGAGCTTCGCGAGCTGCCACTTGGCCGAGTCGAGGTGGTAGTCGAGTTCGGGGTCGGGTGAGTCGTCCCTGTCGGTCATGCGGCGCTGGGTGGCGATCAGCTCGGCTCGGAAGCCGTAGACGGCGCTCCACACACGGCACAGGAGCTCTTCTTCCTCGGTGAAGGAGTCGTCGGTGAGGACGGGCGTGTCCTCGTGGGGAGCGATCTTGGGTCGGCTGCTGTCGGTGACGGGCTGGTAGCGGAGGTTCTCCTGATGGAAGGCGAACGCGACCTCGTCGAGGATCCTGGGTTCGATGTGCTTGCGGGTGTGGTCGGGGTCGCGGTCGAGGATCCTGGCTGCGACCTCCCGGCGGTGGGTCAGCGTGGTGCCCCGGAGGGTCTTGTCCACGGCGAAGAGCGCCCGGGCTGCCTGACCGCGGGTCGACTGGCCGAACTCCTTGAGGATCTGGCGGACGACTCGCTCCAGGGCGGTGACCCGACTGCCGCGCTCATCGGGGTGCTGAGCGTGGGCGATGACAACTCGTTGGTCGGGTAGCAGATCGCCTGCGGTGTCGTCGGTGATCGGGAAGCCAGCTCGAAGGACGTGACGCAGGGCGTCGCGGATCTCCTCGGTGGTCGAGCTGAGTCCCTGCCGCGCCGCCATACCCAGAAAGTACCCAGTAATTGACCTGGCTGCTGGGCCACCTCGATGGGCTCACCAAGAGCTACCCCCGGCAACAGGGTCGGGGCGAGACCGAGGAGTGAGCCCTCATGTCCGAGTTGATCCCCACCTCCAAGCAGGCGGAACTGGCGCCGACGGTCGGTGTCGGCCTCAGCGCCCTGGCGGGTAGCGACCGCCGTACGAGCCGGGCGCTGACGGCCATCCAGCGCAACACGTTGGTGCGCATGGCGTCGGTGCAGGGCCACGCCATGGTGCAGACGGAGAAGACCCACGAGGTCGACCGGCTCACCCGGGAGGCCATTTCCGGTCAGGCGATGCTGTCCCAGTGGGCGGCGACGCTCGCCCAGGGCGACGCCTTCATGGCCGACGACCTCAAGTTCTTCCTCGACATCGCCAAGATGGGCAAGGGCGAGATCATCGCCGACACCATCTCCGACTTCTGCCAGGAGGGTCGTCGATGATCGCCCTGACCTTCTTCCTGCTCGTCAGCGTGGTCCTGGTGATCACGCTCACCTACCTGCTGGGGTTCCGCCTCGGGGGCCAGTCGTGGATCTCCGAGACCCAGCGTGTTCGCGCCGAGGCAGCCGCTGCGGAGCGCCAGCTGCACGATCTGACCCGCTCCGCGTTCGTCGCCATGGCCGAGGAGGCCGAGCGGCGCCGATTGGGAGACCGGTAGGTGAACGGCTCCGGCGGGTGGCGGGCCAAGCTCTCCGAGACGCTCGTCCTGGTGCTCGTGATCGCGCTGGTGACCCGTGTCGTGTGGGAGCTGCTCGCCCCCGCCATCCCGCTGCTCATCGGGCTGATCGTGCTCATGGGCATCTACGGCTGGATCTTCGGGCGGCGAGATCGGTGGTGAGACAACCCCTGTCCGGGCTGTTCCGGTCGCTGTTGTGGAATCGACAAGCTGCATTGACTGCTGCGTTTACGCAGCGTACTTGTAGAAGCAGACTCCGTGCTGCGTTTACGCAGCGCACGGTCGGCAGCACCCCTCTCGGAGGCACTCGTCGTCTGGAACTCGGAGCGATGAAAGGAGGGATGAGATGACCAACAAGAACAGCAAGCGGCGGGTGCGCTCCGAGCGCCGGACCCCGCCGGACCTGCGGAAGTTGAGCAAGGCGATGATCGCCCTGGCCCAGGCGCAGGCAGAGGCCGAAGCGCAGGCTGACCACGAGAAGAAGAACCGGAGGGCCTCGTGACCATGCAGGAGGTTCTCCTGGTTACGGGCGGGGCTGCCACCGCAGCTGCTGGAGCATGGCTCCTTCGGCCGCAGTCTCTCGATACCGAGACGTGGGTCGGGCTTCGGTTCGGGCGCGAGCTCGACGGTGATGGTGTCGACGGTGTTGTCCGCTCGCTGGCAGCGGACCGGCGACGCTCACCGCTGGCCTTCGAGGTCTACTCACAGGCAGGCAGCATCGGGTACCGGGTGGGAACGAACCGGGGGTCGAGCGATGCGTTCGTCGATTGTCTCCATGCGTTTTGCCCGACGATCACGACCGCCGCCGCGAGCCGACAACTCCCCTCCGAGGGCTGGGCGTGGTCGATCCGATTCGATACCCGAACCCGGCCGCTGCGATCGGACCAGGCACAGACCGCGGCCCAGGCCGTCACGACTGCGCTCGGTCGAGTCGCCACAGGCGAGACCGTCGTCGTCCAGGTGCTCATCGGTACACGCTTGCCGGCGATGTCGGTGCCGAACGCGATCGACACCCTTCCCACTGGCTCGTGGCTCGAACGCACGGGCCAGCTGCTGGCAGGCGCCGACGGACCTGTCGACGGTGAACGGCGCCGGGCGCTGCGCGACAAGGTCACCGAGCCGGGCTTCAAGGCCACCGTACGGATCGGGGTGACCGCCACCACGCGCCAGCGTGCCCGGGGCCTCGCTCAGAGCGTGCTAGCTGCGCTGCGCGTCATCGAGGGCCCCGGCGTGCGTCTCCGTGTGAGCCGTGACCGCTACGAGAACGTTGTACGCGCCCGCGAGCCGTGGCGGTGGCCGTTGTCGATCAACGTTGCCGAGACGGCCGCGTTGGCTACCTGGCCGATCGGCGACGGCGACTACTCGGGTGTTGATCGCAGCGGGGCACGACCGACGCGAACACCGCGCCCGGTTGCCACGTCCGGCCGGATCATCGGGGACAGCACCTACCCGGGCGACATCCGCCCGATGGCGCTCAGCCCCGCTGACTCACTCCTGCACCTGCACACCATCGGACCCACCGGCGTCGGGAAGTCGACGCTGCTACTGAACCTGATCACGCAAGACGTCGCCGCTGGGCGGGCGGTCGTGGTCATCGACCCGAAGGGCGACCTGATCGACGAGGTGACCGCCCGCATCCCGGACAAGCGACTCGACGATGTCGTCGTTCTCGACCCAGCTGACGCATCACGACCGGTCGGCCTGAACCCCCTGCGTCCCGCGGGCCGGATGCCCGAGCTGGTCGCCGACCAGGTGTTGGCCGTGTTCCACGGCCTCTATCGGGATAACTGGGGACCACGCACCCAGGACATCCTTCACGCGTCGCTGCTCACGCTCATCGGGCGACCCGACGCGACGCTGTGCGCCCTACCGGTGCTCCTCTCGGACCCGGGGTACCGGCGAAAGGTGATCAGCCAGATCACCGACGAGATCGCGCTGCGACCGTTCTGGTCGTGGTTCGAGTCGGTGTCGGATGCCGAGCGGCAACAGGCGATCGCCCCGGTGATGAACAAGCTCCGAGCGTTCCTGTTGCGACCCCGGATGCGAGCAGTCATCGGACAGGCCACGCCGAGCTTCGACATGTCCACGGTGTTCACGCAGCGCAAGATCCTGCTGGTGTCGCTGGCCAAGGGCCTCCTCGGCCCGGAAGCGTCCGCGCTGCTCGGATCACTCGTGGTGTCCCAGCTGTGGGACGCCACCCTTGCCCGGGTGGCGATCAGCCCCGAGCGACGCCACCCCGTTATGTGCTTCATCGACGAGTTCCAGGACTACCTGCACCTCCCGACCGATCTCGCCGATGTTCTTGCCCAGGCCCGTGGCCTCGGCCTCGGCATGACCTTGGCGCACCAGCACCTGGCGCAGCTCACACCGCAGGTTCGCCAGGCGGTGATGGCGAACGCCCGCAGCCGCGTCGTGTTCCAACTGGGCTCGGACGATGCGGTGACCTTCGCGAAGAACGCCCCCGGGCTCGATGCTGAGGACTTCTCCTCATTGAGCCGCTACGAGATCTACGCCAGCCTCGCCGCCGACGGGGCCGTCACCACCTACGGCTCGGGTCGAACCCGCGCACCATCGCCGCCCACGAGCAACTCGGGACACGTTCGGGTGGCGAGCCGAGGCCGCTACGGGCACGACGTCGACGACGTCGAACGCGAGCTGGCCGATCTTCTCGGCCAGCGAACAGGTAAGGACGAAGGTGAGGTCGGACGCCGCCCGAGGAGGCGACCATGAGGTGTCCGATCGCCCGTCCGATCGTGTGGACGAACAGCCCGCATCGCACCAGGTCACAGCCACCGAGAGCGCGATCTGGGGAGCCGACTCCTACGCACTCAGAAGGCGGTGCACGATGAGTGCTCGGCGGGTCGGACGGCGAACCCTCGAACAGATCCGGGCCGGGCTATCGGAACGAGACATCGCCGTGCTCGAATCGGTGGACGAGTTCAGGCTGCTCACCGCGCCACAGGTCGAGGCGCTGTGGTTCACCGATCATGCTTCCAAGCTCGCCGGGGTCCGGGCGTCCCGAAGGGTCCTCGAGCGCCTTGCCCGAGACCGCCTACTGGTCCGACTGGAACGCCGGGTGGGAGGCGTGCGAGCAGGGTCCGCTTCCTACATCTACGCCATCGGCCCCATCGGGCACCGGGTACTGCACGACGACACGACACGCCGGTGGAGGGAGCCATCCGCGTCGTTCGTCGCACACACCCTCGCCGTCGCCCAGATCGTCGTCGACCTCCGTGAGGCCGAGAGGGAGGGCCGCCTCGATCTCGTCACCTACGAGTGCGAGCCGAACTCCTGGAGGACCTTCACCCGAGGGATGGGAGCCCGGGAGACGCTCAAGCCCGACCTGCACATCGTCACCGGCGACGAGCGCGACGAGTGGTGGTGGTTCGTCGAGGTCGACCTCGGCACCGAGTCGGGCACCGCCATCGCCCGCAAGTGCCGCACCTACCACGACTACTGGGCCACCGGCACCGAACAGGACCATCACGGCGCCTACCCGAAGGTTCTCTGGATCGCGGACACCGAGCGCCGCGTCGAGTTCATCAGCCAGACCATCGCCAAGACCCGCACGATCAACCAGGACCTGTTCACCGTCGCCATCGAGAGCGACGCGACCGCAGTGCTCGCCGGAGGTCGGCCATGACCGTACCGCGCAACACCATCTTGAACGGCGACGTGCGGTCCATCCTCCCGACACTCCCCGAGGATTCCGTCGACTGCGTCATCACGAGCCCCCCGTACTTCCAGCTTCGCAACTACTCACACACAGACCAGATCGGCCTGGAGCAGACCGTCGAAGACTGGGTAGCCGAGATCATCTGGGTCGCCGACGAGCTGGCGCGCGTGCTGAAGCCGACCGGGAGCATGTGGCTGAACCTCGGCGACGCGTACAGCCGCCACCAGCGTGCCGGATCGCCACCGAAGGGCCTCCTCCTCGGACCCGAGCGGGTAGCGATCGAACTCAACCGCCGGGGGTGGACGATCCGCAACAAGGTCATCTGGGCCAAGACCAACCCGATGCCCGCATCGGTGCGCGACCGGCTCACCTGCACCTGGGAAGTCATCTACTTCGCCACCCGTAGCCGCCACTACCACTTCGACCTCGACAGCATCCGCACCCCTCACCGCAGCCGCAGACCCGCGCAGCGACGCCGACCACGAGCAGGCACCCGGCCGGCCTGGGCAGGACCGCTGGCCGGGAACAACTCGGGCCTTGACCGCATGAAGGCCGCAGGACACGCTGGACATCCACTCGGCAAGAACCCCGGGGACGTCTGGACCCTCCCGACGGCCAACTACCGGGACGCCCACTTCGCCACCTTCCCCAGGCGGCTCATCGAGCGCCCACTGCTCGCCACCTGCCCCCAGCGGGTGTGCGTCAGCTGCGGCCTCCCCTGGCGGCGCAAGCCGCATCGCCAACTCGGCGAACTCGCTGTCACCGGCAGCCTCACCCCGACGTGCGACTGCACCGCAGGCCACCAGCCGGGCCTCGTCCTCGACCCGTTCCTCGGGTCGGGCACCGTCGCACTCGCCGCGGCCGAACACGGCCGGGACTGGCTCGGCATCGAGCTGAACCCGGCCTACGTGACCCTCGCCACCAACCGTCTCACCAGCGACGAGAGGAGGGCCGCATGACAACACCTAACTGAAAGGAGGACAACCCATGGAAGAAGAACCTCGACATGAACACCACGAACAACTGGACGAGCGCCACCCCAGGATCTACGCAGCGTCGCTGGGCGACTACAACGCCGGCCGGCTTCACGGCACCTGGATCCGAGCAGACCAAGATGCCGACGAGATCGCCGCAGACATCACAGCGATGCTGGCACGCTCACCCGAACCGGGCGCAGAGGAGTGGGCCATCCACGACTACGAAGGGTTCGGCCCGATGCACCTCTCCGAGTACGAGGGCATCGAGACAGTCGCCCGCCTCGGCCAAGGCATCGCAGAACACGGACCCGCGTACGCCCACTGGGCCGCCTACGTCGGCACCAGCGACCAAGACCAACTCGACCGCTTCGAGGAGACCTACCTCGGCCAGTGGAACTCCATCGAGGACTACGCCGAACAACTCCTCGACGACCTCGGGATCAACACCGATGCTCTCGGACCCGAGATGCTCCAGCCCTACATCCGCCTCGACCTCGAAGCCTTCGCCCGCGACCTCAGCTACGAGCTCTACGTCGCCGAAGACACCGACGGCGTCCACGTCTTCGAGGGCAGATGAGCGCCTAC
>CAZJAZ010000021.1:41851-43425 GCA_964544305.1 uncultured Iamiaceae bacterium | reverse complement strand
CCCGCGCGAAGTCTCCTGGCACCGCATAGCGTTTACCGTCGGCACCGGTCACGAATGTCGCTGCCGTTTTTACTTCGTCTTTGTAATAGCCCACGGGAATGTGGCCGCCACGGGCAAGCTTGCCCACTACATCTGAACCGGGAGGCACAATATTGAGGTCGTCGTCTAAGACAACGGACCCTGCATATCCCTTTACGGTAACGCCAAGACCTTCACGGGGCTTGTCATCGTCAATTGATGTGGAAAGACCGTTGTGGCCGGTCTCTGATGAGCCAATAGCGTCAACGAGTATGGCGTCGGGAAACGCCTCGCGGAAGCGCGTTTTGATCGTTGGCGAAAAGACTGCTGCACTAGATGCAATAACAAAGAGCGACGATGTATCCCAGCGTTCGGGTTGTTCATTAAGCGTTTCGATGAGGGGACGACCCATTGCGTCACCCGTGATGGTGAGCGTCTGTACTCCACAGCGTTGCACCTCGGACCAAATATTCTCGACGTCAAAGTTGGCGACGAGTACCACGGTGTTTCCTTCAAACAAGAATCGCATTGTTCCCCACTGTGCGGCACCGTGCATGAGCGGGGGAGTGCATAACGTCACCAGTGGCGCAGGTGACGCTGCTGCCTTTTCGGCCAACGTGAATTCGCTTGCGACGGGCTCACCGGTATAGGCGTCAATGCCGCCTCCGAGGCCGAAAAAGACGTCTTCTTGTCGCCACATAACGCCTTTGGGCATGCCGGTCGTTCCGCCGGTGTAGAGCACATAGAGATCATCTGGCGAACGGTGCACGTCGGGGCGCGTCGGGCTCGCCGAGAGCAGCGCCTCGTCAAATGGCACCGCGTTGAGTTGTTCGCACGTCGTATTCGAACCGTCGTCAACGACATAGAACTTCTTGATGCCGTGAACTTGTTCGGTGACTTCAGCAATTACTGGACCGTATGTGGCATCAAAGACCACTGCCACAAGGTCGGCATTGTCAAAGAGATAGGCGAGTTCATCTGCGACATATCGGTAGTTGATGTTGATCGGGATTGCTGAGATCTTGAAGGCACCAAGCATCGCGACCATCCACGCCACGCTGTTGACTCCATGAATACCAATGTGGTCACCTTTGGAGAAACCATCGTCAAGGAGCCGGTTCGCAAATCGGTTCGCCTGTTCATCAAGCTGTGCATAGGTCAGCGTGGTGTTTGCAACGATAAGCGCGTCGCGCTCAGGAACCGCATCGACGGCGTGTTCGAAGAGATCAGCAATATTGAACGACATAGAACACGTTCTAGCAGACCAATCAGGGACGTATGGCCCTACGACGAGCCCTCAGGCATCTCGTCTTGCTATTTGGCTTTCGCAGTCGTCTTTCGTGCTGGCGACTTCTTCGCAGGTGTCTTGGGTTTGGCAGGCACTTTTTTCGCTGCCGTCTTTGTCGCCACTTTCGACTTTGCTGGCTTCTTGCCAGCGGCACGCTCGTTGTGTCGCTGCTCCGCATCTGCAGCGGAGGAGACCTCGGCCATCGCTTCTTCGGCGGCCTGTGCAAGATTCCACACATCAGGGATCAATTCACGACAGGCCATGAAGC
>CAZJAZ010000021.1:34935-41751 GCA_964544305.1 uncultured Iamiaceae bacterium | reverse complement strand
GCGGCCTGTGCAAGATTCCACACATCAGGGATCAATTCACGACAGGCCATGAAGCCAATGTCAACCGAATCACGGTAGGAAAAAACGGTGACGTTCAATCCGCACCCTTCCATCACCGGACCAAGGGGATACGCCGCAACGAGTTCTGCGCCAGCGAAGTACAACGGGAAGTTGGGTCCTGGAACGTTTGAAATAATGACGTTGTGAATTGCTCGGTGTCGACTGGCCAGACCAGTACTTGAGTAAAGCCGGGACGCAAGGTTAAACACGTTGGGGCTGGCATATTCAGCCCACTGCATCAGCATCGAAGCGCCGACCGCGTTGTGCTCTTCCTTAGCGCCTTTGGTGGAGTGTCGAATGTGGGCAATTCGCTCACCGACATCGTCAATATCGCTACCAAGAGAAACGAACATGCCTGAAACACGGTTCGCTGAGGTCGATTGGGCGGTTTCATCATCGTCACGAACTGAAATTGGGCAGACTCCAATAAGTGACTCATTTGGCAATTCATTGTGTAGCTCGAGATACCTTCGGAGCGTGCCCGACACGAGAGCGAGCACCACGTCGTTCACGGTGCAACCGAACGTGTTCTTCACTCGTTTGATTTCGTCAAGTGGCACACGAGCAAACGCGGTCGAACGGTGACCGGTAACCGACGCCGTCCAGGGTGTCGACGGCGCAGACAACGGTGCAGCCCCAACAAGCTTCGCCGGGTCGCGACGCCCTTGGATCACCTTTGAAACGGACTGGACGGTGCGGCGAAGGAGTGCTGGCATGTTCGCGGCTTGTCGGCCGAGCGATGCGGCGGCGAATCCAAGCATTTCCAAATCGTTCGGAATGTGTTCCGCAGGAATGTCTTGGGGTTCTCCGAAGTTTTCGACTCCAATGGCTTGGAGGTCGAACAGGTGCACGAGAAAGTCGGCGCCAGAAGCGCCGTCAACGGCCGCATGGTGCACTTTGGTGACAATGCCGATGCGGTCTTGTTTGAGACCTTCGACGACCCACATTTCCCATAGTGGTTTGGTGCGGTCAAGCTGCGTGCTGGCAATCTGGCCTGCGAGTTCTGCCAATTCACGACGACCGCCAGGCGCGGGTGCCCCAATACGTCGAATGTGATAGTCAAGATCAAAATCTGGGTCCTCAACCCAGACTGGATGATTCAACCGAAATGGAACCTGTGCCAGGCGACGGTGAAACAGCGGCACAACGTGCAACCGAGAGCGAACAAACGCCTTTATCTTGTCAAACGAGTAACCACCTTCCATCGTTGATGGATCAAGCACCATTGTCATCGCGACATGCATGTGGTGCGTTGGCGTCTCGAGATAGAGAAACGTGGCGTCAAGGCCAGAAAGGCGCTCCATAGCGATCCTCAAAGTTGGTAGTGAGTGAAAACAGGCACATTCTTTCATGTTTGCCGGGTAGGCGCATCACATCAAGACGTGTCATCCGACACGAAGAACATCGAAAACGAGAATCTGTTCTACTCTGTGGATGTGGATTTTGATGATACTCCCGAGGAAGCAGCATTTCGTTTGCAGGCGCAATCGTGGTTGCAAGAGCACGCGGTTGCCAAAGGTTCCCCAGAAGACTTTTCGAACGGCCACCAAAACGAAGCCATGTCGGATGCGGAATATGCCCGCCGCTGTTGCCAATGGCAACGAAAGCTTTGGGATGGTGGATGGGCGGGCGTGGCATGGCCAAAAACATTTGGTGGCCGTGGCGGGCGGAGCATCGAAGCGTCAATCTTTGGTCAAGAGCAAGGAAAGTTCGGAGTTTCCAGTGGTCTCTTTGCTGTTGCCCACGGCATGGTCGGCCCCACCTTGATGCGACACGGAACACCTGAGCAACAGCAGCGATTCTTGCCAGCAATGTTGCGCGGTGACGACGTGTGGTGCCAACTCTTCAGTGAACCTGAAGCCGGATCAGATCTTGCAAGTATTCGAACAAAAGCAATTTACGATGCCTCGGATGATACGTGGGTCATCACCGGTCAGAAGGTGTGGACGTCGCAGGCCACCGAGTCCTCTATGGGGATCTTGCTTGCTCGTACCGACCCAGATGTGCCCAAACATGCGGGAATCACGTACTTCTTGGTCGATATGGCGACAAAGGGCATTGAGATTCGGCCGCTCAAGCAACTGACCGGTCATGCCCATTTTTCGGAGGTGTTTCTTGACGAAGTTCGTGTACCGAGTTCCATGATCGTGAATGGAGTTGGCGGTGGATGGAAAGCCGCGGTTACTACTCTGTCGAACGAACGTGCGGCAATCAGCGGAAGCGAGCGTGGCAAAGAGTTCGGCATTGTCCGAGACCTCGCCGACCAATGCGGACTGCTCGATGACCGTCTGATTCGGCAACGGCTCGCTGACTGTTACACGCGCCATCAAATTCTCACCTTTTTTGGTTATCGAATGCAGACCGCGCTGAGTCATGGAACACCGCTCGGAGCAGAAGCCTCGGTGATGAAACTCTTCTACGCGGAACACGTTCGGCGTCTTGCCAATCTCGCGGTTGACATTGAGGGCCCGGGAGGCGGGTTGTGGAAGCATGCCCCGCTTGAGGGAATGTGGCAGTCGCGTATGTTGGCCGCGCTGTCAATCAAGATCGCGGGTGGAACGAATGAGATTCAGCACAACGTGATCGGCGAACGCGTCCTTGGCCTTCCCAAGGAACCCCAAGGAGCTTCCCAGTGAGCGAACGGGACAGGGACGACATCGAAGGCCTCACCGATGGGCAAATTGAGCGGCGAGATCGGGTACTTCGAACCGCCCTTGATCTTGGGCGACGCGGCGGTTATGACGCGGTACAAATGCGAACCGTTGCTTCCGAAGCCGGCGTTGCACTTGGAACGATCTATCGCTACTTCTCGTCGAAGGATCATTTGCTCGCCGCAGCGCTCGTGATGTGGGTCACCGATCTTGAGCATCAAGTTTCGCTGCGTCCGCCGACTGGCTCGTCGTCTACGGATCGAGTGATGAGCGTGATTAATCGTGCCCACCGTTCCATGGAGCGAGAGCCACGGCTTTCTGAGGCCGTCGTTACCGCTCTTGTTTCCCCGGACCAAGGTGCTGCCGCCTGTCAACGCCAAGTCACCCTTGTTATGTCACGCACGATCATGCGCGGACTCGACAACAATCTTGATGAAACCAACCGGCAAGCAATTGCACGAGTGCTCGGTCACGTCTGGTTCTCGGCACTTGTGGGTTGGGTCCTGGGCTGGTCAACGATGGATCGGGTCAATGATGAGGTAGAAGCGGCCGGTCACCTCATGCTTGATCATTTGACGCAATAAATAGCTCGAACGGTACCGGAGCTGCTAGGCCGCAAAACAGCAATGACCCCGCCCAAAGGGCGGGGTCATTATGCAGACGACCGTTGAATCAGGCGTGCTGAGAATTACGCTTCCGAGTGCCGAGCACCAGCAAGCTCCCGATCACGAGAAGTGCGACACCGCCTCCAAGGAATGGAAGAACATCAGCACCTGTTGCCGGAAGTGAGGTTGAGGCGCCACTGTTGTTGTTGCCGCCGGTGCCACTGCCGTTGGTGAGCTGAACCGTAACATTTGCTTTCAGTACGATCCCTGACACGTTTGTGCTAACCGTGTGATCGCCAAGCTTGGCATCTTCACCCACAAGCCAGTTCTTGGAGAACTCACCATTTTCGTTGGTGGTGGCGGTTCCAATCGAATTGCCGTCAACGTAAACGGTGAGCGTGCAATTCTTGGGATAACCCGTTCCAGTAATGACCACCGTTGAACCCGGTGTGGTTGTTGAAGGGTTCGCGTGAAGTTCCATTGTTGACGCATAGTCACCGGGAATTGCGCTACAGGCTTGCGCAGCGCCGGCAGAAAGCGGAGCGGCTGCGAAGAGACCGAGCGCAAGCGCCAGTAATGCAACGGCACGAATGATGGGATTGCGACGAAGAGTCGTGGTCATGGGAAGTCCCCTCACCTCTCTCTGGTTGGAAGGATGTTTGTCTGCGAGATGCACTATACACGATCCCACGCGGTCGTGGGGTATTTCTTTCATCATGATGGGCAACAATTTAGTTATCCAGTGAAGCCTGAAAATGGCGAGTGACGACACTTGGTGAGCCTGTTCGAAGGATTGGTTTCGTCTTGCCGCTCTTGCCGATCTGTTTACTGACGCTGATGACGTATCCAGGAGCGTTTGCGCTCGCCTGGGGTGACCACGTCAAACGATATGGCTTGTTGGTGGGGAGGAATCCCTGTGTGGTGAGTTCCAATAAAACTGTTCCACCCGGGGCAATGGTGACCGTTCGAGTTGCCACCCAAGATCCGAGTTCACGTTGGACCTGCATTCCCACAGTTTTGCCGTTCACTTTCATTGATTGTGGAGCGAGGGAACTGTAAACACTGACTTGTGTGGTGATCGAACCAAATGGCCGGCCGTCTGTTCGGCCTGCTCTGGTGTCTTGGTTTCCAAGCACGTATGTGCTGAGCCCAGAAGCTGGCGCAGTGTTGCTTAGCGTGATGCCAAGACTTCCTTTGGTCGCACCGGTTGTTGGGTTAACCGTGGCGGTGTACGTCGAGACTTGACGAACGAAGTAATCAACCTTGTTGGCACTTCCGTTGCTGGTGCGAATCGAAATGAAGTCCCCGCCGTGCGCCCGTGGAAAAGCACCGGTGAGATCAATCGACTCGAGATACCTATTGGCTGATCGATTCGTGACGGTCGCGAGAAGGCGACGCTGGTGAACCATTGGAGACAAGGTGTCAGAAACCTTCAAAACCGAAGGCAGCGGGCGAGTCGTGAGTGCTTCGAATGTTGCCTGTGCAACGTCAGAGAGCAAATCGGCTCGCTCATCGTTGATGGGAAAGTCAATGTACTGATCATGCATCAAGAAGCGTGCAACATTCTTTGACGTGATTGGTTCGGGAATCCCGGGTACTCGCACAAGGCCAGCGAGATCAAGTAGCGAGGCAAGAGCGAATGGATCGACATACATCACACCGTCAATTTTGCGGCCGCCTGCTTGGGGATAGAGCTGCTCTGCGACGCGAGCAACTGTTGGGAAGTCAGGGGAAGCTGAAATGTTCTGAATGAATCGAGCAGGTTGGAGGTGTCCGTAGCGTTGCAGAAACTCTGGTTCACCCGTAATGTGCCGAGATGACGCTGCAGTAGCCGTATCCAACGCGTTCATTTTGCCTTTGCGAACGAGTTTGAGCTTGCCATTGGTGGCGCTCATTTCAGCCCACGCGCCAATAAACCCACCCATGCCGCGTGCCTCAGCGGGGTTTGCAAAGAGGATGAGATAATGCCGTGTACCGTTCGCTCCGAGTAGCTCGGGAGCAGCACGAAGTGCACGAAGTGCATCGCGTGATTGCGGAATGGCGCTGGCAAGTTGTTTGTCGAAACTTTTGACCTTGGTGGAAAGATTTGCAAAAAGCCATGGCGTGGTTGCTTCGTCGAGATCACGCTGCGCATTGATCATGGCGGTTTGAGCTTTGGAAACCGGGTCAACCATGCTTTGGATGGCGGCCACATCAAACGTTCCGTCGGCGGCACGAAGACTGCGATAGGGCGCAACGGTTGCAGCGTGCGCTGCGAAATCGGTGATCTTTGCGCCGGATCCTGTCGCAGTGGTGACGACTTGCGCCTGCTGCGATAGGACCGGCACGGCATAGACAACTTTTGCAAAAGGCGTGCTCAATAGGGCGTTCGCTTCATTGAAGAAACGGTGCGAAGCCAACCAGGAGTTCGCGGCATCATTCTGCTGTGCATCCGAAGCCGAATCGAGGCCTCGTTGCGCCGAAGCGATTGCATTATTTACCGAAACGCTTGCACGAGCCGCGGCGAGGAGAAAGCCGGCCGAGGCAAGAGCTGCGGCTACGGCGACAACACTCAAAGCAATGTGTAACCGGCGTTTGTTGCGATTTCGCATCATGCGGTAGCCACTGAGCACTACGGTCGAGACCGCAAGTCCCGTGATGATTGCGGTTGCTCCAAAAAACCCGATGTCGGTGGTTCGAAGCAGAACTTGGATACTCAACGTTCCAATGAATGCGCCCGTCAACCGGTCGCGCCGATCCATTCGTAGCGCGGCGTTCATCGCAAAACCGAGCGCGACCACACCAATGAGGTGTCCCCAGATTGTTGCAGCGAAGACCGTTGCGGTGCCTGCCAAAATGAGCCATGCCCACCGCCTGCTTGCGGCTGCGAATAACGTCACTGCTCCAGCGAATATTGCTCGTTCAATGACATCGAAGAAGGCGATGCCCGTGGGTTGCCCGGGCGCGAACGCGCCAAAGATCGCCGATGCGGCCGCCATGGCAACAACAAATTCCCAGCGGGTTGATCCCCGACGCGAACTCGTTGCCTGTTCGTTCTGTGGTTTTTCCCTCCGCTTGGTGGCCATGAAGTTCTCGTGTTCGCTCGTCGATGCAACGTGATGCCCAACTTTTGGGGCTTGTGAAAATCTAGTGGATGCGACCCGTCTTGCCCGGACCAGCGTCTATGCGACAATCTCAGAAGATGCAAATTGGCACCATCTTGGGAAGTGGCATGAGCCGGATTCAAGGAGCGCAACGATGACGGGTCGCCTTGATGGGAAAGTAGCAATTATTTCTGGCGCCGCCCAGGGGCAAGGTGAAGCGGAAGCCCGGCGCTTTGTCGCCGAAGGTGCTCGGGTTGTCATTGGCGACCTCAACGCCGACACCGGTCGTGAGGTAGCGGATTCAATTGGTGCGTCGGCACGGTTTGTGTCGCTTGACGTCACCAAACCAGATCAGTGGGCACAGGCTGTGGCAGAAACGGAACGTGCGTTTGGCCCGGTCGACATTTTGGTAAACAA
>CAZJAZ010000021.1:23343-34835 GCA_964544305.1 uncultured Iamiaceae bacterium | reverse complement strand
TTGTTCTTGGCGTCTGACGAGTCGAGTTATTGCACTGGAGCAGAGTTCGTGGTCGACGGAGGCGGGCTCGCCGGAATCCACAACCTGATGGAAGGTTGAGAGTTCTAGTACTCGTCGTCAAGTCGAGCCGAAACGGTTGCTTTGGCTGGGGCGTCATCCATGCGATCGAACCAGATTGGTGGCGGATACACACCGGTTTCAGATGGTGGGGCAGCGTCTGCCGGGTTGTCAACGTAGAACTGCGCGGCCCATTTGCGGAACTTCGTGAACGGCCCGTCGGTGGTCGCGAGCGCAGGACGCGCAATGTGTGCTTTGTGTTCCCAGATCATTCGATCTTCTTCGACCTGTTGCGAAATCTCTGCGGCAAAGGCTTTGCCAACGCTTGAGTTGGCTCGTTCGTCGCCAAGGTCACCGACCGCAAACGTGAAGTTGAGATCACATGAATTTGCGTCGATCGGAGTGTTGCAACCCATGAGATAAAGGTCAACGAATCCGCTGAAGTGCGTGAAGGTGAAACCAGGACCGAAGGTGTCGACATCAATCCGACCTTCGACGACGCCTTGTGGAGTTACGAACTTTTGGGCGCTGCGCATCTTGGCGAGTGGCCCATTTGGCTCATATTTTTCTAGGACCGGGACTTCAGCAGTGTGGTGGACGTAGCGGAAATGCGCTGAATCGACTCCATTTTCGGCCAGTTCTTGCCACGCTGCCTGAATGCGAAACGATCGGGTGATGACTTTTGTGTTGCCACCGAAGTGCTCTATCTCTGGGATCTCCCACATTGGTTCTGCTTCGTCGGGGTGATACCACGTCATGACAAGGCCGTTGCGTTCAATGGTGGGGTAGGTGCGGAGCTTGCCTTTACGGTTTGTTCGCTCCGCATAGGGAATGTCGGTGTTGCAACCCTGTGCATCAAACATCCAACCGTGAAATGGGCAGCGCAGTTCACAGCCGTGCACCGACCCACCGTGGCCGATGTGTGCGCCCAGATGTGGGCAAAACGCATCATGCACGTGCGGCGTGCCCTCTTCGTCTCGCCACACTACAAGGTGTTTACCAAAGTGGTAGGCGGCTTTTGCTTCACCAACCTTGATGTCGTCGGCCCAACCAATTTGGAACCAGCCGT
Organism: uncultured Iamiaceae bacterium; assembly: GCA_964544305.1. Taxonomy (GTDB): domain Bacteria; phylum Actinomycetota; class Acidimicrobiia; order Acidimicrobiales; family Iamiaceae; genus JAFDWI01. The sequence continues at coordinate 33,709 of CAZJAZ010000021.1, read as the reverse complement.
AGGGAACGGGAAAGGGGTAGCGCGACATAGTCGTCTCCGTTGATGGGCAAAACTAGAACGTGTTTCATTATAGTCATGCGTGTTGCACGAGTTCGAAGCAAAATAGTCACACCGCTGTGTCACTAGGATTTGGCTTCATGAAACTTGGCTTGGCACTGGGATATTGGTTCGCACAACCGTCAACCGGAGTTGCCGAAGCGGTGCGAGCGGCCGAAGATTTGGGTTTTGATTCAGTTTGGACCGCGGAAGCGTATGGTTCTGATTGTTTTACACCCTTGGCATGGCTTGGGGCCTCAACGACCAAGCTGCGCCTTGGCACCGCGGTGTGTCAGATGTCGGCACGCACCCCAACGGCAACCGCCATGAGCGCGCTCACCCTGGACCATTTGAGCAATGGGCGCATGATGCTTGGACTTGGCGCGTCGGGGCCACAAGTCGTTGAGGGATGGTATGGGCAACCCTATCGTCGCCCACTCGCTCGGACCCGGGAGTATGTTGCAATCATTCGCCAGATTTTGGAGCGCGAAGCACCGCTTGATTTTCAAGGCGAGTTCTATCAACATCCGTTTACGGGCGACGGCGCTTCGGGCCTTGGCAAACCACTCAAGTCGATTACGCATCCCTTGCGCGCCGATTTGCCCATACTCCTCGGTGCGGAAGGTCCAAAGAATGTGGCACAAACGGCCGAGATCGCGGATGGCTGGTTACCAATTTTTCTCTCCCCGTCTACGGATGCGACGTATCGGAGCTACCTTGCAGAAGGCTTTGCGCGGCCAGGTGCTCGTCACGGTTGGGATGATTTTGAGATCCCAAACCTGGTCACGATCGTGATCGACGATGACGTTGAGAAAGCCGCGGATGTTGTGCGGATGCACTTGGGTTTCTACATCGGCGGGATGGGCGCCAAAGAAGTCAACTTTCACGCGGACGTGTTTTCTCGCATGGGATACGAGGCCGAAGTGCACAAGATCCAAGACCTGTTCCTGCAAGGGCGCAAGAATGAAGCGATCGCGTCCGTACCACTTTCCCTTGTAGAAGACGTCGCACTCGTCGGCCCACGCGACAAGGTCATGGGAGAACTTGCGGCTTGGCGTGACACGTGCATCACCACGATGTTGGTGAGTGGCCCACCGGCTCATCTCGAACAGATCGCCAACATCGTCCACGGCTAACAACGATGCGCTCGTCAGCGCATGGATGAGCGAATGATTTCTCCATGCACCGCGTCTCGACGCAGACCGCTTGGATCTTTGGCGACGTGGCCGCCGATGAGCACCCAGTCAATACCCGTTGAATACGCGACCGGATCGGCGACGGTCGCGCGATCGGTCACCGTGTCAGGATTAAAAACGCAGAGATCTGCATAGGCGCCACGTTGTACGCGGCCTCGCTTTGCGAGTTGTGGACAGCGCTTTTCGAGACGTTGCGCTGGAAGAATCGTCATCTTGGCGAGCGCGTCATTCAGGGTCAGCACTTTTTCCTTGCGAACCCAATGCCCAAGAACCCGACAAAAACATCCCGACGCACGCGGATGGTTGTTCCCCGTGTCAACAATCGCATCAGAACCAATCAGGCTCTTGGGATGCGAAAGCGCCTTGCGCACACTGGATTCGGGGATGGCATAGGCGACCGTCAGTGAATTGTCGGCCTGCGCCGCTGCAAACGTTGACGCGTTGAGCCGGCTTGGCGTTCCTGCAACTTGTAAATCGCCATAGCCAATTCGAAATCGATCTTGCCAACCTGGACCAAAGCGAGTAGAGCCTGCGTAGGTAGCCCAATAGTCGTACGGATAAAGACAAAACGTCACGTCATGGCCAGCATCGTTGGCGGCGTCAATTTCTTCGAGGGCGGCGTCGATGTCCCAGGTGCCGCCGGTACTTGGGAGATGGGCAACATGAACACCCGCGCCGGATTCTTTCCCGAGTCGAATGATTTCTGGAACCGTTTGTCGTTCCTTGTCATATGACGAATAACGGCCATGGACAAAGCACGGCACGTCATAGCGTTGCGCGACTTTTGCGAGAGCGAGCATTTCTGCAAAGTCAACGCCGGGTGTGTACTCCGGTTCAAAGTCGACTCCTAGCCAACCTTCGTGCAATTGCTGCTCAAAGAGATCAGCGAGTTGGCCTGCCTGGTACGGGGTGGCTGTGGCGCCAACGTTCAATCCCAACTTGTGAAACCGTACCCAATGGTCGCTGAACGCACCGCCAAAATGGACGGGGCTTGAGTCCTGGTAGGCCGAGAAAAAGTCGGGCAACCACCAGCCTTGTTGCATCCCGTGCATGCCGAGGTTTGTGGTCACCCCATCGGCGATCTTGTACCAGGCGCCTTTCGTGTCAGGTTCATAGGACAGCACGTCAATGAACCCCGGTGATACGACCATTCCAGATGCATCGATCTTGAGTTTCGCGTGTGCGACCTCTGATCCAAATCCGGTGATCGCACCGTTGTCGATGCCGACGTTGATGATGCCGTCAAAACCTGATGCGGGGTCAACGACACGGCCGCCGTGCACGACGGTGTCATAGACGTGATCCGGGCCAGGTTGCTTGAACGATGGATCGAGCGTAGGCGGTTCCGTCAAAGGCTCGGACTTGGATTTTGGTCGAGCGGTAATCTTTTTGTGCCCAGGTGCAAGCCGGTCATGACCGCCGTGTTGCATTCGATCCAAGCCGAATGCGGTGGCCGCCGCAAATGCACCAGCAACAAGCAACTTCCGGCGCACGACCGACTCGGGGCCGTTGCTCGGCGTGCTCGAATTCTCCGAACCGTCGGTCACCAATGCATTCTAGTTTCGTTGCTGCGCGGATCAGCTACACACGATTCCAACGGCGTGCTCAAGAGCGTCGGCGAATTTCTGATCCCAGATGTTTCCGCTCGTTGGACCGGAAAGTGTCCGAGAACCAGGGATCTTTAGGCTTGTTGCCCGCGCCCCCGAACGCATGACGACATGCGTTGCCCAACCATCAAGCCCCCGTTCTGGGGAATCTGGATCTCGAATCGTTGACGGGACACAGATGCCAACGAAGTGGCGTTCGCACTGGCCTGACTTCGGTGAACCAAGAGCAGTGATGCTTGCAATGATGTCGTTGTCGCCAACGAATCTCATTTTCAAGGTCAAAGCATTTCGCTGTCTTGCGTCGGAACAAGCGCGTTCGCCGCAGACAACGAAGGCACCGGACACGCTGGTGCAATGGGTCTCGATCCAACCCGCAATCAGATCGGGACTCGTCAACCAAAAAGAGACGTCGGACATGGTGAACTCCCGGAAGTAGTACGAATTTCCGAGTGATCTGGACGGGACCACGACCCAATGAACCGTTAGTCTGCCATCAGGGTGTGACTCTCACGAACGGCGGAACTTGTCGTAGAACGCGCTCGAATAGAGCACTTCCACCGACGAGTTCCGGCTTTATTGCTGCGTGGGTGGTGCCGAGTTGCAGTTGATGCGATCAGCGGCGCGCGGCAAGCATGGCGCGTACCGCGGGATGCGCAGGCGAAAGCGGCACGCGGTGTTCGCGAAGAAACAGACCGGTTGGTTGATGGCCTTCGAGTTGCACTCGATCAGCCTGGCGCGCCACACCGGGGAGGCGGCGTTGCACCATGATGCGAACCAGCTTTGCGTCGTTCACCGCAAACGCATGACTTGCTTCATGTCGTAGTTCTTCGCCCGGTACGTCGGCAGGACCAGACTGTCCACGTCCGTTGCGAAAAATGCGCATTGCATCAAGGTGCTTGTGGCGATGCCAGGCTGCGCGATATGCCGAGTCATGCCCGCACAGAACTTCGCTTCGGCCACTCCAGCGGCGGTCCGCCGCAAGATGTAAACCAAGTTTGACACCACAAATCGTTGCCCGGTCTGCTAGGTATGGCAGATCAAAGCGCGATCCGTTCCATGTCGCAACAATCCCTGGCTCAAGGAGCGCCAGCGCGCTGTCGAGTTCGCGGAGCAGGGAAGCTTCGTGGCCGTTGAAGATCCATTCATCGCGTTCTGTCGACAAAGCCACAGCGGCTATAGGTGCATCTAAGGGGTCAATTGGGCCTTGAACATGTCGTGCATTGCCGATCTCAATATCCAATCCGTAAACGGGATGGTGTGACATCAATTCCCCTTGGTGTGCGCCAGGTCGGCAAAATCGTAGAAGCTTTCGGCAACGATTTGGTGGATGCCATACGTCACAGTCGAAGCGCCGCAATTGAAGCGACCGCGGAGCGTTCGCAGGTGCGAAGGCGCACATGACCAAAGCAGGGTTCTCCGGCAAACGCATTGATGAGCACCGAAACGGCATTGTTTCGTTCGGAAAGATACGGTGCATCAATTTGTGACGTGTCTCCGGTGAATACCACCTTTGAGCCTTCGGCGATGCGAGTCAAGATTGTCTTGAGCGTGGTCGCTTCTAGGTTCTGCGCCTCATCAACGACGATAAAGCTCCCGTGGAGCGATCGTCCACGCAAATGCGTGACTGCATCAAGCAACAACTTGTCTCGCGCAACCATTTCTTCCATAACTTGCCGCGCGTCGGCATGACTTCGTCGCTCGGTTAAGGCGACAAGAGCGTCAAGTATTGCTCCCATCCACGGCGAGAGTTTGTCTTCAAGCGAGCCGGGTAGGAATCCGACTTCGGCCTTTCCCACGGGAACAACGGGTCGATAGACGCAGACGCGGTCATAGCGATGCTGTTCCATGACCTGCTCCAAACCCGCAGCCAGCGCCAAGATGGTCTTGCCGGTTCCCGCGGTGCCATCAAGGGCGACGACCGACACATCTGGGTCGCTCAGTAGTTCGAGTGCAAAATGCTGTTCTTTCGATCTGGGTCGGAGTCCCCAAGCCCCTGGTGTGCGAGCGAGCGGTCGAAGCGTTGCGCCGTTGCTCCGACACAATGCGGACTGACTTCCACACTTGAGCACTGCAAACGAGTTCGGCGTCGAGGACCATTTTGTTGTGTCGCCGAGTTCGTCGATGGTGACGCCGTCGGAGTCGTGGTAGAGCGCATCGATCGTTGGTGACGCAACGGCAATGACTGGCACATCAGAACTACTTGGGTCAGATCCGCCGTGTTCACGAAGGTGTTCACAGGCTTGCAGCCCTACCTGGGTTGCTTTGATCCGTAACGCAGCATCATTTGACACCACGATCGTTGGTGCGATGCGACGTTGGCCGATTGCCGCCGCCAAAATGCGGTTGTCTGCACGGCTTGTGTCGAGTCCCAAAGCGCGAATCTCATCAAGTGCCAAACCATTTGTTTCGATGTGAAGCGTGCCGCCATCGGGCAGGCTGACCGGCGATCCAATATTGCCGCCGTTGCCGCGTCGAAGCCGCTCGATCGTGCGGATTACTTCGCGAGCGGCAGCGCCGACATCATCGGCGCGCGTCTTGTGTTGATCTAGTTCCTCGACAACGACAAGCGGTATCACCGCGGCGGCATGTGGAAACGCGAAAATTGCTTCAGGGTCAGCGATCAACACGGAGGTATCAAGAACCATTCGCGTCACCGACCGTGGCGTAGGAAGGTCACTTGGTGCGTGCGCGTCCATGAGATCGGTCATCTATGGTCCCCCTTGCAGATTGGTTTCGAAACGACACGTTGTAGACACGGCACCGCACACGTCGTGGTGCTCGGAGGTACGACCTCAGAATTCGTGCACAGCGCAAACCAACGCATCTGGCTTCGTAGTCTCCCGCACACGGGGAGCAATTTGGTGGATGCCCGGTAGCCTTTGTGCGTGTGAAATGTCCAATTGACGGTGAAACTCTTGCAATTACGTCGCGTGAAGGTGTCGAGATCGACTACTGCCCGACGTGTCGAGGCGTATGGCTTGATCGAGGCGAGCTCGACAAGATCCTTGATCGGGGCCGAACTGAGATGGATGCTTCACGCGATCGTTACCAGGACGAGCGCCGTCCTCAACAACCGCAATACCGGTCAGAACACGACCCAAGGGCGAGCTATGCAAGGCCGAAAAAGAAGAAGCGCCACTTTCTTGAAGACCTTTTTGAATTTGACTAAACGAGGACTGCGTGGCGTTCTCTCGTTAAGAGAGGATGCGATACCGGGGGTTCAACATGGCAAGGCGACCATGATGTGACCCGACGACGCCCGTTACCTTGAGCTTTGTCCCCGGCGAGATCCCAGCAATCGTGCGACGCCCGAGGAAGACCACAGCGAGCGAACCGGTGTCATCGGTCAGTGTGATTTCCAGCGTGGCAACCCCGGACCACGGTTGCACACGCATCGATGCGACTCGACCTTCAAGCTCGACTCGTTCACGAAAACGCGCCGCGCCAATCCCAGATGATGCTTGTTGGTTGCTCACTGTCGGGCGACCTGAGAGCGTACTCAGTCGTTCGTCGAGATCGTCGTCGCTCACATCAACGTCGAGTTGATGGTGAGCGGAGTCAGCTGCGACAGGAACGCTCACCACCGGGACGGTCACGGTTGTGTGGCTTTCAATGACGTCCGCGACACTTTCCTTGGCCTGCAAGCCCCCAGCGCGTAGGTGATAGGGCACGAATGTCACATTGACTCGTGGGAGATCGCCAAGTGCCTGTGCGATGAGTGACGCGGTGCGATCGTGCAGAATACGGTGCCAGACCCGACGATATTCAACGCGTGGCAAGAGGACGGTGACTTCACGGTCTCCTCGTCGCGCTTCGGTTGCGGCTACTTTCAGTGCGCCATTGGCGACACGACGGTCGGGACACTCCACGATCTGGAGCGGAATGCGGCCGAGCCCAAGTGTGGTCCACTCTTCGGCGAGACGGTTGGCGCGCTGCTCATCAATTGCGAGATGGACCGCGCGAATCTCATTGGGTTGCAAACTACGTCCGTACTGCAATGCACGAGCAGTTGCTCGGTTGATCTCTTCGACCATGACTAAGACGGTGAGCTTTGGAAGGATGCGACGACCGGCGAGTTCCGTTGCGGCCTCTTCAAGTTCGGATTCCTCATCGACGTACTGGCGGTTCATGCGAATGAGCGCTACGACGATCAGGGGCACCAAGAGGAGAAGGATCCACGCGCCTTGAGGACCGAACTTGATGAAAAAAATTCCCGTGACAAGACCGGTCATGGCACATCCAAGACCGTTGATGAGAAGCCCAAGCTGCCAACGCTGTTCTCGATGCACCAGATGATGTCGGGCCATGCCTGCTTGGCTCATGGTGAAACTCGCGAACACACCGATGCCATAAAACGGAATCAACCTGGTGACACTTGCACCTGACACGATGATCAATACGATTGCGCAGCCGGCCAACAGAATGATTCCGTTGGAAAACACGAGCCGATGTCCACGTTTCATGAGTTGGCGTGGCATATACGAATCACCCGCGGCGAAACTTGCCAGGCGTGGGAAGTCGGCAAATGGAGTATTCGCCCCGAGCACCAGGATCATCAAGGTTGTGGCCTGAAAGAACAAGTATGCGCCGCCGCCGATGCCGCTATTTCCAAACACGGCCTTGCCCACCTGCGAGATTACGGTCGGACTGCCCGACTCATAGGGGGCCGGGTGCACCATGGTCGAAAGAATCCCGAGTCCAAGCACGCAGAAACCCAAGACAAAACCCATGATCACCAAGGTTTTCTGGGCGTTGAGCCATTCAGGTTTTCGAAACGCGCCTACACCATTGGAAATTGCTTCAACCCCGGTCAATGCAGATGATCCCGTGGCAAATGCTCCGAGGATGACCCAGAGTCCTGCACCTTTCATGACCGCATCTGCGATGCCGTCGGTGCCGTGGGGGAATTTCAAGAGATCTCCAACAACCCCCGGTTGGATTGCAACATGTTCAAGGCCACCACCAACGAAACCTTTGATCATGCCGATGGCGATCATGACCGCCATCGCGCCAATGAACAGGTAGGTCGGGACCATAAAAATCTTGCCGGACTCTTTGGTCCCGCGAAGATTCAAATAGGCAATGAGCGCAACGACGCCAACGGCGAGCTCGACGCTGTAGGGGCGTAGCGACGGCGCAACCGAAGTCAACGCCGCAATGCCTGCAGAGGTTGACACGGCAACGGTCAAGATGTAGCCGATGAGCAGCGATAGGCCCGCGACCAGCGCGGTGCGGTAGCCAAAGTTGTCGCGCGTCACCGTGTAAGCGCCGCCAGCAGCCGGATAGGCCTTGATGGTCTGCCGGTACGACATGATGAGGAACGTCAGCATGACGAGAATGGCCACGGTGACGGGCACAACCAAACTGAATGCGTAGACCCCAACAACGGGAATCAGAATGTGAAGGATTTCTTCGGTTGCATACGCCGATGACGAAATGCAGTCCGATGAAAACACGGCAAGTGCCGTGGGTTTACCTAAGCGTTGTTCGTCGAGCTCGCTGCTGTGGAGCGGTTGGCCAAGCAGCCGAGTCTTCAACCGGTACGAAACTGGTTCGGGCAGTTCTGGAAGCGGGCGATCATCAGATGCGGCTTGCACGGTGATTGAGTCGTCGATTGCAGATGGAGTTGTCACCGTGTTACGAGTCCTCAGGGCAACGTGCGACACGCACACGACACTTTCTCAGGGCGACTTTATCGACTCAGCAGTCCACGCCAAACAAATTCTTGGCGGGGAGCTTGCGTCGTGGCCCTTTGAGCGTGTTGCATTGTCCGGCGTGCACATAGTCATAGTGGGATGTGGACGGGTTGGTTCAGAACTGGCCCGTCTCTTAGATGCAGATGGTCATAGCGTCGCGGTCATTGATCGTACGAACGCGGCCCTAGAAAAGCGTCTCGGTGAAAATTTTTCTGGTCGCCTCGTCACCGGATCAGGTTTTGATCGTGACGTGCTTGACCGTGCCGGTGTGTCCGAAGCCGACGCGTTTGTTGCGGTTACCAGCGGCGATAACACCAACATCGTCGCTGCCCGCATCGCGCGGGAAAACTACGACATTCCAAATGTTGTGGCACGGATTTATGATCCACGGCGCGCGACGTTGTATCAACGTTTAGGCATCCCAACTGTTGCAACGGTTGCGTGGACGACTGAACAAGTGATGCGCAAACTCCTTCCTGAAGAAGCAGCGCCGCTTTGGACAGATCCGCTCGGCGACGTCAGCTTGCTCCAAGTGCCAGTTCCAGAAAGGTGGGCAGGCCGACGGGTTCGGTTGCTCGATGAGAATGAAGATTTTCGCATCATGGCGATCACACGAGATGCGACGACCGTGATGGCCACCGATGACCTGATCTGTCAAGAAGACGACGTGCTGTTTGTTTTGGTCGGTGCAGACAACATTGCACAATTCCATGCCATGGCGAATGCGGAGGTAGAAAAATGAAGGTTGCCATTGCTGGGGGTGGCAAAGTTGGGACTTATATCGCGGGCGACCTTGCCAAGAGTCATCACGATGTTGTCTTGATTGAACGGGACGCCACTCGGGCGCAAGAACTTTCGTCAATGGCGGCTATTACCGTGCGTGAAGCCGATGCGTGCGAGCTTGCGGAACTTCATGCCGCGGGGCTTGGCGATGTCGATGTGATGGTTGCGGCAACAGGTGAGGATCAGGTGAACTTGGTTGTTTCTCTTCTCGCCAAACAAGAGTTTGCAATCCCAAGGGTCGTTGCTCGCGTCAATCACCCAAAGAATCAGTGGCTCTTTAACGAGGCGTGGGGCGTTGACGTTTCCGTGTCATCACCGCAGCTCCTTACTGCCCTTGTTGAGGAAGCCGTTTCGGTTGGTTCACTCGTCCAACTTTTGCCACTTCGAGGATCTGACGCACGTCTCGTGGAAGTTCGCTTGGCAAAAGGTTTTCCTTGCGGATCAGTGCCCTTGGGCGATGTTGCGTTGCCGCGCGATGCGACGATTGTCGCGGTTGTGCGCGATTCACACGTGATTGTTCCGAATGACGAGACCGTGCTTGAAGTCGCCGATGAGGTACTGGCACTCGTGACGCCAGATTCGGAAGCCGATCTCAAAGCGTTGCTCGTTCGCCCCTAGAACGCTGGCATCGGCCGAAATCCACCATTTGTGTTGCGTTTCCTGCTAGCAAAGAGTGGTTCCCGCGTTGGGAACAGCCCCCGATCCACACCGTGTGGGGAGGGTTCCATTCATCCATACGGAGGTTCTGGTGTCGAATATCACCAAGGCAGAGCTACTGGACCAGGTCGCTGACAAAGCAGGTGTTTCCAAGAAAGATGCAGAAGGCGTGTTGTCAGCGTTCTTTGACATCACGGTTGCAACTGCCAAGAAGGGCGACAAATTGTCATGGCCCGGCTTCGGCTCGTTCGAGGGCATCAAGAAGAAGGCCACCACCGGTCGGAACCCGCAGACGGGTGCCGAGGTGAAGATTCCGGCTCGCAAGGCCCTGAAATTCAAGGCTTCTTCGACGATGCGTGAACAGCTCAACGGCAAGAAGTGATCGTCTGAT
>CAZJAZ010000021.1:14655-23243 GCA_964544305.1 uncultured Iamiaceae bacterium | reverse complement strand
CGCTCGATGGTTGCAGCGCGGACCGCCCCGTTGAGACCAAGGCCAGGTTGCCACGACACATTTGCGCCCATGTCATGCGCCCATGAAGCGACCTGCTCGTTGTCACATACGACCCAGATCGCAAACCCGGCGCAGGCTCGCACGACACCCGTTGCCCATTTCCGGGCGAGTTCTGCGCGCTGTTGTTGGCTGAACACGGGAGCAAGCCGTGCCTTGGCCTGATCAAAACCTTTCACGGGTATGAGAACGTGCTCGGATGATTCGCTCGACATGTTTTCGCAAGTGTAGAACCAATATGACGTTCAGATAATCAGGCGTGCAATTGGGCAACTACGCTTTGACCCATGCGCATTCAGGTCACCGTTGTGGGCGCCGGCTCGTGGGGAACGACCGTTGCCGCATTGTCGGCGAAAAACACGCCGACGACCCTTTGGGCCCGTGATCCGGACCTTGCGGTACAGATCGATACCGAAAAGCGAAATGGCCGCTACCTCGGCGACTTCCAATTACCCGACGCGCTGCGTTGTACGTCCGACCTTGAAGCGGCCGTGCGAGGCGCTGATGTGGTTGTGATGGGTGTGCCTTCGAAAGGATTTCGGGCAACTTTGGCTGAGTTGGCCCCATGGGTCCGTCCGTGGGTGCCTGTTGTGAGCCTCACCAAAGGTCTTGAACTCGATACCCGGTTGCGGATGTCGCAAATCGTGGCCCAAGAATTGCCAGGTCACCCGGTCGCGGTTCTGACCGGGCCGAACCTGGCAAAAGAAATCCTTGCGGGTGATGCGGCAGCAAGTGTGTTGGCTATTGATGACGTGCACGTGGCTGGGGCGCTTCAGCCACTCTTCGCTGACGACTTGTTTCGTGTGTATACCCACCATGATGTTGTTGGATGTGAAATCGGTGGCGTACTCAAGAACGTGATTGCGATCGCGTCCGGCATGGCAGATGGACTTGGCACCGGGGACAACACACGGGCCACTGTGATTACTCGTGGCCTTGCTGAAATGATTCGTTTTGGAGAAGCGTTAGGTGGCGAGGAAGCAACTTTTTCCGGTTTGGCGGGCATGGGCGATCTCATCGCGACCTGTATTAGTTCGCAAAGTAGAAATCGCTCGGTTGGCGAACAGCTCGGTCTGGGACGAACGATCGAGGAAATCATCGGCGAAATGCACATGGTCGCTGAAGGTGTTCCCACCTCAAAGGTGGTGCACGAAATGGCTATTGAGCTGGGCATTGAAATGCCAATTGCCGATGAAGTGTTCGCGGCGTGTCACCAAGGGCGAAGCGCGCATGACGCGTACCGAGGCCTGCTGCGGCGCAAGACTGGCCATGAGCGTGACGTGTTTCCAGCGGAGAGATCATGAGCACCGCCGTCACCGATGACACGTGGATGCGACCGGTTGCTCACGACGATGCCCACGCGCCACGCTGGACTCGCCTCGGTACGCTTGACGGTCCAAGTGAACCGATTGTTGATGCGTGCGGCTTTGTGCAGACAGTTCCGGGTGCGCCTGGGATTGACTGGTGGATTGCGGGTGATGACCGTTGGTACTTTCCCTCACGTGAGGTAACGGTTCGACAGTCGTTGTACCGTTCGACTCCGGTTGTTGAAACGCGGTTGCGTGTCAAAGGTGGTGACGTGTGCCATCGTGCGTATGCCGTTACCATCGGCCGTGGCCACGATGTTGTTGTCGTGGAGGTTGAGAATACGACCGGGGTCCCCTGCGGGGTGGCGTTTGCGGTTCGCCCGTTCGGTGTGGTCGAAGACACGCCGATTCATGAAATTGTTATTGATGGCGCGAGCGTGCGTGCTGATGGCCGTATCGCATTGATCTTGCCGCGCCCCCCAGCTGGGGCGCTCGCCGTTACCGGCGCACACGGGGAGCTTGCCGATCAGGTACGTGAGGGGCGTGCCACGGCGACAAGTGTACGAGAGGCGTTGTGTCCGTTGGGCTTGGCCCAAGGTGTCGTCGTCGTTCCCATGGCGCATCGAACAAGTTTCCGAGTGCTCATTCCGGTGCCAAATGGCTCGCTCGACATTGGTGACGACCTCGCCCAAGCGGCAAGCGCCTTGCCTGCCGCCGAAAACGTTGCACGTGGTTGGCAGGCCCAAGTGCGCAGCGCGGCACGATTCAAACTTCCAGATCCGAGACTGCAGGCAGTCATGGATGCGACACCGGCAACGTTGTTGGCAACAACTTCAGCGGCGGGAGCGTCGACTCACACATCGATTTGGGATGGTGGATTCGCGCCGCGATGGGATCTCGTCGCAACAACGGCCGGTGCACTCGATCGCTTCGGGCTTCATGATCGAGCCAGCCTGTACTTGGCTCGAGCAGCGGCCGCCTGGGCCGAGACCGACCGCGACAATCCACAAGCGTCATGGCTTATCGAAGCGATCGCTACACATTTGCGGGGGTCAGAAGACGTTGAATTTGCTCAAGCACTTGTTGAATCGGTTGTGCAGATGCTTGATGTCGCGCGCCGTGGCGAAACGACTCGACCAGAGGCCTTTCTTGCGGCGGCGACAGTGTTGGGCGTCGCCGGGCAAGAACGAGCAGCGAACGCAGCGCGCCAGGCCGCACGATCCAATGCCATCGAATCGCGACATACAACGAGCGATGGCCATGACATAGGCAATCTCGTTTCCCTTGCATTGAATCCGCAGATTGAAGATCCAGCAAAGGTTTTCGCGCTCGTAGATTGGTCTCTTGACCAAGTGTCATCGACCGGTTGTTGGGTCACGGGCGAGCACGACGCAAATCGTCACGCGATTGGGGTAGGGGCAGCCGTATCGTCCTTGGCCTGCGATCTCCTTGCGCAAGGAACGTCGACCCATTTGCGGCTTGTGTCGCACGTCCCGCAACCTTGGTATGGGCGACCATTTGAAGCACACGATATTGCAACATCGAGAGGCAAGGTTGGATTCGCGGTCCGTTGGCATGATCGTCGTGCCGCGATGCTTTGGCACATCGAAACCGCTGACGCCATCAACGTGACTGCGACCGGGCTTGATACGGCATGGTCGAGCACATTGGATAGCGGTGAAGCGTTATTTGGAGAATTTGATGTCGCACCGCAAGCAGGCGCCCGAATAAGTGGCCTCCAAATTGGTGGGAAAAAATGAAGGTAGAACAATGATTGGACGCAGCTCACAGGCATCCACGTTGCGTTCAATGCTTGCCGATAACGGCGTGGACGAAGCGGATGTTGAGCTGGCCGCGCAAGAAGGCACGTTGGTCCTGCTTGCCATTGAACGTCTTGTGTTTCGGAACGAACCCAAAATGTCGACTGAACAGATGCTTGGTATGACGCCGCTTGATCCAGAGCGAACAACAGAATTGTGGCGGTCGCTGGGGTTTCCTGATCCGCCTCCGCACGAACCGTTTTTCACGGATGCGGATATGGAAATTTTGGGAGTGCTGTCGGACTTGGTTGACGCTGGTGCAACCGATCCAGAGCTCCTCGTGCAAATTACGCGGGTTGCGGGCCAATCCATGGCACGGTTCGCTGCGGCACAAGTTGACATGTTGGTGGAACGTGCGGGAGAACTCGCGGATGAGGTGGCGTTCAACCTCGCTGCCGAGCGAGCGCTACAAGACGACGCGCCTTCAACGTGGAAGCCGGGAGCCGATGCGGTGACCGAGCAACTCCCGATGATCGAGATCCCTGAGATTGACGACGACCGTGGAGTGTTGCCTGTTGACCCAGAGGTTCGACGCCGAGTGGCAGATTTGCTCCTTGATGATCCGCAGTCGTTGTCGTCGGTGATGTTGGTAGGTGCGGTTCCCCAACTTTTGGAGTATGTCTGGCGGCGGCACATGCAGGCCGCGGCCCGAACTCGTTTGTTGCACGGTTCAGGTGATTCGGACACGATGCTCGCAATTGGTTTCGCTGACCTTGTCGGTTTTACGTCGCTATCCCAGCAAATTTCAACGGCCGATCTAGCTGAAGTGCTCGACCGTTTCGAACGAATCGCATATGACACCGTGGCGCAGTTTGGTGGACGTGTTGTCAAGATGATCGGTGACGAGGTCATGTTCAGTGTTGACGATCCGCGACGCGCCGTCGATATTGGCATGGAACTTGCGGCCACATACCGAGACGATGATGAACTCTCAGATGTGCGTGTGGGGTTGAGTTGGGGACCGGTTCTTGCACGTGAAGGTGACTGCTTTGGTCCGGTGGTCAATCGTGCCTCACGCGTGGTCAATATTTCATTCCCGGGCAGCGTGGTCGTATCTGAAGAGTTGTACGAATTGCTGAGCGAGGATGAAGCGCTGCATTGGCGGTCGCTGCGGCGAAAAAACCTTAAGGACATTGGTCGTCTCACGCTTTGGAGTGTGCAACCCGCCGATGATGTTGAACGTGACCCTGAGGTTCGTGACCGAGCGCGGGTGGAACGCTCTGAACGTGTTGAGCGCGCCGTTGAAAAGCTCACAAGTGGGGAAGTGCTATCGAAGGAAGCCCGCCAGGCCCGACGGGAAGCGCTGCGGGAACGGCGCCGTGAAGCCGAGGAGCGTGCTCGAAAAGCTCGGCGTGACATTGAGGAACGCACAAAAGAGGCGCTTCGACATGTCGACGAGCAAGCTCGTCGGGCACGTCGCGAAGTTGAAGAAAAGGCGCGTGAAGCGAAACGTGAGCTCCAAGAGCGAACGAGGCGAGAAATCGAAGCTGATGACGAACTTGATGACGTTCAGTAGTCGAGATGGAGCGTTGCGATCTCCCAGGGTGAAAGTTCGCACGTACCGTCAAAGGGTGCGAGTTCGTCACCCTTGAGATTGACCCGTACCCCTTTATGATTCGCAACGGTCAATACGGTGGGCTCGTCAGTTGGGTTGAAGACGCGCAGTTCTAACGTGGTCGGGTCGTCATCAAGTCGCCTGAGTGCAGAGACTTGTGCCCCTGACACGTCGAGCATGCATTCTTCATTCAATGTGCTCGTCGCCGCCGGCGCAGTAGCAGATTCAGCCAACTTTGAACCCGCCACAACGAGAGGCGTAAACGCATCGTCAAATATCTGGTAACCGTCTGCGTCTCCAATGTGCACGGCGTAGCGAAACTCGCGTCGACCTTGTAGCTGAGCGCCTTCGGCTGGATCAAATGGGCCGGCAGGAAGCGGTCGAGAAGGCATTGGCGTCTGTGAAAGCATGCCGGTGGCACGCAGCAACGTGATAGCAATTGCTCGTGCTCGTTCGTTGTCACCAGTGCCGTCAAGGTCAACGAGTTCGTATTCGTTGAGCCCAACGTGTGCAATACTCAACCCGCCTGCAGACACGAAACGGCGTGAAGGCCACGTTGCCAACGCAGGCTCTGATGGTCCACCTTCGGCGTGAAGGCCACGTTTGGTGACCCCGAATGCACATTCAGCTTCAGAATGGTCCGCAGGTTCAGGGAGAGGAAACCACACCCTCACCCGATGATCTCGAGATCGGTTGTCAAGTCTGGTGGTGACTTGCACGAAGCGTTGGTCTGCCGTCAAACACAATTCGGTGCTCACCGTTGTGGAAATGGAGCCCGTTCGTTTTCCCCCGGCGTGTCGCTCTGGCCAAAGTGCTTGGCCGATGATTCGAAGACGGGCCCGCAATGGTCCAGTTTCAAGAACTTCAACACGAACAGAATCGAACCCGGTGACTGCGACGTCGTCGTCGATGGGACAGAAGTTGTATGTATCACCGCGATCTCCGTCATCGACGATCTGTCCCAGACCCCCGTGATCATTGATGGCGAAAGTTCCATCGGGTGCGACGCGCACATGGATATGAGCGTTTTTCATGCCGTGGCCGTCGTCGTCGACGGTTACGGCTTTATCAACGGATTGGGGAGTCCAACGAGCCCAGCCGAATCCCGGCACAGCATCGGCATATGCCAGCACTCGATGTTCACCGTGCCCGACGTAATGAAAATGGACAGGGGTATCAGGTCGCTCGGTAACCAATCTTGAAAGTTCAGCGCGTGGGCCGCTCGGGTCAAGGAGCCCAAATCGTCGAACGTCGGTAATCAAATCAACATCGATAGCATCGTCACGGCTCGTAATGACCACGTCATGCACATCGCCGAGTTGATCGTCTACAACATCAAACCAGCCCATTGCGTCCTGGCCAACATGGGTGACAAAGGGCAATCGTTTTGGAAGCTCCCACAATTCCTGGGTGCCTTCGAGTTTCGCGCCGACGGGAACCTGCAATTCGACAAGGCCGCTGCGGGTTCGAGCGGTTGGATTCACGACGATGGCCGACCCCAAAGGGGCATCGGCCAAGCAGCCCGAAGCTCGTCGGAAAGCAGCAATCTTGGTGCGCTCAACCAAGTTGGTTGCGATTGCATCAGCTTGCGCAAACCGGTCCAACACGGAGATGACCACGTCGTCATGGGAACAGGCACAAATTGAGTCATGCGCACTGTTGTGCACCATGAGCTTCCATGCAATTGAGAGAAATGCCGACGGCCACGATTCGGGGGTTCCGAACAGTGCGCAGAGTGGTTCTGCAAGGCGTTCGAGGTCGTGTTCCGCGCGAGCCGCAGCCTGCTTGACATCCACTCGGTTTGACGTGACTCCCATAAGCAAGTTTGCACGCGCTCCTGAGCGCAACTCACCAGTCCACTCGCTGGACACGTCGCCGGTTGCACGTTGCTCGGCGATATAAGCAGGCAAAGTAGAAACGACAAAGTGCAAGTTGTCAGTCAGCAAGTTGGCCTCGGCGACCATTTCTGGCAGCTCCCGCAGCGGGTGCCGATGGTCGGTTCCATGCATCCACAACACTGGGTGATCGCCGGTTCCCGCCGCAGAACCAGCACGCTCACAAAACAGCTCGGCGCGTCGGACGAGATCACCCGCGTCGGGCGGAAGGCCAACACCATTGCCGTATCCCCATGGGAGATACTGAGCGCGAACCGCAGAACCATTTGGGGCACGCCACGTAAACGCCGGAGTTGTCGTGCACGCCGCGGGAACGCCGCGCCACACGACCGTGTCTGCAAATCCAAATTGCTCAAGGATCTGGGGCATTTGTGCGATGTGGCCGAACATATCGGGCAGGTAACCAACAGGCATTGCCCCACCAAAATCTTCGGCTCGATCAAGACCCATTTCCATATTTCGAACGATCGTTTCGCCCGAAACACCAAACTCGTCCATGAGGATGTACCACGGGCCCATCACCAGGCGCCCCGACTCACCAAGTCGCCCAAGACGGGCGAGGTGGGTTGGTCGAATCTCCAAAAAGTCGTCGATCACGGCCATTTGGCCATCCAACATGAAATGAGAAAAGCCCGGGTCACCTTCAAGGATCGCTATGGTCTCGTCAACAAGATCGACGAGTTCCATGCGGAACGATTGGAACGTGCGATACCACTCACGATCCCAATGGGTATGCGGGATGATATGGACGGTGCGCGTCATAGGTTCATCAGCGTAGGCGTTGCACGACTCGACGTGGTCGTAAGCAGGTAGTATCGGTGCGTGAAATTCGTGATGTTGTCAACGCTTGGACCCGATGGCTCTGCTCGCATCCGCGAGAATCCCGCGCGACTCAAAGAAGTGAATGCCGATGTTGAGGCCATGGGTGTGACCGTCTTGGCGCAGTACGCGGTGCTCGGGCAATGGGACTTTGTGAACATTCTTGAAGCGCCTGATGAAAAAGTCATGGCTCGGGTTGCAACGTCACTTGCAGCCAGAGGAACGCTCAAGACGCTCACCATGCCCATCATCGATGTCGATGACTTTATTGAAGCGATGGGATCTGGGATCTAACGCCATTTGGGCGACACCCCACTAGACCCACCAGGTTGATCGGCGACGTTCGCGGCGAACGTTGCTCGCAGGAAAAGTTCCTGGAAGGACTTCATCGTCTGAACGGCGTCGCAATCGATAGGTCCCGTTGGCAACTTGTTCGACGCTAAAGCCACTTGACCAGGTTCCATCAAAATCATTGCGCACCTCGACACGCGTGCCAATGTCAAGTAGTCCCGGTTGGGAGTCGTTGTCACTGGACATGTCTCAAAGATCGGATGATAGGCAGTCATTTGTGAGCTCAGCGGACGATACGGTTGGGAATCGTGGTCACACCGACATTGCGCGTTGAACAAGAGCTGTGGGCGCAGGGTCATCAATTTGTTGTGGGAATTGATGAAGTAGGCCGTGGCGCATGGGCGGGACCGGTCAGTGTTGGGGCAGCGGTCGTCCCTTGTGACGTGCCACTCGATGGAATCCGCGACTCGAAGATGCTCAGCGAGAAAGCACGCGAAAATCTTTTCGCCCCGCTGACCCAGTGGTGTGTGGCTTGGGCGGTCGGGCACGCCACACACCACGAGTGTGATGTACTTGGAATGACAGCAGCGCAACGGCTTGCCGCACAGCGAGCGCTCGCGCAACTTGGTGTACAGCCCGATCAAATCCTGCTGGACGGACGAGTGGATTTCATTGGTGACAAGCGGACAAACCTGATTGTGAAAGGGGACCAAAGTTCGGTGTCGATAGCGGCTGCTTCAATCCTTGCGAAAGTCGTTCGAGACCGGCTGATGCGCACGTACAGCGAGGAGTTCCCCGAGTTCGACTTCGCATCCAATAAGGGATATCCAGCGCCGATGCACCG
>CAZJAZ010000021.1:0-14555 GCA_964544305.1 uncultured Iamiaceae bacterium | reverse complement strand
ACGTTGATTGTGTTTGATCCACAGGTCGTTGCCTATCAAGAGTTGTTGGCCGTGTTTTGGGAAACCCATGACCCAACCCAAGGTATGCGTCAAGGAAATGATGTCGGCTCGCAGTATCGGTCAATTATCTTGACGACGAGCGACCTGCAACTCGCGCAAGCGGTTGAAAGTCGAAATATCTTTGCGAGCGTGCTTGCCACAGCGGGATGGGACGCAATCACCACGACAATCGAACCGCTCAATGACACGTTCTTCCTCGCAGAAGATCTCCACCAGCAGTATCTCTACAAGAACCCCCACGGATATCGTTGTCACGCACGTACCGGGCTGGCATATCCTCGCTCGTAACGATTCAGTGCGCGTTGATCGTCCCCTCTACGCTTGGATGTTGTGGCTGACCGGAATCCGTCGAAGGCTCGACGACAGGCCCAGAATCGTGCGGCGCGTGAAGCGCGAATTGCTCGTGCAGAAGCGGCAAATACGCCGGTAGAAGAACGCGCCTTTTTCGGT
Organism: uncultured Iamiaceae bacterium; assembly: GCA_964544305.1. Classification (GTDB taxonomy): domain Bacteria; phylum Actinomycetota; class Acidimicrobiia; order Acidimicrobiales; family Iamiaceae; genus JAFDWI01. Next base: position 14,045 of record CAZJAZ010000021.1, on the reverse strand, counting down.
GAAGCGGTTGTCGAACCCGACACCCGTTCGAGTCGAAAGAAGCGGCGTGACGCATCGATCAAAGAAAAGGCACGTGAAGTAATCGAAGCCGACGCCATTGACGACGACGATTTTGGTGTTGATGACGATGAAGACACCGAAGTTGCCGAGCAACTAGAAGTAGCTCGCAGTATCGCAACGGGCGCAAGTCGGAAAGGATCATCGCCCATCTTTTCCGCACGACATCGAGCACAGTTTGCTTCCACGACGCAACTCCAAGCGCCCGCTCGAACGCACGGAGGCGTCGCTCTTGTAACGGGAGTCCCTCACCTGGCCCCGAGCGCCACGCCGAGTTCTCGAACAGCGCGACCGGTAGCAACGTCAAAAAACCAAAGCGCGGCGTCGCGTCCCACAACGGGGAACAAGGGGCCGAAATCGGAAACGTCAGCACGTGCCGCGACGAGCGCGAAGCCAAGACAAACTGTGGTTCCTTCACAGCCAACCGGGCGTCAGATGCCGCAATGGTTGAACCGATTTGGAGGAAACGACCCGGGTGGGAAATGGGTGATGTACAGCTTTGTGGCGTTACTTCTGGCTTCGGTCGTCGTGAACTTTGTCCACATCCTCCCCGAGGTGGCGGTCAATGCAAAAGGGAAACAAGTTCGAACCGGTCGAATGTTTACGATCTGGCATTACGGCGTTGGGCCGGGTCTGTACTTGCTCCTGCCCCCGATTTTGCTACTTGGCTTGTTCATCCTGACGTCCCGGCCTTCGAATCGCCGCCGCAGTTGGAATATCGCGCTGATGTGTCTGGTATTCATCACGTACGTGTCTGGTTCGATCGTCATCTACTTCTTGCCCATCCTCTTACTTGGCGTCGGTTGCTGGTTTGCACGAAAAGCCGCATTAGATGAAGTTGGTGGTGATCCTCGCGTCTTACGTGAGGTCGAAAAAGAGCGACGGGTAACAGAACGAGAGGCGCTACGAAAACACCGCGCGTCTCTTCGCAACTCGAAATAGCGACGCGTCCGTCACGAACAGTCGTAGATGAGCGTCACAACCCAATTCTGCGGTTTCCCACGGTCATGCGGTAACGAGATAACCGAAAGCTGGGTGTCCCCATTTCGAAAGACATAGCGATTGCCGACATGACTTGCAAGGGTGAACCCTGACGTTGGAAGATCTGATTCGCCGTGCCCGAGGTACCAGTTGAGCGCGGCACGCGGCGTTGGTTTGCCAGGCTGCTCACTTGGAGAAACCTCAGTCGACGAACAACTCAGGTGGCTGCTTCCCTTGGCGGAGCAGCCGGTTCCGAGTGCGCACAAGACTATGGCCACACAAAACGTTCGTCGGCCGATCATACGCAACTATCGGACGTTGTCGAAAAGTACTGAGCAGCTTTCTGTTCGATTAATGCAACGTCAAGATCCTCGGCAGGAGTTGGACATCCAAGCAAATATCCTTGGGCGAGTGGACAACCGAGAGACTTGAGAATGTCGAGTTGCTCAATGGTCTCAACCCCTTCAGCAACGGAGCGTCTTCCAAGCGTTGCGGCCAACTCAATAATGGTCTTGAGGATTGCCTGGTCTGGTCCTTCGGTTGCCAGGCCTTTGATGAATGATGCGTCGATCTTGAGTTCTGTTACCGGCAGGTGTTTGAGATACGTCAACGATGAATAGCCCGTACCAAAGTCATCGACGGCAAGTTGTACCCCACTTGCGCGTACCGAATGAAGAACGTCGATTGCATGCTCAATGCCGATCATCAAGGCGCTCTCGGTGATTTCTAAACAGATGTGTTCGGGTCGTACTTGTGTGTCAGCAAGTGCTTGCGCGACCAAGAACGGAAGATCTTGGCCGGCCACCGTTCGTGCCGACACATTGAACGAATGCCAGGGAATACCTTGGTGACGATTTTGGTGCCAGGAGGCGCAATGCTCCATGACCTGATGCATCACCCAGAGATCAAGGTCACCTATCAAACCTGACTGTTCGGCAACGGGAATGAACTGATCAGGTGTAAGGAGTCCCATTGTGGGGTGTTGCCAACGCACCAACGCTTCTAGGCCTTCAACTTTTCCCGTTTGCACATTGAAAATTGGTTGGTAGAACATGGTGAGTTGACCAGAAGCCATGGCATGTGGCAGATCGATTTCGGTGCGCAAGCGATGAATAACTTTGTCGCGCATGGTGTCGTCAAAGAGCGCAACGGTATTACGGCCGCCTTCTTTTGCTTGGTACATGGCGACGTCGGCATCACGCAAAAGAGACTCGGGTTCGGCATCTGGGTGCTTTGTGATCGCCACACCAATGCTGACGGTTGGCTGAAGATCACTTTGACCGACATGAATAGGTCGTGCAACTTCTGCTCGTATGCGCTCAGCAATGTGGGCCGCTTCGGCTTTCCCATTGAGTGGATCCAACAAGACGGTGAACTCGTCCCCTCCGAATCGCGCAACGGTGTCGGACGGTCGCACGATTGTGTTGAGCCGCTGTGCAACTTCGCTCAAAATCAGATCACCTGCCGAATGTCCCAGGCTGTCATTGATGACTTTGAAATGATCGATATCTAAGAACAACACCGCAATGTGGTGATCTGATCGATCAAGGCGTGCGATGGCTTGGGAAAGACGATCAACGAACAGTGATCGATTGGGCAACGTCGTGAGCGTGTCATGAAGGGCCTGGTGGTTTGCATCGGCTTCCGCACGACGTCGCGCAATGGATAGGCCCAAAGTTCCAGCCATCGTCTCAACAAAATCAGCTTCTGAGCGAGTGAAAGGCCGGCCCGGCGTTGCACGAGTCACGAGTGACCCAATCACGCGCTCACGGTCGACGACACGCACAATCAGGACCGTGCAAATCGGCTCGTGATCTTCGATCAAATCAATGGGCGACGCGTTGTTCGTTGTGTCCAACTCGACCGTCTCGAAACTGAGACCAAGCGTTGATACCGGCTGATCGCAGGCCACGCGGTACTGCACGGGGCGCACAGCAGCGCGACAAACGTCAATGGTGATCGTTTCTGGTTCGGTCAGTTCGCCCGCGCCAACTGCAACGCTTTCGGCTACCTCACCCGCGTCAAAGAGGGCGACTGAGCAACTTGGCACGTTAAGCGTCGTTTGAATCAGCGTGGCAGCATTGGTAAGCAGCGTGTGGATGTCTGGCGCGACAAGCGCATCACGACCCAGCCGTGCCACCGCATTTTGTTGATTGTTGGTCGCAAGTAGCAGCGCTTCAGCAGCAACACGTTCGGTCACATCTCGACAGTTGATAACGGTGCCTTCAATGGTTGGATCCGCAGTCAAATTGACGGCACGCGCTTCAACCCAACGCCAAGATCCTGTTCGATGGAGCACCCGAATGAGGTTCAAATCAGAGGTTTGCCCGGGAGCAAGTCTGGTCAGAACATCGGTCGCATGGGCAAGATCGTCGGGGTGAAAAGCCAACATCGCGTTCTGGCCCAAAATCACCGAGGCATCGAATCCGAGCAGATCATAAACGGCAGGGGATACGTAGGTAACCAATAATTCGTCGTCAAGCACCGCAATGAGATCGGTTGAATTGCGTACCAACGACTCAAATCGTGCCTCACGAATTCGCTCGCGTTCTCTGGTCTTTTCCATCTCTCGAGCAAGCGTGATTAGGCGGACAATCACGATAAGTGACATTCCGATTGCCCCGATCAAGAGTGCAGTACTTGATTGGTCGGGTTGTCCGAGGTCCATCAGCATGACGAGCGGAGGATCAAGTAACGCGAGTGCGAGCAGCGCAATCCGAGTTGCACCAAACTTGTGCAACATTGGTGCATCGCGTTGGGTGACCGATGCCATCGACGGATGGACACAAGCTGCTGCGATCAACGTCATGTAGCCGATTTGGAACGGCACATGGTTGTTCAAGACATCAGAACTCAGTACCGACATGCCTGAGACGATTCGTGCCCCGGTTGCACTCGCCGCGGCAACGAACAAAAGCTTGAACGAAGGTGAGGTGCGCTCGGCGGCAAACGCGCGACGAAGAAGCAAGGTGGCAACCAGAATGTCAATCGCGGGAAGCACACTGACTACAAGAACTTTTGTAGTGCCAAGTTGCGTTTCATCAATTGCGCCGCTGAACATCGTGCGCCATGCGAAGAGTCCAAATGCAAGCCCAAGGATCATCGCGTCGAGCACGCTGTCGAGATCTTTGATTGCGCTGCGGATTCGAGAAGCGCCTACGAAACCCGCCGCGAGCAAAACGAATCCCACGACCTGTAACACGAGGAAGGTCTCGGTTCCACTTTCGGGACTCGCCTTCCATTTCTGTGAACCCACCGTGGTCGCAGCCGCGAGCATGGCACACCCGCTCGCAAGAATGAACCACATTCCCGCACGCTCAGGCTTGTGCCGACGAACGCCAAGAGCCATCGCCCCAATCGACGTGACCGTGACGCCAAGCAATACCCCGACGCGAAATGCGGGCACGGAAGAAATGCCGGTGGCAAGCGCACAGACCGCGCCAATGGCGCACAACAATATCCAGGCGGGAAAGCGACGTTGGTTCTGTAGTTGTGCGTCTTGAATCATGGGGGCTCAGTCGTGGAGCTTGGAACAGCTTTGGCACAATCGTACCGAGCCACAGGACCGAGTTTCGTGCCGATGCTTGTGCAGTCCGAATGGCCGATCTGGTGTTTTTCGTTTCTAAGAGTTTGGAAAATCAACTCTTGACGCGGCTCGCAAAAAGGTGTTCGATGTTTCTACCGAATCGGTTTCACACCGACACTCGAGGAGGTTCTGCCGAAATGCGAACACGATCCACCTCCACCTCTGCAATGAGAATGCTGCACGGCTGTGATGTGGGAATCTGTTGGCGGACCACGCAGCGTTCCCCTCCGCTTGAGTGACGCGACTGCAAACGCGTTGAGTACATGTGGTGCGCTGGTCGTCGTCCTCGATCAGATACGAACCACGGATGGACTTGCCCTTGTCAACGCAACTCGAAGTATTCCGAGGCGGCTCGATCGAAACGATTTGAGCACGCCAGGGTTGCTGGGGCTGGGCAGCGTCACCGGGTTCGTCCACAACGAAGACGATGGTTCGGCGATCGCCGCACCTATTAACCACCCCGCTGCCCAATCGTCAAGGTTGGCAGCGGGGTGGTCCGCGTCTCAGACACTTGAGATGGAAGCGAGTAGATTGCGTGCATGAGCCAGTTCGTTGATCGTGGTGGAGTTCTCCCAGGTACGCCGGGCAAACGTCGTCTTTTGACGGTCCACGCTCACCCCGACGATGAGTCCTCAAAAGGTGCGGGTACGATTCGAAAATTGGTCGACGCTGGTGGTGAAGCGTTGCTTGTGACGTGTACCGGTGGTGAAGCTGGCGAGATTCTCAACGACGCCATGCGTCGCCCGGAAGTTGAAGCGAATTTGCCCGCCGTGCGGCAAGCCGAGCTGCAAGCAGCGGCCAGCGCGATCGGCTACCAACAGATTGTGTTGTTGGGTTACAGGGATTCGGGTATGCCTGACACGCCACCGAACGCTCATCCAGAAGCATTTGCGAACGGGGATCTCGACGTTGAGGTCGGTGAACTTGTGCAAATCATCCGGGCGTTTCGCCCGCACGTCGTCATCACGTATGGCGACGATCAAAAGCATTATCCCCATCCGGATCATTTGCGTGTTCACGACATCAGCGTCCCAGCCTTCGAACGGACCGGTGACCCAAATTGGTATCCCGAATCTGGCAGCCCGTGGCAGGTGAGCAAGCTCTATTACTCAATGTGGTCCCGCGACCGGATTGTGGCTTTTCACGAAAAGTTTCTTGAACTTGGGCTTGCATCGCCGTATGACAATCGTTGGCTCAACCGTGCTATTGACGATGACGGCCCAACAACCGTTGTGGATGTGCACGGTACCTATCCGGCGCGCAAGGCGGCTTTGCTGGCACATGCCACACAAATTGATCCCGCGTCACCGTTCTGGTTCGGGCTACCCGACGATGTGGCAGCGGAGGTGTATCCGCATGAGGATTACCGACTCGCACGCTCGCATGTTGCAACGAGCACTCCCGAAGATGACCTGTTCGCCGGCATAGACGACCTGTCATGATCCTTTGCAGCGGATGGGGTGCGCGGTGGAATTTTTGAGCCAGCAGTGGGGCGACGCGCTCCTCGCAGCGTGTTCCAGTGCCCCACCGGTCCTGCAAGATTGCACGATTGAAGTGCAAATCACCGGTGCGCCTCGTGGACGTGGGCGTGTCAGCATTGTGATCGCAGGAGGTGTGGTTTCGTCCTATGCGCCGGTGAAATCGAACGATGCCAATTTGCAATTGAAAACAACCTGGGATGACGCGCGAGGTTTTGCACTCGGCACCGCAAACCCGCAGGTTTCGTACATGACCGGCGATCTAAAAACAGATGGTCCAACCGGGCCACTTCTGGCGTTACTTGGGGCGTGGGGATCGGCTTCTTTTGGGGAGGGACGGCAATCTTTGGCCGACGCCACGTCGGATCTCGTGGACTAACGCAGCCTCTTAGCTGGCGCGTTGGGCATTGCGCAGTTCCCGGTAGCCGATCAACTTGATGTTTTTTTGGGCGAGCCGGTTCTGCAACTCAGGGTCGTTGGTCAGACATTCGTAATCGTCGATACGGCGATGCGCGTCGTCAGTTATTGCTCGTACTTCTGCCGTATCAATTGCGGGATGTGCGAGAACCTCGGTCACGCCCGGTCGTGGATCCGTAAGATACCGCTCGAGGAGTGGGCGTATCGAGGTGCCTGATTCGTAGAGAAAATGATCAGGGAAAAGCACACCCTCGTCGGCTGCAAGCGATCGGAACGGGAATCCAACAATTCGCTCAATAGAAGGCCCGGTGAGCCGAATGGGCAGTGCGAAGTGCACGGCAACGTCGAGGTACGCATCAAAAAGTTCGGGACGCAACTGCAATGTGCCCATATGAGTATCGAGGTGGGTGACGTCGAAACCCCACAAGATCGCCCGCTCAATTTGTGCGTGGAGTTCACGTATGACTTCGGTGGTGTCGGCGTGGTCGGATACGTCTTCGATGGTGCGGGGGAAGCCACCGTCTCCGTCGCGCAACGTAGGGGAGTGGGTGAGCGGTCCCCACCGGTACGTGTCGAACTCGGCATTGAGCGTGAGGTGAACTCCGATGTCTTCACCCGTGTAACGCGTGGCCGCATCACGGCTCCACGGGCACGGCACCATGAGCGTGGCACTCGTTGCGACACCCTTGGTGAGCGATTCAAACACACCGACGTTGGCGGCATGACACATACCGAGGTCGTCCGCGTTGATAATAAGAATCTTGTCGTTGTCGTCAAACCCAAGGCGTCGCGCGAGTTCAGTCACACCACCACGTTACGTCGCCGTGGCGTATCAGATGCGTTCGACGATTGTTCCAGTGCCAAGCCCACCGCCACAACACATGGCAATGAGTGCCCGGTTCTGTTCGCTTCGGTGAAGTTCATGGACGGCTTTGGTGATGAGAAACGCGCCGGTACAACCAAGCGGGTGGCCAAGTGCGATGGCTCCACCATTCGGATTGACTTTGGCGGGGTCGGCTCCGACCTCGGCCTGCCAGGCAAGCACGACTGACGCGAATGCCTCGTTGATTTCAAACACGTCAATGTCGTCTATTGAAAGGTTGGCTCGCCTCAGGAGTCGCTGGGTCGCGTCGATTGGCCCGGTGAGCATGAGGATCGGATCCACACCTACGAGACAGGTGTCGACGATGCGAGCAATGGGTTGTATACCGAGTTCGTCAGCACGCTCTGGGGTCATCATCAATAGCGCGGCTGCTCCGTCAGAGATTTGTGACGCGTTGCCCGCAGTATGGACCCCGTTCTCTCGAGCAACGGGTTTGAGTGACGCGAGCTTTTCACGTGTCGTCGAGCGCAGACCCTCATCTTTGGTGACGCGGTGGAAAGTACCGGTTGGCTTGTGTTCGTCGTCAAGGTCCGGCGCGTTAATTTCGACAATCTGAGCTGCAAATCGTGCTTCATCCCAGGCGTTTGCGGCGAGATCTTGAGAACGGAGCCCGAATGCATCGGTGTCGTCTCGGGTGATGCCCCACTTGTCTGCGATTCGCTCGGCTCCTTCAAACTGCGATGTGAACTCGTACTGTGCAAAATACGACTTTGGTATTGGCACGCCGAGACCAAGCTTCTTGGATGAATTGATACCAATAGGAAGGCGACTCATTGATTCAACGCCACAGGCAATGGCGACATCAACGACACCCGATGCGATCAATGCTGTTGCCAGGTTGGTGGCCTGTTGCGACGAACCGCACTGTGTATCCACCGTTGTCGCTGCGGTGGTCAAGGGCAATCCTGCCGCAAGCCACGCGGTCCGGGTGACGTTAAAGGATTGTTCCCCCACTTGACTCACACAACCACCGACAACTTGCTCAACGACGTTCGGGTCAATTCCGGAACGTTCCACGACCGCTCGGAGGACCTCGCCGAGCAGGTCAGCGGGATGCACACTGGCAAGGCCACCGTTACGACGGCCAACTGGGCTACGAAGAGCTTCACAAATGACGACTTCACGCATGACGTTAAACGTAGATGCTCAATCGACCGTCTGCACTACTGACCGTGTGTATTGCTGGCCTATTCAAGCTGCGGATGGATGGTGAGGCTTTCCATCTTGGGACCGGGCCGCTCGGCGACGGTCCGCTTCGACAAGCGCCAAGCGGGCCCGAGCGAGCCCGGCGCGCCCGACGGCTTTGGTGTGTTCATCAAGACGTGAGTCTCTGGGGGTTTCAATGAGTTGCAGTTGGTGGCGTGTCATAACAACATGGTGCACCATGGGTGTGACATTGCGATTTGGCGCTCTATCCGCACAGCCGAGATCGCTTCCATCCAATGTCTTATCTGGCATTTACATTCATTGATGAGTCGCCTGCCATTAAGGTGCACCTGACGGTACGGTCAACTTTGACACCGTCAGACAAACGGGGAAATCATGCAACGCATTGTGCAACGAGGAACGGTTTTGTGCGCCACACTTGGGTTGGGCATCGCGTCCATTGTCGGCTTTCAAACCCCCTCTGTCCGCGCCGCAGAACCCACCACGTTGAACTGTGGGACATGGCGTTACGGACCGAGCGATGAACCAAGCTCCTTGCCGCCTGAGTTTGACCGAAACGACTACAAACGCACGTCACTGCGTGACCCAGCACTGCAAGATTCTCCTCAGAACCTCTGTGGCCAAATGGGGTCGGCCGTTGATCTTGCCTGGGGCATAAGCCAAGGAAACCCCAATGTCGTTATTGCCGTACTTGATTCGGGCATCCGCTGGCGTAGCACGGACACGATGGCTGACCTTGCCACACAGGTGCACATCAACCTCGCGGAAGCACACCCACCTTGCTATCCCGCCACCCCCACAGGCGACTGCAATGCAGATGGTGTATTCAACATCACCGACTTTGGTCCGCTTGCCGATCGAAACGCAAACGGGCTTGCAGACCCCGAAGACCTCATTTTGGATCCGGCGTATTCGAATGGCACCGACGACGACCACAACGGGTATATCGACGACATCGCCGGATGGGATTTTCTTTCCGGCGACAACGATCCCCTCGACACCGTTGACTACGGGCATGGCAGCGGCGAAGCAAAGGATTCTGTTGCCGCAGCGAATGGAACCGGCAGTGTTGGAACCTGTCCAAAATGCCAGTTTCTCCCAGTGCGCGTCGGCGACTCATTTATCGCGGATGGACAACGCTTAGCGGCAGGCGCGTTGTTTGCTCTTGACTCTGGTGCACGCGTTATTCAAGAAGCTCTCGGGGTCATCAACAACCCCAGCCAAGCTCAAGCTGCAATCGATGCTGCTTATCGACGTGACGTTGTTGTGGTTGCTTCGATGGCCGACGAAGCTTCCAAACATCCCAATTTGCCCGGTGCGCTCGAACACACGCTGGCAGTGAACTCGGTGACTCGCATGAAAACCGGTCTCCTCCAAGACGGTGCCACAACCGGCTATCTCGCCCTGAATGGTTGCACCAACTTTGGTGGACGCACATTTGTCTCGGTTCCTTCATCGAGTTGTTCGTCAGAGGCAACCGGCATCATGTCGGGCATTGTCGGTCTCATTGAAAGCACTGCCGATCAATACGGCATCAACCTCAGTGCAAACGAAGTCATGCAGATTGTGCGCACAACCGCCGACGACATCGACTTTTCCTCCCCCAACGCACACGACCCGGCCAACAATTTTGGAACCCCATCGGGAAATCCGTTGGTTGATACCGTTCGCTATCCGTCTCGAGCTGGCTGGGATGCGACGTTTGGTTATGGGCGAGTCAACGCCTATGAAATGCTCAAAGCAATTCGAGATGGTGCAATTGCCCCCGAAGCAATGATTGATGGCCCGAAGTGGTTCAGCCTCGAAGACACCAGCGGTTCTGTTGCCGTCACCGGCCACGTTGGCGCACCACGCGCGACGAACTACGACTACGACGTGCAATGGACGACCGGCTTGCAGCCCCCGGCGTACCCTGCAACGGACACCTGGCACAGCCTTGGGGGAGGAACCGGCCTAACCGGTCCACGTGACGGAACCCTGGCCACGTTGAACCTTGCAGATGTCGCAGCGCAACTCCCCGACAATGGTCAGGGCACGCCCGTTGACGCCTCAAACCAAAACCGGCCCGACGAAGAACGCTTCACGGTCCGGCTACGTGTGAAAGTACGCGCACATGGTGGAACGAGCGATGGCCTGACCGGAGAAATGCAAAAGCAGATTTTCGTTCACCACGACCCCGATCTTGTTGCTGGATTCCCTCGAGCGGTCGCCGGTACATCAAGTGCATCGTCACGGTTCGTCGACGTTGATGGCGACGGCACCAATGAACTTCTCGTCGCGACATCACAAGGAACCATCCACGCGTATCGGGCGAACGGCACTGAGCTCAGCGGATTCCCTGTGTCTGGCGACCCGTCAACCTTTTGGCCGACTGGATCATCGGTGGCGTTGCGCGATCACATAGCCCAACCGGCTGGAGCATTTTTGCTGGGCGCACCAGCCGTAGGAGATCTTGACGGCGATGGCCAAAACGAAATCGTTGACGCAGACCTCAACGGCAAAGTGTACGTCTGGTCAAGAAGTGGGCAACGGTTAGCGACAATGACAACCAACCCCGCGTACGCCCGCGACGCGATCACAACCCAAGACGAATACAACCGAACTCAATCTGGCTTTGCGAGTGCACCAGCCCTAGGCGACCTTGATGGAGACGGCACCCTTGAAATTGTGGCTGCAGCCATGGATCGTCACGTGTACGCGTGGCACGCCAACGGCACACCGGTCGCTGGTTTTCCCGTGCTCGCGGTCGACCCGCAAACCCCTGCTGCTGTTGATCCCGCCAGCCACCATGTCACGTTCAAGTCAACAAGTAACGTGCGCGAAGGGGGTTCGCTCATCGCCACCCCAACCCTGGCAGATCTTGACGGCGATGGTCACCCCGACATTATCGTCGGCGCGCAGGAAGAATATGTTGGCGCGCCACAAATTGGCGGGGATGGCACCGACATGGTGAACCTCATCCAAGCCGCCGCGACACCGGGAACGTCACGTGTGTATGCGATCTCGTCAAAGGGCACGCTGGCTGGATCACCACCGGCAGGCAGCGTCAACCCGGACGCGGGTGCATACCTACCAGGCTGGCCTGTGCACGTGCCCATGCTCCAAACAGAAGCTCTGCCCACAATCGGTGACGGTGTCGCAATGCCCGCAATCGCCGCGGATTTTGTACCGACAAAACCTGGAATCGAAGTCGCAATGGCTAGCGCGACGGGAACGTTGATGGTCTTTGGCGCTGATGGCACCGGTGCATATGGAGCAACGTCCGACGGGCCAATTCCACCTATCTGGGCCGCAGGGGTTGGCGGACCACGTGCAACCACGTTCGGGGCGCAACGAAACTCGCAAGATATTGCTGCGACAATGGTCGCTTTTGCGGGGCCATCAGCAGGCGACCTGACCGGTGACGGTTTGCCTGATTACGCGGTGCCAGCCCTTGGGCTCAGTCGCATGTTGGATATCAACTTGAACGACCTTCAAATCCCCAACGATGATCAAGTCATCGCGTACAACGGTACGAACGGTTCAATGCTGCCTGGCTTCCCGCAAACCACGAGCGATATGGCGTTCTTTGTACAAAGTGCCATTGGCAATGTGGGAGGAAGCGCCGCGCCAGAAGTGATCGCCGGTAACGGCGTCTACACGCTCAACGCGTTTGACGCGAGCGGCGCATCGCCTGCCAATTGGCCCAAGCTGACCGGTGGATGGACGGTCGGTACACCCGCAATCGGAGATTGGGATGGTGACGGAAAAATGGAAGTCGCCCAACTTCGACGCGACGGTCAAGTCATGGTGTGGCATACCGATTCGACCACAACACCACAATGGTCATCATGGAACTGTGATCCGGCAAATACCGGTTCGCTCACCGCCCATTGTGCACAAGCGAAAGCGACTCAGCCCTCATCCGCAACGACGACAACGATGGGTTCCACCTCGACGAGTGCCGTTCGGCCGGGTTCGACGGCAGGACCGTCAAGCACCATGCGCTCGGCTGCACAACCGGCGGCGAACGGTGCGCCACCTGCTGGAACGTCCGGCGATGGGAGTTTGCCGTTCACCGGTGCCAGAATCGCGTTGATCGCCCTGATCGGTGGAGGACTCGTTGGGGCTGGTGTGGTGATCGAACTGGCTCGCCGGAAACGAAAGCATGCAACAAAACCATGAAGAAATGCAGTGTTGCTCTGGATGGCGTTGTAACGCATTACCTGACCGGCGGAGATGGTCCACCGCTCGTGTTTCTCCATGGCGGAATGTCCGATGGCACATCATGGGGAGATCTTCCGAATCGTTTCACAAAATGGTTCACCGTGTATGTGCCCGATCGCCGAGGGCATGGTCAGACGCCCGATACCGATGCCCCTTTCTCGTACGACGGAATGGTGCGCGAGACCAGCATGTTTTGCGATGAGGTAATCGGCGAGCCTGCACATTTTGTCGGTTGGAGCGACGGAGGCATCGTGGCGCTGTGCATTGGTATGGAGCATCGTGAACTTGTTGCACGCCAGGTGTTGATCGGTGCGAACTTCCATCACGATGGTCTCAATCAGGACGCGCTGGGACTGGGTGATGGCCCCGATGATCCCGAGGCTGGCATGCTGAAGGCGCTCTATTGCGCCACCGCAGTTGATGGACCAGAACATTGGGATGTGTTTTACGAAAAGACCGCCTGGCTCTGGCGCAACGAACCAACGCTCACAACTGCTGACCTCCATGCCATCGAAGTTCCAACTTTGGTACTCGTCGGTGACGATGAACCCATTCAACTGCGCCACACCGTTGAACTGTATGAGTCCATCGTAAATGGGCAGCTTTGTGTCGTGCCTGGCGCATCACATCTCGTGCCACTTGAACAGCCTGATCTCGTCGAAGCGGTAATGATGCGGTTCTTGACGATGGATTTGCCGCCTATGACGCTCGATCCGATTCGTCGGCAGTGATCTATGGGGACGCGACGGTGGCGGTGGCGGGCGCTCACCTCCTTGCCCGGATGCGTTCTTTGGCGCGGTTGTGGGGGCCGCATACAAGTTGAAGGTTTTCTGGCACGGTGGGGCCCGCTCAACTTCGGAGAGCCGTTGTAGCTCGAAGGAAAACAAGAATATCGTTGCACGAGGGTGGTGCGGTGTGTAGAGTGCGCGCTGGAAGTTTTTAATTGATTTCGTATTGTTGAATTGGGGTGAGCGGTTTTATGAATCGTCATGGGGTTTGGGTTTCGATTTCGACGTTATTGATGGCGTCGGTGCTTGTTGCTGCCCCGGTTTCGGCGTCTAATCCGGATCCGTCTTCAGGGGCTGTTCCACTACCGGGGGGGGGGTGGCAAAAAGACTGACATGTTGTCAGCGAGTCGGCTTGGCCCGTTACCTGCGGGGGCTGCTCGCAGTGTGAAACCTGCGTTGAGGGGTGGGTCGTCGGCGAATAGGGCAATGCTGCGTGATGAGATCCGTAAGGCGTCGGCCCGTGCGGGTTTTGACGCGGGTTC
>CAZJAZ010000020.1:23933-45025 GCA_964544305.1 uncultured Iamiaceae bacterium | reverse complement strand
TGTCATGAGCTCAATGGGTCCCAGGCGCTCGCGTTCGCGAGGTCTCGCTATCTTTGGTACAACACGTCCGGTGAAAAATCGGTGGACACGTCGTCGCTACGGTATTTGAACGATTCGCAGATGCGAGCAAACGGCTGGAGCCAAGACGGAACGTCTGACTTGGGTCGGATTAGTCGACAGCAACTGCTCATCCGCACCGCAATCCCACAAGCTGAACACGCCGCTTTCAAGAACCCTGCGACCCTCAACGCCATGATGGACACGGTGGTCCATGCCATAACCGTTGACTCGGGCCTGTCGACCTCGAACATGGCCGGGCTTGCAAATCGTTTTCGTAAGTTCAATCCCGAGAATCTGCTCACCTATTCGTTCCCTGGAACTCCGGCAACATCGCCAACCGCAGGCTCGATTCTTGAACCAGACTTTGCCAAGGGCGAAAAGATCCTCGCAAAATTCCGTGATACAAATGCTGGACCACAAGCGGACGTGAACGTACGTGTGCTCAATGCGTCGGGCGTTGATCGTCAGGCGGCAAATGTGGCCGGCGCGCTTGAGCGGGTCGGATTTTCCATTGACAGCACGGGTGACGCATCGCTTGAAGGAATTGGAGAACTCGCCACAACCCAAGTGCGTTACGCACCCACAAACCTTGCAGCGGCGAAGCTTGTTGCTTCACATTTGAGCACACCGGTAGAGCTCGTGCCCGTCGCTGGCACATCAAGTGTTATTGAAGTCGTAACCGGCAAGGACTTTACGACGGTTTCAACCACACCAAGAACATTGAAATCATCTGAGCTCCCCGCAAAATCCGGCCCGTCGCAGCCCTCGAAACACACCTCGCCGTCAACGACGACGTCAACGGTTGTTGGGGTCATCCCCGACCAAGTCGACACGTCGTGTACGTGACGTCTTGAACGTGTACATGGCGTGATCGGCGCGGCGGATCAATTCTCTCGCGGTGTCATCAGGTGACGCGGTCGCGGTCCCAATGCTTGCACTTACAGCGCAGTCGTCAGGGTGGTCAAGGCCAGCAATGGCGGCGTGTACTTGGCGAGTCACGGTGGCTGCGTCGGTGCCTTCACACCAGACAAGGACAAACTCGTCGCCTCCAATCCGTCCAATTTCCAACGTGGAATCAAAAGCGTTGACGAGTGCCTGGGCGAACGCAATAAGAAATTGATCGCCCTGATCGTGGCCCCACGTGTCGTTGATCGCTTTGAACCCATCAAGATCAACATAGGCAACGGTGACCGGGTCATGAAGGTCGAGATGAGATTGCACGACCTGGAAGATTGATTCACGGTTCTTGAGTCCGGTCAGCGGATCATGCGATGCGCGATGCTCAAGATCAAGCCTGGCCGCGTGGCTGTCGGTGACGTCTTCGAGCGTGACGACAATGCGCGTGACCTGTGCCGATCCTTCAGATGAGAAACAGCAGTGCGCGAGGATGCTGGGAGTCGTCGCGAGCCGTACGGTGCGTTCAGTGCGGCCTGGCGCGTGCATCAAGATTTCAAGGGCGTTGCTGAGTTGGTCACGGTCTTCCTTCTCAACAAGTGAGGGAAAATCGGTGCGCTTGAGTTCGTCTTCGGTCAATGAAAAGTATGTCTTTGCGATCTGATTTACAAAGACAATCCGACCGTATGCATCAAGGAGGAACAATCCAATCGGGAGCAACTCGGCGACGGACTCGATTGCTGACGACGGATTGAGACCCCCAAGGTTTTGGGTCAATTCCTGCGCAACTTCTCGGGTGCGAATGACGAGCCCTGCGACGAGAGGGTCATCAAACAGATTGAACGCGGTGACCTCGTATGGGGCATACGTGCCATCTACCTTTCGCATTCGGATCACCACCGATCCGGTCCACCCTGGTTCGGTGTCGAAGGCCTGTGCTCCAAGTTCCATGATCAGGACCGCATCGTCAGGGTGCATATGCTCCAACGTGTGCAAGCCAACGCCCAGTCCCTGACCGACAATGCCTCCCGGAGGTGCGAGGTTTGCTCGAATGGACCAATCCCGGTTCAAAACAATGAGAGATTCGGCCATAAACGGGCGCAGTCGTTCGACCAGTTCAAGCGTGAACCCGGTTTCGTCTACATCGCCCTCCACAGCCATACAGGTATCGTCGGCACAAAACTGGATGGCCTACAGCAGGTTTAGGTGAAGAGTTGATTTGCCCAGGTTTCGTCTCGACGCAGGCCGCGTGGGCAGGCAAAGACCGACGATGAGATATGGCGGATGTATTCGTTGAGACCGTCGAGTTTGGCAACATGTCCTTGAACCCGTTCGAAATGTTCGGGCGCAGAAGTGTAGGCAATGAAAAACAGGCCGGAGTTCAGGTCGCCGGTGACTGGGTCGACGCCGTCGGCGAAGTTATAGCCCCGACGCAACAAATGCACCCCGCCGTTTTCTTCAGGACTGGCACGTCGCATGTGCGCATCGAGCGGAATGATCGGCTCGCCGTCTGGCCCTTTGGCGTCAAACTTTGGTGTAGCGAATTCTGAGTCCGCACCAAATGACGCGCCGGTGTCTTTGGCGCGGCCGAAGGTATTTTCTTGGTCTTGACGCGTTTCGCGGTCCCAGTTCTCGACTAGCATCTTGATTTTGCGTGCGATCAAGAAGCTGCCGCCCGACATCCACGCGGTTGGTCCAGATCCCTTCGACCACACCCACTTATCGACGAGCGACTTTTCTTCCGACTTGAGATTTCGCGTGCCGTCTTTGAAACCCATGAGATTTCTGGCGGTGGCCTGCGACGTGGATGTGGATGATGTACGGCCAAATCCGATCTGAACGAGCCGGGGCGTCACCACACCAACGCCAGAACGAGTGAGTTCATGGATGGCGTGATAGGCAACCATCGGATCGTTTGCACAGGCTTGCAAGCAAATATCACCCTCAGAAATTTCAGGGCGAATCTCGTCGCCAGGAAAGCGAGGGAGCTGGACGAGTTCTTTGGGCTTCTTGTCCGACAACCCGAAACGCTTGTCAAACAAGTTGGGGCCATATCCAACGGTCACAGTGAGATGCGCAGGCGGCAATCCGTACGCTTCACCGGTATCGGCAGTAGGACGCATCTGGCCCGAAAATCCGCCAGGGACAAGGTCGCCCGCCGTCATTGCTTCGGCCTGTGCGGTCCAGGTCGTCAGCATGTCGGCGAGCGCGTGACGATCATCGGTCGTTGCTTGAAACGTGGCGAACACCATGCGGTCTTGCGCCGGAGTGACGATGCCACTTTGATGTGGGCCACGGAACGCTTCGGTCTGGTCCGAGATGCGGTCGCTTTCCGAGCGTGTTCTGGCTTGGGCCGTTTTGTCGCCACAAGCGGCAAGTGCGCTGCCCGCGAGAGCCACTCCGGCACCCGTCGCCCCAGCACGAGTGAGAAACGCTCGACGATCGAGGTCGTGTTCGGTCATGTCAACACCTTCACGGGAACTTGGCCAATCAAATCGGCCAACGGTTTGCCTGCATCGGCGAGGGCTCGACGCTGTGCAACGGTCACCTTGGCGGAGTCGGTGGTCGTGCAGCCTTCGGCCAAGTGTCCGGTGTCATTGACCGCGCAACTCCATTCGACAAATCCGGTACGCAGGTAGCCCGGGTTTTCTCTGAGCTTGTCGAGCTCGTCCTGGAGCGCCTTTGCCGCTTTGTCAATGTCTGCGACTAACTCTGGCGCAGACTTATTCAGCACCGGTCGAAGGAGGTCAATGATCTTGATCGTGCCGTCAAAGTTGGCTTGAAAGTCAACGAGGTCGGTGTGCGAATAGCGTTCTTCTTCGCCGGTAATCTTCGAAGTCAAAACTTCGTTGACAAGTTCAACCGCGCCGCTTGAAATTTCGTTCGGGGAATAGTCGTTGGCTTTCTTGACGATCAACGCATTGAGTTGTTCAACATTTGTGACGAGCTCGTCCGCGATGGGGCCCATCCCGTCAAGGTTGCCGTCAACCCACAACGCTTTTTCTATGCGGTGGAAGCCAATGAAGTCCGATGGTTTGTCGCCGTTGTCGCCGAGCCGGCCATCGATCTTCGGATCAAGGTCGCCAAAACTCTCAGCGACCGGCTCGATGCGCTCGTAGGGCACGCGTGCCGTCGCGTAATCAGTTTTTGCGCCTTCGACATCGCCAGCTTTGACTTTGGCCGCAAACGCTTTGGTGCGGGTCACAAGCTCGTTGGATTCACTTCGCACGTAAGCGGCATAGGCATTGACCGCTTTCACAAGGGCTGGATTGTCACGCCAATCAGCAACTTTTTCGCCACCTTTCACCGTGAAGGTCCAGGTGTCTTGTTGGGCGCCGGGGCAGTACACCTTGTAGGTGCCTTCACCAAGCTTGAGTGAAAACGATTTTGAGAGGCCCGGTGTGATGTTTTCACGTTCGCCGAGGATGCCTTGCCCGTCGCTTTCAAGCAGTTCCGCCTCGGACACACCATTTGCGCCGTCGTTGGTGACATCAAATGCGATCGTGCCAGCCTCTGACTTTGCAGGACTCGGTTTGCATCCCGTGTCGGTCAGTTCGATTTTGATGCGGTTTCCCGCCGTTGAAGTTGCCGGGTCTTCTTTCGCACACCCGACAACGCTGATACTCACAAGGCCAACGGTCAGGCCAATGGCGCCGATGCGGCGCCTTGTCGCAGCGAGGGAACTGATCACAGGGGACTCCAAGTCAATGAACGGGCGCATGTGTTGCGCTGGTGGGAACGGTTTGTTCAGGGACAGCATTTCGTCGTGGGCCGCGCGCTCCGAGAAAGAGGACCGAGAGCATGGTCACCATGTAGACGAGCCAACCGATGATTTCGATGAGGGCTGGCTTGGGTGGAATGCCAAGCACGCCGGTGATCAGGGACGAAACCGGTGTGCCGGGCCGCACGAGCCAGGTCAGATCAATAGGGTGAGATTGGCCAAAGGTAATCCAGCCCGCTTCAAAAGCGGTGCGCAACGAAGACATGACGAGACCAGCGGCTACGAGCACGAGCACGACCCCGGTTACAAGGAAGAACTTGGCAAGGTTGAGTTTGAGTCCACCTTTGAAAATCAACCAGCCGATCACCACGGCGGTTGCGATTCCCGCGACGGCACCGATGCCCCCTGCGAAGGGGTTTGTCGAATGTTCGAATGTGGCAAGGAGAAAGACAGCGGTCTCGAATCCTTCCCGCATGACCGCAAGAAATGCCACCAATACGAGCGCTCGGGCCGAGCCTGTCGCGAGCGCCGATTCGGCTTGGCTTTCAAGCTCGTGCTTCATGCCGCGTGCATGGGTGCGCATCCAAAACACCATGTAGGTGACCATGGCGACGGCGATGAATCCGACAACCGTTTCGAGGCCTTCTTGTTGACGCTGGGGGAGTTCACGTGAAAGCGCGTTCAAGATGATGCCGATTGCAAGGCAGATCACGACCGCGGCGGCCGTGCCAATCCAGACCCAGCGCAACTCCCGTTTGCGACCTTGCTGGGCAAGGAACGCGGCGATAATCCCGACGATGAGGGCAGCTTCGAGGCCTTCTCGAAGGCCAATGATGAAGGTTGGGAGCATGTCGACAGCCTAATAGGTCTGGGCGAGTCATTCTGTTAAGTGAACCTACGATAGTCGCACGAGTCGGCCTTTCAACAATGAAGCCTCCTGAACCGAGATTCGAGGTGCGTGCCTCGCGGCCTAGAGTGAATCGTGTTGAGAAAAGATCCTTTGAAAGGAAACCCTGATGGCATTTGAACTTCCCGCCCTCCCCTTTGACCCCAAAGCTCTTGAGCCGCACATGAGCGCAGAAACCTTCGAGTACCACCACGGCAAGCATCACGCCGCGTACATCGCAAAACTCAACGCCGCCATCGAAGGCACCGACAACGCCGACAAGTCCCTCGAAGACATCATCGCCGGCGCCGAAATCAACAGTGGCTTGTTCAACAACGCCGCGCAACACTGGAACCACTCGTTCTTCTGGAACTGCCTTTCACCCAACGGCGGCGGGCCAGCCACAGGTGCAGTAGCCGACGCGATTGGCTCCTCGTTTGGTTCGTTTGAAAAGTTCAGCGAAGCGTTCTCGGACGCTGCCGCAACACAGTTCGGTTCTGGTTGGGCGTGGTTGGTGACCGACGGTTCAAAGCTCTCGGTTGAAAAAACTGCAAACGCAGATCTCCCACTCAAACACTCGGCCAAAGCGCTCCTCACCATCGACGTATGGGAACACGCCTACTACATCGACTACCGCAACGCTCGGCCCAAGTTCATCGAGACCTTTCTTACCCACTTGGTGAACTGGGACTTCGTGAACGAAACGCTTGCCAGCTAAACGCCAAGCCATAACTCACTGCGAGAAGGCCGACGGCCACGATGCCGTCGGCCCACCAGTGATTCCCTGTGGCGACAACCGCCCACACGGTGATGATCGGGTGCGCGACAATCAGCCACCGCCACTTTGATTTGAGAACACATATGACGGTGACCGCAATGAGAACCGACCACGTCACATGCACCGATGGCATTGCCGCGAGCTGATTCGACAAGCCTGATCCGCCCGCCCCATACACCGATTGTCCGTACAGAAGCGCCGTGTCAACAAACCCGAGATCGGGAAGAAATCGTGGCGGCGCGACGGGAATCGACTGAATCGCCAAACACGCACCGGTTGCAAGGGCAAGCACATTGCGTGTTAGCGGATACTGTTCACGGTGACGAAAGAACAACCACACGATCAAGATGCCCATCGCACTTACGTGCACATATGCGTAGTAGCGATTAAGGAACTCGGTGACCAGCCGCGATTCCATGGTCCAACGTTGAACGGTGACTTCACTTGGTAAATGGATCGCTTGCTCAATGCGGTAAATATCGTGCGCATGCTCCATTGCGCCGGCAGTCTTGGTAACGGTAAGCGTGAACACCCACTGCCACAAGGCATACAAGCCAGCGATAATCCCGACTTCGCGCAAAATTGCTCGAATAATCGAAACGATATGCACCCAACGACGCGTTGGGTCGTTCGAAGGAAGTCGGGCGGTGGCGATTGCAAAACCCGTACAGAAAACCGACAGCCATGCAGCTTGATGCCAGGTGATCCACACGACCTCAAGTTTCCCCTATGACAAACCAAGCGACGAAGATCAAAACCACAATGTCCACGACCACCCCACGTTTCTCGACCCTCCTTGACACTGAACCGGCATTGGTTTCGACATTGGGTCGCACGTCCGCGGTGCTCTCTGTTGGTGATGCTGGTCGGGGTCTCGTACTCGCCAATCTGATTCGGCGATCGAAAAAGCGCCCGGTACTTGTGGTGGTGAGCCGCAGCGTCGAGGCCGAAACACTTGCGGCAGACCTTTCAACTTTTCTTGGATCCGCATCTGTCGAGACGTTTCCCGCATGGGAAACGCTGCCTTTTGAGCGGATGTCGCCGAATCCGGCAACGATGGCGCAGCGCAACAAAGTGCGCTGGAGGCTGCGCAATCAACAAGAGAGCGAGCCGCTGCAAGTGATTGTTGCGCCGGTGCGTGCGCTCACGCAACGTCTTGCTCCGCTCACGTTCCATTCCGACCCGCTCGTCGTAGCGCGCGGCTCGGTCTTTGACCGAGACGACGTGTCGAGTTGGCTCGCTGCTGCCGGGTATCGACGTGAAGATCAAGTCGAACACCCTGGCGAATTTTCCGTGCGGGGTTCCATCATCGATGTGTTTTGTCCCACCGAAGCGGCCCCGGTACGAATTGACTTGTGGGGTGATGAAGTCGATCGACTCGCCACGTTTTCGGTAAGCGATCAACGCTCTGGCGACCCGCTTGCTACGACCACCGTTTTCGCGTGCCGAGAGGTCCTTGATTCGCCTGAACTCCGTGCGCGGGCCGAAGGCTTGATTGCGTCGCAGCCGTGGGGCGCAGAGTCGTGGGAGCGACTCGCCCAAGGCCTCGTCTTTGATGGCATGGAATCGTGGCTGCCTTGGCTGGTTGACGTCGACGATGTGGTCGTCGACCAATTGGGAAGCGATGCCCAACTCATCTTGTGCGAGCCAGCACGGCTACGCGATCACGCCGTTGAACTCGCCAAGGACGAAGAAGCGCTCGCCGAGTCACTCGCCCGTACCTGGGGCGTGGACGCGCATGATGGCATGTTGCCTCGACTTCACGTCGATCTCACTCGAGCGCTCGGCACCAATGCGACGAGCCTGGTGAATATTGTCTCGACTCCAGATAGCCCGGACGTGCCCGCAGTGGCGACGGTCGGCTGGAATCCTCCCGCCGGTGAAGCGTTTGCGCTCGTTCGCCAGGTACGCGAACTGCTCACCAACGGTACAAACGTGCTCGTGGTGGCAGATTCATCTGGTTCAGTTGCCCGACTTGAACGCCTCATGGCTGACCACGAACTTGGTGCACCGGTTGTGGTCGGGCCAATCAGCCGGGGTGCGGTGTTCACGAACGCAAAGGTTGCGCTGCTGGCTGAATCGGATCTCACCGGGCGTCGACGCGCCCACCGCCGGCCTCGTCGCAGCCGAGACGCGGTGCGCTTCTATGAAGATCTCAAACCCGGTGACCTTGTTGTCCACGAACAACACGGTGTTGGCCGTTTCGGTGGTGTCGTGACCCGCACGTTGTCGGGGATCAGTCGAGACTATTTGCAACTCGATTATCGCGGAGACGATCAACTCTTTATTCCCACCGATCAAATTGACGTAATCCGCGCGTATTCGGGCGGGGATTCACCCAGGCTCAACAAACTCGGCGGTCACGAGTTCGCACGCACCAAAGCAAGCGTGAAAGCAGAAGTTGATCGCATCGCATCCGAACTCGTCGTGCTCTATCAAAAGCGCTTGGCCAGCACCGGACATGCATTTGGGGTTGACACGCCGTGGCAAACCGAAATGGAAGACGGTTTCGGTTTTGTTGAAACCCCCGACCAGCTCAAAGCAATTGCTGATGTGAAGTCCGATATGGAGGCCCCGCGTCCTATGGACCGGCTGGTGTGCGGAGACGTTGGGTTCGGCAAGACTGAGGTCGCGTTGCGTGCGGCGTTCAAAGCGTTGCAAGACGGCAAACAGGTCGCGGTACTTGTACCAACAACGCTGCTTGCACAACAGCACTTCACGACATTCTCTGATCGGTTTGCCGGTTTTCCCATTCGCGTTGAAGTCCTCAGCCGATTCTTGAGCGCGGCACAAGCCAAGAAGGTGATTGCCGGACTTAAAACCGGCGAAGTGGACTGCGTGATTGGGACTCACCGGTTGTTGAGCAAGAACGTAGCGTTCAAGAACCTTGGCCTGCTTGTTATCGATGAAGAGCAACGATTCGGCGTCAGTCACAAAGAATCCATCAAAGAGATGCAAGTGGGTGTCGACACGCTCACCCTCACCGCCACCCCAATTCCGCGGACTCTTGAAATGAGTTTGACCGGGATTCGTGACCTCTCGCTGTTAAACACGCCACCTGCCGAACGCCAACCCATTCTCACGTATGTGGGCGAATACGACGAACAGGCGGTCAGCGAAGCAATTCGACGTGAACTCTTGCGCGAGGGGCAAGTGTTCTTTGTCCACAATCGGGTCAAAGATATCGACCAGGTTGCGGGGCGTTTGTCTGAACTTGTTCCCGAAGCGCGCATCGCCGTCGCGCATGGGCAAATGGATGAAGGAACCCTCGAACAGGTGGTCCTTGACTTTTGGGATGAACAGTTTGATGTGCTGGTCTGCACCACGATCATCGAGTCAGGCATTGACATGCCCACGGTGAACACGCTTGTGGTCGACTCGGCCGACAAGCTCGGGCTTGGACAGCTCCACCAGTTGCGTGGCCGCGTCGGGCGCGCCGGGCAACGGGCCTACGCCTACCTGTTCACCCCGAAAGATCGGATACTCACCGAAACCGCCTATGAGCGTCTCAAAACAATTGGTGAAGCCACCGAACTTGGTTCAGGTTTTCGGATCGCAATGCGTGACCTTGAGATTCGAGGCGCTGGCAATCTTTTGGGCACAGGCCAATCAGGTCACGTCGCTGCGGTCGGTTATGACTTGTACTGCCAGATGGTCAATGAAGCCGTTGCTGAACTGCGCGGCGAGGAACAAGAAGTTGTCACCGACATCAAACTTGACCTTCCGGTCGACGCACATCTGCCCGTTGATTACATTCCACGAGAAGACCTTCGCCTTGAGGCGTATCGCAAGCTGGCCGAAGTGGCCACGCAAAGCGACGTCGATGATATTCGGGCTGATTGGGTCGACCGCTTTGGGCCGGTCCCAGCAATTTCTCAAGGCCTCTTGTCGGTCGCGACATTGCGCGCACAATGCGTGCGACTTGGGATCACCGACGTGTCCGTTACGACCGGACCGGGTTTTGGAGGCCCAGCCTTCATCGCCAAACTCAGCCCGCTGCACCTCAAGGCGAGCGAACAGATGCGCTTAAAACGCCTTGCAAAAAACGCCGGATACATTGATTCTGTCCACGCGGTGACCTTGCCAATCGCCAAGAAAGACGACCCGGCCACGTCGGTTGCACAAATCTTGAACTCGCTGATCCCAAGTGAAGAATCGTGATTGGCGTAGTGGCCCGATACGCTTTGTCCCCTGTGAAACGCCAACGAACGAACATCAGCCCAATTCGAGCCGCGGTGCTGGCATTTTCGCTCATCGCTCTCGCCTCAACCGTTTCCGCATGCGACCAAGGAACGGCCTGGGTTGCCAAAGTTGACGGCGTTGCCGTCGACGCCCCGAACTTTGCGCAAGGCGCTTCGAAGTTCGCAACCGTGAATGGTTCAACGTCGGTGCCTGACCCACGAGGGATCGTTCCAACCAGCGATGCCGCGCAGTATGCGCTCTTTCTTGTGCAAGTCCAGGCCATTCAAAACTTGAACGCGAAGCACGAATCAAAAGTTACCGACGCCGATTTGAGCGATATGCGCAAACAACTCCTCGCGTCACAACAAGCGGCCGCGCTGCGCAAATTACCAGCCTGGATGCTCGACCAGTTGGTGGCTGCTCAAGCGGGCTACCAAGCCCTCACCCATTTCTATGGCGCCCGTGTCGATGGCACCGCGCGGGCCAAAGCCTATTACGAAGCAAACAAGGCGCAATTTCAGCAGATTTGTTTGGACGTTATTGCCGCCACACAAGAAGCCCCCCTTGACGCAGCGAAAGCTGAACTCACCGGCGGGAAGTCCAGCTTTGCAACCGTGGCCAAAGCGGTTGCCGGGCAGCAACCGGCAGCTGCGGACGGCACGCCATCGGTGGCACTTGGTGAAAAAGCCGATGGCAACGTCGGCTGTATCCCGGTCACCAACTTATCGAACCTCTTTGCGAGCCCAGATCAACTCACGAACCTCACCGGGGCGAAACCCAACTCGCTCGTTGGGCCACTTCCTGTCGCGGGCGGGGGCTACATGTTGTTTCGCGTGCGAAAAACCACCGTGCAATCGTTTGCGCAAGCACAGCCATCAATCGAACAAGCGCTTGGTCCGGCAGGCACGAACGAAGCACAGCAAGCGCTCAACACGTACCTCACCAAAGCTGACATTCGATTGAACCCTCGCATTGGTACGTGGACCACCGGCGTTGGTTACACCCCGCCACAAGGGGCAATCCAGCCCAAACCGGCAAAGGTGCAACCCAAAGCCCAGGTTCTTTCTTCCGGTGGACGCTGACGCGTTCACCCGCTTACAAAGTCTCATGGCGACACTGCGTGCGCAGTGCCCATGGGACCGTGTGCAAACCCATGCAACGCTGCGCAGGCATTTGCTTGAAGAAGCGTACGAAGTGCTCGATGCCCTTGATCACCTCGACGAGAGTTCATACGACGACCTGTGCGAAGAGCTCGGCGATTTACTCTTTCAAGTCGTGTTTCATGCGCATCTCGCTTCCGAGACCGGCCAATTTGACCTTGGAGACGTCGCGGATGGCATCACCAACAAGCTGATTGCCCGCCATCCAGATATTTTCAATCCGGGTGACAAGGTCGACCCATCGCCGTCAGCATCTGCGCGCTGGGAACGCGACAAAATGAGCGCGAAGGGCAGGTCGAGTGTGATGGACGGAATTCCGGCAACGCTCCCAGCGCTGCTCTATGCAACGAAGGTGCTTTCAAAAGCACAAGTCGTCAAACCAGAAGTTGTTGCAGAACCGACCCATCACCCGCAGTTTGCCAACGAAGCAGAGCTGGGAGACCAACTCATGGCAATCGTGCACGCAGCCCGAGATGCAAACCTTGACCCCGAAGCCGCACTCCGGCGCGCCGCGCGTGCACTTGAGGCAGCCACGCGCGCGGCCGAAGCAGGTTCAAGCGATTCGTGACTCGCTGAACGACGTTGACGAGGTGATCGCCCGAACGTGGGCACAAACCGTGCTCGCTCGTGCTGCCGCATCGGCAGCTTCGACTCCGAGCGCAAGCGTGCCAATGATGCCCACGACCCGAGGTAGGTCCGCCACAAGTTCAATAACATCGTGATCAATGGCATCGTTGGTCTGTTTCCACTGATCTGCGCCAAGCACTTCACGTATCCCGTTGGCATGTCGGGCCCACGTCAAAGCGCCTGGAGCCGTGGTCGCACACGCCAACGCCTGGTACCAAGCCCCTGCGTTGTGGCAGTTGGCGGGTTCTAATGACGAGGCAATGAGCGAGGTCACCCCTGCATCGCGTGCGTACGCACTGGAATCGGAGAATCGATGCCATCCGGTCCGTTGATCGTTTTCGGGTTCAAGGGGGATCGTCGACCAATCATCTGGTTCGAGTTGGTCAACAACCCGCGCCCAGTGACGATCCCAAATCCGCATTGCCGCGGCGCGCAAAGCGGAACTCCAGGCAAATCGGGCAAAACCGTCTGGATCCCCAGCCACCCATTCCACAAAATGACGGTTTCCGTGTCGTTCACGTATCTTGTCGCCCGCCGCGGTAATGAGGGCAGGTGCAATGCGATGTTCACGCGCGGCACTGCGCACCATTGGCGCGAGTGATGAATCCATGATGTGTCCCGCACGAGCCGAGACATGCCCAAGTGTCGCAAGAATTCGAGTGCGTTCTTCATCGGTTCGGCCAACGATGACTTTCTCAACCGCCTGTACCGCCGCCACGTCTGATGCCAACACTTTGCGGGCGTAATGGGCGACAAGACTTCGCTGGACCGCGCGGTTAGTCAACTGATCAACACTGAACGCGGTCCCGCCGGTTGTTTCTGCAACCGCTGCGAAAAATGCAGCGGTTGGATCGGTTCGCACGACTTCGTCAACGGGCACGGACGGCCTCCTCTCAAGTACAACTGCGGACCATAATAGTTCTTTTGACCCATGCGTGCCCGCGAAAATCCATGGTGATTTGAACCGGTGCGTGTAGCCTCGGCAGAGTCCCGGTACAGCGCAAGAATGCAAGGAGTTGACGTTCCCTCATGAGTGGTATTGAAACTGTGATCGCCCGCGAGGTTTTGGACTCGCGAGGGAATCCAACCGTTGAGGTTGAGGTCTACTTGGCATCGGGCGCCCATGGGCGCGCAATCGTTCCTTCGGGTGCCTCGACCGGGCAGTTTGAGGCTCGTGAACTCCGAGACGGCGATGCCCGCTTTGGTGGGAAAGGCGTGGTGCAAGCGGTCGACAATGTCAACGGCGAAATTGCCGACAACGTCGAAATGTTCGAGGCACTCGATCAACGAGGCCTCGATCGCATGCTGTGCGAACTTGATGGCACCCCCAACAAAGAACGACTCGGTGCCAACGCCTTACTCGGCGTTTCACTCGCGGTAGCGAAAGCGGCAGCCGAAGAAGTGAGCTTGCCGCTGTTTCGTTACGTGGGGGGAGCAAATGCATGCGTGCTGCCCGTCCCGATGATGAACGTGCTCAACGGTGGCGCCCACGCCGACAACAACGTCGACTTGCAAGAGTTCATGATCATGCCGGTTGGTGCCGCTTCTTTTTCAGAAGGTTTGCGCTGGGGCGTCGAGACCTACCATGCGCTCAAAGCGGTCCTCAAAGACAAAGGCTTATCAACTGCGGTGGGCGATGAGGGCGGTTTTGCCCCAGATCTCGGATCAAACGAAGAAGCCGTTCAGGTGCTTGTTGAAGCGATTGAGGCTGCTGGCTACACGCCGGGTAAGGATCTCGCCATCGCTCTTGATCCTGCGAGCAGCGAGTTTTACTCAGAAGGCGCGTACGTACTTTCTGGCGAAGGTCGAACGCTGACACCGGCTGAAATGGCGAACTATTACGCCGATCTTTCAAAGCGTTATCCGATCGTGTCGATTGAAGATGGCATGGCCGAAGAAGACTGGGAAGGTTGGGATGCGTTAACCAAACAAATTGGTGACACCGTTCAACTTGTCGGCGATGACCTCTTTGTGACCAATACACAACGCCTTGCGCGTGGTATTGACGTGCACGTTGCCAACTCAATCCTCGTCAAAGTCAACCAAATCGGGACGCTCACCGAGGCGCTTGATGCGGTCGAACTTGCGCAACGAAATGGCTACACCGCGGTGATGTCACATCGTTCGGGCGAATCTGAAGACGTCACCATTGCCGACCTCGCGGTGGCTACGAACTGTGGGCAGATCAAAACTGGCGCTCCAGCACGCAGCGATCGTGTCGCGAAGTACAACCAGCTCCTTCGTATTGAAGAACTTCTTGGTGACACCGCGATCTATCGGGGCGCATCGGCGTTGCGAGGTGGGCAACCATCGTGAAACGTCTTGGCCGACGCCGTGCGACCATCCTGAGTGGTGTGTTCGCGTGTTTGGCGTTGCTTGTCGTTTTCTTAGGGCCGGGATCATTTTCGGTGTGGTCTGAACAACGCAAACAGACAACGGAACTGAACGCAAAGATCGCCGCGCTCAACACCGCCAACGATGAGATGGCCGCACAGGTGAAACGACTCCAGAAACCTGGTGCGATCAAAGAAATTGCACGCAGCGAATACGGCATGGTTCCCAAGGGTGCAAGAGCCTATGCGATCCTTCCCGCTCCCACTCCCGACGCTCGTCCGCAAGGAACCTGGCCGTTTCTGAGCCTTGAATCAACGTCGCCGTCTCGCAGCGGTCAATGACCAAATCTGGCTGGCGAGTTGTCGCCACCGCGATCCTTTGTGTTGGGTGTGTCAGTTGTGGTGCGCAGCCACGCTTGCAGATGCGAGAATCGACGGTTCTCGCCCAGACCTGTGCGAGCTTGCGTGTCCGGGCCGGGCATCGTATCGCCCCGACGCCATCGGTTGGTTTCATGCGGGACTTCATACGTCAGATTCCCCATGACGACCACGGTCCAATGGCCAAAGATGTCCTTGAACGCAAGTGCGGATTGACCAAACACAAGTGACGTCGTACCTTCGCCGCCATTGGGCGCTACCGGTTGTCACCGCCGTCGCGCTCGTAACCCGACTCAGCGACCTCACCAGGCTGCCGGTGCTGGTTTTTGACGAGTTGTATTGGGTTCCCAATGCAACCGATCTCATTCAGTGGGGGAGTACCCACGGACAATTTCGGCACCCGCCTCTTGGACAATGGGTCATCGCATCTGGGATCGCAATCTTTGGGCTGACCCCGTTTGGCTGGCGTATTGGTTCGCTTGTGATGGGTGTTGCAACCGTGGCGCTCGTCGTGCTCACCGTGCAACGGCTCTGCAAGAACCAGTTTCTCGCGTTCGTCGCGGGCATGTTGTGTGTGGTTGACGGGGTGCTCTTCACCACCTCTCGAGTGGGCATGCTTGATGCATCCGCCGGTTTCTTTGTGAGCTTGACGACCTTTTTGCTTGTGATTCTTGTGCAAAGCGCGTCGCAAGACCGGAGTCGACTTCGTCGCATTGAATGCCTCGTGCTCGTTGTGTGCGGGCTGGCAGGCAGCGTGAAGTGGTACGGATTCGGCAGTATCCCCATTGTCCTGGCGTTGATGATCAGCGCGGATCTTCGGTTGGTCGCGCCACAATTGAAATGGCGAAACATCGCCGTGAGCGTTGCACTGAGTGTGCTGCTTCCTCTCGGCGTCTATCTGCTCGCATGGGCACCCCAACAAGCGGGGCCTGATGCGTGGCGGCCCGGCACCTTTGTGTCAACCCACGCGGAGGTTGTCCGTTTTCATGCTGAACTTCGTCCTGACAATACGAGCGCAGCTTCCGCATGGACCTGGTTCACCATGAGCCATCCCACCATCTTTTACGGCATCGACTGTGCCAATAAGGCGGCACGAGCGAGTGATGGGCCGTGTTACGGCCAGCCTCCGGATTCGGGTGCGGTGTTGATGGTTTTTGCGAATCCAATCGTGTGGCTGATTTGTCTTGGCGCTCTCGTCGGATTGGTGCTGCGGGCGGTACGCGGAAAAAGTGTGATGGCCGCGGTGCTCTTTGGGGTTCCTTTCTTGCAATGGCTGCCGTGGCTTGTCAGTGGTCGAGCCGCGTACACCTTCTATTTGACGACTGTCATTCCCACGCTCGTCGTCGGTGCAGCGTGGCTGATCGGTCCGAAACAGGCGTTGCATCGGCGCGTGCCCATTTTCATCACACTCGGCCTGGCGGTGTTGGCGTGGGTATTCTTTCGACCGGTGTGGATTGGGCAAACCATGTCGAATCAACAAATTGGTGCTCGCATGTGGTGGTGGGGGATTTCATGAGTGCCACTGACCGAGAAGCCGTGGCAGCCCTGCTCGGCAGACCACCGCAAGGTGAGTTTGCCGTCGTGGTGCGCCACCGCGATGGATCTCCGGCCGTCATTGAGAACGCCCCGCTTTTCGATGATGGGACGCCGATGCCGACCCGGTACTGGCTGGTGGGCGAACCCGAACGCACTTGGATCGGCCGACTCGAATCATCCGGCGGCGTTGATCGAGCCGAGGCAGCGGTTGATGCTGAGACATTGGCCCGTGCGCACGAGAGTTACGCGTTCGAACGCAACGCCCGCATTGACCCGCTTCACACCGGTCCACGGCCAACTGGTGGCGTCGGTGGGACACGAACAGGCGTCAAATGTCTCCACGCGCATTTCGCATGGTGGCTTGCTGGGGGGGAGGATCCCGTTGGGGCGTGGATCGCAGCGCAATTTCGCGCGGAGGGACTGTTCGCTGATGTGGACGGCCCGCGTGCTCCGGTCGTCGCCGCCATTGACTGCGGGACGAACTCAACGAGACTGCTCTTGGCCCGTACCAATGAACACGGCTCCATCCAAACCGTCGAGCGGCTCATGCGAATCACCCGACTCGGTCGCGGGGTGGATTCAACCGGTGCGCTTGATCCCCAAGCTGTGCAACGCACAATGGATGTACTCAACGAGTTTCACGACCTCATGGTCAACACCCAAGTCGTTGCATGCCGGATTACCGCAACCTCCGCTGCCCGTGATGCCGTAAACCGTGACGATTTTTTTCGGCCCGTCACGGCGCTATTCGGGGTCACCCCAGAGTTGTTATCGGGCGAAGAAGAAGCGGCATTGTCATTCGCAGGGGCAACCGCCGAACTCCGAGCACACGATGGCAACTATCTGGTGGTGGACATCGGCGGCGGTTCCACCGAGTTTGCGCTCGGTTCCACACAATCCGGTCAGGTGCATTTTGACGGTGGGGTGTCAACCAACATTGGTTGTGTCCGCATTACCGAGCGCTTTTTCCACCATGATCCGCCGCAACAAGACGAGATTGATGAAGCACGTCATTTCTGCGAGACGATTGTGGCCGGTGCACTTGGGTCACTTGGACATGCGCTGTCGGGTGCAACGTTGGTTGGGCTCGCAGGAACGGTGTCCGCACTCGCTTCCATTGATCAGGGCCTCATTCACTACGACCGATCGCTCATTCATCACCACATCCTCACCACAGTGCGCATTGATGAATTGACACGGAAGCTGCTTTCGCTGTCGTCAACAGACAGGTTGGAGGTGCCCGGCATGGAAGCCGGTCGGGCAGAAGTCATTGCGGGGGGCCTCATTGTTCTTCGTGCCGTCATGGAACAAACCGGTGCGACAAGCCTCGTCGTATCCGAAGCAGACATCCTTGATGGCCTCGCGGCATCTATCATGCCAACGTGATCCGACGGAGTGCCAGAACCGCATCTCACGCGCTTGACCCACCGATTTTTGGACGGCGCGTCATGCTCCGTGAGTTGACGGTTGACGACTTTGTCGCGTGGCGAGGTATTCGCCAGACGAACGCGGAGTGGCTTGAGAAGTGGGAGCCGATGCGGATCAAACACATGCCCGATCCGGTCGTGGATCGTGATGCGTTTGCGATGCGATGTAGTGCTCGTCATCGGGAACGCCAACTTGGCAACGGTTATAGCTTCGGCATTTTCGTCGAGGGTGACTTCGTGGGTGAGATCAACCTGTCCGCGGTGCAACGCGGTGCGTTCCAAAGTGGTTATGTGGGCTACTGGATTGCTCAAAGCGTCGCGGGAAACGGCTACATGCCCGAAGCTGTTGTCGTGCTCGCCCGATTTGCATTCGAAGACTTGTATTTACACCGACTTCAGATTTCGATCATTCCACGCAACGCCCGGTCGCGTCGGGTTATGGACAAACTCGGTCTGCGCGAAGAAGGAACCGCAGAACGCTATTTAGAAATCAACGGGGTGTGGGAAGACCACGTTCGTTATGCGATCACGTCCGAAGAGTGGGACGAGCGTCGCGAGGAACTTGAGGCCGACTGGCTGTGATCTTGTTTTGGGCGCCCGATTGTGTAATTGACCAGATCTGATCAACCAGCTCACGTTCAAGGGCAGCCTCAACAGTGGGTAGCGAACGAACGTCATTGAGTGTCGCTTTGATTCGTATTGCTAACTCACGATCGGCTGTGGCCACACGTGCCGCGAGTTCACGCGCCCGGCCAACGAGGTCTACTTCGTTGTCGACGACTTCGACGACCAAGCCATGTTCGTGTGCCTGTTGCGCATCAAAAGCTTCACCAAACAAGACCAATAGCGCGGCAGCCTGTTGGGAAACAATGCGTTGCAACATCCAGGTGTGCCCACCGCCAGGGTGAAGCCCAATCTGGATAAAACGTGGATCGAACACGGCCTCGGGCGAACACAACCGCACGTCACACGCAAGCGCCAAGTTCATGCCGGCCCCAACCGCCGGACCCTTCACCGCGGCAACCGTTGGCAGGGGGCACTGCGCGACCCGAAGGAAGCCTTCGTAGATGGCTCGCAACGCCGATTCGGCCTTCGCTGGAGACTCGGTGGCATCGACGAGAAGGGACCGGTCTGCTCCTGAACAAAAAGCCGGTCCGTTTGCGGTGACAACGACCGATCGCACACCGGCTGCGTGCTCAATCGCATCGAAGGTCGCGCACAATTCTGCGACCATGTCGGACGTCAGTGCGTTTCGCCGGTCTGGGTCATTGAGACAGACGACCGCAAGATGATCAGATACTTCGAGCTCAACGAGCGACATCGCTAGGCCGAACCGCTATCGCGCACGACGGCGGGTGAATGGCGAAAGAATTGTTCGACGTCCCGTTCGTAGCGGTAGACGCCACGAGTGTTCCCGACTGTTGAACGAAGGCGCATCGCTTCGGTGAACGCCTTGACCGCGCCCGCTGAGGTGTAATCGTATGCGAAGCCGGTGGCCTTGAGTTTCGCGTTGTCGACACCTCGACCATAACGCAATAGGTTCAAAAGTTCGTCAGGTAGATCCACCCCAATGCGCCGTAGCGGGCCGGCCGCAATTTCGGTGCCAAATGGAGGCATAGGCACGGTTCGTTTGCCACAGATGCGCGCAATCTCACTCCAGGGCAACAAGCCATCGCCGGTCACGTTGTAAATGCCTGCGAGCTCGTTCTCAAGCACATGAATAATCGCTCGGATCACATCGTCTTCGTGCACCATTTGAAAACGCGGGTCAAACCCGAAAACAGATGGCACAATGGGGAGCTGGAGCGCCTTGGTGAGCGGTGTTTCGATGGTGGGGCCGATCACGTTCGAGAAACGCAAAGCCGACACCGTGACATGTGGGTTGTCAATCGCGAAATCTCGGACGTACGACTCAACCTCCATGAGGTTGCGTTCGACACGCGTGCGAGGAGACGATGCTCGCTTCGTGGTTTCTGTGAACCAAACCGGATCTTTCGGGGCCGATCCGTACACGAGCGCCGAAGATTTTACGACAATGTTGCGTACCGTCGATGCGGAAGCAGCCGCAGCCGCAAACAAGTTCATCGTGCCGATCACGTTGATCTCGTGCATGCGACGAGACGGCATCTGCGTCGAATCCACGACGAGAAACGTGTGCACGATTGTGTCGATCTGTGCGGCGGCCACAATGCGCGAAAGAATCGAGTAATCCTCGTCGCAGCGCACATATTCGGTTCGTTCGAGCGGCAAGCTTGGCGGTGTGCGGTCGAGTCCGACAATGACGTCAACGTCGGATTGGGCTTCGAGTTGCTGGGCGACGCGCGCCCCCCAAAACGTACCAAGCCCGGTGACGAGTATGCGTCGACCCATTAGCCGAACCAAACCGATCGGCGTTGCGCGAGCATGTCATAGAGGGCAGTTTGAATCGTGCCTCGAATAGCTTCGGATGCATCCATGATGCGGTTGCGTGAATACCGAGGCTGATCGGGTTCGACATCAAATGTGACCGGCTCAAGTACCCGAATGGTGAACTTGGCAGGAAAATATGCAAGCGCCGCGAGTGGACCGAGCACCGGTGAAAGCGCCATGTTCGCGGTAATCGGAAAGTACGGAATGCCAAGCGCTTTTGACAATGTTGGAACACGAGCAATAACGGGCATGGATTCTTCGGCCCCAACAACGGCAATGGGGATAATCGGAACGCCCGCTCGCATCGCGATCTGCACGAATCCGCCGCGGCCGAAACGCCGAAGTTGGTATCGCTGCGAGTAATGCTTGGAGGGGCCTTTGGTGCCTTCAGGAAATACCAATGCGAGTTGTTGTTGCGTGCGCAGCAGCCGGTATGCGTTATCTGGATGGGCAACCACCCCGCCGCTTCGGGCCCACAACGTGCCCACCACCGGAAGCGTGCGAAACACGTGATCGGCTAGACCGTACACCGGTCGTTCCAGTTCTTTCTCGATGCCATGCATGATGGCGGGTGCGTCAGAAGGGATCGCGCCCGCATGGTTTGCGACGAGGAGCGCACCACCGCTTGTTGGGATTCGGTCGAAATGTTCCCATTCGACTCGAAACCAGTTGTCGTAAATCGGGGCGTACGCCCGGCGCAC
>CAZJAZ010000020.1:0-23833 GCA_964544305.1 uncultured Iamiaceae bacterium | reverse complement strand
CCCGCATCAATGGCGAGATGGGTGACGATGCCATCGGTCAACCGGGCCGCGGTCGCAAACAAAATGTCCGTGGTGATTACCTCGGTCTCTCGCGTTGCTGAATTTAGGTAGGCGGTCACGGTCATGCGAGGTGGCACGCCGACACGTAGCGTTTCAATCAGCGCGTAGAACCGTAAGTCTGCACGGTGTTCGGGTGAATGGCCTCCGGTCTTGTAGTCGACGATGATCTTGCGTGCCTGCGAACCCGATCCGATTGGCTGGCCCAACATCAGGTCGGCCTGTCCTTTGCATACGATCACTCCATCGCAAAGCGGTGTCGAAATGCGAACTTCGGTGGACGGGCGCATCGCAGGGGTAAGCGGCGGCCACGTCTCGAGGAATTGGCTCACCATTTCGGCGGCTTTGCTGCGCAAATCGGCGTGATCGGCAGGTTCAAGACTTGCGACCCAGTCCCCGGCCCAATGGTCAGCCTGAGCTATGAGGCTGATGGCTGCGTCAACGAGTTCAAGTGGCAGCGCGGCTCTTGGCCAATGAACCGACAATTCCAGCGCTTTGTGTGCGACCGTCCCCCGCACAATTGGCACGGAAAGCTCAAATGGCTGGCTTTGTTCGTGAAGAAAGCGGGCCTGGCAACCGTGCATACCAGCAAGTAGGCGCTTGGTGACAATGAGTGGCCGCATTGATTCGAGGTGTTCAACATGGCCGGCAAGCCCCGTTTCGATACTGGCGCGCAGCTCGCCCGCCAACGACGTGGGAAAGTCGATTCTTGCGTCACGATCACCTGCCCCGAGTGCAGCGAGCGTTTCCCGCTGGGCCGGATTGAGCGTGTCCAAACTCACCATCAACGGGTAATGGTAGTGGTGCTTGGCGGCGAGAAGGCGATGTCACACCCACGTGCGAGAGTGATCAGTGATGACCACCGATGCCACCTCTCTAGATTTCGCTACCGCCGCCCGGACGCTCGCCCGCACGGCACGAACCCTTGGATTCGTTGCCCCAACTTTTCGCAGCCCTCCACGTGTAGCCGGGGTGGATCGAACGATTCGTGGGGCAGGCGGCGGCTGGGTCACCGTGTCGGTCCGCATTACTGATCGACCGCTCGGGGCAATCATTGCTGACATGGTGGAAGGGATCGTTGTCGCGAACAGCCTTGCGGGGCCACAGGCGACGCGAGCGCGTACTGCCATGTGGGAGGCCGTATCTGCAATGGGAGATTGGCGATCGATCGCTGCATGACAGTTTCGACGTAATATCGTTGTATGTTCTGCACGACGCCCGGATGGCGGAATCGGTAGACGCGGAGGGCTTAAACCCCTCTGACCCGACAAGGGTCGTGCGGGTTCGAGTCCCGCTCCGGGCACAGTTTGTTAGTTCAGCGAGGCGATCACCTTGGTCAGCGTGTCAATGTTGGGGTCACCAGCAACGATTACTTGTGTCGCCGAGTTTTGTGTCCAGATGTGAGCGATAGGATCCAAACTGCCCGTGGCTTTGGTCCCTGCGAAACGCCCCGAAGAAATGGAAAACGTCTGCGGCTTTGACGAACTTTCCGACGATGAGCCAAAAGGATCGGCCGGGACACCAAGAGGTCGCGGTCGGAAGGTGAGCACAAGTTGACGTGAACCATTTCGATAACACAGCACCGTTGTCCGGCTAGTTTTGTTCACCCCAACTGACGCTAAGACATATCCGCTTGGCAAATAGGACGGAGTTGGGATGCGGCCGTCGCCGCCGGTGTTGAGTCGACCGAGTTCAGTGAAGGTGAAGCCGCCGACCGATCGC
The DNA here is from genome assembly GCA_964544305.1 of uncultured Iamiaceae bacterium. Taxonomy (GTDB): domain Bacteria; phylum Actinomycetota; class Acidimicrobiia; order Acidimicrobiales; family Iamiaceae; genus JAFDWI01. The sequence goes on along the minus strand of CAZJAZ010000020.1, from coordinate 22,054 downwards.
GTGGGCATTGCATTTGCGGGCAACGTTGGAGTCAAGGGTGATACGGGCGCTTGTTGTGCAATCGACAGTCCCACAAAGCGCACGGTTGCAATAGTTCGACCTTGTTTTCGAAGAGTTACTCTTGTTGGTAACGAAAGTGATTGGTCAGCCACCAACGTGACCGAGTCCGCGTGGAGTCGCAGAAGCGCGCCTGTCCCAGCAAGTGGAAATTGCTCTGGTGCATCGGCTGAAAGATCACTCGTTATCACCCATTGTGGAGTGGCTTCGGTGTCAGAAGGTTTCAGCGTGGTGGGCGTGACCGATTCGGCGGAACCGTTTGTGCCCCCGCGTACAACCCGAACCGACTCCGCAAGCACGTCACCCAACGAGTCGTCGGCGTTTGCGGTCATCGCAGGTGGTCCGGGGGCTAATCCGGTCGCAGACTCTGCGGACGAAACTTCGCCGTTCAAGGTGCGGTGAAGTGCAATGTATGACGCTCGAGCGACGTCGTACCCTTGTTCAATGACCCCGTCTTTGGAGCGTATGTTCCACGATCCAATGTTGGTACGGACAAAGGTGTAGCGGCCCGACCGAAGTCGCTGATTGTTCGTCGATTGAATGATGACGGTTCCGCTAATCGCCACATCGTTCGCGAGAGCTCGGTCAAACTGGTTCAGCACTTTCGTGGCTGTGTCGCCAAGGCCAGCGTCGTGGTTCGTCGCACGATGCGCCAGCGACAAGGTAATGCCGACCACGACGAGCACGAACGTGACAATGCCCAACGCGGTCCAAACCACATGCCACGGAAATTCGCGCGGATGAATCTCGGTGACTCGTTTGGCCATACCTTTGGCCGCGCCTCGGGAACGAGCGCTCGTCGGCACGCTCATCGCGACTGGTTGTCGGCCCGTGATTTCTTCGGGCTTTGGTGCGGGAACCGCAGGAGCGCCCCGTTCAATCATCAGCTTGCGTCCAAGTTCATCCCAGAATGCCGAATCATGTGCCGCGGCTTGTGGGAAAGGTTCAGAGAGGCCGTGGCTGTCGCGAGCCGTGGCCACAATCGCGTCAATCGTTGTTGGGTCAACGCTGGCGAGGCGAGCGGCTTCGCGCGGGGTAAGGCCAACCGCGAACAAAGCGGCGCAAACGAGACGATGGTCGCCAGGCAAATTCGTTGCAATCGGGCTTTCCGTCTTGCCATTGCGTCGCCGCAAGATATCGCGCAGCGTTCCATCGGCAATTCCAAGAAGCCACAAGCGTGGCGACGTATTCGGGGCGACCGGCAACCCGCGATACGCCCGAAGATAAATTTGCAAACAGAATGGATCGAGCTCTTCGGGTCCGGCTAATGCACAAACGAGTGCCCGCACATCGTCATCGTTTGCGGAAATCAACTCAGCAAACGCACGATCATCTCCACGCTTGGCACGCTGTAATGCAAGGAGATCGCGAGCTTCTTCCTCGGTGGTGCGGCTCGATATTGGATCACGTGCCGATAGAGCCTGCGGCGAGGCATCTGACCGAGTGGCATAGGGTGATCCGGCGACATCGCGTCCGAACGAACTCATTGGGCGATACCGTAGCGACTTGGCAGTTGTACACGTGTCCGGCTGAACCGAAAGGTCTCTTCCCTGTCCGACGAGTGGATTCCAAATCCTCGACCGTACCCGGCCCGCCCACCGAGCGAATGGCCACGGTTTGAACCCGGCGCGCCTGAAATCGTGCCGGACGAGCCTGAAACACCAAAAGTGAACGTTGGCATGATATTGGCCGTCATTGGTGTCGCACTCGCGGCGGCGATCTTGACGTATATCGCGCTCCGGCTCATTCGACCGGGCGCGCAGAACGCGGCCAAACCCCCCGCGACGTCAGTCGCTCCGACGACGCCATCAACCACCACAACTCTCCCGCACGGGGCAAACATCACCGCAGAACAACTCAGTCGCTTAACGGCTGATCTCGTGCCGTTTATTGAATCGACACGTCGCTTAACCTTCACGTCGCAGCCGCGGCCGGTACTTGATAACGACGTGGCTTTTGCACGCGCGTATCGTGTCTCGCTCCAACGGGACAACGCCTTGATGCGGCGGCTGTCAGCACCTTTCAAAGTGTTGGGTCTCAATCCCAATGAGATCGACATGCCACGTGCGCTGCAATCGTTTTGGGGCGACAAGACCGTGGTGTTTTTTGACACGGTGACCAATACGTTGCATGTGCGGGAAACGCCCCCAACGCCCTATTTGTCAACGGTGCTCGTCGTCGGGCTCACCGAGCAACTTGATGATCAATACTTCACGACCGATTCGATGGTGAAAACAACCCAGTTCGGAGATCAGGTCATCGGACTACGCACATTGGTACAGGGTGATGCGTGGCGGGTCGCGTCGATTTGGGCCGGGACTCGCTCAGCTTCTGAGAACGCACAAATTCGAGCAGAGATCAACGCTCGGGCAGGGGCGAGCACTGATACGACACAAGTTCCGGCGGCCCTATCAGCGTGGCTCCGAATGCCAGCAGATACCGGAGTTTCATTTACCACCAACCTTGTTACGACGACGACGTCATCTCCGCTTGATGCTGCCTTCAAGAATCCGCCTGATGGATCAGCCCAAGTCACAGCAGTTGGCCGATTTCAGGCCCCCACAAAGCAACTCACGGTCACTGCGCCAGCGGTCGATGGAAAAGTCTTGGCGAAAGGAACCTTTGGACAGCTTTACCTCAGTGAAGTTCTCGGACCGGTGGTGTCCGACAAGGTCAGTGCGCTCGCACTTAGCGGGTATCGAGGCGACACCTTGGTGGCCTATGAGAACAATTCGCGCCAGTGCATTCGCATGGATGTCACCACCGGCAATGCCGATCCTGCAAACATGCACAAGGCGCTCACCGAATGGGCGAGCAAACGTGAGGGGACCGTAACGATGCACCCCGATGCGTTACGAAAGGGGCAAAAAGTGATTCGCCTTGACGCGTGCGCGCCAGGTTCGGGAGGTTCACAAGGCACAACAACGACGACTCCTGGGCCAAGTCAACCATCTCCATCGACGTTGCCAGGCGGTCGCCGAAATCCGGCGTGAAAGGCGCATGCATGACCAATGACGGGGGATGGGCTGCCATTCGTGCAGGCTTTCAAACACTGGAACGCAAGCATTGGATGCTGTTGTTTCTGTTGGGCTCGACGCTGTTTTTCGATGGTTACGACCGTGGCGTCATGTTGGTTTCGCTCAAACAAATACGCGCAACGTTCGGGTTGACGCAAGCCCAAGCAAGTTGGTACTTGTCGGTGCTCTATTTGGGGGCGTTGCCGGCGGTGGTGTTGGCATTACGCGCTGATCGGGTGGGGCGGCGGCGTCTTCTCATCATTTGCGTCATCGGCTACACGGTCGCAACCGGTATTACCGCGCTCGCCCCGAACGCCGCGGCCTATGCAGGGTGTCAGTTTGTTGCTCGCATGTTTCTGAATGCTGAAGCTGCGATTGTGTGGACGCTTGCTGCAGAATCGCTTCCCGCTCGTGCACGGGGGATCGGGTTTGGCTGGTTGCAAATGTCCAATGCCCTCGGAGTTGGTTTTGGAGCCATTCTCTTCGGTGGCGTGATTAGCCCGTTGGGCTTGTCGTGGCGCTGGATGTATGTCGTTGGCGTGCCGCCGTTGCTTCTCATTGCATGGCTTCGACGTCTCCTGCCCGAAAGTGATCGGTTCGAACAAGTTCGTCAAGCAGGCAAAATTCATCACGACTGGAAAGCGCTGTTCAGGCCGCCGTATCGCCGATGGATCGTGTTGGTGCTCACCGTTGGAGTACTGATGAACTTGTCACAGCAAGCCGGGTCGTTCTCGCTTGACTTTCTTCAAACACAACGCGGCTTGCATTCATCAACGGCCAGCTTCATGTTGGTGCTCGCTGGCCTGCCCGGGATCCCACTCATGATTCTGGCAGGGGCGGCTTCTGACCGTTACGGGCGTCGCCTTGTTGGGTGTTCGCTCGCGGTGTTTGGCGCAGTCGGATCACTTGCCTTCTTCTGGCTGCCAGGTGGGCCATTCGTGTGGGGCTTGGCAATGGTGGTGATGCTCCTAGGGACAATGGGCGCAGGCCCGGTCCTTGGCGCCTATTCGGCCGAACTTTTTGGCACCGCGGTTCGGGGCCAGGCCGTTGCATGGGCCACGGTTGCATCGGTTGGCGGACAGGCACTGAGCTTTGCAACCGGCGGAGTGTTGCTCAATGCGTTTGATTCGTTGCCAGCAACTGTGACGTTGCTTGGCATCGGGCCGCTTATTGCCCTGATCGTTATTTGGCTCCGTTACCCCGACACACACAATCGTGAACTCGAAGACGTTCACCTCGATCCAGCGTGATCGATTGTGGAGCTACAACAAACTTGTCAGCAGGGCCAGGGTGCGATCGCCGTCCGACCCACCAAGAAATGGCACCGCAACGAATTCGGTGACGCCACTCGCAAATAGCCCTTCAATGCTTGCTTGCACGTCGCGCTCAGAACCAACAAGGGCAACATCTTGCGGGCCGCTCGCACCTTCACGGTCCAGCATCGCTCGATACGACGGCAGTTGGCCGTAGATCGAAAACACCGATGCTGCCCGCTCTTTTGCACCATCTCTGTCATCGGTGACGGCTACAGGTAATGCGGCAACCACTCGTTTGCCTGCCCCACCTGGCGCGGCATGCAACGTTGGAACGGTGTGATCTGCGAGCGTACGCGCCCCGGTCATCCACGTAATAGTGCCGTCAGCAAATTCTGCGGCAATTTCCAACATCCGTTTCCCAAGTGCAGCTACAAGGAGTCCCGGTGGTTTTGGAACGGCAACATCGATTTTCATGTGCGTCGTGACTCGCTCGGTGGCCACATCGGTCTGTTCGCCGCGCAACAGTGGTGCGAGCGCTTGGAGATACTCGTGCATGTAGGTCGCTGGCCGGTCGAAGCTGTACCCAAGCAAATGTTCGATGACAAGTTGATGCGACAACCCAACCCCAAGGGTGATCCGCCCGTTTGATGCAGACTGTGCCGTGAGTGTCTGTTGCGCAAGTGCGGTTGCGTGACGGGGATAAATCGGAATCACGGCGGTGCCAAGTTCGATCTCAGGCACGTGGGTGCCGATCACCGCAAGTGTGGTCATGGCATCAAGGCCAAAAATTTGAGGCACCCAGAACGAAACAAAACCGGCATCGGCCGCGTGTTTTGCTGCGGCAACCGCATCTTGGGTGGTTGACGTTGGTCCGGATAGATCGCCGAGGAATAGCCCAATACGCATGTTGGCTCCTTTAGTCGCCGAAACAGGCGATGATTTTGTCGAGGTATTTGTCGACCGGGTTTGGGTCACGGTCGTGTTCTTGGGGTGTTGGTGGGGTTTTGCCAAGTCGCACGATCACCAGATCCTTCTTGGGCACACAAAGGATGCGCTGGCCCTCGTAGCCGTGAGCGGCGAACGTCCCCAGTCCGTCATCGTGAACCCACCAATGAGAGCCGTACCGGCAGGCGTGTGCGGTGGGCAATTTGATTGGTCGACGTGCCTTGTCGATCCACGAACGGTGCACGATGAGGCGACCATCCCATGTGCCGCCACGTAACGCGAGCAACCCAAATCGGGCAAAGTCTTGCGCGGTAGCATCCACGTACGACGACGCCACCCATGTGCCACATTCATCGAACTTCGGGGTCGCAGACAACATGCCGATCGGTTCGAACAGCTCCGCACGTAGCCATGCACCCATCGCGTCACGATCACCGGCAAAGCCGAGTTGTTCTTGCAACGCGCGGGCCAGAATGTTGGTGGTGCCACTTGAGTACAAAAACTGTGTACCGGGTCGTGCCGCCAACGGAAACGACGCGGCAAACGCTCCCATGTCGGATTTGCCATCGCCAAAGAGCATGTTTATGACGTCAGAGCCTCGGTCGGTCGTGTATTCCTCAATCCACGACAAACCCGAGGCCATATGCAACAACTGATGCCACGTGATGCCGTGACGTGGATCGTCATCGTCGGCCCATTCGGGAACTGGAATGCGAGAATCGAGCGACAAGTCGATCGTTTGTTTCGCAATACCGATGGCGATCTGGAGCATTGATTTGGCCATCGACCATGAGATCAGCGCGGTCGATGGACCGTCGGGTCCTGCTTTGGTGCCAAGGGCCTCATCGAATGTCGAATGGAATCCTGGCCCGTAGCGTTCGGCGACGATCCGCCCACCCTGCACGACGACAATGGCACGCGTGAGGCCAAGTTCTTCTGGAGGCTCATTGGCAAAAGCCGCATCCAATATTTTGTTGAGCTTTCGTGCCTTACACGCACCTGGTTCGCCAGTCGGCCACGTGACCGTGGGCCAGGGAACATCTGACGGCTGGTCAGGAAGGTCTGGAAGTTCAACGTCGATAACGGGAAGTGAACCGGTCCGCATTCACGGTGACCTTACCGGCTTGGCCGACCATCCGTGCCGATTCGATGCGTCGAACGCTTGAGAATCCTGTCACGCTGGTGCGATGCTTGTCGCCCGATCTATCCGCACCGAAGTCGGTGGCGTCACCCTGCTCGATGGTGTGTCGTTCACTGTTGCTGCCGGTGACAAGGTTGGAATCGTTGGCCGAAATGGTGCTGGCAAGACGACATTGCTCAAGGTACTCGCCGGGGCCGCAGAGCCCGCGGGTGGTTCGGTGGTCGTCAAGGGAGGACTTGGCTATTTGCCTCAAGATCCTCGCATGGATGGCGTTTCGCCCGACACCAAAGCGATCACGCATGTGTTGTCTGGGCGTGGTTTTGATGAGGACGCACGGCGGTTGGAGAAGTTGCGCGCAAGTGTCGAATCAGAAGCGACTCCACGAGCGATTGAGCGCTTTACTCGGGCCGAAGAGCGTTTTCGGCTCGCCGGTGGCTACCGGGCCGAAGGCGAGGTGCGTCGAATCGCGTCCGGCCTTGGCGTGCAAGACGACCGCATGGATCTCGCCGTTTCAGTGCTCTCTGGTGGAGAACGTCGCCGTGTGGAGCTCGCCCGCATCTTGTATGCGGGCAGTGACGTGTTGTTGCTTGACGAGCCAACGAACCATCTTGATGCTGACGCGAAAGACTGGCTGCTTGGCTTTATGCGCAACTATGCGGGCGCATTGATCGTGATTAGTCACGACCTTGATCTGCTCGATTCGGAGATCACTCGCGTGCTGCATCTTGACCGTGCAGGCCATGAGGACACCGGCCACATGGTCGCCTACCGAGGGACGTACAGCGAGTACTTGGCCGGTCGTGCCCGAGATGAAGCCCGGCAAGCCAAGTTGGCGGCGGCCCAAGCCGCCGAAATCGGCCGCTTACAAAATGTGGTGGACCGCTTTGGGGCGAAAGCCTCGAAAGCGTCAATGGCAAAGAGCATCGGAAAGCGCATCGATCGGCTGAAAGTCGATCAGGTGAGCGGTCCGGCGCGGTCGGGGACGGCACGCATCGCGTTTCCTGAGCCGCCGCCGGCCAATCGGACGGTACTTGAGGTGTCCGGACTTGCGAAGTCCTATGACGACAACGACGTGTTCGCTGATTTGAGCTTTGATGCGGGTCGAGGAGATCGAATCTTGGTGCTCGGTCTGAACGGCGCAGGGAAAACGTCGTTGCTTCGTATTTTGGCGGGCACGTCGCAACCCGATGCGGGAACCGTGCAGTTCGGTGACCGCATTATCGCCGGCTATTACGCCCAAGAACACGAAGGAATTTCGTCGGGCAGGACACTGCTTGAGCATATGGGTGACGCGGCCCTTGGTGGTTCTGAAGAAGTCAGTCGCGGGTTGCTTGCCATGTTTGGGTTGACCGGTGACAAGGTCTTTCAAGATGCGGGAACTCTTTCGGGTGGTGAGAAAACCAAGCTTGCGCTGGCGCAACTTGTCGCCGGTCGCCACAACCTGTTGCTGCTCGACGAACCCACCAACAACCTTGACCCGGCGAGTCGTGAAGCCATGGCTGAGGCCCTCGGCCAGTGGCCAGGCACCGTGGTGCTCGTAAGCCACGACACCGAATTTGTCGCGGCGCTCCAACCAGATCGGGTGCTGCTCATGCCCGATGGGGAGTTTCAGAATTGGTCGTCTGAACTCAACGATCTCATTGCTTTGAGCTAACGGGTGGCGTGACGCCTGCGGCACGGTGGATGTCGTCGATCAATGCCATGGTGGCGACCGCGTCGGTTGGGTCGGTTGGGAATGGTTGTCCGTCCACGATGGCATCTCGAAAAGCGATGAGCTGGTGGTAATAGCTTGTCGTCCGTGGCGCCCACGTGAGACTTCGCTTTGATCCGATGCGAGTGATGACACGGCCGCCAAGGTGTGGCAGAACAGGGTTGCCGACAGAAATTGAACCAAGGGTCCCGGTGATCTTCAGGTGCAACGCGATGGGGTGTGCGATGTTGAACAGTCCGCAGGTGATGGTCATGGGGACTCCACTTGGCGTTGCCAATGATGCGCGCAACGCGCGGTCAACACCGCCCGAGGTAAACGCGGCTTTCGCGTAGACGACGTGAGGTTCGCCAAGGCCTGCCGCAGCAGCGACGCTGCGAATCATGTGGAGTGGATAGCAACCCAAGTCCAGAAGCGATCCACCCGCGAGGTCGCGGCTCCAGCGAATGTCGCCTGGCTTGCAAAGCGGGAAACAAAACGACCCATCAACAGCGGTGAGGTCGCCGATTGTGCCAGTGGCAACGGCGTCGAGCACGGCAATGTTCATCGGGTGGTAGCGCCAATGAAACGCTTCCATGACAACGAGACCAGAGGCCGCCGCGGCATCTCGGACACGTCGTGCCTCGGTCGCATTTGCGGCAAAAGGTTTTTCGCACAGAACGTGTTTGCCTGCCTCGACCGCGCGCAATGTCCATGTGCCATGCAGCGCGTTGGGCAGGGGGATATAGACCGCGTTGATTGTCGGGTCGTCGAGCAGCGCGTCGTACGAGTCGGCAACGCGTTCGATCTGGAATCGATTCGCAAACTGTTGTGCTCGTTTCGGGTCGCGAGCGGCAACGGCGATGATGCGCACATTGGGTACAGCAAGGGCAGGCTTGACGAGTGCGTTGGGAGCAATTGCTGCGGCACCGAGAACACCGAAGCGAACCGCAGACATCGGCCCGGTCGGATCTACAATCAACGGCCGTGCCATGGCAAGCCAGCCTACGAGTTTGGGCGCGTCGAAAGTCCACCGATGCGATCCATTCGTTGACCGATTCTCTGTACCGTGCGGGTGCGATCGGAGCGGATTGTGCCCGGGGTCAACGCTTCCGGGCTTTTGGCCAGGCAAGCTGTATTTCGTATCCACAAGGCGCAATTTTTGGTGAAGCCCACATCGAGATTGGCTCGGGCACGATGATCGGGCCGTACGTCACGCTGTCTGCGGGTTTCGCACCGAATCAGAATCTTGGTGATCGGGCGGTTGTCCGGATGGGCGACCGGGTATTGCTGGGGCGAGGGAGCCATGTGGTTGGCCATTCCAGCATTGAGATCGGCGACGACGTCTATACCGGTCCGTACGTGTACATCACCGATCAGAATCACACCTATGGCGATCCTGAGATCCCTGTTGGCCGCCAGTGGCCGGCGAATCAGTCGGTTCGTATTGGCGCTGGTTCGTGGCTTGGCGCTGGTGCGGTGATCTTGCCGGGTGCACAGTTGGGGCGCAACGTCGTTGTGGCTGCTGGTGCAGTCGTACGCGGCGAGATTCCCGACAATGCGGTCGTCGCTGGTGTACCCGCCAAAGTGATTCGAACGTATTCGGAAATCGAGGGTTGGGATCCGCCGCTGCCCAATGTGGATTTTGATGAGATTGATGATGATCAGAAGGCTCAACTGATTGAATTACTCGGAATTCAGTGAATGTCTGCCGATGAACAGTCTGTGAGCGAAACCGAAGCAGACGAGTCGTTTGTCCGATTTCAAAGTTCGATGTACCGCGTTATTTCGTTTGCTGGCGCAGCAATCATCGCCATTTTCGGAATCACGCTTTTCGTTATCGGAATAACACTCAGCCCAACACCTCCTCCCGTGTATTTCATCATTGATGGGATCGTAACCGTCGCATTTTTGATTTGGTATTTGCTGGGGTTGCGCTGTCGCTTGGATCTCGCGGACACCTGGGTTCACGTGGCCACAAAATATGGTGACACCCATCTTGAACGCTCGCAGGTGAATTCAATTGAACCGGACCTTTCGTTTTGGGGTGCGATCCAATGGTCGGGGCGCCCGCTCATTCTTCGCTATGAACATGAAGACAAACCGCGGGTGCGACGGGCATATGGATGTTTGCCAAGCGATCGACAAGGTCAGGATGCAGCCATTGCCGAGTTGCAGCGTGAACTTGGTGAGCCACAAGATGTCGAGAAAGCCGAGCGATTGAAAGCGCTTGACGAACGACTCGCAACAATGACCCCCGAAGGGGACGATGAGCGAGACGCCACCTAAAGTTGGCTCCATGAGCGAAACGACAGGTGAATTTCGGATTGAGCACGACTCGATGGGTGAGGTGCAGGTGCCTGCGCAGGCGAAATGGGCGGCCCAAACCCAACGTGCGGTTGAAAATTTCCCGGTGTCGTTCCGACCGATTAACCCACGCTTGGTTCATGCGCTAGGGATGATCAAGGCGGAGGCCGCACGGGTGAATGCGGCGGACGAGCAGGTCGCAAAAGTCGATGTTCGCATCGGGGATGCGGTTGCTGCCGCGGCAGAAGAAGTTGCCGCAGGCAAGTGGGACAGCGAATTTCCTGTTGACGTGTTTCAAACCGGGTCGGGGACCTCGTCGAACATGAACACCAACGAGGTCGTTGCACATCTGGCTTCCGAGCACCTTGGCGAAGCGGGGGCAGTTCACCCCAATGATCACGTCAACGCGTCGCAGTCCTCGAATGACGTGTTTCCATCGGCGGTACACATTGCGGTTTCACTCGCGGTTACCAACGAATTGCGGCCTGCACTCGCACACTTTGCAGCCGTGTTGCGCGATCGTGCCGATGTCTTTGCCGAGGTTGTCAAGCCAGGTCGAACCCATCTCATGGACGCAACGCCGGTTACCTTGGGCCAAGAATTCGCCGGTTACGCCTATCAGATTGAGGCCGATCTTGATCGTCTCGAAGCGTCAACACGCGGGTTGTTGCGCTTGCCTCTTGGGGGTACCGCGGTTGGCACGGGCATCAATGCGCCTGCCGGTTTTGCACCTGGGGTTATTGCCGCAATTGCGGCACGCACCGGGCTTGATTTCATCGAGACCCCGGACCATTTCGCGGCGCAAGGTGCTCGAGATGACTTGGTAGATATTTCTGGCGCACTGCGAACGGTGGCGGTGAGTTTGACCAAGATCGCGAACGACTTGCGTTGGGCGGCGTCGGGGCCTCGGGCTGGGTTGGCCGAGATTCGTCTGCCCGATTTGCAGCCGGGTTCGTCGATCATGCCGGGCAAAGTCAATCCGGTGTTGGCTGAAGCGGTTACGCAGGTTGCGGCACGGGTTATTGGCAATGATGCGTCGGTTGCTTTTGGCGGGAGCCAAGGCAATTTCGAAATGAACGTGTATGTGCCGATGATGGCGGATGCCATTTTGGATTCGATTGTGCTGATGACGAACGTTTCTCTTGTGTTCGCTGACAATTGTGTGGCCGGTATCGAAGCCGACATTGAGCGGTGTCGCGACCTGGCAGAAGCGTCGCCGTCGATTGCGACGTCGCTCAACCCGTTTATTGGCTACGAGAAGGCTGCGGCTCTCGTGCATGACAGTATCGAGACAGGCAAGAGTGTGCGTGAGTTGGTGCGTGAAGGTAACTTGCTCAGCGACGACGAGATGGATCGTGCTTTTGATCTGTTGGGCCAGACCCGTGGTGGTTTGGCGTAGAAGCCAGCCTGGACCATGTACAAGGTACGCGTTGACCTGTAAGTGAAGGCCGACAGTAACTGGATCGCATTCAGCATGTAGTCACATTGCATGGTAACGTGACTACATGGATGTTGCGGTGCGTGAACTCAAAGCGAAGTTGTCGTCGTATTTGCAGCGTGCCGCGGCCGGCGAGATTCTGACCGTCACCGATCGTGGCCGCCCGATCGCGCAGATTCGCCCACTTCCTGGACAAATTGATTTGGACGTAGCCGCGGAAGCAGGCTGGTTGACCTTGGCAAAAAGCCCGGGACTTTCCCCGATTGTGCGACAAAAAGCTGATCGCACCATTCGCGAAGTGCTAGACGATGATCGCGCACAATGACCATCTATGCGGATACGAGCGCCCTGCTCAAACGCTACGTAGACGAAACCGATTCTGAATCGGCCGTTGGTTTGCTCGCCGCTGACCCGCAAATCGTCACCGGTCGTCACACGTTGGTTGAGGTGCGCAGGAACCTTGCACGCTTGTTGAGCCCCGCGGCGGCGACAGCGGCGAGGGCCCAGTTTTCCCACGACCTCGATTCGATCTCGATTATCGAACTCGATGTCGACACGTGTGAACTCGCCGCGACAGTCGGTGAACAAACCGGTGTCCGCACACTCGATGCAATGCATTTGGGTGCTGCGCTTCGGCTGGGAACCTCCATCACGTTCCTGACATTTGACATCCGCCAAGCCAGCGCAGCGCGTGCACTTGGATTCAGCGTCGCGGGCATCTGAAAATGAAAAGGTTGTCGCACGCGAACATCGAACGCGCCGCGGGCTCCCATTAGGATGGGTAGCTTCAAGCGTCGACTGGAGAGTCTGTGTTGGTAATTGGTGCAATTGGTTCGTTGCCATATGACGTGATGTTGGTGTTGCATTTGCTGTTTGTCGTCGCAGCATTTGCACCCGCGTTTGTGTGGCCGGTTTTGAATCGTCAGGCACGCACCTCGGGTCAGAGTTCGCTGGTTGGGAGTTTGCTTGATCCGATGATGCACGGTGGTTCGCTAGTGCTCGCCGGATTGTTTGGGATTCTCACGGTGGTGCTGTCTGACGACGTTTTCAAGTTCTCACAGTCATGGATTTCATTGGCTTTTGTGTTGTGGTTCTTGATGCTCGGCGTGTTTTTTGCCGGACTCATTCCGGCTCAGGGAGCTGCGAAAGACAACAAGCCCGATGCGGACAAGCGACTTGCCATGTTTTATGGCGGTATGCACTTGTTACTGCTTGTCCAGATCATCGTGATGGTCTGGAAACCAGGCTTGTAAAACCGGCTACCGTCAGGTTGTGCACCCGATTGAGTATCTGCGGTATCTCGCACGCAACGAAGGTGACGAACCTGAGTATTTGATTCCTCAGGCTGCCGAAGCGCTCGACGCGCTTGGCGACGACCATGGGGCACTCGTGATGGGGTGCCGCAAGCTCATTGAATACCATCCCGGTTGTGGCCCATTGTGGTGGCTGTGTGCACGGGCGCTCACTGCGCCTGATGTCCACGAATCACTCTTGGGCAGTGTCGATGCGTTCGAAGCAGATACGACGGGTCTTCATGTTGGACTTGCGCTCGCCGACGCTGATGTTGAGCCCATCGTTTGCCGCACGATTTTTGCGAACGCACAGGGGGCGATTGTTCCCCCGCCCGTTGACGACCGGCCCCTGTGGGTGATCGCTGGTGTTGGCACCGTCGTCGATTACCGATACGCCACGATGAACCCAATGTTGCCCACCGAACATATTGTGCAAGTCATCGGACCGCGAGGCGTGACCACGGCTAGCGAACGTTTTCGAACCCCGGACGCACCTTTCGTTTCCGCCCTCGTTTCGAAGTATTGACCTGTACGGCAGCACGAAACCGCTCGGAGCGCAACGCATCAATTGTCGTGTCATCAAGTGGGGCAAGAGAAGCTGGCGTAACGTCAAGTGCCCACGCCAGCAATAAATCGGCGAGGGCGGGATTACGTGCGAGAACCGGTCCGTGCAAATAGGTGCCGATAATGCGGCCTTGCCAGGCACCTTCGACGCCAAGCCCGGGACCATTGCCTGTGCCAGAAACAACCTGGCCAAGGGGTTGTGCATCGGTGCCCAACGTGGTCACTCCTGCATGGTTTTCATAACCCGTCAATTGCCCGAGTGAGAGGTCTGAGTGCGAGTAGGTCACCACGTCGCCCACGAGCCGTTCGCCTGTTGTTCGGGTTGATTGCGCGTCGATCAGTCCGAGCCCATCAATAGGTTCGCCGTCTGGGCCGCAGTAAGTGTGGCCCAGAATCTGAAAGCCTGCGCACACGGCAAGTACCGCTGCGCCGTTGTCGACGCCACGATGTAATGCCCCCGATATCGCTAACTGACGTTTGGCCTCGTTCTGTGGGCCGTCTTCGCCACCGCCGATCACATACAGGTCACCGTCATCAGGGATGGTCTCGCCACTACGAACTTCGGTCACCTCTACGTCGGTGTTGCGCCACTTCGCACGTTTGGCAAGCACCAGCGTGTTGCCGTTGTCGCCGTAGGTGCCAAGCAAGTCACCGAACAGTTGCACGATTCGGATCTCGCTCATTGCAGCTCTCCAAGAACCGTGTGAAAAGCGGTGTAGTTGGCAATCAAATCCACGTCACCTTGCTGACAGGTGCCAAGCGCATGCAACGCGGAACCAGCCACAACCGTGTGGGCGACCTCGCCATAGTGCAATCGCACGGAAAGATCATGGGCTCGTTCGCCAGCGGCCACGACCTGGCGTCCACGCAACACTTCAAACGGAACATCAAATAACCATGACGGATCATGGCCATCGGCGGTTTGCGCGTTAATCGCCACCACGACCGGGGTTGGCTCGCTCCGCAAAATGCCAAGTGCTGCTTGCCAACCGGCCGGGTTTTTTGCCATGAGGAGCCGTACGTTGCGACCATCAACTTCGACCTGTCGGTAGCGACCCTCGACTTGTGCTGTGGCTGTCATGGCATGTGCCCCCGCCACGGGATCAACGCCAAGCTCGCGGGCGGCACTCAAGGCAAGCGCCGCGTTGGCAATGTTGAAATCACCTGGAATAGAGAGCTCTACCGGCACAGTCAGGTCGCCGCGCGCATCGCGGAAAATCACATCTCGACCAGCAATGTCAACAGTGGTGGTCGGCCGCATTAGGTCACAGCCTGTGCACGACCAATGCCCATCGAGATGAACAATTGGTGCAGTACAGGCCGGACAAACCTGGGCATCGGCACTCCATGGCGAGCCAGCCGCGACCCAGACCACATGGGAAGCATTGCTGGCCGCCCAGGCCACGAGCGGGTCGTCTGCGTTTGCGACCACCGTCGGAGTATCTGGTTGCAGGCCAGCAAGCATTGTTTGCCAACGTTGCGCGACGATCCGCACTTCGCCGTAACGATCGAGCTGGTCGCGGCTCAAGTTGCCAAGCACGATCACTTCGGGGCGAAGATCGTGTGCGGTTGCGGCCAGCGTTGCTTCGTCAACCTCGAGTGCAACGGTTTGCGTATGGAGATCGGTTGCGAGCGCGGCCACGAGACCAGTTGCAAGATTTGACCCTTGCGAATTGGTGACGACTGGGCCAAGGATGCGCAGCGCTGCGGTGAGAAGATTCGTCGTTGTCGTCTTGCCGTTCGTTGCTGACACGGTCACGATGCGTCGACCCGCCGACAAGCGGGCCAGCAAGTCTTTGTCGAGGCGCAAACCGACATGGCCACCAACCACTGAACCTCCCCGGCCTGTTGCACGGGCAAGTCGGGACGCAGTGCGCATCGCCCCCGCGGTGACTCGAAGTCGCGTATCGGCGGAAGAAGGACGGGAATCAGTCATAGAACGAGCGTGGACTGAAACTAGTCTGCACGGGGCTGTGCCCTCGTTCCGAACCACAATGCTATGAGTGACTTTTCCGACGATGAGCAAATTGAAGCCGTGAGCACAGATTCGGCCCTACATGAAAACGAGCCGTCAAATCGTTCGTTGATTGCGGTCGTTAAGCCGTGGCTCAATTCGGATCGAACCATGTTTGGGGTTGTTGTCGCGGCCGCATGTTTTTGGCTGATGGTGCTTGGACGCCTCGCCATCTTGCGACAGAACCGGTTCGCCACCTTCGACTTTGATACCGGTATCTATGACCAGTATTTGTGGCAGATCGCCCATGGTCGTACCGCGAACACCGTGCGCGGCGTTTCGTTTTTTGGTCACCATGCGCAATTCGGGTTCTTTCTACTGGTGCCGCTCGTCTGGCTCGGTGCGGGCCCAAACCTGTGGAGTTTGCTGAACGCCGCGGCACTCGCCGCGTGTGCCCCCATTCTCTATGTCATTGCCCGGGACCGATTCGGTCGACCTTGGATTGGTGCCGCGATCGGCTTGATGTGGCTTGCCCAACCCAGCGTGCAATGGTGGGTATGGGAAGGGTTTCACCCGGAAATCATGGCGGTACCGTTTCTGTTTGCGACCTGGCTTTTTGGTCAGCGGATCGTTGCGCTCTGCAGCGATCATCTCACGGTGCCCCGAAAGCTGTGGTGGTCGTTTGGGGCATGTTTTTTGGGTGCGATCATGTGGAAAGAAGATCTCGCCCTTGCTCTCGTCGGCATGGGGATTGTGTGGGCTGTGCGTCGTCAATGGCGCTTCGGTGCGACCGTCGCGGTTGTCGCAGCACTGTGGTTTGGCATTTTTGGTGCGTGGATGGTTCCAAGCGTTGCGGGCGGCACGGTCTATAGCGGGATCTATGGCGACCTTGGTGCCACGCCGAGCGAAATGGTTGTCAACTCGATCAAGGATCCATCGCTCCTCGCGGATCGGTGGCGAGAAAACGATGCGGTCGCGTACTCGTCTCGCCTCCATGAATCGGTTGGCTATGTGAGCGTGCTGTCACCGGTGACGTGGGTGATCGGTGCGCCGCAATGGTTCGCGAATATTTCGTCCGCGGCCGGGTTCACCTGGGACGCCCATTTTCGCTATCAGGCCATTCCCACGGTGGCGATCATGATTTCGTTTATTGAAGCGGCGTGGTGGCTAATGCGCAAACGACGATGGCTCGGCGAAGTCGCGGTCGTCATTGGTTTGAACGCAGCTCTGTGGACGAGTTGGGCGCATGGTGCTGGCCCGTGGAGCCCGTCGAATTTCCGTGCGGGATACTGGCCGCTCACGGCGAACACAAACCAAGGGTTCAACGATGCGGCGATTCGACGCGTGGGACCAAACGATGGGGTTTCGGCGGACTATCTGCTTGTTCCACATCTCACCCATCGTCAGACGATTTACACGTTCCCGAATCCGTGGAAGAACTCGAACTATGGGGTGACCAACGAAGCACGTGGCAATCCGGCCAAGGTGCAGTGGGTCATCATGGACACATCGTTGCTCGGTGAAGGCGACCGAGGGTTGTACGCGTCGCTCACCGCGTCGGGCGAGTTTGTTTTGGTTTCACGCCAAGGCACGATTGAGGTGCTTCATCGTGTGAAGCCGCCCGGTCAAGGCACGTCGAGAATCGTTACGAACTGACTTGTGCGACCATGGATCGGGCGATGACTTTGAGGCACAGCGTTTCGTCAGCGCCTTCAAAAATTGAAAGCACGCGAGCATCAAGGAAGTAGCGCGACACGTCGTACTCTTCGGCGTAACCAAACCCGCCGTGGAGTTGCTGGGCCTCTCGTGTGACCCATTCGGCAGCACGACACACATACGCCTTGACCATGGATGCTTCACGTTGGCCTTTGCCATCGGCCATGAGCCTTGCGACCTGATAGGCAAACTGACGGGCCGCTTGAATGAGAACCGCCATACGAGCAAGTTTCACTTGGCTGAGCTGGTACTGGTCGAGGGTTTGGCCGAACACGGAGCGTTCTGCGCAGTACGAAACAGCAGACTCATATGCGGCTTGCATAACGCCGATTGCGCGGGCCGCCGTTTGCAAGCGTCCGTTCTCAAAGCCCGCCATTTGGTAGTAGAAGCCTTTGCCAAGCCCGCCTTCAAGCCCGATCTGGTTCTCGGCGGCAACCCACCAGTCTTCGAAGGCCACTTCAAAGGAATGCATGCCGCGGTAGCCGATTGTGTCAATTGCACGAGCGGTCATTTTGCCGCCACCGGGCGCGCCATCTTGCGCTTCTTGCACAAAGTCGAATGCGTGACCAGGGGCTTGTTCCTTGGGAACGATGAACATCGACAGCCCGCGATGCCCAACCGAGGGGTCTGGGTCGGTACGTGCCAGAACCATCAACACGTCGGCGCGACCCGCAAACGTGCACCATGTTTTTGTGCCGTTGATGAGCCACCCGCCTTCGGTTGGTTTCGCGGTGACTTTCACGCCGGCAACATCAGATCCGTAGTCGGGTTCGGTGACCGACACCGCATTCAAGATTTCGGTTGATGCGAGCTTGGGGAGCCACGCTTGTTTCTGCTCTTCGGTGCCACCGGCGAGCAGCGCACGGGTGAGGATTTCAGGGCGTGTGATCAGTGAGCCGCCCGCGCCAAGCGATCCTCGTGAGAGTTCTTCGGTGGCGACAACCATGCCGATGTATTCGCCTTCGCCACCGGTGCCATAACCGCCGTACTGCTCGGGAATCGACAAGCCGAACGCGCCCATTTCGGCGAGGCCGGAAATGATGTTTTCGGGAATGTCACCGTTTGAACGGTGGATGTGCTCGGCGATCGGCTTGAGTTCACCGTCGGCAAATCGGCGGAACGTGTCTTGGACGAGTTCGAAATCGTCGTCGAGGTGACGCGGGCCTGGATCGGTGATTTGCACAAGAAAAGCCGGGTCTATGTACGCCGCGACAAAGGCGCGCGTGCCGTCGAGCGCATCGGGGGCCACGCCCCATTCGGCTTCCCGCCCAAAGAGCTTGCCGCCAATGTCAGCGACCGCATCGGCAATGAATGCCACGGTGATGTGGGCTTCCACGTCGCCTTTGGCGCCATATTCGAGCAGCGCGGTGCCGGTCGCGATGGCGGATGCGGCATGGGCAAGGTCGTAGGCGAGCACCTGGTTCGCGTCAACGCCACCGGGGGCGGCGGCGAGCGTGCGGGTTGCGGTGTCAATGACGCTTTGGGCGATGTCGATGACGGAACGTGCAAGGTCAAGGTCTGGTGCGGCTGGCATGGCATGCCACGTTACTGACCGTGCTCGCCCTACGATGAGTCCGCGTGCCGGCCGCTTCACTCAATCGCCAACGTGCGTTGCTTGAGTGGTTTGATACCGAGGGGCGAGATTTGCCGTGGCGTCATACGCGTGATCCTTGGGCGGTGTTGGTGAGTGAAGTGATGCTCACCCAAACCCAGGTTGCTCGGGTGCAAGTGCCTTTTATTCAGTTTCTCCTTCAGTTCCCGACGGTTTCGATGTGTGCGAGCGCACCGGTGGGCGAGGTGATTACCGCGTGGGCGGGCCTTGGCTACAACCGTCGGGCCGTGAATTTGCACCGCAGCGCAAAGCTCATCGTGACCGAACATGGTGGCGTCGTGCCGGGTTCGCTTGATGCGTTGCTGGGTTTGCCAGGCGTGGGGCCGTATGTGGGCCGGGCAGTGTTGGTCTTTGCGTTTTGCGCTCAGATCGGGGTGGTGGACACGAACGTGGCACGGGTGTTGAGCCGATGGTCCGGTCGCCGATTGGCCAAGCGTGCGAGCCAAGAACTCGCTGATGAACTTGTGCCTGTTGATGATGCGTGGCGTTGGAATCAGGCCCTTTTTGATCTCGGGGCAACGGTGTGTCGGGCGAAGAATCCGAGTTGTGCGACCTGTCCGGTCAAGAGGTGGTGTGCATGGCAAGGCAATGGCGATGATCCTGGCGCCGGAGAAGGGTCGCGTCAAAGTCGATTTGAAGGTTCGGATCGACAGGGGAGAGGTCGACTTGTAGCGGCGCTGCGTGAGGGGCGCGTTGGTGCTGATGAACTTGCGTTTCTAATGGGTTGGCCCGATGATGTTGAGCGGGCGCGTCGGGTGGCACAAACGTTGGTTGATGATGGTCTCGCCATCTGTTCCAACAACGAACTTCACCTGCCGTAAAGGGCATGATTTGCACGAATGATGCTAATCTGGGTGGATGCGCACAACATTGACAATTGATGATGATGTACTCGTTGATGCGCGTCAGCTTGCGGCGGCGGAACATCGTTCCCTGGGGTCGGTTATTTCTTCGCTCGCGAGACAGTCACTTGCCCCGATCCAGATCGCGCTTCGAGACGGACTGCCCGTGTTCGACGTAGCCGTAGGGACGCCTACCATTACGTGTGATGACATTGCGCGTGCGCTCAACGACGAATGACACAAGTGACGCGCCAATCTGTCGCACTCCTTGACGTCAATGCCCTATTCGCTCTCGCGTGGCCGAATCACGAGGCGCATCTTGCGGTGCGCAAATGGTTTCTTGACGAGGCCAAATACGGGTGGGCGACGACACCAATTACAGAGAGCGGATTTGTTCGATTATCGACCAATCGAGCGGTGCAACAAACGGCAACATCACCCGCGCTCGCGATAGAAATGCTGAAAGGTCTCAGCGCGCACGAGGGCCACACGTTCTGGGCAGACGCCGTTCGAAGAGTTGTAGGTTCGGATTTTGATCTGACGAGGCTTTCCGGTCACCGCCAAATCATGGACGCCCATTTGGTGGCTCTTTGCAAACAAATGAACGGTCGGCTGGTGACATTTGATCAGGGGATCGCTACTTTGGCCCCCGAAGTCGACGATGTGATCGAACTGCTCACGATCTGAGATCCTCATCACGCAATGCGTGGTGAGCGCGATACTGCTTTGCGAGATAGAGACGTTGGTCTGCGGTATTGAGCGTGGCAACCGATGCCCCGATGGGATCGTGTGCGATACCGATAGAAACGTGCATGGGTATGGTTGTCGCTTCTAACACGAATGACTCGGCGACCGTGGTTTCGATGCGTTGCGCAATGGTACGAGCAATGTCTGGAGTTGCGCCGCAACACAGGACAACGAATTCATCTCCGCCCAGGCGTGCCACAAGGTCGTTTCCTCGAACGCTTGTGGTGAGGCGTTCGGCGAACTGTTTGAGGAGTTCGTCGCCAGCGGCATGGCCGTACGTGTCGTTGACGGCTTTGAAGTGGTCAAGATCGCAGTAAAGGATCGAGCCGGATTCACAGCAGTTGTCGAGTTCTTCGAAGAGTCGTGCTCGGTTGGCGACGCCGGTGAGTGCATCGTGGTAGACGGCACGGTCGAGCTGGTGTTGTTGGTCATGCCAACGCAGGATCATTTCGACGATTGTGGGCACTGTTTCCATGGCAAGGGCATGGTGGATGGGTGGCCTGCCATCGACTTTTGTCCAGACAGTGACGAGGGCGCAGCCACCCATAGGGTTGGGAACCGGTTTGATCCAGTAGGCACCGAGCCCAGCGGAGTGGGCGAGTTGCCGGACGTCGTCGGTGAGCAATGACAGGTCGTCATCGATGATGGCTTCGCCAGACCATCGGCATTTTTCCCAAGGTTCTTCCCCCGCGACGAGTTGTGGATCGATGCCGGTGTGTACGAGCTCAATACCTCCGTCACGTTCAATCCAACTGATCCCGATGTGCGAGCCATTGACCTGCCAGTCGAAGGTGTCGCAAACGGGGCGGAGGACTTCGGTGAGCGTTGCTCCACTAACGAGTTTCGTAAGGGTTTCGCTCATGGCGAAGCGGTCGTTTGCACGGCGGCTGAACGAGGTGTACATGAGTTTGTTGTCGCTGGTGTGTGCGTGACCACCGGTCATGTCGACATACGACCAGGTGCCGTCGGCGTGGCGCAGCCGGTATGACGTTGCTCCTGGTGCGGAGCCGTGGGTTGCGTTGAGCGTGAGACCCCGGATTGCGCGTTCGAGTTCGTCGGGGTGCATGTAATCGAGCACGTTGGTTCCGACTACTTGGCTTGGTGCGAGGCCAAGGATGTCGTTTGAGGCCGGGTTGATGTAGACAACGGTGCCGTCGCTGGTGAAGACAACGATGAGGTCACCTGCTTGTTCAACGATTGATTGGAAGAATCTTTCGTCATCATTTGGTGGTGACTCGCCCATTTGAGCGCTCCCGCGACGTATCGAATTTGGTGTTAGGTAAGCGGGCCATTGCGCGCGCTGCTAGGGCCTTAGGTCCACACCTAGGTGTTCACGCGATCGGCTGGTTCAACACGTTGGTTCGTCAGCATTGTCGGTGGTGGTGTTGGCCGACGATGTGTCGGCCGGTGGGGCTTTGCCAGTGGGGGGGTTTGGTTGTTGTCGAGGTGCATTGACCAGCCGGCACGGTGGGTGATGCC
>CAZJAZ010000019.1:0-45810 GCA_964544305.1 uncultured Iamiaceae bacterium | reverse complement strand
AGCGTTTGGTTGTACGCGTATGGACCGATTGCGCAGTACACCCCGTATCATTCAAACTTCGCGACCGTGGCCATCCTTGGATTCGCCGGGGCAGCGTGGGCGGTGGCGTGCGGCGACGCATGGTTTTTGCCGATCGCGGTGGTGTTTGGCAGTGCATCAGCACAGATACAAGTTGGGTTCGTGCCACCGATCGCGGGAGTCATGGTTGCGCTCGTGATCTGGCTGATCCTTGAACGAGGACACACACGAGTCCATGCGCGTGCAATCACCGTCAGTGTCGTTGCCACAATTCTGGTCTGGTCTGGGCCGTTGTTTGATCAGTTCTTTCGCACCGGAAACTTGCTCGCGCTCCTCACATCAGGAGGCAGCGAACCGCGTGTCGGCGTCAACGGCGCAGTGGCCGAGGCGGCCAATGCGCTTTCGTTCCCACCGTCGTGGATGTTTCGCGACCTGAATTTGGATGCCGTTCTTGCGTTCCCCAAGGTCGCCTACGCGCGCCCCGACGCGTGGGAGGTTACGAGTGCGCTTATTGTGGTGACACTTGTTGGCGTTGCGCTCCGGGACTGCATGCGACACCGACGCCAGGAGCTTGGGCCCCTTGCCATCATCAGCGTTGGCGCGTTCGCCGGATCGATGCTTGCGACGGCCATCATGCCGAGTGATCCAGTCAGCGTCGTCGGGCATCGTGAGTTTTGGCGGGTGTCAGGTTTTCTTCTGTGGCTCTTTGTCGGACTTTGGTCGGTTACGAAATTGGTTGCATCGCAACGTGTTTCGTCACGCGTCCACGCCATCGCCCTTCGGGCCGCTGCATCGGCGGTCATTGTGGCGGTGTTGGGCCTCGCATTGCTCACGCCAGGTCAAGCGGCCGCATCGAAGACGAGTGGTTCGGCGACCTTCGGAGCAGTCCATCACCTTGGTGCCGTCGGGGCGCAACACTGTGCACGATCAGACTCAGCGGTTGCGCTCTATCGGGCAGACTTTTCACAGACCGCAACAGTGCTTGGTATCGCAACCGTGATGTTGCTTGACGGATGCACGGTGCATATTGATCCGGCCATGAATGAACAGTTACCTGGGCCCAATCATCGAGTGACTGGCAAAGAAGCCGTGACGTTGTTGGTCAGTAGCGCCCCAATGCCACCGCCTGGTTATGCGCGTATTGCGTCCTATGATCCGGCGCATCCAGCAAGGCAGTACGTCGGATTCAAGGGCGACCGAAAAGGAATCGGCATGCAGCGCGAATACCTCTACCGGCGCATTCGGTAGCCCACGACCTCACTGTGTGAAGCGGTACAAATAGAACGTCCGTTGCCACAACAAAAGGCCACCGGTGTTGTAGCCCCTCCAACGTGGTGGAGGGTTTTGCGGGTCAAATTTTGCGATGAGCGTGGCGTTGTGTTGGTCAAGCTTTTCTGCCGTGATGAGAAAGCGAACTTTCTCACGTCCGGTGATCGCATACGTTGAGTCGAACAAAGTGGGGTCATCGACGTGCACGACGCACCCATGTAAGCGAAGCACGCCAATGACCCCGAGGAGCACACTTGGCGCTGCCCACTCATCACCTTGCACGGCGATCGGTTGCGAGGACCGTTTGCACAGCCCAGCGATGTGAGACGCGAACACATCGGTTGGCCCGTAGGCCACCGAGCCCATGTCGTTGCGAGGCGATCCTGCAACGAGCATGCGGCCACTTGAAAAGGCAACGAGCAAGCAGACAACGCCAATTGATGCAGAATGAATGAGTGCGCGTTGTGGTAGGTGTCGTGTCCGTATCGCATCGACAAGTGACAACACCAAGAAAAACCACACCAGTGGACCGGCCGCCCAGAACATCATCCAACTCGCTGGCGATAATCGGGCTATCGGTGTGTCGGGGAGCAAGGCGGCAGTGATGGCAGAGCCGACAAGGCTTGAACAGCAAATGGCGCCGAGCGTAAAAAGGCTGCGATTCTGTGTACGCCAGGCTCGAATGAGCGACGCGAAAATGGCAGTGGCGACGAACCCCGCGCTCAACAA
Source organism: uncultured Iamiaceae bacterium (assembly GCA_964544305.1). GTDB lineage: Bacteria > Actinomycetota > Acidimicrobiia > Acidimicrobiales > Iamiaceae > JAFDWI01. Next base: position 43,794 of record CAZJAZ010000019.1, on the reverse strand, counting down.
CGCCCACGAAGACGGACGCGTGTGAATGGGATTGTCACTTAGAGAAAGTTTGAGCGGAAAAGCCTCGAACAACCATTTCGGTGGAATTTGAAGATGCTCGATCAGACGGACGTAGGCAAGGCGAGGCCCGGACGACTTCGTGCCCGATGATCCGGCCCAAAGTGTTTGGGAGAGATTGTGCGTGCCAAAAATTTCGTCCAGGATGGGCCCAATCCAGCAGGCAACGCCGACCACGATGGTAGCGAGAACGACAGGTCGTGAAACCGGTTGGCTTCCTCTTCCCGCACGGAACTCGCGAAAGTCGCGCAGCCAGATGATCCCCGCCGCACCCAAGACCGCTGCGAGCGGAAAAAGAAAAGTGAGGTGAACTTGGGCGACTAATGAAGCGAAGAATGCAACAACCGGCAGCCATCTCCAATCCCGATTCAGCACACCCCACAGTGCGCCAGCGAAGCCGAAGAAACCGAAGAGGCCCATGGTTGGGTTATACGGCGAGCGAAGCATCCACGGATCAAGGGCATGGAAGAGCAACGCAAGAATTGCGGTTGCGGCGAGAAGGTAAGTGAGGCCGCCCCGACGCCACGCCACGATCAGCAGTACGGCGAACGCGCATGAAATAAGAAGCGCCGTGGCGACGAGCGAACCAGCGGCTGATGGTGCAGTGACAAACTGAAACGGTGCCAAGAGCCAAAACTGGAGCGGGCCAAGATGGTGTACCACCGTTCCGCTTTGACCACCCGCGGTGGAATGCAAACCAACGAGTGGGGGATGGGTCGTGAACGTATCCGCAACCCGGGCAATGACCGTCGCCACGTCGTTTGCTGGCACCCAACCCACAACGATTGCTTGGATCGCACTTATCAGTGGGGTGAGTACGAGCGTTGCGCCAGCAAGTGCGGCCGCCTTCCGTGTTCTGCGCTCATTCACCACGTGATCCCAAATTGTTCTGTTCTTGCAACACCCCTGCTTGTGAAGGAATGCACGTCGGTCACCTACGCTAGTTGCATGGAGGCAAAAGAGCGGCGAATCCCTGACGCAACCGTCTCGCGATTGCCGATCTATCAGCGAGTGCTTGGACAGCTCGAAGAAGAAGGCGTTACGACCGTGTCCTCGGATCACCTCGCTGACCTTGCCGGAGTCAACGCGGCAAAAGCCCGTAAAGACCTCAGTTTCTTAGGGTCGTATGGAATTCGTGGCGTGGGATACGAAGTCGAATACTTGCTTTTCCAGGTGCGACGGGCTCTTGGGCTCACCAAAGAATGGCCTGTGATCATTGTCGGGGTCGGAAACTTAGGCCGAGCGTTGGCCGACTATGGCGGATTTACCTCGCGTGGCTTCCCCGTCGCGGCCCTTTTTGACGTCGACCCCGAAAAAGTGGGCACTGAACATGTGGGTATCAAGATCCATGCGCTCAATGATCTTTCTGCTTTCGTGAAAGCCGCGGGTGTGGCGATTGGCGTGATTGCGACCCCAGCGAGCGCAGCTCAAAACGTGGCAGACATTTTGGTTGATGCTGGTATTGCATCGGTGTTGAACTTTGCACCGGTTGTGCTCAACGTACCCAAATCAGTGCGGCTACGCCAGGTTGATTTGTCGGTCGAACTTCAAATATTGAGCTTCCATCAACAGCGAGACGAAACAGCGGCAAACGCCCTCTGACAGAATTTGTCGCGCTCGGGTTGGCAAAATGGTGTCCAATCGGCGATCCTGGTAGGACATTCCCAGACTGGGTTTGGCCGCGACAAGAAGCAGGTGTTCAGGCGTGGCAATTGTTGTCATTGGAGTCAATCATCGCACCGCGCCGCTCAATGTGCTTGAGCAGCTCACCGCAGGTGCACACGATGTCCCCAAAATGCTCGCGCACGCGTTGCAGCGGGATCACGTGGCCGAAGCCGTGGTTGTATCAACGTGCAATCGCACCGAGATCTATGCGGTGGTTGAGCGTTTCCATGATGCGTTCTCTGGTTTGCGATCGGTCCTTGCTGAACGATCCGATCTGAGTGTCGCCGACATCGCGGATCATTTGATCGTTGACTACGACGAAGCCGCAATTACCCACTTGTTTTCGGTCGCGTGCGGCCTTGAATCCGCCGTAATCGGCGAAACCGAGATTCTTGGTCAGCTCAAAGCCGCGTGGGAACTCGCACGCCGCGAAGGCACCGTCGGCCCGCAACTCAATGCCCTTTTTCGTCACGCGGTGCATTGCGGTAAACGAGTCCGTACCGAAACGGCAATCTCACGTTCGATTGCTTCGGCGTCGAGTGCCGCGGTCGCGCTCGCCGTTGAACACCTCGGTGACTTGTCGCGTTCAACGGCTTTGATTCTGGGCACCGGCGACATGGGTGATCAGATGGCGGTTGCGCTCAAAGGCGCGGGCGTTGGTGAGATGCGGATCGCGAATCGAACCCATGCGCGTGCCGTCGAACTAGCCGAACGCGTCGGCGGTACGAGCGTGGCCTTCGATGACTTGACGACCGCGCTCAAGGGTGTTGATCTTGTGTTGACATCCACCGGTGCAACTGCGCCGATATTGCACGCACATGACGTTGAGCCTCTCGTCGCAGTCCGTGCAGGGCGCCCGCTATTGATTGTTGACATTGCGGTGCCGCGTGATGTGCACCCTTCGGTTGGCGACATCAACGGCGTTGAACTGTGCGACATGGAAGACCTTGCACAGTTCACCCAAGACGGCTTAGAACGACGTCGCAGCGAGATTGCAGCGGTCGGTGCCATCATCGACGATGAGCTCGTACGATTTGCGGTGCGCCGCAACGCACGCTCGGTCGCACCGGTCATCGCGGCAATGCATCAGCACGCCGAAGATGTGCGCCAAAGCGAACTCGAACGATTCGCATCTCGTTTCGCTGACCTCAACGACAAGGAACGTGCAGCGGTCGAAGCGCTGACCCATGGCATTGTGGCCAAGCTGTTGCATCAGCCAAGCGTGCGCTTAGGCGAACTCGCCGGAACGGTGCGCGGCGACCGGATCGTCGAAGCGCTCGGAGATCTCACGGGCGACGATTGAAGGTCTTGCGTATCGCGACACGCGCCAGCGACTTGGCGATGTGGCAGGCCAAACATGTTGCGGCGTTGCTCCGCGCACACGAACCGAACCTTGCAATCGAGTTTGTGGAGTTGACTACATCGGCGGATCGTGACCTTTCCGTTCCGATCGCACAGATTGGTGGCAAAGGGGTATTCGCAAAAGAAATTCAACAAGCTGTGTTGGGCGGTCGCGCCGACCTTGCAGTTCATTCGGCAAAAGACCTACCCGCCTCCACTATTGATGGGCTGACGCTTGCTGGTGTTCCCAAACGTGGCGACGCACGCGATGGGTTGGCCGGATCAACGCTTGACGGCCTGGCCCACGGGGCAACCGTGGGCACCGGATCGGCGAGGCGTGCCGCCCAGTTGCGTGCGCTTCGACCTGATCTGTCAATCGTGGGTTTGCGCGGCAACATTGCAAAGCGCCTGTCACGGTTAGGTGAACTCGATGCCATAGTCGTTGCTGTTGCCGCCCTTGAGCGGCTTGAACTTCAAGATCGCCTTAACGAACCGTTTGACACGGAAACGTTTGTCCCCCAGGTAGCGCAAGGCGCACTCGCCATCGAGTGTCGCAGCGACGACGATCAAGCGATTTCACAGGTACTCGTGATCGAAGACCAAACGAGTCGACTGTGTGTTGACGCGGAACGTTCGTTCCTTGCGCGACTCGGTGGTGACTGTGACTTACCCGCGGGCGCGCACGCGACAATTTCTGGGGATGTACTGCGACTGGTCGGCGTGCTCGCACCCAATGCCAACGCGCCGATGAGCCGCGAGGAAGCAACCGCGCCGGCAACGCTTGAAGGCGCGCAGCGTCTTGGCGCGCTCGTTGCACAGGCATTGCTTGACCGCCATGACCAGTAGTACTGAACCGACACTTGCTGGGCGATCCATCGCGCTAACTCGCGCGCATCCCGGAAAGCTTGACGCGGGCATCGAAGACGCGGGTGGAACGGTCGTGTCGGTTCCCGTCATTGCCTTTGTCGACCCCGATGATGCAGGTGAAGCGGTTGAACGTGCGGTGCGTCACTTGGCTGGTGGCGTCTATGACTGGGTGACGGTCACGTCATCAATTGGGGCCCAGCGACTCGTTGATGCGCTTGGGAACACCCCAAAGCTTGGCGGTGCACAACTCGCTGCAATCGGGCCAGGAACGGCACAGGTGCTTGCTGATGCAGGCTTGCATGTGGCGCTGACGCCGAACACCGCCGTTGGTGAAGCGTTCGTCGATGCGTTTCCACACGGCGATGGACGTGTACTGCAGTTGCGTCCGGTCGTTGCCCGAGACGTGGTTGCTGACGGACTGCGATCAAAAGGTTGGATGGTCGATGCCGTCATTGCGTACCGTACGGTTGCGTGTGACGTTGACGATGAAACCGCGGCGCGACTGGGCACGGCGGACGCGGTCGTGTTTACGTCTGCGTCAACGGTGGACAATCTTGTTGCCGCGGTTGGCACTGCTCAGTTCCCCGCGGTGACCGTGTCGATTGGTCCGATCACATCAAACACGTTGCGTCAACATGGGATCGAGCCGACCATTGAAGCGCAGCCGCACACGATCGATGGGATCTTGGCAGCCCTTACCCGGGTGTTTGATCGTTGAGGGTCGGGTTTCCTGCAAGGAAGCTGCCCAGGCGATGCTCATACGGTGCCGGGTCAATGCTGTTGGTGTCGAGCCAGGCCTGGTCATAGCAGGTGTGGGCGTAACGGTCGCCGCTATCGCACAACAGTGACACGATCGAGCCGCGTGTACCGTTGTGAGCCATTTCGGCCATGAGCGTGCAGACGCCCCAAAAGTTGGTGCCGGTCGATGCGCCGACCCGTCGACCTAAGAGCCGATTGAGGACGCGCATTGCCGCGATCGAAGCATCGTCGGGGATGCGTTCGACACGGTCGATGACCTCGGGTACAAACGACGCAGCCGCTTGCATGCGGCCGATTCCTTCAATGCGGCTTGGAAAGACGTCCGCCGGTGCGTCTGTCGTCACACTGGCGCGCGATCGTGTCCAATGGTCGGCGTAGATTGAACCTTGCGGGTCGACGAGGCACACGCTGGTGGCAAGTTGACGCCACCGAACAAACCGGCCGATTGTCGCGGATGTGCCGCCGGTTCCAGCGCCGACAACGACCCAGGATGGAACGGGGTGAGGTTCATGAGCGAGTTGCTCAAAAATCGATTCGGCAATGTTGTTGTTCCCACGCCAGTCGGTTGCGCGCTCGGCGTTCGTGAATTGATCGAGAAAACAGCCTTTCGTTGCGATCGCGAGGCGCCGTGCTTCGGCGTCAAGGTCTGCGTTGGGATCATCGACAAGGTGACAGGTCCCGCCATAGAAGCGGATCTGCGCGATCTTCTCGGGTGAGGTGGTCGCGGGCATGACCGCGGTGAACTCCAGGCCGAGAAGCCGGGCAAAGTAGGCCTCGGATACAGCGGTGGATCCCGAGGAACATTCGACCAGCGGCGTGTTTGGCCCGATCTGACCGTTGCAGAGTCCGTACAGGATCAGTGAGCGTGCGAGGCGGTGTTTCAGGCTGCCTGAGGGGTGTGCGGACTCGTCCTTGAGGTACACGTCGATCCCGAGGTCCACCGGCAATGGAACCGGGATGAGGTGGGTGTCGGCGGATCGCTGCGCATCAGCTTCGACTTTTGCGATGGCGTCGTGGACCCAACTCCGATTCATGCCCAACATTATCGGCTATAACTCGGTCCTGGAACCGGCTTGAAGCAACAAGTTCCGCTTCCAGTTCGGCGACCAGCTTCGATTCGGCGATAGCGATGGGAGAATCGGCCACTAGCGTGAGGATTGTGAGCTTTCCCGATCAGCGTCCACGGCGACTTCGTCAAACCCGCGCGCTGCGGCGACTGGTTGCCGAGACCCGACTTGGCGTTGACGATCTTGTTGCACCCTTGTTCGTGCGTGAAGGCATTGACGACCCTGTCCCAATTGTTTCGCTGCCCGGCGTCGTCCAGCACACTCGTTCGTCGCTTGTAATCGAGGTCGACAAACTCATTGGTTGTGGTGTGCCGGGTGTGATGCTCTTTGGGGTGCCCGAACACAAAGATGCGCGCGGAACTGGGGCGGATGACCCCAACGGCATTGTGCAGGTGGCGTTGCGAGATCTGCGCGAGCGCGTTGGTGATGACGTCGTGATCATGGCGGATCTCTGCCTTGACGAGTACACCGATCATGGGCACTGTGGCATCGTCACCGCACAGGGCGACGTTGATAATGATGCGACTCTTGAACGCTATGCCTCGGTGGCGATCGCGCAAGCTCAAGCGGGGGTACACATGGTGGCGCCGTCGGGAATGATGGATGGTCAAGTCGCGGCGATCCGTGCCGCCCTTGACGCGGCAGGTCATCACGACGTGGGGATCTTGGCGTACGCGGCAAAGTATGCGTCGGCTTTGTACGGCCCATTTCGTGACGCAGTCGACGTGACCATCGCCGATGGTGGGGATCGACGTGCATATCAGCAAGATCCGCGCAATGTCCGGGAATCACTGATCGAGATTCGCGCCGACATTGCCCAAGGCGCCGACATTGTGATGGTCAAACCGGCACTTGCGTACTTGGATGTGCTTGCCGCCGCACGACGTGAAGTCAATGTGCCGCTCGCCGCGTATCAAGTGTCGGGTGAGTATGCGATGGTCAAAGCTGCAGCCGAGCGTGGATGGATTGACGGTGACGCGGTCATGACCGAACAACTTGGTGCAATCAAACGGGCGGGTGCCGACATGATCATCACCTATGCGGCCCGCGAAGCGGCCGAGGCAATGGCATGAGCGCGGTGCAATCGAGCATGGAGTTGTTTGCACGGGCCCAGCGGGTGATCCCTGGTGGGGTGAATTCGCCGGTGCGTGCTTTTGGTTCTGTTGGAGGCGAACCGTACTTTGTGGCATCCGCGCAAGGCCCACATATCACCGATACGACGGGCCGCCAGCGGATTGATTTGGTGCAGTCTTATGGGGCGATCATCGCGGGGCACGCCCATCCCGCAATCGTTGACGCCGTCATTGAAGCCGCGCACGGTGGCACCTCGTATGGCGCGCCCACCGAGCGAGAAGTTCGTCTCGCTGAAGCCATCGTTGCCGTCGTACCAGCAGTAGACATGGTTCGCCTTGTGTCCAGTGGCACCGAAGCAACCATGAGTGCAATCCGTGTTGCCCGTGGGTTCACTGGTCGTGACCGACTCGTCAAGTTCGCAGGTTGCTATCACGGCCACAGCGATGCGTTGCTCGCCCAAGCGGGTTCGTCGGTCGCACAGCTCGACGCCCAGGCGGTGCGCGCTTCAGGTTCTGTGCCGGGATCGGCTGGCGTGCCTGCCGGTGCGGTTGCTACGACGACGGTGGTGCCCTACAACGTCGTGCCCCCACTTGATGAGTCAGTTGCCGCGGTCATTGTGGAACCGATTGCTGCGAACATGGGATTGGTGGCCTCTGCGCCAGGGTTCTTATCTGGCCTAGCCGACGAGTGTCGACGGGTTGGTGCGTTACTGATTTTCGATGAGGTGATTACCGGATTCCGTTGCGCCCGAGGTGGGGCGACCGAACTGTTTGGCGTCACACCCGACCTGGTCACGATGGGCAAAGTCATCGGTGGCGGTTTGCCTATTGGTGCTTTCGGCGGTCGAGCAGAAATCATGGAACAACTTGCTCCGCTCGGCCCGGTGTATCAAGCGGGAACCTTGTCGGGAAATCCCCTCGCCACCGCCGCGGGCCTCGCGGTACTTGACTTGTTAGACGCTGCGGCCTACGAGCAACTTGGTGCGGCGTCTCAACGGTTGACAAGCGGTTTGAATGCCGTGTTTGCGAATGTCGCGGCGCCTCTTGTCGCAAGCACAATGGGGAACCTCGTCGGTGTGTTCGCAGGCGAACAGTTGCCCCGTAATTTTGACGAAGCAAAGTCAACCGATGAAGGCGTGTACGCGTCGTTCTTTCATGGCATGTTGGATGCGGGTGTCGCGCTTGCGCCTGGTGCATATGAAGTTGCCTTCCCCGGGCTTGCCCACACCGCTGGCGTGCTTGACGAGGTCGTCGCGGCCGCTGCACGGACGGTGGGTGCGTCGTGAGTGCCCCGGCCGATGCGGTCGTGCTCTTTGGAGCAACGGGCGATTTGGCTTACAAGCGGATCTTTCCGGCGCTGTGGGCGATTCATCATGACGGCGATCTGAATATGCCGGTCATTGGGGTGTCATCGTCTGCCTGGTCTGATGATGATTTGCGTGCCCGATTTCATGACGCGGTCGCAGCATCGGGTGATCCCCCTGAGACAACACGTTGGGAGCGCCTTGCGCCGACGTTGTCGTACATCAGCGGTGACTACCGCAATGAAGCGACCTTCGACGCGCTCGCGTACGCGTTGCGGGACGCAAAACGGCCTCTGTTCTACCTTGCAATTCCACCAGAACGTTTTGGTGATGTGATCGCTGGTTTGGGTCGTGTCGGTTTGGGTCGTGACGCACGAGTTGTGGTTGAAAAACCTTTCGGTCGTGACCGCACGACTTCAGATGAACTCAATGCGTGTTTGCACGGTGTTTTTGATGAGGAGCAGATCTATCGGATCGATCATTTTCTTGGCAAAGAACCGATCGAGAATCTGCTCGTCTTTCGGTTCGCGAACTCGCTGTTAGAACCGGTGTGGAATCGCAATTTCATTGCGAGCGTGCAGATCACCATGGCCGAATCGTTCGGGGTGGGGAGCCGTGGCGGGTTCTACGAGAGCGTTGGGGCTTTGCGTGATGTGGTGCAGAACCACCTCTTGCAGATTGTGGCGCTCATGGCAATGGAGCCGCCAGCCGGGTCAACGGCCACCGATTTACATGACGAGCGCTTCAAGGTGTTGCGACAGGTGCGCACGTTTGATCCCCAACAGGTCGTCCGGGGTCAGTACCGTTCGTATAAGGATGCACCCGGGGTTGACCCGGCATCTGATGTTGAGACGTTTGTGGCGGTGCGTTTTGCTATTGACTCGTGGCGCTGGGCTGGCGTGCCCTGGTTGATCCGTGCAGGCAAGGGTTTGGGGGTGACCGCGACGGAAGCGGTGGTGACGTTCTCGTCGCCGCCTCGACTGTTGTTTACTGAAGATGCGCAGCAAGCTCCGGTTCCTAATCAGCTGCGTTTTCGATTGGGAGCTGACGATGGAATCACCCTGCATCTGCAAGCCAAAGTTCCCGGCGATGCGATGCGCACACAAACGGTTGATTTGCAGGTGTCGCATGAAGCGGCACTTGGCCACCGTGAAGATGCGTATCAAAGGCTCTTAGAAGATGCGATCGAGGGGGAATCGCGACGTTTTGGACGCTCAGATGCCCTTGATGAGCAGTGGCGCATCGTCGAGCAGCTCTTGGCTGATCCGCCACGCTTGCGGCTCTATGACGAAGGTCAACTCGGCCCTCCCGAAGCCGATGATTTGGCGTTCGACCTTGGAGGATGGGTGGATCCGATCCCACCAAGCGGTCCGGTTGCGGGCGTCGCCCCACCACACTAAACCCTCCGAAATTTGACGCGTTATGGCCCCTATGGGGCCATAACGCGTCAAATTTCGGAAAGAGGAAGGTAGAGGTAGGGGAGGGTCTCAGTCTGGAAACACGCGGGCGAGCGTGGACACCGTGGCGTACACCGCTTCCGCAGGCCCAATCTCATCAGGCTCTAACAGGTTTGCCATGATCGCCAGCACCCATTCCATGAGCGACTTGGAATGCATTCCGATGCGGGTGAGTTCACGCAGCAATGCAGGGCGGCCCATGAGCGTCATAAATAGTCGCGCAACCTTGAAGTACAGCCCGTACTCGTCATCGAGGAGCTGTGGGTAACGAGCCAAGGCCAGTCCATTCGCCGCTGTAAGCGACTCGGCAATTAACTCGGCGGCCAAACGCCCGGTCTCGTATGCGTAATCGATCCCTTCGCCATTGAAGGGATTGATGAACCCGGCGGTGTCACCGGTCGCCACCCAATTTGGTCCGACCTTTGGCGACACCGAACCGGCCATCGGTAAACGCCCGCCTTTCACTTCACCAAGTGGCGCATCAGGGTCAAGTCCCCAGTGCTGGGGCGCGGTACGTAACCACTCGGCCATCATGTGATTCGTGTTCGCGCTCTTGTAGTCACGGAACGTCGACAACAGGCCGATGCCAACATTCACGCTGCCATCACCCACCGGAAATACCCAGCCGTATCCGGGCATCGCCGCGCCAAACCGATCGCGTACGTCAAGCGCACTTTCAATCCAATGGTCATCAGCGAGTGGTGACTCGTAGTACCCGCGTATGGCAAGCCCCATCGGGTAGGTGCGATCCCGTGTCATTCCAAGTGCTCGACCAACACGTGCGTTCGCGCCTTCGGCTAACACCACGTACCGGGCGTATATGTCACGTGACGCGCCCGACGTCTTGTCGGTCACGGTGATGCCACGTACAAACCCATCCGCCACAATCGGCGCGGTCGCTTCCGTGTTGTCAAACAATCTGGCCCCTGCCGACTGAGCGTGACGTGCCACCACCTCGTCGAGCTCGGTACGCCGTACCACGTAGCCACGATTACCAAAACGTGAATGCTCGGGCCACGCCAACTCCAACGTGATGCCGTGTGCTTGCGTGCGCAACCCATGATTTGGATGTTTCGTGACGAGCCAGTCGCCCAACCCCATCTCGTGAAGTTGCAACACGGCCCGTGGAGTTAGCCCGTCACCGCACACCTTGTCGCGCGGGAACGGTGAACGCTCAACGATGACGGCATCTAGCCCGGCATTTGCACACCAGTAACCGGTTGCAGCCCCAGCCGGTCCACCGCCGACAATGACAACATCATGGCGCTCGGTCACGCCGTGAACGCAATGACTCAGGATTCGCAGCCCGGGATCTCCGAGGGGGTTTGGCCCGCGGCGATCTGGGTGGCGAGTTCTTCAAGGTCGTCTTGGGGATCTTCGCCGGCAAAGTGTGAACGTTCGTAGCGAACAACCAAGACGATCTGCTCGCAGGTCAGTGACGAATCACCTTTGGGGCCAAACCCTGGCATCGTGCCACCCGTTAGCGGCTTCTTTGTTGCACCAAACGTCTTGGAACCGGTTTCAGCGGTCCAGTTGTTCGAGCCAATGTCCACCCACTTCACCTGGTCCTGCCATTTGGGGAACACATTGAGCAAATCGCCGCCAGCGAACGCTGGGCCGGAGCCACCACCACCGGTCGCCCCGTGGCACCCGCCACATGACGTCCCGTAAATCGATGCGCCCATTGCGTCAGGCGTGTTTGCTGCGGCCGGCGGGTTCGTTACGCCGTTGACGTAAATCACGGCCCACACCATCAGAGCGGGGAACAGGGCGATCGCCCACACAGGAATCCGCCGCCGACGCTGCGCAGCCGCGACCGGGTCAACCGGTGTCGGGGTCGTCGGTTCGTTTGGCGAGTCGGTCACGTTTCCTCCATGTACCGGATGCCCAAGTATGCGATTCGAAATTTGTCGGGCGAAGGGCACCTTAGTGCCGAACCCCACGGTCAATGCCAACGCTGACTAACGTGACCGGTGTGGAGCAACCTCTTGACAGTGGCTACGTCAACCGTCGCTCGTTGCGAAGAACCGGTGTCGCGAAGCCCCGATTGGGTCCCAAGGCCGCGTGGCGTGCTAAAGAATTAGGCGTGATCGCAGACGGATGCACCACCACCGGTGTCGACAATGTGAGCAAATTCACGAGCGGAGGCTGTAGCCGATGATTGCTTTTGTCGGTTCTCTCCTCGTGGCATTTGTGTTGATCGGCGTAATCGTGCGCCAAGGCAAACGCCGACCTGTGGGCACGCCACTGACGTGGGGCGAAGCCATGGTCGCGGCCGTGTTCGTATTTTTCTGCATGTTCTGGGCGTACGGCGTGGTGCCTGAAGCCTGGATCAACTATTTCCAAAACGGTTTGCAATGGAGGCCTGACCAGTTGCTGACCGGTCCGCACGGCACGCTCGTCAAAGGCCCCGTGTCATTTTCGAAGGCCGCGTTAGGTGACATCATCACCACGATCATTTACGCCTTCATGATCGGCATGCACATTTCGCTGTTCATGTTCTGGGGCAAACGAGGCCGTGCTCAGGCCGATGCAGCACGCCGAGATCAAACACGTCAGGGCAAGCGTCGCCCAATGCTCAGCCGGAAAGGGCAACTCACGTGAGCACCGTCGATAAACCCAGCGCAGCACAAGAAAAGCTGGCCGAGCTCGACGAGAAGGTTCGAGGTTCTCAGGTATGGAACTCGATCTTCCGTCCCGGCTCAGTTTTCAAGCGCGACTTTGAAGACACGCCGCGTAACCGCAGCTACGTCATCATGAACAGCCTGCTCTACCACTTGCACCCGGTGAAGGTGAAGCGACACGCGGTCAAGGTCTCGTACACGCTGTGTCTCGGTGGGTTGAGCTTCTTTCTGTTCATGTTGCTCACCGTGACGGGCATCTTCTTGATGTTCTTCTACAAGCCGACCACCACTGAAGCATGGAACAGCATCTACCAGCTCCAAACTTCGGTGACGTTTGGTTTGTTAGTTCGAAACATGCATCGGTGGTCCGCGCACCTCATGGTGCTCTCGGTGTTCTTGCACATGTGTCGGGTGTTTTACCACGGCGCCTACAAGCCGCCACGCGAGTTCAACTGGGTCATCGGCATTGTGTTGCTGCTCCTCACGTTCCTCCTCTCGTTCACGGGTTACCTGCTTCCTTGGGACCAGTTGTCTCTGTGGGCCGTGACGGTTGGTTCGAACATGGCGGGTTACACGCCGGTGTTCGGAAACGAAGTTCGTTTCGTGCTCGTGAGCGGAAACGAAATCGGTGCTGGAACTCTTATCCGCTGGTACGTCCTCCACGTCTTGATGCTCCCGTTCATCATCGTCATCTTCATGGCGGTGCATTTCTGGCGGGTGCGCAAAGACGGCGGAATCTCTGGTCCACTGTGAGGTTGTGAAACATGACGACGATCACTGCTGATCCACCAACAACCAACGGCTCGGTTGACGACCCGCGTCTCGCCGAAGTTGTGCGGGCCGGTTCGATTAAAGAACTCCGGACCAAGCCCACCGACAAGGTCCACGTGTGGCCCCACCTCCTCGTCATCGAGTTTGTGGCTGCGCTCATCGTGTTCTTGTTCATCGTGGTGTTTTCGATGTTCGTAAACGCACCACTGCAGGTGTTGGCAGATCCGAACAAGACGGTGAACCCAGCCAAAGCCCCGTGGTACTTCATCGGTTTGCAAGAACTGCTCACGATGTTCAACCCGCAGATTGCCGGTGTGCTTGGGCCGACGGTCGTCATCGTCGGGCTGATCACCGTGCCCTATCTCGACAAGAACCCGTCGAATCATCCTGAAGACCGCAAGTTTGCCGTGACGTTCTTCACGGTGTTCGTGATGTTCTGGGCGATCCTTTCGATTATCGGTGCCTTGTTCCGAGGACCGGGTTTCCAATTCACTTTGCCGTGGCACGACGGCCTGTTCTTCGATCTGTGAGGCTCGGGTAATGACCGCACTCATATCCGTCATCGTCATCGTGGTTGTCTTGGCGATCATCGCCGGCGCATTCTTTGTGCTTGGACGTCGCGACACAACCAAGGCGGTGGGCACGCTCAGCGGCGAGACGAAAGCTCGTGACCGCCAAGGTCGTGCGAACGAAGCTGACCTGGCAGCGAACGGTGAAGTCGTAACGTGGACGCCACCGACTCCCGAAGAGATCGGGGTGTCGCGTCGCCAATTCCTCAACCGGGGAATCTGGACGCTTGCAGGCCTTGGCGCAGCGGGTTTTGGTGCTGGCCTCGTAAGTTTCTTGTGGCCGCGGATTTCCGGTGGTTTTGGTTCAAAGATTTCACTTGGCAAAGTGAGCGATCTGAAAGCCAAAGTCCAGCAGGCCAACGGGTTCTATTACGTGCCCGAAGGCAAGCTATTTGTCACGGACTTTCCCCTTGAGGCGTTGCCTAAGGCCCGCAAGGTGTATCAGCCAAGCGAGCTTGCCGCGATGGAACAAGGCCTTACGGTGTTGTACCAGAAGTGTCCGCACTTGGGGTGCCGGGTTCCGCCCTGTTTCACCTCGCAATGGTTTGAGTGCCCATGCCATGGCTCGCAGTACAACCAGGTTGGCGAAAAGAAGTCGGGGCCAGCCCCACGCGGCATGGACCATTTCGCTACGTCGGTATCGGGTGGCACCCTTGTGGCTGACACCGGTGCTGTTATCCAGGGTGCCTCAATTGGCACCGACACCACGGGTCAAGAGCCAGCCGGCCCCCACTGTGTGAGTGGCGGGGAGTGATCGGAGCAATGCACGACATGATTCTTGGAACCGTCCAGTCCTCGATTGGTTACGTCGTTCTCTTCGCAGTGTTCTTACTGTGCGTGGTATACGGCTTTGCCACGATGCGCTCGGGCAAAGCCGCGGCCGGGTCTGAAGTTTTTCTTGCCCCAAACCGCAAGCCCTACTACGACGACAAGACCCTTGAGACAACTCGATTGAACCGCGCGCTTGTGATGGCGTTCTTCACGCTCGCGGCAATCTCGGTGGTCCTTCCGCTGTACTGGTTGAATGAGCCCTCACGCATGGCAAATGCGGTGAAGGCGCACGATCAGTCGTTCGTGCAGACCGGTGGCGAACTTTATGGTTCGAACACCGAAGAGAACCACGACGGCCTTGGTTGCGCCGATTGCCACGGCGCGACTGGAACGGGCGGGGTCGCAAATTACACGGTGACCGATTCGGCCGGTCGATTTATCAAACAGGTGAGCTGGAAAGCCCCGGCCCTTGACACCGCAACGCTGCGATTCAACCGTTCAGAACTTCGTTACATCATCACCTATGGCCGTCCGTTCTCACCGATGGCGGGTTGGGGTGTTGAAGGGGGCGGTTCACTTGACGCACAGTCGATTGAAGATCTGATTTCGTTCTTGCAATCCATTCAGATCTCACCGCGTCAGGCACAAAAGGAAGTACGTGAAGGTCTCGCCAAAGAAAAGGCGGCGGCCGAGGCCGCAGGCAAGCCTTACACCAGCGATGGCGAAGCGCTCTTTAATCTGGGTTACTACTCTGGCGTTGCCGGTGGTGCCTATTCGTGTGGTCGTTGCCACACGCAGGGCTGGTCGTATGGTGACAAAGGCACCGACGGTGATGGTGCGTACGGTCCAAACTTGTCGGACACCACCGCGCAGTTCCCAGGGTCGACTCAGGGCCTTGACGCAATGACGAACTTCGTGTGCCAAGGATCCGAAGAGGGCAAGGTCTATGGGGTGCACGGTATGGGAACCGGTCGCATGCCCGCCTTCTGCGCTACGAAGGCCTACAACCCAGACACGGATTCGGGTGCCTCACAACCCAATGTGCCCAAGCTTGATCCCGGCGCGCCAGGTTCCGGCATGATGACCCAGTCGCAGGTTGCCGCGATCGTCCAATACGTGAGAGGACTTTGATGATCCATTTGCTTGCCTCTCTGACTTGGGATCCGGGTATCCGCGGTATTCTTGATGTCGTCATTGCGGTCGCCGTGTTATGCGGTACGCCGTTGATCCTGCTGACCACCAACCTAGGTTCACGTCTCGCGGTGCACGTCACCGCAACCGCCATCTTTGGTTGGTTGACGTTGATGTTCTTGTTCTGGGCGATTTATGCGTTGGGCTATCACGGTCCAGCACCTGCTTGGAAGGTGGTTGAGACATCGTCGACGCCGACGGTGGCCTACAACAAGCAACTCCACAATGTGCCTCAACCTGATGCGTTACCAAAGACGCCGTTGCAGTATTTGGAAACAAATAAGCTTGTGCAAGAGGCCATGAAGGGCCGTTCGGCAACCCCGACGATGGGTGATGTTGTGCAAGCCGATCCTTCTGTTGCCAAATCGCTGGCTCCAAAATTGAACGGCTGGTCGATTGTCTCAAGTGCACAAGGAACCTATGGTGATTCTTCCGCAACCGCGGCAAGCTACTTGGCTGAGAATGGCTATAACACGCTCAAGTTCAACTCCTCGTCAGATCTGATCGTCGGTACGGTCTTTGAACGCGGCGGGAAACCCGGTCGTGCAAACGACTCGGTTGCAGCACGGGTTGCGAACCGCATCAAGACCACCGCGATGTGGTTCGGCGCAGATAATCCGCCGCATTACGCGGTTGTGCAGCTTCGCCCAGCCATTGCGCAAACGGCTCTCCCTGGTGAACCGCCGCCCCGTGCGGTTCCCGACCCGAACCAACCGGTCATCAACGTGTTGTTGGTCCGTGACCTTGGTGCGGTACGTCAACCTGCTTTCGCTTTCGGAACGCTCAGCTTGATCATGTTCTTGATCCTCGCTTACAGCCTGCACCGTCGCGACAAGGAAGGCATGGAGAACCGGCGTCTCGCCGAACTCGCGGAAAGTAAGGGCTGATCGACATGGCGCAGTATCTGCCGATCTTCGCTCTGTCGGTGCTTGTGATTGGTTTCGCATCGGGTCAGATCGCCCTCGCGCGCTTCTTAGGCCCGCGCAACATCAACAACGCAAAGTACGCACCCTACGAGTGC
Organism: uncultured Iamiaceae bacterium; assembly: GCA_964544305.1. GTDB lineage: Bacteria > Actinomycetota > Acidimicrobiia > Acidimicrobiales > Iamiaceae > JAFDWI01. The sequence continues at coordinate 27,257 of CAZJAZ010000019.1, read as the reverse complement.
GGGATCGTGCCTGAGGTTGATCCGCCAAAGCGCTTTCCGGTGCGTTTTTACCTGGTCGCGCTGATCTTCATCGTGTTCGATGTTGAAGTTATCTTCTTGTACCCCTATGTGTTGATGTACCGGTCTCTCGGGTTGTTTGGGCTCATTGAGATGATCGTGTTTTCGCTTGCCGTGATTGCATGCCTCGTGTTTCTGCTCGCCCACGGTGCACTTGACTGGGGTCCAGCCGACCTCGTGCGTCGCCCGTCGGTTGCGCTTGAGCACATGAACGAAGCAGATGGAATTCGCCTTGTTGGCCTTGAGGGTCGTGACCCGTCACGTGAGGTGGCTGCCTGATGGGACAACTCGCAAACATCAAAGATCTCGGCCTTGAAGGCATTGAGCACAACTTTCTGACCGGCAAACTCGAAGACTTTCTTCGCTGGGTGCGCTACCGCTCAAGTTGGGGTGTCACCTTTGGCACCGCGTGTTGCGCGATCGAGATGATGGCCGCCGGTGGGCCGCACTATGACCTTGCACGCTTTGGTATGGAGGTGTTTCGTGCATCCCCGCGCCAAGCGGACATTTTGGTTGTCGCGGGTCGTGTCTCCCAGAAGATGGCCCCCGTGCTGCGCAACATTTACGACCAGATGACCGAGCCCAAATGGGTGATCTCGATGGGTGTGTGTGCATCGACGGGTGGCATGTTCAACAACTACGCGATTGTGCAAGGTGTTGACGAAGTCATTCCCGTTGACGTGTATGCGCCGGGTTGTCCGCCAAACCCCGAAACGTTGATCCATGCGATCGTGACGTTGCACGGTTTGATTCGAAGTGATGAGATTTTCGCCCGCCGCGAAGAAAATGGCGGTGGCGCAGGAGTCCATATTGAAATGCAGCCCTCGTCGCGGGCGACACCGGTGCAGCTTTCTGGGGTTCGCAACCAATGAGCGACGACGTTGAAGCCACGCAAGAGCCAGCTGTTGAGCAGCCACTGTTGCATGACTGCCCACTGACGGTCAGCCATAGCCAAGATGTGTTGCACGTTTCGCGCGACAAGCTCCGCAAAGTTGTCACCGCGCTGGGTAAAGACGGGTACCGCCAGTGCACTGACTCTTTTGGTGTTGACTACTTGGGTTACGACGCTGATCGTGGGTTGCCCGACGGTGTTGTGGGTGAGCGGTTCGAAGTGATCGTCAACCTGATCAACCACGCAGAGCGTACGCGCATTCGCTTGCGAGTCCAGGTTCCAGCAGATGACCCGAGTTGTCCGTCGTTGTTCAAGTTGCATCCGGGTACCGAAGCGATGGAACGTGAGACGTTCGACATGTTCGGTATCACCTTTGACGATCACCCTGATTTGACCCGTGTGCTTATGCCCGAAGACTGGGAAGGTCATCCACTGCGCAAGGACTATTCGGTGGGGCGTATTCCGGTGCAGTTCAAAGGAGCACCGGCCCGATGAGCAACACCGCACTCACCGATGAAGGAACGCAAAAGCTCCAGCCACGCGACGTGGTGACCGGGATCGAGGCGTTACGCGAATCAGGTTCGGTTATGCGCCTGTCAGAGGCGGACGCGGCGATTCTCGCGGACCGTGCCCCCGATCAAGACGACACGACCGTGTTGAACATCGGCCCGCAGCATCCGTCCACGCACGGTGTGTTGCGCGTCATGGTCGAACTCGAGGGCGAACGTGCCCTGCGAGTGAAACCAATCGTCGGGTATTTGCACACCGGTATGGAAAAAACCGGTGAAGAACTGACCTACGTGCAGGGTGCGACAAACGTGACCCGCATGGACTATCTGTCGCCGCTGTTCAACGAGCTCACCTACGCGATGGCAGCCGAACGCCTTTTGGACGTTGAGTTACCGGAACGGGCGATTTGGATTCGCATGTTGCTCAGCGAAGTTGGGCGTCTCGTGAGTCACGCCACGTTCCTTGCCACCAACGGCATGGACCTTGCCGCAGTGTCGATGATGCTCTATGGGTTCCGCGACCGGGAAGAACTCTTGCGGTTCTGTGAGATGGTCACCGGTGTGCGGATGAACCACAACTTCATTCGCGTGGGTGGCACGGCCGCGGATCTCCCTGATGGCTGGTCGAAGCGGCTCACCGAGATTCTTGATGACCTTGAGCGTCGCTTGGATGAGTACGACGTGCTGCTCACCAATCAGCCGATCTGGCAAGAACGACTCCAAGGTGTTGGGGTAATCACCGCAGATGAGGCGCTCGCTCTTGGGGTGACCGGCCCAATATTGCGAGCAACGGGTTATGCCTGGGACTTGCGGAAACACCAACCGTACCTCGCCTACGACCAGGTTGATTTTGATGTGATTGTCGGCCAGTACGGCGACTGCTTCGACCGATACGCCGTGCGATTCCACGAAATGCGCGAATCAATTCGCATTCTGCGCCAGGTGATCAAGGTCATGCCCAAAGGTGATTACCGGGTGCAAGACAAGAAGATCACGCCGCCGCCTCGGGCACGTATTGACGAATCAATGGAAGCACTCATCCACCATTTCAAACTGTTCACGAACGGTATCGACGTACCCGCGGGTGAAGCGTATGCGGCGGTTGAGTCACCGCGTGGTGAATTGGGTTGTTACATGGTTTCCGATGGTTCCGGCAAGCCGTGGCGTATGCGGTGGCGGCCACCGAGTTTCATCAACCTGCAATGTTTGCCTCACATGATGTATCAAGGCACGATCGCGGACACGGTCGCGATTATTTCTTCGGTTGACCCGGTGCTCGGGGAGGTTGACCGATGAGCCGTCTCAACCCACAGAACACCGAACTGGCCAAAGAGATCATTGCCCGGTATCCCCGGCCAAAGTCTGCGCTGATCCCGCTGTTGCATCTTGCGCAAGAACAGAACGGCTGGGTGACCGACGAGTCAATGGTGCATTTGGCCGAACTCATCGGGGTGACCCCAGCCGAGGTGCTCGGTACGTGCACGTTCTACGAAATGTTTAAGCGTGAACCGGTTGGCAAGTATCTCGTCAACATCTGCCAGGGTGTGGCCTGTTCGATCATGGGTGCCGATGATCTCATCGCACACGCCGAAGACACGCTCGGGATCAAAGCGGGTTCGACCACTGCGGACGGTTCGATCACGTTGGAGCGTGCCGAATGTCAAGCCGCGTGTACCGAAGCCCCTTGTTTGCAGGTGAATTACCGTTACCGGTATCGGGTCACCGACGAAGATTTCGATGGACTGGTCACACAACTGCGCAGCGGTGCACTCGACGCAGAAATTCCTGCACATGGCACGCTCGCCCGCCGTGAGTTTCGCCAGCACATCCCCGAAGACAAAGCCAACGGACCAGCGCCGGTGATTGGGTCTGAAGAACCCGTGTGGATCCGTCGCCATCGCGAAGCGGCTGAAGCTGCTGGGAGTGGGTCATGACGATCAACGAAGTCCCTCAGGTCGTCACGGGTCGCCTCGCTGCGCACGATGATGCCCACACGATTGCCCGCTACGAGGCAACCGGTGGCTACGCCGGTTTGCGCAAGGCGCTGTCGAAATCGCCCACTGAAGTGATTGACGAAGTCAAAGAAGCATCGCTGCTTGGCCGTGGTGGTGCGGGTTTCCCAGCGGGCGTCAAATGGGGTTTTTGTCCTCCGGGTGTGTGGCCGCGTTATTTAGTGGTGAACGGTGACGAATCCGAGCCGGGCACCTATAAAGACCGCATTCTCATGGAACGCGATCCGCATCAGCTCATCGAAGGCATTTTGATTGCGTGTTACGCGATTGGTTGTGCCCAGGCGTTCTTGTATTGCCGTGGTGAAATGGCGTTCGCCCATGAGCGTTTGGGTGCGGCACTCAACGAGGCGTACGCGGCCGGATATGTCGGCAAGAACATCATGGGCACCGACTATTCCATTGACGTGGTGTTGCATTGGGGTGCGGGTGCCTACATCGTGGGTGAAGAAACCGCGCTGATTGAAAGTCTCGAAGGCAACCGGGGTATGCCGCGGCTCAAGCCACCGTTCTTCCCGGCTGCGAAGGGTTTGTACTTGCAACCCACGGTGGTAAACAACGTTGAGACGCTGTCGAACCTGTCATGGATCATGAACAATGGTGCAGCAGCTTTTCATGCAATGGGTGCCGAAACGTCACGGGGAACGCGTCTATTCGCAGTGTCGGGCCATGTGAAGAACCCAGGCGTGCACGAGGTTGAGTTCGGCGTCACGACATTTCGTGATCTGATTTACGGGCACTGTGGTGGCATCCGTGGTGACCGAGCAATCAAAGCGTTCATTCCTGGTGGTGCGTCGTCGCCTTGGTTCTTTGAAGAGCATCTTGATTTGCCACTTGAAACCAAAGCGGTCGGCGATGCAGGGTCGATGTTAGGTTCGGGTGCGATCGTGGTGATGGACGAAACAACCGACGTGGTCAAAGCTTCGCGATCGCTTGTGCGATTTTTCGCAAACGAGTCCTGCGGGAAATGCACCCCGTGTCGTGAAGGCACGACCTGGATGGAACGCATCTTGGATCGCATCATCGAAGGCCAAGGTCGCCGTGAAGACGTCGACTTGTTGCTTGACGTGTGCGACAACATTTCCCCGGGGATCACGTGGCCGCCCAAGCAGACGACGATTTGCCCGCTTGGCCCATCGGCCCCACCTTCGGTGGCGAGTGTGGTCCGCCGGTTCCCTGAAGAGTTCGAACGGTATTTGGGAACGTCATTCGAGGTGAGTGTGCCCATCAACGGCAAGGCGTATTTGACGAAACCAGGCGTGACCACAGGGGGTGTGCAGTGAGCGAAACTCCTGACGTATCCACCGTGTCGGTCACCATTGACGGTCGACGTATTGACGCGTCCAAGGGCGAACTCGTGATCGCTGCTGCTGAACGCAACGACGTGTACATCCCTCGCTTCTGCTGGCACAACCGGATGAACCCGGTGGGCATGTGTCGCATGTGTCTGGTCGAAATCGACACGGGTCGTGGCCCGGCGTTGCAACCGTCGTGCATGATCGAATGCACCGATGGCATGACCGTCGAAACGAAAACCGAGACGGTGGTCAAAGCCCAAGAGGGTGTGCTTGAATTTCTGTTGATCAACCATCCGTTGGATTGTCCGGTATGCGACAAGGGCGGCGAATGCCCGTTGCAAGACCAGACGATGTCCCATGGTCCGGGTGAGAGCCGGTATGTCGAAGAAAAGCGACACAACGTCAAACCGATCAACGTGTCTGATTTGGTGCTGCTCGACCGTGAACGCTGCATTCTGTGTGATCGCTGCACTCGATTCTCCAAGGAAGTTGCGGGCGATCCGCTGATTCATTTCCAGAACCGGGGCAATACGACCGAAGTCAACACATTCCCTGAGCATCCGTTTGCTTCGTATTTCTCCGGGAACACGGTGCAGATTTGTCCGGTTGGAGCGTTGACCTCAACGCCGTACCGGTTTAAGGCACGCCCGTGGGATCTGCAACAGGTTGAGTCAACGTGTACGGGTTGTTCGGTGGGTTGTCGCATCGTGGTTGACGTGTCGCGTGATGAGTTGCTGCGTTTCAATGGTGTGGATTCAGAAGCGGTCAACTGGTCGTGGATGTGTGACAAAGGCCGGTTTGGTTTTGAAGCGTTCGAACGCGGCGACCGGCTTGTCGAACCATTGGCTCGCGCGAATAGCCAGGCACCGCTTGCTCCGCTGCGGTGGAACGACGCGCTCGACCGGGCCGCCAAAGCAATCAAGGGTGCAGCCAACTCGAATCGTGTGGCCATCATTGGTGGCGCAAACCTGACGAACGAGGCCCAGTTTGTTTGGGCGAAGCTTGCCAAAGGGATTATCGGCACCGACAACGTCGATGCACAACTTGGCGACGGAATCGATCCGGCGCTTGTCTTTGGACTTCCGCGGGCGACGATCAACGAAACGTGTGCGCCCGGTGGGACCATTCTCGTCGTCGCGAATGATCCCAAAGAAGAACTCGGCGTGTTGTATCTGCGTCTGCGTCACGCGGCGGTGTGGGATCACGCCAAAATCATTGAGGTTTCAGCAACGCAAACCGGGCTGACCGAACTGGCCGCCGCGTCACTGCGGGTGCGTCCTGGTAGTGAAGCCGCCCTCGTTTCGGCGCTGTTGACCGGGGCCAGTGCACCCGAGGGTATTGATGCGAACACGTTTGGCACTGCCCAGTCGCTGCTTGGTTCGGCCTCCCCATTGCGGGTGGTGCTTGGTCGCCAGTCGTTGGCAGAAACAGCCGATGTGACCAAAGCAGTTGCACTGTCCATTCATGCGGCAAACAATCAGGCAACCTTCTTGACGACGTTACGTCGCGCAAACGTGTACGGCGCGCTCGACATGGGTTTGACACCCGGCTATCTGCCTGGTCGTGTCACCTTGGATGCGGGCCGCGCACACGTTGCTGCGGGTTGGGGTGTAGCGGCAAATGAGCTTCCTGATGTACGAGGCCTGCACACGGCAGGCATTTTGCATGCGGCAGTCGACGGCCAGATCGACACGCTGATTTTGCTTGGTGCAGATCCGATCGCGGATTTCGCCGATCGTGACTTGGCGACGCGTGCATTGGCCAAAGTTGGCACGCTCATTTCGGTCGACTTGTTTGCGAACGAATCGAATCGACAGGCGCACATTGTGTTGCCTGCTTCGGGTTTTGGTGCCGAAGATGGTACGACCACGAATCTTGAGGGTCGTGTCAGTCGTGTTGCGCAAGCGGTCACACCCAAGGGCAACGCGCACGCGGACTGGGTGATTGCCGCCGAGTTGGCGTTGGCGATGGGTGCAGATTTGCGTGTTGATGGCCTGGATGACATTCGTGCTGCAATTGCACGCACATCGGCCGTACACGAAGGTTTGAACGAGGCGGTACTTGACGAAACACCTGATGGGGTCGTGTTCCCGTTGCCTGTTGTTGTGGACGATGCTCTGGCAATTGACGAGGCTGCCCACGATGCGTCCGCAGATGACACCGCATCAACAGACAGTGCAACGGACGACAATACCGAGGCGACCGAAGCTTCAACGGCAAGTGACAACGAGTCGGCTACCAACGCGGATGCGGCCCCGGTTGAAGAACCAGCACCGGTGGATGCGCTCCCAGTCATGCCCGAGTTGAGCATTCCCACACTCGACGCGTATTCGTTCCATCTGGTTGTGACCCGCAAGATGTATGACCAAGGCACCCTCGTGGCCCAAGCAGCGCACCTCGCACCGCTCGCAACACCCGCAGGCGAAGGCTGCGCTCGGCTCAACTCTGCCGACCTGGCCCGTCTTGGTGTGGAGTCCGGTGCAACGGTCAAAGTCAGTGGATCACGCGGCCAACTCTTGGTGCCCGCCGTGGTTGACGATGGCGTGCCCAAAGGCGTTGTGGCGTTCGTGCATGATGCGGCAACCGGTGGCGCATTGACCCTTGTTGAACCGGACCGGTCGGTAACCGACGTGCATGTGGAGACCGTGTCGTGATTCTCGCGAATGATCCCCTCTTTAACTCGGGCCACGTCGGTCTGGTCGTGGTGCTCTTCGTGATCGTGAAAACGTTCATCACGTTTGCGCTGCTCCTTGTTGCGGTCATGTTGATGATCTGGTTTGAACGCAAGATCATCGGTGACATGCAAAACCGGATCGGTCCAAACCGGGCCGGGCCGTTCGGGTTGCTCCAAACCTTGGCCGATGGCGTCAAGTTGATGATCAAAGAAGACATCATTCCGAACAAAGCCGATCGGGTGATGTACCGACTCGCCCCGTATTTGGTGCTACTGCCCGCGTTCCTCACCTTCGCGGTGGTGCCCCTGAGTGGTGATTTCTCATCGGGCAAGGGCGGCATTGTTCACATCTTTGGGCACGACACGCGCTTGCAACTCGTTGATCCCCCGGTGGGCATGTTGTTTGTGTTGGCCATGGGTTCCATTGCGGTCTATGGGGTACTCCTTGCCGGTTGGTCATCGGGTTCGAAGTACCCGTTGTTGTCGGGTGTACGGGCATCGGCCCAAATGGTGTCGTACGAAGCGGCCCTTGGTCTGTCGCTCGCAACCGTGTTCTTGGTGACCGGTCAGATCACCACGTCAGGGATTGTCGCCGCCCAACACACCTGGTCATGGAACATTTGGGTGACCGGTCTGGTGCCCTTCATTGTGTATTTCATTGCGTCACTTGCCGAGCACTCACGGCCGCCATTTGACATCATCGAAGCCGAACAAGAACTGACCGGTGGGTTCAACACCGAGTATTCGTCGTTCCGGTTCGCAATCTTTTATCTCGCCGAGTTCATGAACGCGATCACCTTGGCTGCGATCGTCACCACCTTGTTCCTCGGTGGCCCCAATGGTTTGTACGGGCCGGGCCCTGCTTGGATCTGGGGTCTGGTGTGGTTCTTTGGCAAGATGCTCGTGTTGCTCTACGTGTTGGTGTGGATTCGGGGCACGTTGCCACGGTTGCGTTACGACCAGCTCATGGACCTCGGTTGGAAGTTGTTGATTCCGTTGTCGCTGGGATGGTTGTTGTTGCTTGCGGCGGTGCGCATTGGCGACGACCGCGGCTGGAATCTGTTGATTGTCGTGCCCATTGCGGTGCTCGCGCTGCTTGGAGTATCGGGATTGTTGTCCGCGGCGATGCGGGTGGGCCGTGCGCAACGCGAGATCGTGGAAGGGTTCGAATGATGCGTACCTGTTTGTCTGAGGAGATGTGCGCATGGGCTATCTGAAAGGTTTTCTGGTTTCGTTTGCCCAGCAGGGCAAGAAGCAGCGGGTGACGACGTCGTACCCGGAAGAAAAGCGTGAAAAGCCGATCCGTATTCACGGTCGTCACGTGCTCAACCGGTATGCCGACGGCATGGAAAAGTGCATCGGCTGTGAACTGTGCGCAGGTGTGTGTCCGGCGAAATGCATTTATGTTCGTGGCGCCGACAACGATCCGTCGAACCCGAACTCGCCGGGTGAACGCTTCGGTTTCATTTATGAAATCAACTATTTGCGGTGCATTCACTGCGACATGTGTGTCGAAGCATGCCCGACCGAGGCGATCACCGAATCGAAACTTTTTGAGTTCTCGTTCACGAATCGTGACGACGCGATTTATACCCGTAACGAACTGCTCGTTGATGAGCACACCGGTAAACCCCAGCAGTTGCCGTGGGAAGATTGGCGTGAGGGCGAAGATCAGCACTCATCCGCGTGGATGCGTGCCACCGCACCGGCGGGTGACGCGAATTATGTCGGCAAAGTCGCCTGGCAAGCCGAGTTGGGCTATGGCGTGCGTGCTCCCGAAGCGACCCAGGACGTCAAAGACGATCCGGATCGTGAGCCGGACTTCATGCACAGCGAAGTGATCCCGGGTAAGGCCCAAGAGATTTTTGCGGCATCACAGCGTGAACCGCGCGATTGGTCGTTGCCATCGGGTGAGGGTGGTGGTGACGCATGATGGAAACCATCATTTTTGCGGTCGGCGCGCTCATCGTGCTCGCAGGTGCGCTCGGTGTGGTGCTCTCGCGCAGCACCGTGTATGCGGCGATGAGTTTGGTGGCCACACTTTTTGGTGTCGCCGTGCTGTTCTTGAATTTGCAAGCCGATTTTCTCGCAGCCGTGCAAGTGATTGTGTATGCAGGTGCGGTCGTGGTGCTGTTCTTGTTTGTGATCATGCTCCTTGGGGTTGATCAGCTTGACGATCTGCGCTCTGACGCGTTGGTTGGGCAACGTTGGGCTGGGATTGGTTTGGCGATTGTGGTTGGTGCGGGCCTGTTGTTCGCGGTGATCAAAGGCACGATCACCGGTGCCAAGTCGTCAACGGGCAAGATCGGATCGCGTGCCGAGAACGTGTTCGATATTTCCAAAATTCTCTTTACCGACTATCTGTTCGCTTTCGAGATTACGTCGTTACTGCTGGTCATCGGTGTGGTCGGAGCGGTGGCGTTGACCCGTCGGGTGCGTCGCAATGAAAGCCTTGTTGACGCCAACGAGCCGGTTGTCGCGTTGTCAACTCCGATTGTGGAAGCAACACCCGAGGAGGAGCCCGCCTCATGATGCTTGCAACCGTGGGCGTCGGTGCCTACTTGGGGCTCAGCGCCATTTTGTTCACGATTGGTGTCGCTGGCGTGTTGGTGCGCCGCAATCCGATCGTCATGTTCATGTGCATCGAATTGATGTTGAATGCCGCAAACCTTTCGTTTGTCGCAATCGCCCATGAACTCAATGACATTGGCGGCCAGGTCACCGTGTTCTTTGTGATGGTGGTTGCCGCTGCTGAAGTGGTGGTTGGTCTTGGAATCATCGTGGCGTTGCTGCGCCGCCGACCGGAAGCAACAGCCGACGACATGAATCTGCTCAAGGGCTGAGGCGAGGACTACTGATCGTGCAATTTTCATCTCTGTCTCTTCTCGCACACGGGAGTGTCGCACCAGAAGTGCCCACGTTGGTACATGCCATTTGGCTGGTGCCCGCGTTGCCGATTGCGGCGTTCGTGATCTTGGTTGCGTTCGGTCGACGTTTGGGTGAGCCTGCTGCGGGTTGGGTTGCGGTCGCGGGCATGGTTGGCGCGTTCATTGCGTCGGTGTGTACCTGGATTGGTTTGCGCTCCATGCACGGCGAAGAGCGCTCCTATGTCCAAAAGCTGTTCACCTGGATTGCGGTGGGCAACTTCCATGTTGATTTGGCGTTCCTGGTCGACCCGTTGTCGGTGACGATGTGTCTGTTCGTAACGCTGGTCGCGTCGGTGATCTTCATGTATTCGATCGGCTACATGAAAGGCGACCCGGACTTCTCGAAGTTCTTTATTTACTTGTCGTTCTTTGCCATGTCGATGCTGATTTTGGTGACGGGCTCATCGATGCTCATGACGTTCCTCGGTTGGGAAGGCGTGGGTGCCGCGTCGTACCTGTTAATCAGCTTCTGGTTCCAAGACAACGAAAACGCCTCTGCCGGTAAGAAAGCGTTTATCACGAACCGCGTCGGGGACTGGGGTTTCCTCGTCGCCATGTTCTTCACGTTCCTCGCTTTTGGCACGTTCGATTATCAAACGATCTTCGCCAATATGTCTGGCGTTGAGGCCACCACGATCTCTGCGATTGTGATTTTCTTGCTCCTTGGGGCGGCCGGAAAGTCTGCCCAGTTGCCCCTTTACATGTGGCTGCCTGACGCGATGGCCGGTCCGACACCCGTCTCGGCTTTGATGCACGCGGCAACGATGGTGACCGCGGGTGTCTATCTGCTGGTGCGCATCAACCCGCTCATTGCGATGGCTGACCCTTGGGTTGCGACCACGATTGCGTGTGTGGGTGCGGCAACCGCACTCTTGGCCGCGACGATTGCGGTGTCACAGCGTGACATCAAAAAGGTGCTCGCGTACTCAACCGTGTCGCAACTTGGCTACATGGTATTGGCGGTTGGTTCGGGTGCTTATGTGGCGGCGATCTTCCACATGATCACGCACGCATTCTTCAAGGCGTTGTTGTTCTTGGGTGCCGGTGCGGTCATTCATGGCATGAACAATGAACAAGACATGACTTGGTACGGCAAGTTGTGGAAGTTTTTCCCGATCACCGGCATGACGTTTGTGATCGCCTGGTTGGCGATCGCGGGTGTGCCGCCGTTCTCGGGTTTCTGGTCAAAAGGTGACATTCTTGGTTTCGCCTGGCACAAGTCACCGCTGCTGTGGGGTGTGGGGGTCGTCACCGCACTCCTTACCGCCTACTACATGACCCGTGAAGTTGTGTTGACGTTCTTTGGGCAACAGCGTTGGACCGAGCTTGATCCGAACAGCGAACATGCGCACGACCATGGTCATGCAACCGTTGACGCGAACGGCAACCCGCTGCCGGTTGGCCCGGGTGCGCCACATCATGTTGAACATGGTGCGCCGGTCAAACCGACCGAAGCACCCAAGATCATGACGTATCCGATGATCCTGCTTGCGGTGGGGGCGGTGGTGCTTGGTGCGTTGAACTTGCCTTTCGGTGACAAGTTCCAGATCTTGGAACATTGGCTGGAACCTTCAGTGCACCTTGGTCAAATCACCTGGCACATTCCTACGACGCTGGAAATCGGCCTTGAGTTGGTTGCCGTTGCGCTCACCGCGGTGGGCCTTGGTTTGGGCTATCTGATCTACCAAAAGAACACGTCCACACGTGACGAGCAGCTCAAGTATGAGCCGGATATCTTGCTCAAAGCGTGGCGCATTGATTCGACGGTCTCCGCGTTCATGGGCGGCCCCGTGACCCGGGCCACGAATTGGTTGGCCACCACGTTCGAACGTGGTTTCCTTGACGGCATCGTCAATGGAACGGGCCGGCTCTTGCAACTTGGCGCAGGTCAGGTTCGCCGTCTTGAAACCGGCTATGTCCGGAACTACGCCCTTGGCCTTGCGGTCGGTGCGGCGTGCCTTCTTGCTTTCGTCTACTACCGGGCTTCGTTTTAGATGCTTGCCGCTACTGAATCCTCATCATTTCCACTGTTAACCGCGCTCGTGGTGTTGCCCGCGATTGGCGCAGCCGTTGTCGGTCTGATCCCGAACCGCCGGGCTGGTTCTGCCCGCGCTGCAGGGTTGCTTTTTGCCATGGGCACGTTTGCACTCGCGGTGTACCTCGTCATCCAGTTCCAGGTTCATCCGCATCTTGCAACGACCGGTCCGAACGCGCTCGATCATGCGAACGGTTTCCAGTTCATTGATCGGGTGGTGTGGCTCAAACAATGGAACATTTCGTGGCATCTGGGCGTGGATGGCATTTCGTTGTGGCTGGTTGCGCTCACCGCGTTGTTAGTCCCCATTGCGATGCTTGGTGCAGGAGAGCAACGTGACGCGAAAGCATTCGCCGCGTGGATTCTGCTCCTCGAGTTTGGTTGTTTGGGTGCGTTTTTGAGCTTGGACGTGTTCTTGTTCTTCGTGATGTTCGAACTGGTCTTAGCGCCGATGTATTTCTTGATCATCACGTGGGGTGGCCCGGGCCGTCGGCCTGCTGCAATGAAGTTCTTTTTGTACACGATGTTCGGGTCAGCGTTCATGCTGGTTGCGATGATCGTGCTGGTGTTCTTGAACAGTCACGCGACGGGGCAGATGACCTTTGATCTGGTGACGCTCGCAAACTCGAATGAGATCGCTAAGACCACCGGGCGTTGGCTGTTCGCCGGATTTGCGATTGCATTTGCGGTGAAGATGCCGTTGTTCCCGTTCCACACGTGGCTGCCTGACACGTACACCGAAGCCCCGACTTCGGGCTCGATTTTGGTGTCTGGTGTGATGGCCAAACTTGGGGCGTACGGGCTGTTGCGCTTTGGTCTGTACCTGTTTCCCGAAGCGGCCGCATGGTTCGGACCGGGCCTGGTCACCTTGGGTGTGATCGGCATTCTTTATGGTGCGGCGATGGCTGCGGTGCAAAAAGATCTCAAGCGTGTGGTGGCCTATTCGTCGGTCGCACACCTTGGTTTCATTGGTCTCGGGTTGTTTGCGATTACCAAGGTGAGCGTGTCGGGTGCCGTGTTGCAAATGGTGAACCACGGGATCTTGATTGCCGCATTGTTCTTGCTGGTCGGGTTCATTCAGACCCGTCGTGGCACGCGCATTTTCGCGGAGCTTCGTGGTATGCAAAAAGGCGCACCAATTTTGGCTGGCCTGTTCATTTTCATGACGTTCGCTTCGATCGGTTTGCCGGGTTTGAACGGGTTTGTTGGTGAGTTCCTCATCATGGTCGGTTCATTTGAGACTCGCCGGTGGTGGACGGTTGTTGCCGCGACGGGTGTGATTTTGTCTGCGGTGTATTTGCTGTGGGCGTTCCAGCAGGTGTTTCACGGTATGCCCGATGAGGAGAATGAGAAGGTGAAGGATCTGCGCTGGTCGGAGATCGGGGTCATGATTCCACTTGCGGTGATTGTCGTGTTCATTGGTTTGTATCCTCGTCCGCTTTTGGAGCGCATTGAACCGAGCGTTGATCGTTTGGTCACGCATGTTCAGGTGCATCAGCAACTGACGCACAATGTGGAGGCGGGCAAGTGATGTTTTCGTTGTTCGCGGCGCAACCGCCGATCCACAAGCTTGATTTGCCTGACGTTTCGTGGGCGGCGCTCGCGCCAATTCTGATCTTGTCGGGTGGCGCATTGGTGTTGCTGGTTGCGGGCTCGTTGTTGCGTGGCCCGAAAGCCCGCCGTTTCTACGGGCCGTTTGCTGCATTGATTGCGCTAGTTGCGGGGGCCTCGGCAATTCCGCAGTGGCACAAGGTGCAAGACCACGGTGCGTTTACGACGGTTGCGGGAATGATCGGTATCGACGGTTTCTCAATGTTTGTGGCGTTTGTGGTGTGTGCCGCGTTGTTCTTGTCGGTGTTGTTTATCGACGGATATTTGGTGCGTGAGGATCTCGTTGGTATTGAGCCCTACGTGCTGTTGCTGTTGTCCGCGACAGGTGCCGTCATCATGGGTGCAGCGAACGATTTGATCGTGTTATTTCTTGGGCTTGAGATCATGTCGATCGCGGTGTACGTGTTGGCTGGTATTCATACTCGCCGTGCACGTTCTGGTGAGGCTGCGTTCAAGTACTTCATTTTGGGTGGCATGTCATCCGCGTTCTTCTTGTACGGCATCGCATTGATTTATGGCGCGACCGGGTCGACACATTTGGCGACGATCGCCGACTATTTGGCGGCCAACATGTTTGCGAATGACATCATGTTGTTGGCGGGCATGATGCTGTTGATTGTGGGTTTCGGTTTCAAAGTTGCGGCGGTGCCGTTCCATAACTGGACGCCTGATGTGTATCAAGGGGCGCCGACGCCGGTGTCTGGTTTTATGGCTTCGGCGGTCAAGGTTGGGGGTTTTGTCGGGTTCTTGCGAGTGTTCACGACGTCGTTTATTAATTACCGTCTTGATTGGCAGCCGGTGATCTATGTGATCGCGGTGTTGACGTTGATTGTCGGTGCGGTGGTCGCGCTCGCACAGACCGATGTGAAACGTTTGCTCGCGTATTCGTCGATCAATCACGCTGGGTTCATTTTGCTGGCGCTGCAGAGTGCTTCAGATGATGGTGTGTCAGCGGCACTGTTTTATCTGGCTGGCTATACGTTCATGGTGTTAGGCAGTTTCGGTGTGGTGGCGTTGCTTGGCCGTCGTGGCGATGGTCATCATTCACTGGATGACTACCGCGGGATTGCGGCACGTGAACCGGCGCTCGCGTTTCTGCTTGCGATCTTCTTGTTCGCGCAGGCTGGGGTGCCACTCACGGTCGGTTTTGTTGCCAAGTTTGAGGCGATACTGGCTGCGGTTGAGCATGGTTCGTGGCCGCTGGCATTGGTGGCAATGGTGACGGCGGTGATCGCAGCGTACCTGTACCTCAAGGTGGTGATTGCGATGTATTCACCTGCCGATGATGATGCACCAGCCATCGCCCGCATCGAAATTCCAGCGAGTGCGAAGTTGGCGTTGGTTGTGGCGTTCATCATGGTGATTGGTCTTGGGGTCGCGCCAGGGCCGGTGACCAACCTCACCCATCACGCTTTGCCACAACTGATCGCTTTGGGCAAGTAGAACCCGAGGGCTTTTCCCTGCGTGGGTGGCGTGAGGGTTACCGGTCGGGTCGGGTTGCGGTTCACGGTCGGTGTCGTGGTGTTGTTGCTTTCTAAAAATCTCCTTGTTGATTTTGAGAACCGCGAGGCGACTCTCTCGCGTCCGGGGCTGCGACGGGTTTTCGTTTCGTGATTCTCACCCTCGAGTGTCACCTGCGGGTTCTACACTGGAGGTCATGCCGGTGACGATCGAACTTTCCGATGAGGTGCTCAGCCGTCTTCAAGCTGAAGCGACACGACGCGGGATCAGTGTCGATGTCGTTGTCGCCGAACTGGCCAATGCGTTGCCTGCCGGTCACGCTTCCGAGCGGACTGGTCGCCGTCGACCTGCGTTCGTTGCGGTCGGTTCTTCGAAGGGTGGGATTTCCAATCGGGTCGACGAGCTACTTGCCGATGGATTCGGACGCGACTGAGCCCTCCACGTGTTGATCGTCGATACCAGCGTCATCGTCGCCGGCGCGGACACAACCGACCGTGCGCATCGCGAGTGCGCAGCGTTACTCAGCGACGAGCTTGGGCCATTTGTGACTACTGCGATGGTAGTTGCAGAAGCTGCGTATCTGATTGAGCGTGAACTTGGTGTTGATGCTGAGACAGCGCTTTATCAGTCTGTGATCGACGGAGACCTTGTCGTCGAGTCGCTCACCGGACAAGACTGGGTCAGGATAAAAGAACTCGTCACGGAGTATGCGAGCTTGCATCTGGGTGGCACCGACGCTTCGCTCATTGCTATCGCTGAACGGCACACGGCAACGGAGATCGCCACACTCGATCGTCGACACTTCCATGTCGTGCGGCCGACCCACACCCCAGGGTTCACCCTCGTGCCCTGAGCTTCACGCGGAAAGCCACCGATCGTGGTGTCGACGATGATCGGCACGAGGCCTTCGGGACGCGTCGATGTGGAGCCGGGTGTTCGTGAAAGCACGCGTTCGCGCGTTTTAGGTTCCCGCCGGGTTCGCGTCGCGGCTTCTCACCGGCGAATGCCCAGGGCACCTCGGGCAAATTCGGTGTTACTGGTCAGATGAATGTTGGGGTGGTTGGTTACTACGACCCCACCACCGCCCAATTCACCACCCCAGACCCGCTGTTCACGGTCACCGGGAACAGGTATGGCTACGCGGGGAACGACCCGGTGAGTCGATCAGGCTCGCTGGGATTGTGAGCATGGGAAGATGTTTGCGCGAACAACCCGTTTGGTGATGACAGCTGTGACCGCATCGCTGAGCAGCACCGAGGAGCAACCCGTGCGGTGGTCAATGTAGCCAGCGGTGCTCGGGAAGCCGCGGTTCGGTGTTCGTTCGCGCGCATCTCGATGATGCGCCTCATCGGTTGCCACGTGGAGACATCATTGCTCCGCACTTCAAATTTGAGCGGTGGATTAGTGGGATACCTGGCTCTGGGAGAAGCTATTACCGTGAGAACCCAAAGTGGTTTCCAGGGCCGTAAAATGCCCTTATTGCGCGACGTGGGACTAGCCTGAAATCACTTTGTTCACGCGACTTCTTCCCTCGCGGGCCCCAACCCAATGATCCGTCCTTGGTTGGCTGTGGTCGGATTCTTTGCCGTCGGTTTTGTAATGGTGTTCGTTGGTCGTGTTGTGGCGCGCAGTGTGCAACCGGGTTCGCAGTTGGATCAACATGGTCGAATTCCACCCACCGTGCATCGTGTGACGGGTTGGGCACGGAGTCGAAGTTTGCGGTTGTGGTGTCCGGTGCCTGAGTTAACTGAACAGATCGCCGTGTTGTTGGCAACGCCCCAAGGGGCACGGTTGCGGCGTCTTGGGGTGTCGATGGTTGATGATGTGCGCGTGGCCGATGTAATCGTCGTGCGCGATGCGCAAACATTGCAAGCACTGCGCGCGGTTGCTGCGATGCCGTGCGCGTCGATCGTCGTTGACGATGGCGCTGCGCTTAGCGAATCGCTGATTGCATTGGCCGCCGCTTTTCGTTGGGATGCGTCAGCGTGATTGCGGTTTTGCATCCATCGTTTTGGCAGCAAAGCGCCGCCGGATTGGTTGTGACGTTCGCTGTCGTGATGCCTTTTGTCGTCGCCTTGTGGTGGCTCGAACGAGCGGTGTTCGTGCCGCGAGCCGCGTCGCGAGCGTGGGCTGAGGGTTCTCGGTTGCGCCCGATCGTTGAAGGGATCGTCGCGTTGCAACGTCGCGGTGCCCCTGGGGGTCAAAGCGACGTGCAGTTGGGAGTGCGCGTGGGGTGTGCGTTAGCAATTTGTGCGGTAGTCCCATTGTCGAATGGCCTTGTGACCGCGCAACCGACTTGGGGTGTGCTCGTGCCGGCGGGGGCGTTGTTGGTGGATGCGATAGTGCATCGAAGCGTGGCCCGGGTCGGCTTGGCGGCACTTTTTGGTCTGGTGTCGGGTGCGGTCGCTGTGCGGTGGGGTTCGAGCATTGTGACCGAGATCGTGCGGGCACAGGCCGATGCGAACGTGATGACGCTGCTGGTTCAGCCGTGGCTCGCGGTGGTTGCGGTTTTCGCGTTGCACGCCACATTTGTTGATGCGACGAGCCGACCGACGTCGCTCGCCGATATGGCATTGGTGGTGGCCATGTCGGGTTGGATGGTTGCGGTTTTTGTTGGTGGTGGCGCGGTGCCATGGCCGGTGGACAATCCGGGCACGCGTCATGTGGTGAGCGTTGTGGTGTTCACGACCAAACTGTTTGTTGTGTCGTTGTTGTTTGTGTGGGCTCGAGTGACCTGGCCGACGGTGTCGGTGCGTTGGGTGCGTCAACTCTTGCTTTGCGGTGCTGGTGTCACCGTGATCACCCTGGGGGCGACCGCATTGATCCGTTCGCTTGTTTAACCAGACCCCGCCGGGCTCCAAGGATTGTGGAACGTCGAGCGGTGTTGATGACAACGTCATGTCCCCGGAGTCGATTAATGGCCTTTATCAACTTGTTGTTGGCGACTTCGACAGCTCAAATGGAGATGGAATCTATTGGTACCAAAAAGGATGACCCGACACCTGCTTGGCACCTTACTGTCAGCGCTTTGCGTGTTCGCTGTGGTTGCGGCACCGAGCGCCTTGGCCCGTTCGAGTGCATTGCGAAATGCAATGATCACATTGACTCCAAGCACCGTGCAGCCGGTTGTCGATGCAACAATCACTTTCACCGGCTGACCCAAAAAGCAGCTCTGTTGAACGCGAAAACCGGCCGCACCACAATTCGGGTGTTTGGCAGAGTATTGAGCGACACCGTTCCGGGACGGCATCGAGGTCGACGCGCGTACCTGGTTGACCAGTTCGAGTTTTCTCGGTTATGACCGGTCGATCCTGAATTCGATTCAGTTCACGAGCCTGCCGTATTCCGTTCGCGCATCGTTCGCGCTCGTTCTCGATACTACGTAGCGACCAAGTAGTTCTGTTTTCGCTGAACGGACAAAGGAACGACCCAAATGCCGACCTCTCATCGCCGACCGACCAATTGGCGACGTCCACGCGGTCGGGTCACGTTGCTCGCAATTCTGACAATGATCCTCGTCACCGCGGTGGTGCAGATCCCGCGCGCCCCCAAAGCCGACGCCGCATTGCACAACCTGTTCCCCGCGGATGCCGACGGGTTCCCCAAAGGGCACTTCTACTCCGACGAAGCGCTCTATGTGACCCTCACGTCCGACTTCGAAGGTGGAGTCGTGTGCATTGTTCTGGCATCGATTACCAATCCGAGTGCGGCGGACTGTGTTGGCGATATTGCGTGGGGCAAGGCGCGCACGTTCACCGGCATTGGCACGCTGCTGGGCTTCCCGCTCAAGTCTCCGTGGCTGACCGAGGGAGAGTGGCGTTTGTTGGCGGTGCCCGCGCTCACGTCGTCGGACGCTTATGGCAATAAGACGCCGGTTCCGGGGAATGAACTGTCGGAGCCGTTTGTCGTCGAAGCTTGCGGGCCGTGTGATCGTTCGTGGGCTGACAACGAGTTGCAACGCTGGAAAGACATGGCAGGCACCATGAAAACACTGGGGCCTTTGACTGAAGCGGAGCAGGCGTACGACACGGCGTCCAAGGTGTACGACGTCGCGAAGTCCATGTACACGGGTCTGGGTTTCGGGCTTTCGGGCGTGCTGTTGGGCGGCATGGCCGCGGGCGCCGGACTTTGGCTCGATTCGGTGGGGGTCAAGTCGACCGAAGCAAGAGCGAAGGACTTGTTCAAAGGTCTCGCGAGCCGGGTCGGTTCGATGTACGCCGACATTTCCGCGGACCCGCCACGTTTTGACTACGACACGGCGACGGTCCCGGTGTTTGCCACGGTCGACACGTTGGTGCCCGACGCGAGCTTGACCGCGGGGCAAGTCGATATCGCGAACCGCTATTTCCAGACCATGGAACGCGCTGCCGCGTACGGCGACGCGTCCAGGCTCGCGAACGAGCGGTATCAAGGCGCGGTCATCGACGGCGATCACGAAGCCGCCTATGAACAGGCATTGGCTGCGTCGACATTCACGTTCAACATGAACCAGCAACTCAGACTGCTCCAGACGTTCCAGGGCAACATCGTGACGCAGCCGTGGGGGCTTGAGAAGAGCGTGACGTTGCCGGCCGGTGAAACCTGGGACGATGTGCTCGCCGAAATCGACGTGCTGCGCACCAGCGGGTTGACCACCGACCAGCAGGCCGCGTTGGATGCCGAGTTGGCGGCGTGCACCATCAAGAACGATGACGACGAATGTCTGATCACCCAAGAAGTCGTCGACCGGGCGCTCGCGGCGTGGCACGACCCGGCGTGGGTCGCATCAATCCAAGCCGTCGACCCGAACCGCACCCTCGCTGATGTGATCAATGAACACGGCGCGCTGTTGGACGAAGCGATCGACGGGTTTGAGCGTTTCGCGCAGTGGATGGCGCACAATGCAGGCGCCGAACAGGACCAGATTCCCGCACCGCCGGTCAACCACGCGCCGATCTCGGCATTCGACGGCAGTGCGCTCACCGGCACTGCGCCCCTCACCGTCACGTTCACCTCAGCCGCCACCGACCCCGACGGTGACGCGTTGGATCTCACCTGGGACATCGCGGGATCTCGCCGGGTCGACAACGAGAACACGGTCACCCACACCTTCTCCACGCCGGGCACCTACGGCGTGTCACTCGTCGCGACCGACCCGAGTGGCGAATGGGATCAGGCGATCAAGTGGATCACCGTCTACCCGGGCACCGGTCTGCCTCCGGACGACAACCAGGCGCCGGTCGCGTCGTTCAGCCCGCAATGGGTCGACCGAGTCGGCCCGTTCACCCAGACCTTCACGGCGTCGTCATTCGACCCCGACGGCGACCCGATCACCCACACCTGGTACTTCGGTGACGGCACCACCGCCACCGGCGAATCGGTCACCAAGACCTTCCCACCCGGCTTCATCATGAGCGTGCTGTTGGTCGCCAGTGACGGGACGCTCACCGGCCAGGTCGGCGGCGAGGTGACCTCCCGGCACCCCGGGGTCGACCCGGACCCGAACGCGCCACCGGTCGCGTCTTTCGACGCCGACCCGTCCTCGGGCAACAGTCCACTGGACGTCGCGTTCACCTCGACTTCGACCGACCCCGACGGCGACGCCCTCGACCACACCTGGTACTTCGGTGACGGTGCCACCGCCACGGGCGCCACCGCGACCCACACCTACACCGAAGCCGGCACCTACACAGCGACGCTGGTGGTGTCCGACGGGACCAACAGTGCGAGCGCGACCCGTCAGATCGTCGTCCACGCGACTACACCGATCAAGGCCGCGTACACCGTCGGCAAGTCCATCGACGTGGCCGCCGCGGCCAACGGGGGACGCATCCTCGACACCGGCGTGTCGCAATGGGCCGGCTACCCGGTCACGAACTTGATCACGCCGTCAACGAACCACTGGTATTCGGCGAACGGGGTCACCAGCCCCCAGGAGATCGTCTTCGATCTGGGTGGCCGCGGCCGCGACCTCATCGACCGGATCGCGCTCCAAGGCCTGAACGCCACCACGTCGGTCAAGACGTTCACGGTGGCGCTCGTCGCCGGAGAAGACCCGAACGGCCCGGCAACCACCGTCATCGACCACGCCACGCTCGAGCGCAATGCCGAACTCCAAACCTTCACCTTCGCCCAGCAACAGGCCCGATTCGTCAAACTCACCGTGCACGACAACCACGGTGGGGCCTACCTGCGGTTGGCGAAGGTGTCGGTGCCGACGGTCGGGGCCACCGGCACCGGCACCGGTGGCATCGTGTCGCTCGACTCGGGCAACCCGGCGACCATCGTGTCGGCAACGAGTGAGTACAACACCCACTGGGCCGCGTCGAACATTCTCTCCGACAGCACCGCCCAATGGTCGTCGGCCTATTCACAGGTCACCGACCAACGCATCCGGGTGCGTCTCGGAGGCGATGGCCCCCATGAATTGTCGACGATCGTGCTGCGCTCGTCGGGCAATTCCTACACCGTCGGCGACTTCGAGGTGTACGCGTCGCTGACCGGCGACGACGGATCGTGGACCAAGATCCTCGATGACACGATGGCGGCGAACAACGCTGCCCAGAGTTTCCCGCTCGCCACGCCCACCGACGCCGCGTACCTCGAACTGCGGCTGAACGGCACCGGCAACTTCCTGTACCTGGCCGAGCTGCGAGCCCTGACAGCCCACGGGTTGAACGTCGCGAACGGCAGCGGTGTCGGCGCGCAGGTGACCGACGTGTCATCGGTCTATCCGGGCTATTTCGCTGCCTCCGCGATCGCGCCGGACTCGAACACTGCGGCGTGGTTGTCCGCCAACGGCCAGGTCACCGACCAGTACCTGACCGTGCTGCTCCGCAACGGTGACGTCGCGACGGTTGACCGGGTCTCGGTCCGGTCCACGAACCAGCGGCCCCGCAACGTGAAGATCCAGACCTCCCTCGACGGCGTGTCCTTCACCACCGTCGCCGTCCGCCAACTCTTGAACGTGAACGACGAACACGTCATCACCTTCGCTCCGGTCGCGGCACGGTTCGTGCGCCTCGTCGTCGACGACGGCTACGGGTCGAGCTACATCCGGGTCGACAAGTTCCGGGTGTACTCACCCGACCGGGGCGCGGCCGACGTCGGATTCGTGGACCTGTCCACCGGCACCAAACCGGCCGTGAGCTGGCTGTGGGACTTCGGTGACGGCACCACCTCGACCGAACAACACCCCACCCACACCTTCGGTGGCCCGGGCACCTACCCGATCACCCTCACCGTCACCGACGGCGACGGCGCGACCGACACGACGATCGGCACCTACACGGTGCCCGGCGTGCCCCCGACCTCGCTGGGTGCCACCGTTGCCACCGAAGAGTCCGACGGCACCTTCACCATCGGCGAAGGCACCCACACCACCCTGACCGCGACGTCCACAGGAACCGCCGTCGTCGCCTGGGAGTGGGACCTCGACTACACCAAACCCACCACCACAGCAGCGTCGGTCTCGGCCCGGTTCCCCGATCAGGGCACCTACACCGTGCGCTACCGCGGCCTCACCGCCGATTGGGTGTGGACCCCCTGGACCGAACGCACCTTCGTCGTGCACAACATCGCCCCCGTCCTGAACATCGGGGCGGCTCAGTCCGGCCAGGCGCTCGACCCGATCACCCCGGGCGTGCTCACGGTTTCCGATGCCGGTGGTGCCGCCGATCCGTTGACGTGTACCTGGGACTGGGGTGACGGCACGCCCGTGGACACGGTGACCGGCTGCACGGCGATCGCCGCACGCGTGCCCCACGCCTATGGCCAAGCCGGCGTCTACACCGCCACCCTCACCGTCGATGACGGCGACGGCGGGGTCACGAACGGCACCGTCGAGTTGACGGCGGTGCACCGCAAGATGATTCTCCAGGTCACCGCCACGTCGGCCACCGGAGAAGACCGCACCGTCTCGGTGCGCGCCGTGGACTCCTCGACAGGAGCGGCCATTGGCGGACGGCCCCTGGCGGTGTCCGCGGATGGGTCCGCGCCCGTCACCGCGGCCACCGACAGCGACGGCTTCGTCACCGTCACGCTCCCGGGCGCATCCGGCGCCGAAACACTTACGGTCACCGCCGAGGGAACGGCGGTGTATGCACCTGGGAGCCTCACACGGCCGGTGCGTGCACCCAAAGCCGACATCGTGTTCATCATCGACGAATCCGCGAGCATGAAATCCTACCAGGCCAAGGTCGTCGAAAACTTGCAGACGATCGTCGGGAGCCTCACGTCGTCGCTGGACTTCCGAGTGGGCACCGTCGGCTATGCCGCTGGTGACATCAACGGGTTCGGTCGTGTCTGGTCACCGCTCACCGACGACCTGAGCGACGTCTTCGACGGCCTCCAACCGCACACCCTTGCCTCGTGGAGCGCAAACGGTTACGAGGGCATCGTGGTTGGTTCCGGATTCACCTACGACCCCGCCACCAAGGAACTGGTCGAAACCGGTGCGATCGGCCATCGATCCTCTGCCGCGAGCTGCGCGGTCTTGATCACCGATGCCGGCGTGGAGGAGGCCGGTCCGACCGCGAACGCAAACGGACCCCTCGCCGACTACGACGCGGCACGCGAGGCGTTGGAGCGACGCAACACCACGTTGTTCTCGATCATCCCGAGCTACCACACGCCAACCGTCAACGCTTATGGGACCGGACCCGGGGGACTCGCCGGGTCCACCGGCGGTGACCAATGGTCGATCAGTGCGTTCTGGGCCGATCCCTCCGGGGTACTCGACGCACTGGCCACCAAGTGCATCACCAAGGCCCAGACCCCGGACCTGGCGGTCACCCTCGACGGGCCGACTGCGTCGGTGGCGCCGGGCGACGAGGTCACCTACACCGTGACGGCATCGAACGAAGCGGCGATCGACACGCCCTTCGTCGCCTACTCGCTCACGTTGCCCGACGACGTGGACTACCTCTACTCCGCCGGTGGCGGCGCCTTCGACGCCGGGACCCGCACGGTGACCTGGCCGACCGTCGACCTGACGGCGGGCGCGTCGGTGGCACGGGACGTGACCGTGCAGGTGCGCAGTCACGAGTGGGCAGCCGGGGACCATCCCCTGGTCGCGTCGGCGAAGGTGTCCTACAACGGGTCGCTCGGCGCCGAGAGCGACCTGACGAACAACACCGCGACCCATGCGGGCACGGTGCGGGTCGACGAACCGATCGGCCCGTCCACGACCACCACCACCACGTCGACCACGACAACGCTGGCGCCCACCACCACGTCGACCACGACAACGCTGGCGCCTCCAACAACCTCCACGACACTGCCCGATACCCCAACGAGCACGTCGCCATCAACGTCGTCATCGGTGGCGCCACAGGCGTCCCAGAGGCCACCATCTGATCCACCAGCCACAACGAGACCGTTGGCGTCGATTGCGCCGCTGCCCTCCCAGCAACCGACCGCTGATGTTGAACTCCCGCGGACCGGTCCATCATTGCCCGTGACGAACGCGAGCCTGGTCGGCTTGGTGCTCAGCGCATTTGGCGCATTGCTCGTGGTGCTGTCCCGTCATCGACGCCACATGCATCGCTAGTGCGGTGCATTGCCAACGTGGTCAACCGTGGGAGAACGTGATTTTTGGAAGGACCCGCGCGAGGGGCGCGGGCACCCACCACGCGGCACGCCCGGTCAAACGAAGAAGCACCGGGAGCAGCACAAGCCTGACGAGAAATGCATCGAAAAGCACGGCAATTCCCAAAATGATTCCCATTTCTTTCGGAGGGATTGGCCCCGCAAGTGAGAAGGTGAAGAACACCGCGACCATGACGGCACCAGCCGCAAATATCACGCGACCCGAGTGTGCCAATGCCCCAACCATGGCTTGTTTGGGGTCACCGGATTTTTCAAAATGTTCCTTGGCTGACGCCAGCAGAAAGACGGTGTAATCCATGGCGATGGCGTAAATCATGGCAAAGAAGAACACCGGTGCCCACGCATCGACAAAGCCTTGGGATTCGAAACCGAACACGCCTGCGCCCACACCATTTTGAAAGATCACTCGGGCGACGCCGAATGCGGCGGCGGTTGACAACAACGCCGCGATTGCACCCATGATCGCGAGCACCGGGGCCTGCAATGCAACCAGCAGCAAGACGAATCCAAGTGCCACCACCACTGCAATAACCACGGGCGTGGAGGCATCAAGTTGGCGCTGCAAGTCAAGATTCTCTACCGCCGCGCCCCCGATGGTGGCGGAACCGCTCAGCTCGCCGCGCAACCGTTGTACGGTCACCCCGAGCGCCGGGTCGGAAGGATCAACCGTCGGGACCGCCTGGATCAACACGTGAGGTGACCCGTCGGGTGCCGGCATGGCGGGCATGACGCCCGCGATCCCGGGATCAACCGCGAGAACCGCTTTGGTGGCATCTGCCGCGGCCTGTGTGGTCAGCACTTGAAGCATGCCCGGTGTCCCCGGACCGAACGCTGATTGCACCTGATCATAGCCGATACGAGCTGATGCGTCGCTGGGAAGAACTTTGATCGACGGCATCGCGGTGCGCAGTCCCACGATGGGAGCGGCGGCAACCAACAGGATCACCAAGGCGCCGGTGCCATAAGCCCACGGGTGCGCCCAAAGCCGTTCTCCCCACGCGGCGAAACGCGGTGAACGGTGATCGCCACGGTGTGCCCATGGCAACGCAAACCGGTTGATTCGATGATCGAGTTTGGCGAGCACCAGGGGCAAGAGGGTGAGCGTGGCTGCGAGCACGAACACCACGGAAACCATGATGCCCCCAGCCATTGAGCGAAACGCTGGCGACGGCACCAACAGCACCGCGGACAGCGAGATCACAACCGTCAAACCCGACAGCAACACGGCCTTGCCCGCGGTGTCCATCATTTCGCCTACAGCTTGTGAGGGCGTCGAGCCAGGCACAGCGCGGGCGGCGCGGTAGCGAACGACCATGAACAACGCGTAATCAATGCCGAGCGCGAGAGAAAACATCATGGCGAAGTTCATCGCCCAAATCGACACCGGAACCACGCGATTGATCAGCACCAGCAGACCGGCGGATGCGACGAGCCCGGCCATTGTCAACAACAGCGGAAGACCCGCGGCAACCAGTGCACCGAATGCGAGCACCAAGATGGCCAGCGTCACTGGCCATGACAGCATTTCGGACTTCATCATTGCGGAGAGATTGGCGGCATTGAAGTCTGACCAGAGCAGCGATGCGCCGGTCGGGTTGACGACAACCCCTTGCTGCGAAAGGTCTTGCAAAGGCCCTTTCAAGTCGTCGGCAACCTTGACCATTTCATTTGCATCGACGGCGGCTCCGGCCACCAAGATCGCGGTGTGACCGTCACGGCTCAACGTCGCGCCCGGTTGCGCGGGGATCACCGCGGTGATACGGGGATCAGCGTTGAGCATGGCGGTCGCTTGCTTCATGACCGTCGCACCAACACCTTTGGTCACATCGCCATTGGGATCGGTTATCACTACTTGGATCGCGGTGGCGTCCGTGCCCCCGAAGTGTTGATGGACGATGTCACGCACCGCAACCGACTCTGACCCCGATGCTTCCCAGCCCGCACCGGACAAGCTGCTTTCAACCTTGGGTGCGAAGAGCCCGAGTCCTACAACGACGAGCGCCCAGGCCACCGCGGTGATTTTGCCGTGGGCAAGCACCGACCGGCCGAGTCGGCCAAGTGCTCCATGTCCATCTGGTCGGTCGTTCGTCGTGGTCATGCCCGGTCTCCTCGGTGGTTGCTGCGCGGCGCATTTCACATACCCCCATGGGTATCACGACACGATGCTACATACCCAGAGGGGTATAACCAACCTCA
>CAZJAZ010000018.1:45849-47667 GCA_964544305.1 uncultured Iamiaceae bacterium | reverse complement strand
CGCACGGTCGCCCCGAGTTCAACCGCTGCCCCCAAACACAAGCTGCCGCCCGTTCCAAAACCCGCAAGCCACACATCGTCAACCGCACACGTCGCCTTCACATGATTGACCGCAGCAATAACGTCAGATTGCCAACCACCGATCGAAAAGTTGCCTTGGCTCTCGCCACACCCTCGGAAGCGGAACGTAAAGGTGCGCCAACCCATTGTTTGAGAAATACGAAGACCCAACTCCCCAAGATTGAGTCCGGCCCCCGCGGTTCCCTCGCTTGGGGAGGGATACCCGTGGCAGATCACCAGTGTTGAGCGTGAAGGGACTGAACCCGTCGGTTCAGCTACCTCGCCTTCAAGTGCAATGCCATCTGAATCGAAGCGTTGCGCAACCACCAAAATCGCTAGCTTGCCGCACGCGCTTGGGCTGCACCCTCGCAGGTACAAGTCCGGTAACCACGATTCCGGGCTTCATCAACAGAATCCGGTCCAAAAGACGCATACTGACGAGATTCCATCAACTCATTGATCACCTCGTCGGAACAATGATCAAGATCGTGTACTCGTTGTGTGCGTTTATCACCGAGCCAGCGTGACTCTTCAAACCTGATTGGTCTGGCCATGGTCGTTTACCTTAGTGGCGGCTCGGCCTGAGCAAAGCGTTGCGAGGCCTACTCCGACTCGGGAGCGCCGTCTATTTCGGTCGGGCTTGCGCTCGTTCCGATCGCTCCAATCGCATGGAGGTAACGCGTCCTTCCGCTTAAGACAACTTCGACGTCGGTCTGATCAATCACATCGGCGAGTGGCCCAGTGAGGCGCGCCATCACGGCCTGGGTCGCCGCGTCCATGTCAACCACTTGATTTTGAGGGGCATCATCAGATTCATCGTCTTCAATGAGATCTGCGTCAGTCTGCAAAATCCATCGAACGTCATCAGGGGTGAGGCGCGATGCGGTGCGATCATCTAAGCCATCGGATACAAACTGCACAGCCTCATTCATGTCGTAGATCGCAGGGCGCATCTCGTGCGACGCGTTGAACGTCTCGCGGCCAACGGTTACCAATCCAATGATCACAACCGAGACAATGGCAACGGCGAAAATCAGATAGACGAACACGCGAACGAGAGGCCGATCAACGCTTCAAAGTTGCGCGCGTGGCGATCAAGCTAGAGGCCAATGCGCTGCGCCAAAAGCTCCCGGTGATACGACGGATCACCGAAGAGCAATTCTGACGACTTGGCACGCTTGAAGTACAGATGCGCGGGGTGCTCCCATGTGAAACCGATCCCACCGTGAATCTGAATGTTCTCGGCCGCACAGTGGAAGTAGGCCTCGGAACAGTACGCTTTCGCAAGCGACGCGACCGATGGCAGCTCGTCATTCATTTCCGACGCACACCACCCGGCGTAATAGGCCGCAGACTTGGCCGATTCAACTTCAAGGAGCATGTCGGCACACTTGTGTTTGATTGCCTGGAACGAGCCGATCGGACGACCAAACTGAATTCGTTCTTTGGCGTACTCAACTGACATGTCCAGTACTTTTTGGGCGCCGCCAACTTGCTCGGCAGCCAGTGCTACCGCGGCAAGGTCAAGCACGGTTTCGATCACGGCCCAGCCTGCCCCATCGGTGCCGATCAGCGTTGCGGGGGCATCGGTGAAGGTGATCTTTGCTTGCTTGCGTGTTTGGTCCATTGTCGAGAGTGCCGTGCGTTCAACCCCGTTCGCGTTTGCCTCAACGGCGAAGAGCGACACGCCAGCAGCGGTACGGGCTGCAACGATCAAGAGATCAGCGGTGTGTCCGTCCAACACGTACGACTTGTCTCC
>CAZJAZ010000018.1:0-45749 GCA_964544305.1 uncultured Iamiaceae bacterium | reverse complement strand
TGGCGCACGATGCGACGAAGTTCTTCTTGCTCGTCATTGAAAGCGAAGTTCACAAAGGTCCCCTTGTGTTGTGGTCCCGAGTCGATGGGGTCGGAAAACCAATTGACCTGAAATGTTCTAGTTGATCACGGCACATTCTGCGGAACTGACGTTCACACAAATTCGTCCTAGAGTGCATTGTATGGCCAACGACACGCTCCACTGGTCCGATTCTCGTGCCGAAATCCACAAAGTTGTCGTCGGGCCGTTTGATAACAACGTGTTCATCTTGCGGTGCAAACGTAGCGGCGATGCTGTCTTGATTGACGCAGCAAATGAGCATGAGCTGCTTCTTCACCTTGCCGAGTCACTTGGCGTTCGCCGTGTGCTCGAAACGCACGGGCATTGGGATCACATCCAGGCGATTTCTGCAATGCGTGACGCGGGGTACGACGTGGCTGTCACCGCGGCTGATGCGGAAATGTTGCCCTCTTATGATTCGACTTTGGATGACGATGTCATGATCAAGGTCGGCGACTTGGCGCTCAGAACCATCCACACGCCAGGCCATACCCCAGGTTCGATTTGTTTCGCACTCGACCACGCACCGGTGTTGTTTTCGGGAGACACGTTGTTCCCTGGGGGCCCAGGCAACACATCGCTCGAGGGTGGCGATTTTTCAACGATTATCACTTCGATTGAGAACCGCATTTTCGCGGCTTTACCAACCGACGTAATCGTCATGCCTGGTCATGGTTTGGACACGACTATCGGTGACGAACGTCCGCACCTTGATGAGTGGGTCGAACGGGGCTGGTAAGTCAGTCGTCGTTGAGTGCTGCTTTCACATTTGGATCGGTGAGGTGGCTGAGCGCGACTCGCCCATAATCCATGATGGTTGCAACCGGGTCGATGACCCAGCCACCCCGCTCGGCTGACACGACGAAATGCACGTCGGTCACGCCAAAATCGGTCAGGCTCAAGTCTGAGTCGCCGAGTTTGTCGGTGAGACATGCCGAATCGGTCTCGTCATCGGGCAAGGAGGCCTTTGGGTCATAGGTGCTTGACCAGGTCAAGCATTTGCCATCCCATTTCGCCTCGTCTTTTTCAATGGAACAATCCGATTCCGGCGTGGATCCATAGTCGCCTGGCTCGTTACCCCCTTCGACATCGTCTCCATTTGAGCCGGAGGAGTCGTCCATTCCCGGGTCGTAGTTGAGCCACTCGCCTGTTCCCATATCCGAGTCACTGCCATAGGACCCGCTCGACGACCCGTCGCTATAGGCAATCTCGTAGCACGATTGTTGCTTTGCGGTGATACTCAGAGACGAAAGTATTGCGAGTTGAAAGTCGCCCCGTTTTTCGGTGCGCACATTGAGATTGCTGTAGGAAACACCACACCCGTCACACTCGGCTTCAAGTCCTTTGAAGGTGAAGTCCGAGTTGATGTCATCGTCGGGCGACATTGGGTCACCCATGGATTCCGAATCGGTCGACATGGTGCCAAACATTTGATCAATGCCTGACCGGAGCGAATGTGAATAGATCCGGATCGCCCGCGTTTGGGCTTCTGGGAACAATCCATTTAGTGGTCCACCTGAAGTCTTGCCCGTATTTACTTGATCTTGGACCGCGGTAAAGAGCTTCTCAACGGCTTCTTGGGGTG
This sequence comes from uncultured Iamiaceae bacterium, assembly GCA_964544305.1. GTDB lineage: Bacteria > Actinomycetota > Acidimicrobiia > Acidimicrobiales > Iamiaceae > JAFDWI01. The sequence goes on along the minus strand of CAZJAZ010000018.1, from coordinate 44,104 downwards.
AGCGTGCCGGAGGCCCAGGCTCAATTGCAGCGTCAAAGCGACCCGGGTCAAGACCCATTGACTCGACCGCGTACTCACCGGCGGTCATGGTGATTGAGATGTACCAGCGACCGTCTTCTTTGACCAGAACTAAAAACGGATCGACCTTTTTCCCGTCTGGTGTCTCAATGCGCAGGTCATTGAAATTGGTGGTTTCGTGCTCGGCCTCGGGCAATTGACCGTCATCGTCGGTAAACCGCTTTTTCACACCCTCAGGGAGCTTCGCGGGCTGCGCGTCATACGTGATGGAGCCACCGGTAAACGACACCTTGGCAAAACGCTGCTCCGCATCGAGGTAGGTGACCGTGTGGGTGACATCTTGCGTGGTAATCGATATTGCTTGGAGCGCACCGGGAACATCGACATCGGCACCTTTGCGTGCTTGATCAACCGCCGTCTGATAGAGGGCTCCAAGGCCAGGGACTTCCTTGGGATCAAGCAATGCGATTGCGCCTGCGGGATCGACCTTTGTGGTTACTTGGGTCAACTGCGAGACTAGATCATCGGGGCTTGATGCACCTGCTGTTTGCCCGTTGATCCCGCGCACAACGGTGAACGCCACAATAAGCAACACGACCACGCCAAGGCCACCAAGCGCCAGGCCAAGGTTGTTTCGCCGCGTCTTTTGGTGGTCACCTTGCGGGTCAAGATAGGGCGCGGGCGCTCCTTGGGCCCACTGGCTCGAATCAGATGAAGGAGCACCAACCGGTGGTTGGCCAATGCCAGCTGCAGGCTGACCACTAGGCCACTGACCTGATGGTGACGCCGAAACAGACGGCGGCCAGTTTGATGTCGGGTCTTGTGGTTCGGTCACGGCGACACTCCCATCGCAGAAGGTTCATAGCCCGCAGCTTTGTTCTTCCCTGCCTTTTGCCAGGCCCGTGCTACGAGCACATCCCAGACTAGGCCACATCCAACAACGATTGCGCCGACAACAAGCATCCACAGCCCCGATCCCATGTTTGAGGGGACCATCCATGGACCTCCCAAGAGAAGGAGGATCGCCGCTATCCACGCTATGGCCACGCCAATACCCCGGAAAATCAACTGCAAAGTACCGCTCAAAAAACCCGTGAGCAGAATCAATGCCCCGCTCATGGCGGGAACATAACCAAAGAGGCCGATCCATTTGGGCACGGAAAACGGCACGTGTCCAGAGAGCAACAAATCAAACAATTCATGGAGCGAAATCGTTGATGCAACGCCAATTCGAGCGGGAGGCAACAGAATCGAGCCGACCAGGAGGGCCGCCCCGATCGCGTGCAGCGTTGCAGCAACGAATCGTCCATATCGATTCACCATGCGTGCTCAACGATCTGCCGCAGCTCAACTGACAACACCAAGCGTAGCGACGAGCAACCGCCGGGGCTGCCACACCTCGTGTCGCATCATGAATCAAGAACTGGATGTATTGGCAAACTCCGCATACGTGCGGCATGGTTGACCGCGCATTCCTGCACATTGCTTGGGTAAAGGTGTTGGCGCCTCGAGGCCACGCACGACCGGCAAAAGGATGGACGATGGCATCGCCTGGCTGATCGCAATCGAATCAACAACGTTGTCGTGTGGTCGGAGCGTTTCAAATGCCCAACTTGGCTGATCACCCCCGGGCGCCTGAATCGTGACCCGAATCCGTGAACCTTTGCGATAGGCGTGGCCCTGCGCGTACATCGGAATGCTGACTTTGGTCCACTTCCCGTTGGGCAGCGGCGCGATAGCAGCTTTGTGTCCAGACAAGACCGGCTGGAGCGGATTGGAACGCTTCGTGTCAAGGACTCGGTATGAGGCCCGCAACCAGCCGTTTTGGACGAAGAGTTCTTGCCCGTCGGGGCGAACTTCGGAAATCGTTGCTTGCAGATCGGTGTCTGATGCGCTTGAACGCAACCACACGTTCACAGCACCGCCACCAAACGTGACGACATCGTCTTTGAGCGGTTCGGTGATGAATGCGACCGCTTTGCCCGGCACGACTTGTTTCCACGCGTACTTCGGCAACGCGTGCCATACAGCACTCACGTCGTCAGATTTCATCGAATTTCTTGGCCGTGCCGTGGGATCCCAATGAAAAGAAACCGACGACGACGACGTTGGCTTCGCTGTCGTCAACGTGCCATTTGCGCCAAAGAAGTACGGCGTCGCAGCAATTGACGGATCGCGCAATCCGGTGAAACCATGCGAAAAGCCTGCGACCGGTGCGCCCGGCACATCTGACCCCTGGCCAGTGTCATAGAGCACTTGGACCGTGGGAAGCGCCGCGTAGCGCTCACGTGCTTGCGACAAGCTCGATGCATCTGCGATCGGGTCGTCTGGCATCGTCACCCGGCCGACTTGCATTTCGGCGGTGTAAATGGCGGGTGCAAATTCATCGAGTATTTTCTGATTTGGGATCCGATTGGCGACTTCCATTTCAAGCAAGTCAAATTGATGTTGGAGTTGCACAGGGCCGAGCGCGTCAACATGCGTTCCATTCGTGTATGCCGCATGGAACGATTTGGCCGATGTGAAATGGTCTGTCAGGAACGGGCAGTATCCGCCGGTCTGCTCGTCGGTGAACTGGCACGACAGAAATGTTGGCACCTTGATTTTCGGGACAACATTGGTCAACGTGATCGGGTCAACAATGGACGGCACGTACGTCTTGACCCGATTGATGGTGTCGACGAGGTTGACCGCTTGGCTATGGAGTTTCTGATTCGACTTGCAGGTTTTGTCGCCGCTGGTAATGCGTTCCCACGCCCATGATTGACCGGTGTTCTTAGATGCCGGCTTCGCATCGGCATCTCGACCGGCGGCCCAACTCAGCGCAAAGCCGTTGTTGAGCATGCCGCCTGGCCGCAACGTGCTCATCACACCTTCGAGCACCGAGTTCGGGGTAATCGCAGCGAGATGCGGCGGGTTCGTTTGTGCGACGAAGAGCTGACTAAACCCACCAAAAGATATGCCAATCATGCCAGCTTTGTGGTTGAGTGCCCACGGTTGACGTGCCACAGTCTCGATTACGTCATAGCCGTCCAAGATTTGGTTTGGTTCGAAGAACGCGAACGCGCCACCGGAACATCCCGTGCCGCGCATGTTCACGTCGACAACGGTGTAGCCCAGTGTGTTCCAAACCGGCGCAATTGACGACTCTCCCCCGCCAGGGCGAGCGTACGCGTAGCCGCTGTACTCAATCACCGTTGGGTATGGTCCTTTGTCTGCTGGGCCTCCAGGATGCACGTTGATCGCAAGTTTCGTGCCATCACGCACCGTGAGATAGCCGTAGCCGCCTTTGTCAAGCTTGGAACCGTCTTTGGCCCAGCCGGTTGGCAGCTTCTGGTTGTAGATCTTTGTGCTCGGTGGCGCCGGGGTATTCGGCAAGACGGCAATCGGGCTACTTGTCGCGTCGCTATCACTCACCCGGTAGCCCTCTCCGGGGGTGACATTTCGAAAGATCAGACTGCCAGCGCGATCGGCTTTGGCTACTTGAACCTGCTTGCCGCCCGAGTTGGTCAGGGTGAGTTTTGTGCCGGGCTTTGCATTCATCACGAAAACTTGGCTTACCGAACCGGTGGTCGCAAAGGCCGCCGTTTTCGCTTTCTTTGCTGAATCGTTCGACGATGAGCAGGCGGACGCGATCAGCACGACTGCAACGATGCTGACCCGAAACAAGAAGCGCAGCGAATGTACGGCTGCCGTGTGATTACGCATGCGGAAGGCCCCTTTTCAGAGCAATAGAAATCCCCAAGAGAAAACCTGACACGCGCGTCAGGTTCGAAGTCACAACCTAGCGCTGTTTGTGACCACAACCTGCCATAGTTGACGCGACACGAGATAGAGCAACTAGCGAGTAGGAGGCAGATCCGCTCGCAACGGCAAGCAAACCTCAAAGACCGTACCGCCTTCATCAAGCGACCGAGCCCTAATCTCGCCCCCCATGGCCACAATCAGCTCACGACTAATTGTCAACCCCAAACCTGAACCGGCAGAGCGCTTCACCGCGTCTTGCGTGACTCGACGAGCCTGATAGAAGCGATCAAAAACTCGTTCCAATTCATCAGGTTCGATTCCTGGACCATCGTCCGACACGCACACAACGGCGGCGTTGATTTCGGTCGCGACCGTCACCTCAACTCGACTCCGCGCGAACTTCAACGCATTTTCAATGATGTTGGCCAAGACCTGAGCGAGTCGATCGGTATCGGCCCACACCATGATCGCTTCTTGTTTGCCAGCAAAGGCGAGGGTGACCTTCTGCTTTGAGGCTGCTGGCTGGAAACTCGTTGCTGCCGCCAAAGCGAGTTCGTACAGATCAACGGGGGCCGAGTGCAGCGACAACCCGCTGGCATCGGCGCGTGCCAGATCAAGCAGATCCTGGATGAGTCGCTCAAGACGCTGTGATTCTGCAACGATCACGCGAGCGGCCTCTTTCGGATCGGTCGCCACATCATCAACGATCGCGTCGGCGTACCCACGCATTGACGTGAGTGGCGTTCGAAGATCATGCGACACGGATAGGAGAAATTCACGCTGGGTACGTTGTGTATTTCCCAGTGACTCGGCCATCGCATCAATCGAGCGAGCCAATCGGGCCGTCTCATCATCACGCGACGACACATCCGCACGAACAGAAAAATCGCCGGCCGCAATCTGGTTCGTTACTCCGTCGAGTGCGGCAATCGGCTCAGCAATACGCCGCGCGACAATGCCAGCTGCAACGATCGCAAGGCCAAGGGCCACAAGCCCCGAAAGAACCACCCAAGGAACGGCCCCGCTAACCAAAGGCACGTCACGCGTCAGCACAACCGCAACTTGTCGACCATTTGGCATCGATTCGCTCAAAACGACAGCCCATACGAGTCGCCCATTGAGTCCACTGGCTTCGCCGTTCGCGGCTCGTGCTTGGGTGACCGCGTTCTGTGGCACGTTCTCGGGCAAGGTGCCTTTGGTGATTGCTCCGGACCTGTCAAGCACGACCGCCGATGCATCGACAAGGCGCAAGGCCCGACGAAATTGTTGGATATGGCGTGCGCGAAGAACGTCGCCGACCCGACCATCACCTGGTGTGTCGCGGCTTAAGAACGGCGCCAGCGCAGCGGCTTCGCTTCGAATCTGTTCCTCGGCCGACTCGCGTGCTTGATGGTGACTGAACGCAATCGTGCCAATACCAGTGAGGAGCACGGCGGTAATCGATACCGCAACGATTGCAAGTCCTATGCGGCGACGCATGGTGTCATCCCAATCGATATCCGTGACCGCGTACCGTGTGCAGCTCAAGATCAGGACCGAGCTTTTTCCTCAATTGCCCGATGTGGACGTCGACGGTTCGGTCATCGCCAACCCATGCCTGATCCCAGACGGCGTCAAGGAGTTGTCGACGGGAAAGCGCAAGTCCCTTGTTCCGCGCAAGGTAGTCGAGTAAGTCGTACTCGCGTGCCGCGAGGTGGATAACGACGCCACTGCGGCTGACCTCATGGCGAACACGATTGATCGTCAAGTCCCCAAGTTCGAAAACGGTCTCACGCTCATCTGCGTCTATTTCCGTGTCGAATGCGATGCGGCGCAAGATCGCTCGCACACGAGCAACCAACTCTCGAGGCGAAAATGGTTTCACGAGGTAATCATCGGCGCCAACCTCAAGCCCAAGAATACGGTCGATTTCGTCGTCTCGTGCCGTCACCATAATGACCGGCACATTGCTCTTCGCTCGCAGCTTTCGACAGACTTCTACACCGTCGATTGAACCCGCGAGCCCAAGGTCGAGCACAACCATGGTGGGGTTTCGTTGGGAAATAACCTCGAGCGCTCGGTCACCCGAAGGCGTTTGAAAGACGTGAAACCCTTCTCGCCGTAAATACAGCTCAATGAGATCGCTTATCGCTTGGTCATCTTCAACGACAACGATCAAGTCCCCATCTTCCATGGCTCAACATTCTTTCACGTGAAAGCCGAACGCCGCTGCGGCGGGTGTCATTGCACGCGCCAGGATGGCCGGTTGCCCGGCCATCCTGTCCTCCATCATGAGGAACCACCTCGTCTACCGCACGCGCAGGTCGTTGCGTATGGCTTGCACGTCGGCCCGAATGGCTTTGGCATCGTTTGCCGCGGCTTGCAGACGTGACTTGGCTTGAGCGAGTTGCGCCTTGGCTGATCCATCGTTCACTTGGGCAACCGTGATGGGAAGCAGGCTCTGACTCAAACCATCAATCTGGTTATGTGCATCAGCAATCCGCTGCTTGGCATCAGCCAGCATTGCCTTCGCGTCAGCGATCTTATCTGCCGAAACACCCCGTTTCACCGCACGTTCAAACAGCTTGTCGGCTTGCCCTTCGTGTTTCGCGATGCGCTCATCAATCCGGGCAAGTCGGCTTTGCGCGGTGAGCGCATGGGTCTTTGGCCCATACAGAACGTAGACACGAGTGGATGTCACCATGTTCTTGCAGGCGCTCCGCAACTCGGTTGACGATTTTGCCGCTTCAATTGGCCCTTTGGCCTGATTCAGTGTGACCGCGACGTGCGCGAGCTGATCGCCAAGGCGAGCACGGTCGGTTGCTGAGGCACCTGACGCATCATGCACTCGAGCCACATCTTTCTTGATGCGCTCTTGTCGTTTTTCAAGTCCTTGGAGGCAGCGCTGCTTCGCGGCGTCAAACGACGTCGACGATTGATCTGAGACCCCTTTTGACGGTGACCCAGTCGGAGATGTCGCCGATGCAATCGGCACGGCGACAAGTCCAGTTGCAACGAGTGCAAGTGATGCAACAGCGGTGCGGGTTCGCTTCTTGGTCATAGTTGACTCCTGTTCAAGTAGGTACTCAAACAGGATCGCTTGGCAATATGAAGTCCAAACCCAAACTTTATGAGGATTTGGTAAAGACGTGCTTGCGGCTTACGAGCCCCCGGCCCACGGAGACGGACCCTGCGGTCGGTCATCGGGCCGAACTTCAGGCGGCGGAGGCGGAGGCGCACTTGGGCCAGCCTGTGACAGCGGATCAGCGCCGGGGATCTCTATTCCAAATGATCCATCAACTTGCTCAGGTGGCGGTGGCTCCCAAGCTTTCCACGCATCGCGTTGACGTTGTTGCGCCTGTTGTGTTTCTTGCGGTGACGAACGGTAAATCGTTTGGGAGCGTGTCGAAGAAAACAGGCCCGACGATTTCTTCGGGCGGAACGCTTCGTGGAAGTCAATCATGGTGTACGCCGCAGGCGGTTGCCCATCAACGGCATATCGATACAACGCAACCCGGTAGATGCCTGACAACGCGGCGATGACCTGGGAAGCCACCAAGATCCACAACACCGCCAAGACTGCAAAGAGCACCATGATCGCTGGCATTCCCGACACGAGCCCGACGATAAACAACACGAAGGCGGGAATCATTGCGACCATGCTCACAAGACCAAATCCCGCATTGCCGATCACGTTCTCGCCCCAGGTTCCTTTAAACAACGTGGCCGATCGAGAAATCGCCTTACCCGTTGACATGCCTTCTTCCAACACAAGCACCGGCACCACCAAGAAGGTCACCAATGTCCACGCGATGCCAATGAGTGAAATTGCGATTTTGCCGATAATTCCCATACGTTCTTCAGCCGCCCGCAACAGAACGGTCACCGTGGCACTCAACATCGCCCACGGAACGAAAGCCCCAGCTTTCGCACTCGCTCCTTGGAATCCACTCGCAACCGTACCCGGGCCGGTGCCGGTGAGTTTTTCGTTCGCCGCGAAGATCAACGCCGCGTTGCAGAAGATCCCCACGTAGATCAATACGAAATAGCCCAGGCCCATGACGATCCAACCGGCTGGGTCAAGGTGCAACGTTGTTTGGTTCACGTAGAGCCCTTGAACCTGCGAGTACACCGACGTCGTTTCGCTGTGCACATAGAAGAAAAGAATCGGCACGGCAAAGGTCGCCATGATAACCAGCCCACACAGGGCCGAGATCACGGGGAAGACCGCGAGCGCTTTGTCTTCGCGCAGCACTCCCCATGAAGCGGAGAAGAGTTTCATTGAACGACTGAATCGACCACCCATGGTGGGGACACTACTCCTCTTTATCAGCGCCGTACAGTGATTTATCACGATGGCAACCCAGCGGATTCATCACATCGTTAGCGGGTTGTCGCAACCCCACCGTAGACTGACCGAACAATGTCTGGTGTCGAAACAACTCGTTCAGCCGCCCAATCCATAGACGCCGAAGTAAAACGCCAGTTCCGCATTCTTGAACGTCAGGTTCACGGCAAACCGGTTGTTTTTCTCGACTCGGCCGCTTCTGCCCAAAAGCCTGAGTGTGTCCTTGAAGCAATGAACAGCTTCACTCGCACGAGCTATGCGAACGTGCACCGCGGCGTCTACACGTTGGCTGAAGAAGCAACTGATGCATACGAGAGTGCCCGTGCCAACATTGCCTCGTTTATTGGGGCGGCACACAGTCGCGAGGTGATCTTCACCCGGAATGCCACCGAGTCCATCAACTTGATCGCACAAACTTGGGGCCGAGCCAATCTGGGGCCAGGTGATGTGGTCGTCTCAACCGAAATGGAACACCACGCCAATATTGTTCCGTGGCAGATGCTGGCAGCAGAACGTGGCTTTACGTTGCGGTTCATCCCGGTTGATGCCAACGGTCACCTTGATCTGAGCGACCTTGACACGTTGTTGACCGACGCCAAACTTTTGACCGTAACCGCTGAATCAAATGTGCTTGCCACGATCAATGATGTCGCGGGCCTCGCCCGCGCCGCCCATGAGGCTGGTGCGCTGTGTCTCGTCGACGCGTGCCAGTCGGTTCCGCACATGCCTGTTGACTTCACCGAACTCGGTGTGGATTTCGGCGTCTTTAGCGGCCATAAAATGTGTGGCCCAACTGGCATTGGGGTGCTGTGGGGTCGAACTGAGGTCCTTGACGCTATGCCGCCATTCATGGGTGGCGGCGAGATGATCGTTGACGTTCGCCTTGACGGGTTCACAGCCAACGAACTGCCTTGGAAGTTCGAGGCCGGCACGATGCCCATTGTCGAAGCTATTGGACTGTCAGCCGCCGTTGATTTTCTAAACGAGCTTGGTATGGAAAATGTTCGTGCCCACGAGATCGACCTCAATCGCTATGCCTTACACAGCCTTGGGGAACGCTTTGCCGACCGGCTCAATATCTATGGCCCAAGTGACCCTGTCGAACGAGGCGGGTTGATTTCGTTTAGCTTTGACGATATTCACCCGCACGACATTTCGCAGGTGCTCGACGAACATGCGGTGTGTGTCCGGGCCGGGCATCATTGTGCCAAGCCACTCATGCGCTGTCTTGGCATCGGTGCGACAGCACGTGCGTCGTGGTATCTCTACAACACCGAAGCTGATATTGACGCACTCGGTGATGCACTTGACGCTACCGCCACTTTCTTCACGCTGTAACCGTTCACCCTCGGAGCACACATGGCTGGTCTCGAAGATCTCTACAAAGAAGTCATCCTCGATCACTATCGAAACCCTCGGTGTCGCGGTGAACTCGCCGTTCCGCCAGCCACTCGGGCAGACGGGTTCAATCCACTTTGCGGCGATGAGATTTCGGTTTTCTGCGAAGTTGTCGACGGCCACCTGAAACATGTGGCCGTTTCTGGGCAAGGGTGTTCGATCAGCATTTCGTCCGCCTCGATGATGGCCGAGGCGATTGAAGGCAAATCACTGTCTCAAGTTGATGACGTGGTCGCCTCGTTCAACATGTTGATGTCGATACATGAAGCGTCACTCGCCGAGAACGAAGGGGCGGACGACGACGATAGTGACACCTTTGACGATGATTCGGTTTTCGATGAATCATCGCTGGGCGACCTTGTCGCGCTCCGAGGCGTTTTGCGGTATCCGCGTCGAATTAAGTGCGCGACGCTTGGCTGGAACACCCTTGGCGATGCCCTTTCCGCGCTTCCGGTTTGAGTGAACGACTCAATCAGGGAATGGTTAAGAGCTCTTGCGGCCGAAACGAAAACGACGTAAGAATCCTCCACTTGCACGCTGCCGCTCCGCATCAACTTCGGCACGAATACGTGGCCCGGCTGCATTCACGATGTCTTCGGCCGCATCTAATAACTCTGCGATTCCCTCACCATCTGGGGCATCCGGTGTCGGCGGGGTCACAAGCGTGCCGTACTTCCAGTTGACATCGGCGAGGCGTGGCTCAAACTTGGGACAATCTGAAGGACAACGCCACGGCGCTTCGGGCGCTAAATCCAGATTGCACTTTCGTACCGTGTCGCCGTTCGCATAGGTGCGAGACTCGAAGTTCTTACATTCCTCACGCATCGCCATGATGCAGATTACCGCTGGCCGTCCTGAATCGAAACGGCGCCGCGACGATACGGGTTCAGCCCTGCGCCATGATCGGTCACGTCCACAATTTCGGTTATCTCTGGGGCGACGCGACGCACCATCACTTCAACGCTTCCTCGCAAGGTGAGTTGCGATGAGGCACAGCCTTGACAGCCGCCAGTCATCGTGATCGATAGAACTGTCCCGTCAAGGCCCGCTACTTCAATTCGTCCACCGTGCGACGCAACCCGCGGGTTCACTTCCCGTTCGAAGAGTCGATCGATCACCATCCGCAATGCCGTCTCGTCACGCACCCCGGTCGTTGTCCCATCGACATCGGGAACGCTGCCCAAAATTGCGGGCGATGCGGTTGCGAGCTGTCGACGAATGAGTGAACCGATCTGCTTGCGCAAGTCTCCCCAGGGAACGTCAGGCTGCTTTGTCACGCTCACGACCGTCTCGGCCACCAAGACATGCGTAACAACCTCAAGGTCAAAGAGATGTTCGGGTAGTGGCGAACCCAATGCTTGACTCCGCGATCCAAAAGAAAACGGTCCTCCCGGGTGCACAACCTCCGAGCACACAAACCGACACGTATGCGGATCCGCTGCGGAGACTTCAGCCCGAATCGTCACATCGGACGTAGCCATGCGTCAGACGTCCTCGGTCACCGTCGCCGCCAGCCTTTCGGCCAAACGCCGCAAATAGGCAAACGTGTAAATGCCCGTCCCATGACCATCCGACCAGTCGATAATGACGGCATAGGTGCCAACACTCGTTAGACGACGTGGGGCAACGTCAACGGGCACCGAAGCAGGACTCAGCAACGCCGCGCCGCTCATTTCTTCGACACATTGAGCGCACGGGCACGCCAAACGCAACTCCCGAACATCCAACGCATCAATCCGCCCGTCACACCAGCCGACCTCTAGTGTTCGAGCATCACGCGACCGCAAGCCAGCCGGGACATCTGGCGATCCTGACGTGACGTCCTGCCACTCCGGAACCCCAGCATCGGTCGACCAGTCCCATTGGAACGGTCGCAACCCCACCTGCTCATCGTGCGCGACCTGTGCGACGAGAGAATCAGCAATGGCCCGGTAGGCATGCGACGTCACCGAGTCTGGCAACGCTGCAACCACCGGAGTGCCCTGGTCTCCGCAATCAACAACCGTTGCATCAAGGGGCAGTGAACCAAGAAATGGGACACCAAGTTCGCGGCTCATTTTTTCCCCACCACCATGCGAAAACACGTCGGTGGTCTTCCCACAGTGTGAACACGTGAACGTGCCCATGTTTTCAACGATCCCTAAAATCGGCACCGACACGGTTTCGAACATGCGCAGGCCACGGCGTGCGATCTTGAGTGACACGTCCTGGGGCGTCGTCACAATCACCGCACCGGTGAGTTGCACCGACTGAGCGAGAGTCAACTGGGTATCACCGGTGCCCGGGGGCAAATCAAGAATCAAATAGTCAAGCTCGCCCCATGCAACCTGAGCGAGAAACATTTGCAAATATTTTGTGACCATCGGGCCACGCATGATGGCGGGTTCATCGTCGCTACGCAGCAAACCCATCGACACCATCGATATTCCATGCGCCTGTGTGGGGATCAATCGCCCATCCGGGGTTGCTTGTGGTTGTTCGCCAAAGCCAAGACCAAGCATGCCAGGCACCGACGGTCCGAGCACGTCGGTATCAACAAGACCAACCCGATGACCGGTCTGCGCCAACGCGACCGCCACATTGACCGCAACCGTTGATTTACCTACACCACCTTTACCGCTCCCAATCGCAATGATTGAAGCAATCCCTGGAAGAGGTTCGGTACGCGGGACATGTGTATGCGTCATGATGCTCCTTTGAGCTAATGAGAAACCGTGACTTAGTACAAGCCAAGTTGCACTTTGGCGGCTTCAGACATGTGTTCCATGCCCCACGGTGGATCAAACACGATCTGCACGTCCACTTCGGCGACGCCGGGCAAGCGCAATAGTCGAGACTTGGCGTCTTCCGCCAAGATGTCTCCCATGCCGCATCCTGGCGCGGTCATGGTCATATCAATCTCGACGCGCTTGCCTCCCCCGGGAACGTCCAACGCGTCACAGCGATAGATCAATCCGAGGTCCACAATGTTGATCGGAATTTCTGGATCGAACACCCCGCGCAGCGACTCGGTGACCTCATCCATTGAAAACTCGCCTTGCGGGTCGGCCCCTTTGGGTTGTTCTTCTTCACCGAGCAAGTCTTCAAGTCCAAGACGACGCAAGTCGCGCGCTTCGATTCGGGCTAAGTGTCCGGTTGGCGTTTGGACAGTGATCGACCCACCTAGTGCTTGGGTGACAACAAGTTGGTCTCCGGCATGCAATATTGCGGTCATCCCTGAAGGGATGAGCGTGGCGGCGCATTCGTCGGAAAGTTCAACGATCGGACGGTTTGACGACATTGGCTTCGCCCTCCTATTCGGTGGAGACGGCCACGGCCGGTTCACCGCTGGCCTCATCTAAAACTTGACGCAACGCTTGCCAGGCGAGTGACGCACACTTGACACGAGTAGGAAAGCGATTCACGCCGCTGAGTGCTGCCAGTTTTCCAAGCTCGCCTGGATCGACACTTTGGTCGTCTGATGCGCTCGTCAGCATCGCGTGCACTTGATCGAAGAGCTTCCGTGCATCGTCTGTGGAGAGCGTTTTCACCGCTTCGGTCATCAACGATGCTGACGCCTGAGAAATCGCGCAGCCACTTCCGGTAAATGCAATGCCTTCGATGCGGCCGTCGACAATGCGCAGTTCGATGTCAAGCTGGTCACCACACAGCGGATTTCGTCCCTCCACCTTGCAGGTGGCATCGGGAAGTTCGCCGAAGTTTCGGGGCTTTCGACCGTGTTCAACGATGACTTCTCGGTACAGCTCGGCCAAATCGGGATCGTTCATGCGGGCACTTCCTTTTGCTCGCCGTCTGGGTGAAGACGTTCGGCGACAAGCGAGGTTATGCGGTCGTGTAATGGTCCGCCGCCTAAGCGTTCCACGATTTGGGCAATGAACGCGAAGGTGAGGACCCGGCGTGCTTCAGCCTCGGGAATGCCTCGGGAACGAAGGTAGAAAAGCTGATCATCATCGAGGCGCCCAACTGAGGCACCGTGGGTTGCTTTGACGTCGTCCGCGTAAATTTCAAGGCGCGGCCGGGTGTCGACTTCCGCGGTTTTTGACAGCAACAAATTCTTGTTTGATTGGTCGGCATCAATCCGCTGGGCTCCCGGGTGCACAATGATGCGACCGTTAAAGACGCCGTGGCCGCGACCATCGACGACACCACGATAGGTCTGGCGCGATACTCCGCCACTCGCGCAATGCTCGATCAGGATTGGATGGTCGTGTTGTTGATCGCCGCGTGGGATGAACAGGCCATCGAGTTGGGTGAACGCATCGTCACCGACTTGTCGTACATGGATCTCATGACGAGCGACCGCGCCGCCAATGGAACTGACGTGGCCGTTCAAGGAACTTTCCGCTTGCTGGGTGACTTCCAACAAGCTGAGGTGGAACGCATTGGTGGGTTGATCTTGGATGTCTCGGTAGGTGAGTTGTGCCCCACGACCAAGGTGCACTCGGGTCGTGGTGTTGAGCATGCCTTTTGCTTCGGGTGCACCAATGGCCGAAACCACAACGCGCAAGCGAGCACCGTCTGCGATGTGCACGATATTGCGCAGGTTTGCCAGCACCGGCGCACCCGCGCCGCTCAGTATGTGAATGCAGTGCACGGTGGCGCCAACGTGGCATTCCGCGTCAACAACGATGTGGGCTCCGGTGGTGGCAAGCGTTGCATTGAGCGCATCAAAGGTGTGCAGTGGCGCCGCTGCAAACAGGTCCGATGCCACATCACTTGCGGTTGGCATTGATGTTGCGACATCGGTGACGGTGAGGCCTGGCGTGTCGAGACGCTCTGACCAATGCGGTGCGAACTGGCCATCGATGAACACGATGCGTGCACCACCAAGGTCAGGGATGGGCGACAGAAGTGATCCGATTGCGGCGTTGTCGCGCGCCAGGGCACTCTGGCCAGTTTCTGCTGGAACAAATGCGGAGTCGTAGAGCTCGGCAAGGCGCACATACCGCCAGTCTTCGTGTTTGCGGCCGGGAAATCCATGGGTCGCAATGAACGCTTTGCCTTCTCGACGCGCTTGGGCGACCTGGGCAGACTCGTCGTCTTGCGCAGCTTGCGAGGCGTGCGCCGCGATCTCGTTTAGCGTCAATGCGCTCAACGCGCACCTGCGGTTTCAAGATCGCCGTACCCGCGTGCTTCAAGTTCAAGGGCGAGGTCTGGTCCACCCGAACGTACGATGCGGCCATCGGCTAATACGTGGACTGCATCCGGCACCAACTCGTCAAGCAAGCGTTGGTGATGGGTAATCACCAGCATGGACTTGTCCGGCCCACGGAGTGAGTTTGCCCCTGATGCAACAATGCGGAGCGCGTCAATGTCGAGACCTGAGTCAGTTTCGTCCAAAATTGCCAGCTTTGGTTCAAGGATCGCCATTTGCAGGATCTCGTTTCGTTTGCGTTCGCCGCCTGAGAAACCTTCATTGACCGAGCGGGTCATGAACGACTGATCCATTTCAACAAGCGCCATACGCGACTTCGTGTACGCCAAGAAGTCCATGGCATCAAGCTCATCTTCGCCGCGTGACCGACGCAGCGCGTTGAGTGCGGTGCGCAGGAAATACGAGTTCCCCACGCCGGGGATCTCAACTGGGCTTTGGAACGCGAGGAAAAGTCCAGCCGCGGCCCGCTCTTCGGGGGCAAGGTCCAACAGATCAATCCCATTCATGCGAACCGCACCCGACACGGTGTAATCCTCACGGCCTGCGAGCACATGGGCGAGCGTCGACTTGCCTGCGCCATTTGGTCCCATCACCGCGTGCACTTGGCCCGCGGGCAAGACCAAGTCAAGACCTTTGAGAATTTGCTTGCCGTTGATCGACGCTTGCAAGCCTTCAATTTCTAGGAGGTCTGTCATCCGATGCTTCCTTCCAACTTGAGATTCAACAAGTTGCGTGCTTCCACCACGTACTCCATGGGCAACTCTTTGAACACGTCTCGACAAAAACCGTGCACGATCATCGACACCGCATCTTCGACGTTGATGCCACGCTGTCGGCAATAGAAAAGCTGGTCTTCACCGATCTTTGACGTGTAGGCCTCGTGTTCAACCTGCGCGGATGAATTCTTTACTTCGATATAGGGAATGGTGTGTGCGCCGCACTGATCTCCGATCAGCAGCGAATCACATTGGGTGAAGTTGCGGGCGTCCTCGGCGGAACGCAACACTTTGACGAGACCGCGATACACGTTTTGTGCTTTGTGCGTCGATATCCCTTTCGACACAATCGTTGACGACGTGTTCTTGCCGATGTGCGTCATCTTCGTGCCCGTGTCGGCTTGTTGATAGTGGGTGGTGAGCGCCACCGAGTAGAACTCCCCCACTGAATTGTCCCCTTGGAGGACCACACTTGGGTACTTCCAAGTGATCGCTGAGCCGGTCTCAACCTGGGTCCAGGAAATTTTCGAGTTCACACCAGCGCATTTCCCGCGCTTGGTGACAAAGTTGTAGATGCCGCCTTTGCCTTCGGCGTCGCCGGGATACCAGTTCTGCACCGTTGAGTACTTCACTTTTGCGTCGTCCAACGCAAGGATCTCAACCACGGCCGCATGTAACTGATTGTTGTCACGCTGCGGGGCGGTGCAGCCTTCGAGATAAGAAACCGATGCGCCCTCTTCGGCGATGATCAACGTGCGTTCGAACTGGCCGGTATCGGCCTGGTTCATGCGGAAATACGTTGAGAGTTCCATCGGGCATTTCACCCCTTTGGGGATGAAACAAAATGAGCCGTCTGAAAACACCGCCGAGTTCAACGCCGCAAAGAAGTTGTCTCGGAACGGCACCACTGAACCGAGGTATTTGCGTACCAGGTCGGGATGATCACGCACTGCGGCCGAGAAGGAGCAGAAGATCACGCCAACTTCGGCGAGTTTGGATTGGAACGTGGTTGCCACCGACGCCGAGTCGACAACGGCATCGACAGCAACCCCAGAGATGCGCTCTTGTTCGGCCAGCGAAATGCCAAGTTTGTCAAACATTTCGCGCATTTCCGGGTCGACTTCGTCGAGACTATTGAGCTTGGGTTTTTTCTTCGGTGCGGCGTAATAGATGATGTCTTGAAAATCGATTGGGGCAATGTTGAGTTTTTGCCAGGTCGGCATTTCCAGCGTGAGCCAATGCTCGTAGGCTCGCAAGCGCCAGGCAAGCAGCCACTCGGGCTCGCCCTTTTTTGACGAGATGAGCCGAATCACGTCTTCGTTCAGACCACGCGGGGCAAGATCGGCCTCGATGTCAGATGAGAATCCATAACGGTACTCTCGCTCGGCAAGCGACTGGAGTTGAGCTTCGGATTCGGTGAGATCAGTCATGACAATGTTTTCAGCAGACAGTTTGAGGCAGACGACAGCCAGCGCCACGCAGTTAAACAAGTTAGCGCTTGCCAATCTAGCGGAACGAAGTCGGAACCACTAGGGTGACATGCGTGACCCGGGTTTCTACTACCCCTGAGAGTTTGTCTCCCGCGCAACGCAATGTCCTCATCGCGCTCAAAGAGCGAGGAGAGGCAAGCGCGGATGAACTCGCAAGCGCGCTTGGCATCACCGCAAGTGCGGTCCGCCAACACCTTGGAGGCTTGAGAACGGCAGGTTTTGTCGCGACCCGCCCTGCCCGAGGACGACCAGGCCGACCCACCGATCTCTATCATTCGACCGAACTTGGTGACGCCCAATTCGTCCCCCATGACACCTCGCTCACGTTGGAACTCCTTGAGGATCTCGAAGCGGAAGACCCACAAATCGTCGAACGCGTCTTTGCCCGCCGAGAACGCCGACGCGCCGAAACGTTCGCAGCCGAACTTCATGGGCTCGATTTGGCCAAACGCCTCCAGCGTCTCACCGAACTGCTCGACAACGAAGGCTATTTGACCCGCTGGAGCGAAAGCGAAGACGGGACGTTTCAACTTACGTTCAATAACTGCGCCATTTGGACCGTCGCAGAAAAGTTCACCTTGGCATGCACGACCGAACTCGACTTTCTCAACGAAGTCTTAGGCGACGTGACGATCACCCGCATCGACCACCGCCGCGACGGCCATTTCCGCTGCGGGTACGAAATACGTGCCCGCGACTGATCTTCAGTGAGCAGCCCCGCGCAGCGTCCACTATTCACTCTGGCACGCGTGCGAAACTGAACCCGGTGAGGGCAGAGGTGCCCTCCGAGTACCTCGACTGGTTTCCGCTTGCTCTTCCCCACCGTCCAATTCGCGATTTTCTTCGCCATCGTGTTGCCCACGAGTTGGCTTCTCGCGCACCGACGCATTGGATGGCGCGTGTTTATCATCGTCGCCAGCTACGTGTTTTATGGCGCGTGGGATTGGCGTTTTGTTTTCTTGCTTGGCTGTTCAACTCTCGTGAATCAAGCAGTCGCGGTGTCGATCCACCGCGCTCGCTCACAGCGCATTCGCAACGTTTGGCTGTGGCTTGGAGTCGGGGCAAACCTCGGCTTGCTCGCCTGGTTCAAGTATTACGACTTTTTTGTCACCACCTCGACGAGTTTGTTGGGCACCATCGGGCTTGATTGGCAGATGCCATTGCGGCAACTCGTGTTACCCGTTGGCATCTCGTTCATTACGTTCCAGGCGCTCAGCTATGTGATTGATACCTGGCGTGGTCACGTTGAGCCCACCTCAATGCTCGATTTTGCGGTCTACCTTTCGTTCTTCCCGCACTTGGTTGCAGGCCCAATCGTGCGCGCATCAGAATTTCTTCCACAACTCAAAGAACGCCTTGATCCAAGGCGTGTTGATAGTGGACTGGCTTTTTGGCTGATTGCTTCCGGGTTATTCAAGAAGGTGGTGATTTCAAGTTATTTGTCGTCAACGATTGTTGATCCGGTTTTTGGATTCCCTCAACAACACGGGACGCTCGACACGCTGCTTGGCATATACGGCTATGCGATTCAGATCTATGCAGATTTCTCCGGTTACACCGATATGGCTATCGGCCTTGCCCTCTTGCTTGGCTTCCGTTTTCCACAAAACTTTCGATCTCCTTACGCGGCCGATTCGCTCCAAGATTTTTGGCGTCGATGGCACATGACCTTGTCGCGTTGGTTGCGTGACTATCTCTATATTCCCCTTGGCGGCAACCGACGGGGGTCGCGTCGCGCGTACGCGAACTTGGCAATCACCATGCTCCTCGGTGGCCTCTGGCATGGCGCGGCATGGACGTTCGTCGTGTGGGGCGGACTCCATGGCGTTGGCCTTGCATTCGAGCGTTGGCGGGCCGACAAAGCCAAGGCGGCCCCGGCCCGCCCGGCTCTCACCGAGAGCCAGACTCGTTGGCACGCCATTGGCCGCAAAGTCCTGACCTTCCATTTGGTATGCCTCGCATGGGTATTCTTTCGAGCCGAATCGTTCACCAACGCTTTTGCGGTCCTTGGCCGACTCCTGCACGTTGGTGGATCATCCCCCCTGAATCCTGTACTGGTAGTGGTGATTTTGGGATGCATTGCCGTGCAGTACCTTCCCGAAGACTTTTCGGCGAAAGTTCGGGTCGCGTTTAGCTTCGTACCGTGGTGGACCCAAGCGGGCCTGTTGTCCTTAGCCGTTGTTGCGACAAGTGCGCTTGGGCCAATTGGCGTCGCCCCGTTCATCTACTTCCGGTTCTAGTGACATGGTGAGTTCTGACCCCGATCACAGTGACCAGTTTCCACCCGAGCCGATCCGTCGCAAGCGAATCCCGGCCGGTCAGGCGATCCTCGTGATGCTTGTGACATTGATTCTGGTCGTGTTCTTGGATGCGGATGGTCTCGTGCGCACTGCGCAACGTCAAGATCAAGGCTGGCAACGCAATGTTGCGCTATTCGTGATGCATCCGATTCAAGATGTGGCAGGATTTTTTCAGCTCACCCGACCACGACAGTGGCTTGCCGATGCTACCGGTCACGATCAATCAACTGATTTCTCATCGACCAAAGGCGTGCAGCTCGCTTCCCCTACAGCGTCAAAACCAAAACCAAAACAGACGGGACCGACGACAACAACCACGCTGCCGCATTACCGCACGCCAACCAAGAATGATCCGTTGCGCATACTCGTAGCGGGTGATTCGTTATCGGGGTACCTCGGTCCATCGCTCGCTCGTGAGCTTGTCGGTTTGCCCGCAACAGTCACCGAAGACGAGCACGTCGGAACAGGCCTGGCACGGCCAGACGTCGTGGACTGGCCCAAAGAACTTCAAGCCACAGTCGATCGTGTCAAACCAGAAGTCGTCGTCTTATTTTTGGGCGGGAACGACGACCAAAGTCTCCGCACGACCACGGGATGGATTCAACTCGATGACACGAAAGCATGGCGCAACGAATATCAGCGTCGCATTGCTCAGCTCATGAACATTGCGGCGCAACCTGGCGTTTCGGTGTATTGGATTGGCCTTCCGGCCATGGGGAAAGCCCATTTGAATGCGGTCGTCCCGACGATCAACCGTCTCACCAAGCTCGAAGCAAACGCACGATCAGGCAGGGTTACGTGGGTTGATTCTGGCAAAGCCCTCAACGGGGCGAAAGGCGAGTTCGTGACCTACCTGCCTGGGAATGGTGGTCAACAAGTCATTGTCCGGGAGAACGACGGTGTCCATCCCACTCCTGCCGGTATGGATCGCATTGTCGATGAATTCTCGACCTCGATCATCACCTCACGACACCTCACGTCGGCAGGTGAAACCGAGTCGTCAAACAGATGATGGTCGCTTCAAGAAACGTCCCGTTGACCACGTAATTCCCCACGCGATCGCACAAACAGCCACCGCGACATAACACATCATCAATAGCCCATTGCTGAGCGTTGTCACCATGATTCTGATGGCCTCTCGATTGGCTGCGTCAATGGCGATCAATGGGGCACGCGCAACCACGCGTCGAATGGCAAGTGCCGCGACCCCGAATGCAACGACGCCTCCGGCGAACACCATGAGCGCGGCTTTGCGACGGTTGGTACTCACCAGAATGGTTGCCAATGCTGCGACCGCGGTTACGACCAAGATCAACGTCAAGTTGCGACGGAACTCAATGAGCGCGCGTTGCGTTTGCGCGAGTACGTATTCGGCTCGTGCCACCCGCTCGCCGCGGTACACGGTCATCACGCCAAAATCCGCGGGAAGCGGGCGACCAATTGCTTCGCTGAGCTCGCGGCGTTGTTCATGCGGGTCACCACGAAAACTCAACTCGGGAAGGTCGATGCCACGTGTGAACCGGCTTTCAGGAAGTGCCGTGAACGCCCGCGTAATTAGCGGCAAAATATTCAACTGAATACCGCCGTCACGCATCGAAACGTTCACGAGCCGCCCATGGTCGACAAGGTCAAGGAGTTCTTGATGCGAACGCTCGGCTGCCTGCACGATCTGTGCCCGCACCGCTGGGTCGGCCAGCATGGTCGCGATTTTTTGTTCAACTTCTGCTTGAAGCTGCTTCGTCAAAATAGGCGTTGCCCGACTGATCCGGTCAGGAACCACCACATCGATACGGCCTTCAACATCGAGCAGCCGAAAAACTTCGCCTGTCGCGTGCTGAGCGAGACCGTCGGTCACTTGACGATTCGACAGGGTGCGGTCAACAGCTTTGCCGAACGCTTTCGAGTCGTACAGCGTCTGATTTGCCCACAGGCCAACGACGCTTGCAAGCACGCCAACAACTGCGATGACGCCAAGGAACGTGGCGGTGAGGTTTCGACTTCGACGAACCGCCGGCCGAGTCATGACGTACTCGGGGCTCAGCCGAGAGCTTTGGCTTTGAGAATGTCGAATTCTTGTTGATTGATGGCGCCTGCATCAAGGAGCGCTTTGGCTTGTGCAATGTCATCCGCGGGTGTTGTTGAAGCAGTTTGGCGGATGTACTGACGCATTCCGGCTTCCATTTCAGCCGAACGTGCCAGCGAACGTTCTGACATGCCTTTGCCGCGCACGATCAGGTACACGACCAAACTCAGCAGCGGCAAGACGAGGAGAAAAATCATCCACACGGCTTTTCCGCCACCGCTGAGCTCTGGGTCGCGGAACACGTCAACGACAACGCTAAAGAGCATCATCAAGTACATGAGCATGAAAAAAATGCTCAATACAGTCCACAACAGTGCGGCAAGGCCAAGGACACCAAGAATCATTCGAAACTACTCTCTCACAGAAAACATGGGTTACGCGTCGCAACCGCTGAACCGAGCATACTTGTGCCTTTGATAAGCGACGTATCTCAGTGAGCTATGAGGCCGCGAGTCCACGCACCCAGGTAGCGTAGAGCCCCGCATAGTGCCCACCTTGATTCACCAGCTCATCGTGAGTCCCAAGTTCGATAATGCCACCGTCAGCGACCACGCCAACACGGTCCGCTCGCCTTGCCGTTGATAGGCGATGTGCGATGACGATCACGCTGCGGCGTTCCATCAAGCGTTCTAACGCTGCTTCAACGATTGCTTCAGTGCCAGGGTCAAGCGACGACGTCGCCTCATCCAAAATGAGTACTGCGGGGTCCGCGAGCGCGGCGCGTGCAAGCGACACCAACTGTTTCTCACCCGCGGACAAACGCGAACCACGCTCGTGTACTTCAGTTGCAAGACCATCGGGCAATGCTTCAAAACGTTCCCGAATACCAATCGCATCGAACGCCGCACGTACTTCGTCGTCCGTTGCGTCCGCTCGCGCGACACGAACGTTGTCAACGATGGTCCCCGAAAACAAGAAGCCCTCTTGGGGCACCACGCACACGCGTCGTCGCAGGTCGGCTTGCGCAAATTTTCGGAGATCAATTCCACCAAAGGTCACTTGACCATCAACGGGATCGTAAAAACGCGCAATGATTTTGGCGAGGGTTGATTTGCCCGCGCCTGTTGGACCCACCAAAGCGATTCGTTCACCGGCGCCAATCGTCAAGTCAATGTTGCGCAGCACCAGCGCACGCGTGTCGGTTCTCGCCGCGCTCGTTCCATCAGATTCGACGAGTGATGGAACGCCGTAACCAAATGACATTGCACGCACGACAATCTCGCCACGTTCAGGAACTGCAATCGGCTCGTCGGGGTCGCCGACATCAACAGGTTCATCGAGCAAGTCCGCGAGTTTGACGAGCCCCGCGCCAGCCTGTTGCACCTGATTCACGTACTGGCTGAGTTGCTGAACAGGATCGAACAAATTCGACAAACTCAACACGAAAAATGTGATCGTGCCAATCGTGACCACGCCGTGCACGCTCATGATCCCACCCACACCGATAACAAGCGCCGTGGTGAACAGTCCCGAGAATTCGATGATCGGGAGATACCAGCACGAGATCCACACCGAATGCATATATTCGTCGTAGAGGCCTTGATTGCGATTGGAGAACTTCTCGACCTGGAGTTCGGAGCGATCGAACGCTTGAATGACACGCACCCCGGAAATTCCTTCTTGCAACGACGTCAATGTGAGGCCGATCCAGTCACGGACTCGCTGGAACGAACGGTTGGAATCACGATTGAACTTGTAGGTGGCAAAGACGACGAGCGGAACGGGTATCGCACAAAGCAAGAGCAACTGCCACGACACAAAGGCGAGCACGGTTACCGCAACGCCAAGCAAGACAACATTCAAGGTGACCAAAATGAGCCCTTGTTGAACCAAGTTCTCCATCGAGTCAATGTCCGATGTCATACGCGACACAAGCACCCCTGCTTTTTGGCGATCGTAAAATGACATCGAAAGCGCTTGAAGATGATCGAACACGACGACGCGCAGATCCCGCAGGAAGGATTCGCCAACTTCGAACATGACTTTGATCTGGGCCCGCTCAAGTATCCACGCAATGACGGTGACCGCGACATAGCCCCCAACGATCCAATTCAATGCGCGGCCATTTCGTTTCGCGAGGCCAATATCGATCGCGAGTTTGAGAAGAAATGGCCCCGCCAAAATGGTGCAGGCGTAGCCCACAACCAAGACAAGCCCGAGAAGAAACCTGCGACGATACGGGCGAGCGATTGGAGCAAGTTGTTTGAGCAACCGTCGGTTGTCGTCCCAACTCCGCTTTGTTTCGACCGTATTGTTGATTGGCGGCCGACCCGGCTGGACCCAAAATTTCCGTTTTGCGCTCACGATGGCACCGACTCGTCGTCATCCACGTGTGCGTCACGACGTTCTTGTGATGCCTTCGCTGCAGCAAGCACGGCCCGGTATGTCTCACTTGACATGAGTAAATCGTCATGTCGGCCCGATGCCACGATGTGACCATCATCGACAACGACCACCCGATCGGCCATTGCGATCGTTGCGGGCCGGTGCGCAATCACAATGGTGGTGCGTCCTCGCATGGCTTCGCCCAATGCGCCACGAATCTCATGCTCTTTCGACGGATCGACCGCCGACGTCGCGTCGTCGAGAATCAAAATGCGGGGGTCGGTAAGAATCGCCCGAGCAATTGCAATGCGTTGACGTTGGCCCCCCGAAAGAGAAAAGCCACGTTCTCCAACTTCGGTTTGGTACCCGTCGGCTAGTTCGACGATGAAGTCGTGTGCTCCGGCAAGTCGTGCGGCATGCTCAATTCGTTCCGCCGACGCGTCGGGGTCTCCAAAGGCGATATTCGCGGCAATCGTGTCACTAAAGAGAAATGTGTCTTCGAATACGATTCCCACGCTTTGACGAACCGACGTCAGTGTTGATTCGGCCACGTTGACACCATCGATGATGACACGACCACCATCAGGGTCGTAGAAGCGAGGGATGAGCTTGGCGATCGTTGACTTCCCACTTCCCGTGCTTCCCACGAGCGCCACCGTTTCGCCTGCTTCGACGACCATGTTGAGGTTTGCCAAGACCGGTGCTTGCGTGCCCGGATAGGTAAATGTGACATCGCAAAACTCGACTCGCCCTCCACCAGCTGGCATTGGAGTGGCACCGGAAGCGTCGATGATTCGCGGCGCGGCCGCCAACACTTCACCAATGCGTCCCGCTGACACCGCGGCCCGCTGAGCTTGCGAGACGATGCTGCCCAACATCCGGAGCGGCCAAATCAACAGGATCACATAGGCGTTGAACGCGACGAGTTGTCCAAGGGTGAGTTGACCATCGATGACGAGGTGCCCCCCGTACCACAAGA
The DNA here is from genome assembly GCA_964544305.1 of uncultured Iamiaceae bacterium. GTDB lineage: Bacteria > Actinomycetota > Acidimicrobiia > Acidimicrobiales > Iamiaceae > JAFDWI01. Next base: position 19,566 of record CAZJAZ010000018.1, on the reverse strand, counting down.
CAAGAACCAGCCCGATCATGGGGAGCACATCAAGAAGTGGGACATAGCGCGCTTGCACCCGTGCAACATCCATCGATTCGTCAAAAAGGCGGTGTGCCGCGTGACGTAATCGGCTCACCAGCACGGTCTGCGCGCCGAACCCTTTCACCACCCGGACTCCCACAACTGCTTCTTCAACAACTTCCGCGACTGCCGCCGACTCACGTTGCACGCCAAGCGCCGCTGGCCGGAGTGCTTCTGAAAAACGATTCGCAAAGATGTTGAGTGCTGGCAAGCTTCCCACCGCCAAGATCGTGAGCCGCCAATTCATGGTGAGCATCATGACTGTGGCTCCAACGGTCGTGAGAACATTCGCGCAGGTCAGAGGAATCATCACCAAGAAGTTGACGATCTGTTGGAGATCTGTGTTGCCTCGACTCATGAGTTGTCCGGTGCGCGACGCATCGTGAAAAGCAAAATGCAGCTGCTGGAGGTGGGCGAAAAGCCGGTGGCGAAGGTCAGCCTCTGCCCAACGGGCTTCCCGGAATGCCCAGTACCGACGCGTTCCGGTAAACACGGCCGAAATAACCCCAACCGTTGCAATGGCGATTCCCCAGCGTTGTACCGCTTTCGAGTCCGCTGCATCAATACCGTGGTCGATCCCGGCTTGAATGAACACGGGTACGGCAACTTTGGCCGCGGTCCAAATCGTCCCTGCCACGATTCCAATGGCGAAGCCACGCCATTGTCGTCGAATTTGCTGCCGCAAGAGCTGCCAGCCAAGGGACGTTGCGTCGGTCACCGTGTGCTCCAGCAATCACCATTGCGCTCGTGCCGACACAACACGGTGCGGCGTTTCGAAACACGTTCAGACAATTTCGTGGCTTCCCCAAATCTTGACCTGCGGGTCAAGATTGTATCGGAACGTTGTCGACTTCTTACTTTCCGCCACATTTGCGAGTGAGAAACAGCAACGTCTAGGTCAAAAGGACTACAGTTGGCGTACGATTCAGCCGATAACCAGGGTGGAGCGTTAGGAGCCAGCCGTGCGCTACGACGAAATCACACTTCCCGTCGCAAACAATACCCTCGAGATCAACTTCCACCCGCGCGTGACCGTCCTCGCCGGTTTGCGCGCCGAAGCGCGCAGTTCAATCATTGATGCGATCGCAAGTGCCACGAGTGGAGCGACACCTGGAGCGATCGTTGCCCTGATTGATCAGAGTGGACGTCGGAGCACGATTGTCGATGGACAGTTTGATGGCGGCACCGGATCGTTGGGCACGACAACACGGATCAGAAATCTCTTGGTCGTCACGTCTCACGATCTCGGACTTCCTCCCCCGGGCGACGACCTTGAACATGTTCGGCTGCAGCGGCAACTTGTCGCAGCTCGAGGCAATCTTGATGAGGTGCAAACCGTACTGGACAAAGCACAGGCCGTTGCCCAACGTCGAACGGAGATAGAAGCCGAGCTTGCGAGCGTTGAATCGGATCTCGCCAAAGAAGGATCCGAGACCGATCGATACACTTTGAAACGAGCCAAGGTACTCATCGAAATCGAACAGTTGCGCGCAACACTTGACGCGATTGACGCACCATCGGTGCAGATTACACGCGACAACTCCCTTGTGGAGTCAACCGTTGACGTGCAACTCCTTGCCGATCAATGGGCTCGTGGGAGCGAAGCAATTGACACCTTGAAGAACAGGTTTGGCTCGCAAGATCGCCTTGGCGCTGACCAACTCGCGGACTTCGTTGATATTCCAGCCACGATTCCTGTCACATTGGCCAACTCGGTTCGAGAACACGACCAGTTGTTGGGCACATGCAATGAGCTCCAAGTGACACTTGACCGCGCCTTGTCAGAACCGACAATGGCGACGCCAGCAGACTCGCGCATCCTTGTTCTTGCAACGCTTGATCAAGAAAGTCTGTGGATGTCACACCGCAGCGTGTTGCTCGCGACCGAGGCACTTCAAGCCGCCACAGAAGAAGAACGTCAGCTCTCGATGCGCGATCCCCGTGAACGCGAATACATCGAGAAGTTGCATACCAAGTTGCATGAAGCGGAACAGCGTGCGGAGAAGCGCTGGATTGCCGGTCTCATCGTGACCACCATTTGTGCGTGCACCGCCCTGACGCTCGCGCTCGTCCAACTTGGCACGATCGCCATTCCACCCTTACTCGCCGCAGCTCTTTTGAGCCTGGGGATCCTCGCAGTGCGGCCGCGCTTGGCTGCGCGGCAAATCCGTCGAGACGCCACAAACGCGCTTGAAGCCGTCGGTGCGTCGTCGCTTAAGGAATACCTCTACCGGTTCAGCGACGACACCGACAATGATCGCTGGCGACGTGCAGAAGATTTGATCGCCGATTTCGAAGGGGCGATGGAAGACTGGCATTTCCTCGTCGGTGACATTTCTCCGACCGATGCGGGTCGACTTGAGTCGCAGGTTCACGCTTGGATTGAGGCAAATGATCCAAGTAAAGACGAGACCAGCGGCACCGCAGTGCGGCGGCGCCTTGAGCGGGTGCGTAGCGACCTTTCCCAGTTAGTCAGCCATCTTGCGCCGCTGTTGGCCTCCTACGACATTCGCATCACCCGTGCACCGATCATGCCGGAGCTTGAACGACGAGTCAAGCTTGGCCAAGTCGCAAAGCTTCAGATTGAGCTTGACGAAGCAATCGGACACGAAGAGAAGGTAACTCGACTGCTTGAAAGCCAACTCGAAGCTCTCGGATTTGAATCAGGCAAACTCGCCGCGCGGATCGCGGCGTACGGTCGAGAACTTGACGCGGCAATCCAACGCGAAAACCTCCGTCACACAGCACCTGAACGAACCCAAATCACCGCTCGACTCGATGCCCTTGAAGACTTCCTTGCACAACCCGCGCCATTGCCTGAAGCGACAGACCAACCAAGTCACCGGCTAACAGCATTGCGTGATCGAATTGATCAACTTCGTTTTGAGCGTGATGCGTTGGAGATTTCTGACTCCACCGAGATCATCCGACAGCGTGACGCCATCTTGAATCATGTTCGTGATCTCGAGGACATGCTGGAAGGCGAGTCGGATTTCGTCGTTGAACACCCTGTTGATCAACTCGTCGAAACGTTGGTTCGACACCGGCCCATTTGGCCATCAACCGATCATGAAAGCTCGCCGGCGATTCTTGACGACCCATTTGCATCGCTTGAACCGGTCGTCCAACGTCGCTTGTTAGACGCGCTCGTTGAAGTGGCCAAGATGACCCAGGTCATCTTGCTGACCGACGATGAGAACGTCCAACGCTGGGCAGCCGCGGCGCAGCAGCGCGGGGAGGCCGCGTTGCTCGCCCCCGGGGCACGAAACGCATAACGCTCAGTCGAGCCGCCGCAAAGCACTGCGATACCGATGGGATCGATCCACATACGACTGCGCGCTCAGCGCAATCAATGTGGCATTGGCTGCGTCGGGCTTGAGTATGGCGGGCACGCCAACAGCCAGTGCGCCTGCGGGCACGACCATATTGTTAGGCACAAGCGCGCCGGCCCCAACAAGCGCCCCAGACTCAACCACCGCGTTGTGTAATACCACCGATTGTGAGCCAACAAGTGCGCCGTCGTGGATCGTGCAACCTTCAAGATGAGCGAGATGCCCAATAACACAATCGGCACCGACCGTCGTTGGTGTGAAAACGGTTGTGTGCAGAATCGCCCCGTCTTGAATCGACGTTCGAGGCCCAACGATGATTGGACCATCGTCGCCGCGAATCACCGCGCTCGGCCAAACCGACGCCTCGGCCCCGATGGTTACCGAACCGATGACGACCGCTTCCGGAGCAATATAGGCGGTCGAATCAATTTCAGGTATCTGGTCACCGAGCGCATAAATAGGCATGGATCTAACGTATCGGACAAACACCCCGAATACGTTTGATCGGGCCGCATCGACACCGAAGCGAAGACTCTAGGTGTGGCGTACTTCAATTGCTTTGCGCTCGGGTGGAACCCACATCGACGGTTGAAATGCCCACACGTCAAGATAGGCAACTTCCATATGCCCTTCCCGCTGTTCGCCAAGCCAGTTTGTGAGATCGGCAAGCGTCGACTCGACGGGACCGCCGGGTTCGACGTTCAGCATTCGATTTCCGAGATTGTCATAGATTGCGAGGCCTCGACCACTTGCGCCGAGCAGTTTCCAAAGCTGTTCGATGTCTTTGACATCGCCCAGCGTTTCATACGGGTCGTACTCGAACCAGATGACGTTGCAGGCGGTATCGATCGTTGACCAATGTCCGACGAGCAGGTGAATATCGAATCCATCGGTATCCGATTTCCAAACCGTCACGGCATGGTCTGACGCGTCAGCCAACAGTTCGCTCGGCGTTATCCATGACGCTTGATCCCCATCTGTCTTGCTTGTTGGCGCTGGACCGAAGCCGCCGGTGCTACCGTCGTCACCGTACGTCAACGCTTCGTTGCCGATCGGGCCAACGAAGCGTTCAATAACTTCCGAACGTGACCCAAAAGGTGCAAGGTTTCTCTTTGCATAGGCGGCGAACGCCGGGTTGCCTTCTACCGAGCGCACTGAAATATTGCTGGCTGCGCTCAGTGCAATCGTCGCGGTATCTCCGACATTGGCTCCGACATCAATAACCAGTACCGAGTCGTGACCGTGGGAAATGCGTTCTAACACCGTCGCCGCATAAATGTCGTAACGTGGGTCACGCTCCATGTAATACGGGAGTTTGTGGCTCGGTGGGAGCACGACCTCATGTCCAAGGATTGCGTGGCGTTGTTCACGATTCGTTGCCACTCGAACACGACGCACAACGGGTTCAGTTGCGAGTCCTGTCATGCGCTTGAGGAACCGTCGGCGTCGGACGCTTGGTTTTCTCACGGTCAGAAACCATTCGATTCGTTGTAATCGACAATCGCTTTGGTGGCATCAGCTTGCGCTTTTGAGAGCGACGATGCGATGTTGGCGTTCTTTAAGAGAATAGCTTCCATCATCTTTTGGACGATTGCGTCGTACTGGTCGTACGGGCCAATAACCGGACCTGAACGGTCAGCGTCAACGCCCGCGAGTTGCTGTGATGCGATTTTGAGCGAAAGGCCAGCGACTTTGCCTGTCCAGAACTCTTTCACCTCCGGGGTCTTCGCGACCTGATCGTTCGAGGGCAGATATGAGCCTTCAATGTGCCAATTCACCTGTTGTGGCACCTCATTGAGGTACTTCATGAAGTCCATGGCCGCACCTTGTTGTGCGGTCGAGCCATGATTTGTCACAAAGTACGCACCACCATTTACTTCGACCTGGCCTGGCTCTTTGATTCCTGGCATTTCGCCAAATCCAGGTACGAGCTTGACGCTTTGATCAATACCGCCCAAGTCGCCGACCCCAAGGTCCTTGGCCGACACTTTCCCGCCAAGGAACGCCTCAATGGTCGTGGCAGCAGTCGACGTTTCCATCAGAATCGCCGATTTTCCTTGCGCCATGTTGAGGTAATGGTTGACTTGGCCGGGTGTGTTTGAAACCTTCGCAATCAAACCATCGTCGTACATGGACTTGAGGGTCTTCATCAACTGAACTGCTTCGGGTGTAGCAAATACCGCCTTGGTCGCACGAGCCGCGTGGCCATTGTTGTTGTTCACCATGTCTTTGCCGATGCCCCCAAGGAGTACTTCAAAGAACCACGAATCGACCTTCATCGAAATGGGCCACTCGACCCCGGCTTTCTTGAGTGCTTCAGCATCGCTACGAAGTTCAGCCAACGTGCCAGGCGCTTGCATGGGCAGCTTCGCTTTCGCAAACAAACGTTTGTTGTAATAGAGCTGCAAGCCCGATACGTTCACGGCGCTCGGCACGTACTGTCCTGCGATGGTGTAGTAGCTGCGCACCGCCGGCACGATGTGGTTCAACGGAACAACACCTTGTTTTGCACAAGCCCCACCAGGGATGATCGTGCCACTGTCGGAGAGAAACTGCGCCTTATTGTTTTCTGCGTACACAATGTTTGGAATCCGATCCGGGATTGCCGCGGTGTACTTATTGAGCACGGTGTCGTAGTCGCTCCCCTGGTCTGAAGCGACGATGTGCACTTTGGATTGGCTGGCGTTGTAATCCTTTACCGAATCTTGCATGACCTGTTTGGCCTTGCCAACGAGCCCGCCATACCACAGCGACACGTTGACTTTGCCGGGGGCTTTCGCCAATGCGTCAAGTGGACACGCGACTGTCTTGTTACCGTTCGTGCCATCGGTCTTTGTTGAGCCAGACGAACCTCCGGCACATGCGACAAGTGAAGAGCCAAGAAACAGGGCTCCAGAGAATGCAGCGATTCTGCGGACAGATGAACGCATCAGATCAAACTCCTTTTGAAACAGCGAGTAAGTACGAGCTTGTCACCCTTTGACCGCCCCCGCGGTCAGACCGCGTACAAGCTGGCGTTGGAAGACAAGCAAAATGAACAGGACTGGCAACGCAACAATGATCGCACCTGCCACACCGACGTTGTAATGCACCGGATCAGAAGTTGGCAGATTGCTCAGTGACACTTGCGCAGTCTGCCATTTGTCAAGGGTCACGGCGTTCTGCGGCCACAAGTACTGGTTCCACGCGCTCAGAAACGACAGGACGGTGAACGCGGCAATAACTGGGCGTGCAAGTGGCACCGCGACATGCCACAAGAAACGCAGATGACCGAATCCGTCAAGGCGTGCGGCATCGCGCAGATCTGCTGGTACTCCAATAAAGCCTTGGCGAATAAGAAAGGTTCCCATGGCGGTGGCCAGAAATGGCACGGTGAGCCCTTGCATGGTGTTGAGCCATCCCAAATCGGCAATGGTTGTGACGTTGGGAATCAACGTGACTTCAATAGGCAACATCAGCGTGGCCATGAATACGGCGAACAACGTTTTCTTCAGCGGAAACTCCAAGAACGCAAAGACATACGCCGCCAGAATCGACGTGACAACTTGCGACAAGGTGATCACGATGGTCATCGCCGCACTCAAACCAAGCGCGCGCGAAAGTCCTTGTGATGTTGCCGCCTGCCAGAAAACATCCCACTGCACATCGACGGGATAGAGCGGGCTGTTTGCGTTGGCATAGGAGACCGGAGTCGAAAGTGCCCGAACGATCGTGATGTAGATCGGGAACAACACCACAGCAGCGAGTACCACCAGCAGTACATACCAACTCAGGTGACGCAAACCGTTACGGCCTTTTGCTCGATCGATCGTTGGCATGGGACGGAACGCCGGGTCAGTGCTCATAGTCGACCCGTTTCGACAACAACGCGAACTGCAACGCGGTAATCGCCAACGTCACGCCAAACAATCCGATCGACATCGCCGCCCCGGTCGAAATGAGCCTCGGGTTCTGATTCTGGGTGATCTTGTAGACCAACGTTTCGGTCGCCCCCGCGGGGCCACCTTGGGTGAGGATGTCAACTTGAGCATACGACTGCAGCGCAAACACCACTAAGACCACAACCAAGAACAACAAGACCGGCGACAGCAGCGGCAACGTCACTTTGAAGAAGCGGCGAATTGGCCCGTACCCGTCGAGGGTTGCGGCTTCTAGCAGGTCGTCGGGAACGGCTTGGACACCGGCGAGCACAATAATGAACGACAGTCCGATGTTCTGCCAGACCGACGACCATGACACGCCAAACAACGCCCAGTCTGGATTGTTCAAAATATCGATCTTGAGCACACCGGAAGAGGGGTTGATCAAGGTGAGAAAGATCACGGACGTCACCGCAACAGAGGTCGCCACCGTCGACGAAAAGATCGTCTGAAAAATCTTGATGCCTTTCAGTCGCCGGTGGGCCACGACTGCGAGAAGCACACCGAATACCAATCCGGCGGGCACGGTATAGACCACGTACAACAAAGTGTGACCCAATCCGCTCAAGAAGTCACCGCCGGTCAAAACATCAGCGATGTTTCCAAACCCGACATACCGGCTCTTAGTTCCAAAAGCATTGGACTGATGGGTTGCCTCAACAAAAAGACGGTAAAGCGGGTAATACATGAATGCGCCAAAAACGATGATCGACGGCATAAGGCACGCATACGCAACCAGGGTCTCGCTCGCCCGATATCGGCGCCGCGGAACCCGCTTCGGCGACGCGTCGACCGTGTCCGACTTCTCGCTCACGACAACCGCGAGGTGGTTTCGCGGTCAAACAGGTGAAGCTTTCCTGATTCTGGGAGGAGCCACACACGTTTGCCAATACCAGGTGCACTTTGGTCGACCCCTTGACGAACAGAGAACGTGCTCCCTGCAATGTCGACCGTTACAACCATCTCGTGTCCGAGCCACTCAACATTGTGGACGCGACCGGTGAGTTCATTGCTTGGGTCAAAAGACTCGGCACATATCTGAAGGTGTTCGGGGCGCACACCAATGGTCACGCTCATCCCCGGAACAAGTCGTTTCGCATCGTGCGGGGCGAGAGTCACGTTGCCACCGTCGATGACGCCGTCTGAGGAGACACCAGGTTCCGCGTTCATGTGCGCATCGGGTGCCTCTGGTGTGAATGCCAGAACGTTTGAATCGGGGCCAACTTTGGCTGCGAACGTATTCATTGGAGGCATGCCAATAAACCCCGCGACGAACAAGTTTGCGGGCGTGTCATAGATCTCTTCGGCGGTGCCAACCTGTTGCAGGGTACCCTGCGACATGACCGCAATTCGTGTGGCCATCGTGAGTGCTTCAACTTGATCATGGGTGACATACACCACGGTTGTGCCCAAGCGGCGGTGCAGATCGACAAGTTGCGAGCGGGTCTGTGTCCGCAGTTTTGCGTCCAAGTTCGAAAGCGGCTCATCCATCAAAAACACGTCTGGTCGCGCCACGATTGCGCGGGCCAAAGCGACTCGCTGACGCTGGCCACCCGAAAGAGCTCCCGGCTTGCGGTCAAGCAGCGACTCAAGACCCAACAATTTCGCGGCCTCTGTTACACGTTCGTCACGCTCAGGCCGCGTCAATCGGCGTGGTTTGTCTTCACCAGCAACCGCAAACTCACGCACCATGAGTGGCGACGCAATATTCTTTGCCACACTCTGGTGCGGATAGAGCGCATAGCTTTGGAACACCATTGCGACATCGCGCTTACGAGGGTCGACATCGTTCACGACCCGGTCACCGATCCAAAGCTGACCTTCGGTGATGTCTTCAAGGCCGGCAATCATGCGTAGTGCCGTTGTTTTCCCGCATCCCGAGGGGCCAAGCAAGACAAGAAACTCACCGGCTTCAATGTCAAGGTTCAATTGGTTGACGGCGACAACATCTCCGAAAGCTTTGGTGACGCCGGCAAATCGCACGCCTGATGCTTGTTCGCCTTGGACCTCTCCCGCGGGCATGATCCGAATCTAGTGCTCCTCTCCTTACAAAAGACACCACCGCCCAAATGTCACAGCCCCAGCGAGTGATATCCGCCCCGAAAAAAGACCAACGGTCCACCCGCTTGGGCCGCTTCCAAGTGCAACACGTCCCCCAGCACGATAACGTGGTCGCCAGCATCAACGACCGAAGAGATTGAACAATCAATCCACGCTAAAGCCTCGGTCAGCATTGGAGATCCCGAGTCTGGTGCCGCACGCCATCCGAGGCCCCGGAACTTGTCGGCTCCAGTAGATGCGAACACTCGAGAAATGGACTCTTGCTCGGCGGCAAGGACGTTTGCGCAAAACGACCCGGCAGACGCAACTTTGGGAAAGCTTGTTGACGTTTTCGCCGCGCAGAAGCCAACGATTGGCGGCTCTAACGAAACCGAAAAAAATGTCCCGACCGCGAGTCCAGCGGGGTCACCGTTGTGCATCGCGGTAATGATGGTCACCCCGGTTGGGACATGACCAAGCACACGTCGAAACTCAGCCGACGAAAATCCGCTACTCGTTGGTTCATACGGATTCGACACGTGTAGGAATCTCCAAGGTTGTGGACGAAAGCACGTTAGTGGTCTGCCAACATGCAAACCCTCATGAGGTGAATGTCAGTGACATACCTTCTGTTGCCAAAATCACATCCATTGTGCTTGCCCGGTTTGCCACCGTTCGCGCCTGCGCGAGGAGTTCATCAAGCTGCTGGTCGTCATGTGCTGGATCATGGTGAAAGAGTGCAAGCTTTTTCACTTGCGCGGCGTGGCCAACTGCGACGGCATAATCAACCGTGCAGTGGCCCCAGGTTGACTTGGCAGCAAATGATGCCGCGTCGTATTGCGCATCATGAATGAGTAGGTCAACGCCTTGACAAAGCTCGATAACTCCAGCGTCAACCGAAAAGTCATCGATGCCAGGTTGTTGATGATCGGAGACATACGCAACGCTGACTCCGCCAAGTTCAACTCGGTAACCCAGCGTCATCCCCACATGGGGAACTTCCGCCACGGTTACTTTTGCGTCACCGATACTAAAACTGCCCACCTCTCGATCGGTGAACTCGACGACCCCAGCCAGGTCGTCAATGGTCACCGGAAAGAACGGTCGGCACATGAACCGTTGAAAAGCTTCTTTGATCCCAAGACCTTCTGAGCGTGGACCTGAGATTTGTAGCTTTGAGCCAGCGCGCAAGATCGGTTCAAAAAACGGCAAACCTTGAATATGGTCCCAATGCAAATGGCTGACCAATGCGACGCCGTCAAAGGGTTCATCTTTGGGCCACGCTGCACCGAGGTTTCGCAAACCAGTTCCAAGATCGAACAGAATCACCGGCTGGCCGGGGCTCTGCAACGATACGCACGCCGTATTTCCGCCGTAACGTTCGTTGGGGGTGCATGGCGATGGGGTCGACCCTCGAACTCCGTGAAATTGAACGGTGACCATTGCGACCCCCAACGCGCCATGAACTGTGTGGTGCACCGAACTTCCGATGAACACGTTGGAAGTGACGTTACCGCGTCAAGGACATCAGTTTGTCCACGCGTGACAAGGGTCACCACGGAATCAGATCGTCACGTCCGCGTGCCACGAGCGTGGTTGATCAAACGGGTTGACGGTACCGACCGAAATGCTCAGCCAACGCGTCGATTATTTCGCCTTCTGTTGCCATGACCTTGACAGCATCAATGAGTGCTGGCATTACGTTTGCTTCGGGGTCTGCGGCGATATCGCCGAGTGCCTGTAGCGAGCGTGCGACCGCATTGGTGTCTCGGTCAGCTTTGACTTCACCGAGACGCTTCACCTGCTGTTGTTCTTGTTCGGCAACGATCTTGAGCAAATCGATTTGTTCATCATCGTTTCCTTCGGTGAACGCGTTTACGCCAACAATGATGCGCTCCCCTGATTGAATTGCCCGCTCCGTCTCATAGGCGCTCTGTGCGATGGCATCTACGAACCACCCGTCATCAACAGCCCCGAGAACACCTTCGAGCATCGACCCCGACCCCACCTCGTCAAGGTAGCTGAATATTTCGTTCGCTGCGGCTTCCATACCGTCGGTCAATGTCTCGACGTACCAGGAACCCCCAAGAGGATCAATCACATCGGTGACCCCGGTTTCGTGTGCAATGACTTGTTGCGTGCGCAGCGCAATCCGGACAGCTTTCTCGGTGGGGAGCGCCAACGCTTCGTCCATTGAGTTGGTGTGCAGACTTTGCGTGCCACCAAGTACGCCAGCAAGTGCTTCGATCGCGGTGCGCGCAATGTTGACTTCCGGCTGTTGTGCAGTGAGCGACACGCCGGCGGTCTGGGTGTGAAACCGCAGACGCATCGACGCAGGATCGGTCGCCCCATACCGGTCACGCATCCAGTTCGCCCAGATTCGTCGAGCGGCTCGGTACTTCGCAATTTCCGCGAAGAAGTCAGAATGCGCATTAAAAAAGAAACTCAGGCGAGGGGCGAACTGATCGACCGCAAGACCGGCACGGACCGCAAGCTCAACGTAGGCAAAACCGTTTGCCAGAGTAAAAGCGAGTTCTTGCGCAGCTGTCGAACCGGCCTCCCGGATGTGATAGCCCGAGATTGAAATGGGATGCCACCGTGGCAACTCCGCTGAACAGAACTTGATCGTGTCACGGACGAGGCGCATCGACGGACGTGGCGGAAAAATGAACTCGTTCTGGGCTTGATACTCCTTGAGAATGTCGTTCTGAAGGGTTCCACCGAGGCGTGCCCGCTGCGTTCCATTTTTGTCAGCGACCGCAACATACATTGCGAGCAAAATTGCCGCGGGTGAATTGATCGTCATTGACGTCGTGACCGCACCAAGATCAATTCCAGCGAACAGGTCGCTCATATCGGCAAGCGTGTCGACCGCGACCCCGCAACGGCCGACTTCACCGTCAGACATTGGATCGTCCGAGTCACGTCCCATCAGCGTGGGCAGATCAAACGCCGTTGATAGACCGCTCCCACCATTGCCAAGCATCTGATGAAAGCGCGCATTGGTGTCCTTGGGGGTCCCAAAACCAGCGAACTGACGCATCGTCCACGTCTTGGTGTGATACATCGACGCGTATGGGCCCCGCGTATAGGGGAACTGACCTGGCCAACCGATCCGAGCCGCGGGCACTGCTTCTTGATCACCGCCGGTCACGTCGCTTGGGCCATAAAGAGGACGACGTGTTACCCCAGAATCGTCACTTCGAGCCACACCGTCGGGCACATCGCGCTCAAACGCTTCTTGCCATTGTTGCCCAGTCATGTCACCCCTTGAATCTCACACGGTGGAACTGCGAATTCTAGGGGGCTGCTCGCAGCCATGTCGTGTTGGGCTCCTTTTATTTTCTTGCGTCAATCGGTTGAACTCTTGTTCGACGATTTGCGCCAATTGTTTGACCGGACCCCGATTGACTTTGACGATTGAAGCATGCGTATGCAACGCGCCAAGGTCACTGAGTGCGCCGTCGTTCTCAAATGTGGCGCCAAACACCATCGGCAACGACGCCATCAATCCTTCTGCGACACCAAGTGGCGTGAGCAACCCAGGTTTTTGACTTCGGTCATCGTCCAATAGAACGATCATGACCACCAGACCCCCGCTCGATGACTCACCAAGTCGAGTAGAAACCACCTTGTTCTTCTTACGTCCGGTAACCACGTCAGGTTTTGTGAGCTTCAATTGCGCAAGCGAGTCATCGTCTAAATCCAAGGGCCGTGGATACGGGGCAAAGCGGTGAGTTGTTGAGTCGACGACAACAAGCTCGTCTGTTCCGTATGAAAAGCCGCGCTGCACAAGCGCCGCCGTGAGCGTGGACTTGCCTCGGCCACTTGGGCCAAGCACAACAATCGCACGACCCTCCCGTTCGACGGCGCCTGCATGAAAGCGCAATCCTTTCGCTTCGCGCACCAACAGTTCGTCGATTGCGTCGAATACCAACGCTTCGGTTTGGGTACTTTCGAGTGCGTCACCGTAAGGGACGCCGTCGATCAACGTCTGAACACGCAGCGGAACGTCATTTGCAAGAGGCGATACCACGGTTACGTCAATGAAATGAATGTCTCCAGCGGGCTCATCGCAAGCAAAGCTTTGGAGCAGTTGATTCATCATTCCGTTCCGGGGATGTAATTCAGTAGCGAGTCGAACGACAAACGTGACTCCTGCCACCTGGCACGCTGGGCTCTTGTCAGCCAACCCCTGTGGTGTTGGCCCAAGCGCCGCATTGGATCTTGGCGGTTTGGCAGTGGTCTGTCGACTCACGCCAATCGTGATCATGTCGCGCGCGAGGAGCTGACGCAGGGTTGCAAGAACGTCGTGATGTAATTCGCGTGTCTTCACCCCCGTCTCTTGTGCGAGTTGTTCGACGAGGTCACCGACCCGTATGGGACGGTCAATGGCGGTGAAAATCAACGCGGCGCTTGCATTGAGCAGCACGCGGTTGCCCGACAGCGGGTCCAACGCGACGAGCTGTCTGTCAAGTACACAGCTTTGTAAGCCTGCAATGGGCGCGACTTGCGTGCGCTGAGTGATCTTGGCGGTGTCAAGCGGCTCAATCGCGTCAAGATTGTCGATTTTCTTACCGCGGCACCCAACACATGGTGGCGCCCCATGTCGCGTTCTCTTCGTGGAGCGGCGAAGCATGGCTCAAACGCTATAGCCCAGAGCTCAGATCATAGCCCACAAGTACGAACGTGCTTCAGGTATTTCTCAACACCAGGTCAGGTCGTTGATCCAAACCCATTCAGACACTCCAAAACGCGTTGTGTTTGTGTAGCTAATTGTGAAGTTGTCAATTGCCGAGGCGTGGTCAAGGGTTACCCAAGAGTTCGTATCGGAGCTCGTCGTACCCTTCCATGGCGTGGTGGAGGTACCCGTTCCAGACACCGCGCTACCTTGGGTCGTGGTAAATGTTTTGTCGGTCCACACCGTGTCGACATATCCGGTCGTTCCGGTCGCAACGGTAAGCCCACCGAGGGAGGTATCGAGATTGTAAACCGAACGTGGCGTTGAAGTCCCCGCATCAAAAAATTCGAACTTGAAGGTGTAGCCCTCGTTCAGCGCGTTGTTCAACATGAATGCCATGTAGTAGGAGTTGTGCGTGCCAAGGCCGTCGGTCTTTGCTCCAGCAAAGTTCACACCACCGGTGCCAGAGTATGTCGTGCCGCCTGATGAATAACTCCCAGGCCCAGGAGTGAGGATCGGCGTGACCGTGATCTTGACATCTATTGCGGGGTTTGCTCCAACCGCTGCAATCGCCGCGGTGTAGGACACCGCGCCGGTCGTGCTCGGTGCAGGCATCGTGCTTGCAATTGACGTCCAATTCAGCGTCTGTGAATCCGTGCAGCGTGCAATTGATCCGGTTGCATACGCGTTCGACGACCCAAGCACGCTTGGAGCAACCCAAAGTGCGCCAGTTGCCGCACCAGCGGCGCCCGCGGCCGTCAGAAACTTCCGTCGATCAACTTCGATTGCCATTGTCTAACTCTCTCTCCATCGTGCTCATCGCCCGAGCACATTAGCTCGCTTCGTAGTGTAACGCAGCGGAGCGTCCGAACGGTACTCCTACGAGGCAATTTTTGTCACGTTGACAACCGTCGAATTTCTTCCCCTGTGTCTGCAGGCTCTTCTCATCGCCAGACATTTTTTCTTCGAGGTTTCAGAGTCGCCGTGAACGGCCCGACGAGCGCCATGAATTACAATGGACCGCATGCCTTCGACCAAACAGGTCCCTGACCGGAATCTCGCCCTCGAACTTGTCCGCGTTACAGAAGCCGCAGCGCTTGCCGCGGCCCGTTGGATGGGAAGGGGCGACAAAGAAGGCGCAGATGGGGCAGCCGTTGATGCAATGCGTATCGTCCTTCACACGGTTCCCATGGACGGCATCGTTGTCATTGGTGAAGGCGAAAAAGACGAAGCCCCCATGCTGTATAACGGCGAAAAAATTGGTGACGGCACACCGCCCGCAACCGATATCGCCGTAGACCCCATTGACGGCACGACGCTCACGTCGCTCGGCCGACCGAACGCGATTTCGGTGATTGCCGTGTCTGAACGTGGCACCATGTTCGACCCGGGACCGTGCGTGTACATGGAGAAGATTGCGACGGGCCGTGAAGCGGCGAATGTCATTGATTTGCGCATGTCACCCACCGAGAATCTGCAAGCCATCGCGAAGGCCAAAGGCGAAGACGTCACCGACGTGACCGCGGTCATCCTTGACCGCCCCCGTCACGCAGACCTCATCGGTGAGGTTCGCCAAGCGGGAGCCCGCGTACGGCTCATCCCTGACGGTGACGTCGCTGGTGCAATCTCAACGGCACGCCCCGAATCGGGCGCCGATGTTCTGTTTGGAATCGGAGGGACGCCAGAGGGCGTGATTTCTGCCGCCGCACTCAAGTGCATGGACGGCGTCATTCAGGGCCGTCTGTGGCCGCGTAATGACACCGAGCGCCAAGCCGCTCTCGATGCAGGCTACGACCTTGACAAAGTCCTCACGACCGATGACCTCGTCGCTGGCGACAACTGTTTCTTTGCCGCAACCGGCATCACCGACGGTGAGTTGCTCAAGGGTGTGCGCTATGACGCATCAGGCGCCACGACCCAGTCACTCGTGATGCGCTCAAAGTCTGGGACCGTACGTATGATCAACGCGCACCACCCGCTCGACAAACTCCAGCAGTACAGCGCCATCGAGTTCGGCTAGCCCACCCGGGTTTTGGGTGCGTTTTTGGAACCTGGGGGTTCCAAAAACGCACCCAAAACCCGGACGTAGTAGCGGGATTGGGAAGCGGGACTAGGAGGCGTTGGCGAACCGCAGCTGCGCTTGACACCATTCACGGCGATCAAGGAACTGCGTGTACTCAACATCATCAAGCCGCTTCGTCAACCGTTCGTTGACCTCTGCCAGATCGGCCTTGGCGGCTTCCACGTCAATTTCTGACACGTCCGAAACCGCTCGGTCGATCAAGACAGTGACCACATTGGCATTGACCGAAAGAAACGCGCCGCGCACTAAATACTCGACCTGTTCCTTGCCGGGTAAGCCAATGCGAAGCTTGCCACTCGACAGCGCGGCAACCATCGACACGTGACGCGGCCAAACACCGAACTGGCCATCCGCACCCGGTGCGGTAATCCAATGCGCTTCACCGGCATACAGCTCGCGTTCCGGCGATACGAGCCGCACATGCAAATTGATTTGACCGTTGGCGACATCATCCACCACGTTGCCATGATAGACGCCGTCGTTGGGATGCTCGGGACGCAAGTCTTGCACCGACACGTTGATCAGGCCTTCGCCTCGGCCGAGGCACGCTCGTGAGCTTCGAGCACGTCGTCAATGTCGCCCTTCATGTAGAAGGCGCTTTCAGGCAGGTGGTCGTACTCGCCAGACAGAACCGCTTTGAATGAGCGGATCGTGTCGGCCAACTTGACGTACTTGCCAGCCACACCGGTGAACACCTCGGCCACGTGGAACGGCTGTGACAAGAAGCGCTCAATCTTTCGGGCACGCTGCACGAGCACCTTGTCTTCTTCGGAAAGCTCATCCATGCCAAGAATGGCGATGATTTCTTGAAGGTCCTTCGCACGCTGGAGCACCTGCTGGATCTCACGGGCCACGTCGTAATGTTCTTGGCCGACATGCTCCGGGGCAAGCACCCGAGAAGTTGAGTCCAGCGGGTCCACCGCCGGGTAGATACCACGCTCAGAAATCGCACGGGACAACACCGTCTTGGCATCCAAGTGGGTGAACGCCGCGGCAGGGGCCGGGTCGGTCAAGTCGTCAGCCGGCACATAAATGGCCTGCACAGAGGTCACTGAACCATGGTCGGTTGAGGTAATGCGCTCTTGGAGCTCACCCATCTCGGTGGCCAGCGTCGGCTGATAGCCCACCGCTGATGGCATACGACCAAGCAGCGCGGACACCTCGGAACCGGCCTGTGAGAAACGGAAGATGTTGTCAACGAACATCAGCACGTCACGACCACCCTCGTCACGCAAGTACTCCGCCATCGTCAAACCCGACAGTGCCACACGCAAACGAGCACCAGGCGGTTCGTTCATCTGGCCGTAACACAAGATGGCTTTGTCGATAACGCCAGACTCTTGCATTTCGAGCCAAAGGTCATTGCCCTCACGGGTACGCTCCCCCACCCCACAGAACACCGAGTACCCACCGTGTTGCTGGGCAACGTTGTTGATGAGCTCCTGGATGATCACGGTCTTGCCCACACCGGCACCACCGAACAGCCCGGTCTTGCCACCTTTGGCGTATGGGGCCAGCAAGTCAATGACCTTGATGCCGGTTTCGAACAGTTCGGTTCGGGTGGTGAGGTTCTGGAACTTCGGGGCGGGTGCGTGAATCGGGCGACGCTGTTTGGTTTCAACCGGTCCGCGCTTGTCAACGGGCTCACCGAACAGGTTGAACACTCGGCCCAAGCACTCTTCACCCACGGGCACCGAGATTGGCGCACCGGTATTGACCACCGGCATGCCGCGCACAACACCATCGGTGGTTGACATCGATACGGCGCGCACCTGGTTGCGCCCAATTTGCTGGGCGACTTCAGCGACCAGTGAAACCTTGTTCGCGTCGTCACCCGCGTCGATCTTGAGTGCGGTGTGAATTTCTGGCAGATCGTTCTGGCTGTCGAACTCGACGTCCAGCACCGGCCCGATCACCTGCACCACTCGTCCGAGTTGTGCGGTGGATGTCGTCGTGTCGGTCATCGTTGTCATTCCTTGTGGTCCATTGCGTGGATACGTCGTAGTGGCTCAGCCCTTGAGGGCTTCGGCGCCACCGATGATCTCGGAGAGTTCCTTCGTGATCATCGCTTGTCGTGCTTTGTTGTATTGGAGGTTGAGTTCGTCGGCCATTTCGGCGGCGTTATCGGTCGCTTGCTTCATCGCGATGCGCCTCGCCACTTGCTCGGATGCGACCGCTTCGGCGAGCACCGAGAACATCAGTTGGCGTTCGTAGCGTAGAAGCAACCGGTCGAGGATCGCCGATGCGGACGGTTCAAATATCGGCGCACCTGACGATGCTTCGCCTGCCGCGTCCGGAGCGATCGGGTATAACCGCAACTCAGAAGGCGGTTGGCGTGAGGAGCTTTCCCAGTGGGCGTAGACGATGACGACCTCGTCAACGTCGCGCCGTAAGAACGGGGTGCGGACTTCGTCGAGAAAGAACTCGGCTTCGTCCAGCGTCGGGTTGTCAAGCAGCTCGTCCGCGTAGTTCTTTGTTACGTCATAGCCCGCGAAGCGCAACGCGCTGTTGCCTTTCTTCCCAGCAACATACAGGTCGACTTCGATGCCTTGTTCACGCTTCGCGTTCACAATCTTGCGGGTGAGCGACACCAGATGTGAGTTGTAACTTCCGCACAAGCCACGGTTGCCGGTGACAACAAAAACCAGTGAACGTTTGACCTCGCGGATGTCGAACTGCGGCCAGGTTGAGACGTCAACGTCACTGCCGCTGATGTCACCCATGAGGCGTCGCAGATTTTCCATGTAGGGTCCCGATGACGCAACGCGATCTTGCGCTGCACGCAACTTCGCGGTTGCCACCATTTCCATGGTGCGCGTGATCTTGCGCGTCGACTCGACGCTCTTGATCCGCTTGCGAATGACCTTGGGCTGATCTGCCATGACGTTTTAGCGACCCGACTTAGGCCACAACCTCCGTTGGTTTCCAAAGGTTGTTTTTGAAGTTCTCAATGTCGGCGGTCAAGTTGGCGACCGTGTCGTCTTCGAGTTTGCCAGAAGTCTTGATTGCATTGAGCGCGGCGCTCTGCGACGAACGCAAGGACTCAATGAGTTCGGCTTCAAAGCGCAAGATGTCGGAGACGGCGACATCGTCCATGAAACCTTTTCCGATTGCGAAGATCGCTGCAACCTGCTCGGCCATTGGTTTCGTGGAAGCCGTGCCTTGCTTGAGCAATTCGACCGTTCGTTCACCACGAGCAAGCTGTGCTTTTGCGCTGGCATCAAGGTCAGATGCGAACTGTGCGAATGCTTCAAGCTCACGGTACTGGGCCAGGTCTAGACGCAAGGTACCCGCAACCTTCTTCATGGCTTTGGTCTGCGCGTTCCCACCCACACGAGAAACTGAAATACCCACGTTCACGGCCGGACGAACACCGGCGTAGAACAGGTCAGGCTCAAGGTAGATCTGACCGTCGGTGATTGAGATCACGTTGGTCGGAATGTACGC
>CAZJAZ010000017.1:0-48068 GCA_964544305.1 uncultured Iamiaceae bacterium | reverse complement strand
CCCACGACCTCTTCGATGCGACCGAAGCGCTCTAGCCAGCTGAGCTACACCCCCAGAGGGAATGCACAGCATAGTCGAACGCCCTGCACATCCCGCCTTTTGTGACGTTTGTTGCAACATGCCACTTTCATTCAAGAAAACCCTGGCACAATGCCGATAACAACGCTATGGAAGCAGTTGTCGTTGATGAAAAATCCACCCCACCGAGCACGCGTCGGATTCGACGCAGTGTCGGGGTTGTCCTTGCATCGGTGTGCACCGTTGCACTCCTGGCCGGTTGTATTTCAAAAAATCAGCAGACAGTGCAGAATCAAATCAACGCAACTCGTGCATCACACAGTTTGAGTGCGCTTGCCGACTACTCCCCCGCCGATGCCAAAGCGCAAGCCTGGGCCGAACACCTCGCGGAGCAGGGCAGTTTGTCCCACAGCACGCTTTCGAACGGTTACGAATCAGGTACATGGTGCCGACTCGCAGAAAACGTTGGTATGGGCCCGACTCTGGATTCGGTCAATGCCGCTTTCATCAACTCGCCACCACACTTGGCCAACATCCTTGGCAACTTTGACCATGTTGGAACCGGCGTGGTGCGCAAAGGCGACTACGTGTATGTCGTTCACGAGTTCGTTGACGTCTGCTAAGTATTTCGTCCACGTTGGTTAACACAATTGGCCAGCGACCAGACATGGCGATACTCGATGCCGCATTGACCATTGATCGTGTGGCCATAGCAGAGCTCGGGCCAGACGTGAATCGCTGAATCTGTCAGGCTTGTGATTCCTACGTGATGTCGTTATGACCGACGGGCAATTGCCATTGGTTGTGATGCTGCACGCCGGGTGGCCGGGTGAATGCGACGCACTTTGGCTTGTTGCTCAGCAATAATCCGCTGTTGATTCACGAGAAGGGTGACATAGCCAGCAAGGGCGGCCGCACAAATGACCGTCGCAACAATCAACAACGTTGACCCGGTCACCGCGGCCATTAGCACGCTCGTGCCCAATGCTCCGAGCAGACCGAACAGGACATTCCTGCGACGAATACGTGCCGCTTCAGAGCGCCAGTGCAACGCGGTGCGACTCGGTGCGCCCACAGCCTGCCGCTGCGAATACATTGACGGTGGACCGGAGTGGGTGCGTTGCAACGTCGAGATTTGCGACCGAAATGCCGACACGCTGTCGTGGTTTCGGCCACCGAAACGATCCTTGGCGTACGAGCCAAGAACGACGACCCATATGATGGCCAGAATTCCCAGAACCACGACTGTCACTCTCCGTGCCTGCCTTTGGTATGTCGTGACCGTACTCGTCGCGTACGCGAAATTGGTGGATACCGACGGTCGGGTCGGATGGGAACGTGTGCCTTCTCGGCCACAGCCACTTCATGACGATCATCACCTGAAGATGACAACCGTGAAGCAGATGTTACGAATCTACTACAGAATTGTCACGTTCGCCAGCCGTAGGTCGCCGGAACGGGCCTGATTGGCCGCCGGTCTTCTCCCACAACGACACATTGTCGATGCTCATGGAGTCGTCCGCCGATTTGCACATGTCATAAATCGACAGGCATGCCACGGTACATGCGGTCATTGCTTCCATCGCCACGCCCGTGCGATCCACCGTGTCCACCGAGACCTCGACCTCAATGAAGGCATCTTCGATTCGAAAGTTCACCGACACTGACCCAACCAAGACAGGGTGGCAATACGGCAACAAATCTGCGGCGCGTTTCGCTGCTTGGATGGCGGCAACACGCGCAACACCGAGCACATCCCCCTTGCTCACCGCCCCCGACGCAACCAGCGATGTGGTTTCAGGGCGCATGTGCACTTGACCCCGTGCAACTGCCCGACGATGTGTGACCTCTTTGATTGAGGCCGAACCCGCCCGATTTGCCGAAAGTGGATCAAGAAATCGATGCGATGTGGTCACCGAATTGTCGCTTTCATTGAGCCGCCCGTTTCTTCATCAAGTCGACCAAGAATGCTTCGAACGGGCCGCCAAGATCGTCTCGCTCCAACGCCAACTCAACGGTTGCGCGCAAATAGTCGAGTTTTGACCCAATGTCGTAGCGTCCCTCAGAAAACACGTAGCCAAAAACATCATGGGTTGACAGGAGGTCAGCAATCGCATCGGTGAGTTGAATTTCGCCGCCAACACCGGGTTTGACCTTGTCGAGCACATCAAAAATGTCGGGTGTGAACAAGTACCGGCCCATGACCGCCATGGTCGACGGAGCATCTTGCGGGCTGGGCTTTTCAACTATGCCCTTTATTTTGACGAGGTGTTCCCCGTCCACAACTGCACTTTCGCCGACGTCAGCACAGCCATACGCCGAAATTTCGCTGCGAGGAACGTCGCGCAGCGCCACAACCGATCCGCCATGTTCGGCGTGTGCGTCGATCATTGAACACAAGACCTTCGAATCATCGACCATCAAGTCGTCGCCAAGCATCACCGCAAAGGGTCGATTCCCCACATGCTTGCGTGCCACTGACACGGCATGTCCCAAACCAAGCGGTTCGCCTTGCCGCACATAGTGAATATCGGCGAGTTCTGCAAGGTCCCGGACCGTGTTGAGGAGCCGGTCTTTCCCCTTGTTTTCTAGGAAATACTCCAACTCAAACTGCCGGTCGAAATGATCCTCGATACTGCGTTTTCCACGGCCGGTAATGATCAAAATGTCGTCAATGCCCGCCCGAACTGCCTCTTCCACCACATACTGAATTGCGGGTTTGTCAACGACCGGCAGCATTTCTTTGGGCTGTGCCTTGGTAGCAGGAAGAAAGCGGGTGCCGAGCCCCGCCGCAGGGATCACCGCGGTACGTACGACTTGATTCACTTTGTTCACGATTTCCTTTTGTTCGTGCGCCACAAGCAGTGCAGCCGACGCCCTGGCCCACTTACCATGATACTGATCCAGACCGTTCAACAAGAACAAGGGCCATGCGAGCATCGAACTCTTCTGCAACTCCACTCGACATTGCTGCGCTCTGTGCAGAACTAGAAATCAACACACAATTTGGGGTTGAGGCACTCGACGAAGCACAGCAAGTTTCAACACGACAACTCCCGAACCTCCCCGATGCAACCGATATTGACTTGGTCACGATTGATCCCCCGACAAGCCTTGATCTTGATCAAGCCGTTTCGATTGAAACCCGCGAGTCCGGCGGGTGGATCGTGCATTATGCGATCGCGGACGTCGCAACGTTTGTCAAACCCGGAGGCCCAGTTGATCTCGCCGCGCGTGAGCGGGGTGAAACCCTCTATGCGCCAGACCGTCGCATCCCGTTGTATCCCGATGCTTTAGGCCAAGGCGCAATGAGCTTGCTGCCCGGCGTTGATCGACCGGCACTGGTGTGGCGCATTGAAGTGGACGGCGATGGTGAACCCGGCACCGTGGAACTTCGACGGGCAATCGTGCGAAGCCGGGCCAAGCTCAGCTACGACCAAGTCCAACATTTCTCCGATACCAAAGCGCTTCCTGAAGCAATTGCAGCCCTCCCTCGATTTGGCCAAACACGTCATCAACGAGCAATTGCACACGGTGCGATTGAGCTTGATCTGCCCGACCAGCAGGTTGACAAGACGGAATCTGGCTGGCAATTGAGCTTTCGCCGACCACTTCCCGCCGAAAACTGGAATGCACAAGTTTCCTTGCTGACCGGCGCGGCCGCCGCGCACATCATGATCGAAGGTCGAATCGGATTTTTGCGCACATTGCCTGACGCTGACGACTCTGCGCTCCATCGCCTTAAACAAGCAGCCGAACCACTTGGTGTCCACTGGCAGCCAGGCGCAACGCCAGGCCAAGTACTTGCCAGCCTGAACCGCGCGGATCCCCGTCATATCGCGTTTATCGACCTTGCCGGGTCTTTACTTCGAGGTGCTGGCTACCGTGCCTTTCACGGAGAATTGCCCGAAATTACGACTCATGCTGGCATTGGCGGCACCTATGCACACGTCACCGCGCCCATTCGACGCTTGTGCGACCGGTTTGCCAATGAAGTCTGTGTCGCGCTCGTTGCGGGGAAACCGGTGCCGAATTGGGCGAGTGAAGCGCTCGACGCGCTTGTCGAAACGATGGCGACTTCCAACCGTCGCGCCCATTCTTTTGAACGGGCAATCGTTGATGGAACCGAGGCCGCCGTGCTTGCACCTCGCGTTGGGGAACAGTTTGTGGGGGTAATTGTTGACGTCGAGAAAGCTGACGCCAACAGCACAGTCCTAACAACAGCCGGTGCGCATGCGCAATCGCGTGACCGTGGCACGATATTGCTTGACGACCCAGCGGTCAGTGCCCGAGTCGAAGGAGCCGGTCTGCCTCTTGGAAGCCGTGTGACCGTGCACCTTGACGTGGCCGATCCCTCGACCCGACACGTTCGCTTCACGTTTCTCAGCGAGATAAACCGCACCTGAAGATGCCGATGTTCTTTCGGTCATTGCAGCACGACCGGTACACTGGCAGTCAACGCCATTGAGTGCCAATTCGTCAAGAATCAAATGGTGCTCTCGTCAGCGAGTTTTTGAGGTTCTCCATGCCTGTGTACGAATACCGATGTGCCGACTGTTCCACAAACATTGAAGTGCACCAAGCCTTTAGTGATGATGCGCTCACCGAATGCCCCGAGTGCGGCGGGCGTCTCAAGAAGGTCTATGGCAATGTGGGGATTGCATTCAAGGGATCGGGCTTTTACGTGAACGACAGTGGGGCGAGTAAGTCGTCAACGACGTCGGCGGCCTCATCGGCGTCTGAATCATCGTCAAGTTCATCCAATGGTGACACGAAGAAATCTGAAACGAAATCAGATTCGAAGGCAACGAAGTCGGTAAAGAAGGCCGACAAGCCAAAAGCTGCCGCCACCAAATCCGACTAAACATTCAACGCAACGGGCGAACCCGGTATTACAAGCCCGACACGGACACGTCGCGGATCACCAGGCTCACACCTGCGGCCCCCATTGGCAACCATTCGACGTCATTGCCGATCGCAATCACGTCAAGCAGCATGCGTTGCAAGGTCGATGCGATCGTGAACTCGCGCAACGGCTCGCCAAGGGTGCCCCCGGTGATACGCAAGCCTTCGGCACCGGTTGAAAAATCGCCGCTCACCGGATTCACACCCGAATGCAAGCCGGACACCGACGACACGAGAATGCCTTCGCCCACCTCAGCCAACAAACTTGGTTGATCTTTCGTGCCCGGATCGATCTGAATGGCCCGAGCACCAACGCCTGGTGTTGACTTGAATCCACGTACTGCAGACCCGGTCGACACCGTCCCGGCTCGTCGCGCCGAATACGCGTTGTGCAAGAACATTTTGAGTTCGCCACCTTCAACAAGCACGTTTCGTCGAGTTGCAAGACCCTCGCCGTCGGACTCGGTTGCCTGATAGGCACGTGCATCAGTTGGATCATCTACCAACGTCAAAATTGGTGCCGCGATCGTCTCACCAAGGCGACCGGCAAACAATGAACGCCCCTTGTTGACGGCTTCACCATTCATTGTTGAGGCCACAATTCCGAGCAACTGTGCACTCACATACGGGTCAAGCACAACGGTCATACGTCCACCTGTTGGTTTCACCGCACCCAACAATCGTGTCGCGCGCTGCGCCGCGTCGGCGGCTGCGGTCGCAACATCTAAGTCAGATGGCTCGCGTCCCACCGAAAACCCAAAACCGGTCTTGGTCTCGTCACCTTGTTTCGCAAGCGGATACGCACCGAGATAACAGCCCGTTTCTCGCCCCCCAGAACGGATCCCGGTCGTGGTCACCACCACTCCTTCCGAAACACCGTCCGCGTACTCGGCTGCTTCGACCCCGCTAATTCGCTTGTCCGCCGCGAGCACCGCCGCTTCCAACTCAAGCGCCATGGCCACCTTGTCCGCGGTTGGCACCGCATCAAGCCCGGCGCGAAACAAGTCGAGTTCAGGAATTTTCACGCCGTCAGGTTCGGCCAATCCTAGGAACCCGTCTTCGGTTGCAAACGACGCATTGTCACGGGCTTCGGCCAGCACCTCGCCGAGCACGTCATCATCGAGCGTGCCCGCATACGCAAAGCCTTGACGATTTCCGGTGATTACTCGAACACCAATTCCTGCGGTTCCAGCGGAAGACAGTGATTCGATATCACCTTCGTAAACACGGATCTCGGTCTCGTTGCTTCGACCAACCACAACCTCAACTTGTTCGTTGTCATGCGCCCAACCGATCACACGGTCGGCAATCGCAAACAGTTCATCACTCATGCCGCCTGACCCCCGATGGTCAACTTGGTGACCCGCAAGGTTGGCACACCATCACCAACGGGAACTCCTTGGCCATCCTTCCCACAAGTTCCTGGCGGCCCAAAGGCAAAGTCATTGCCCACGGCATCAATGTTGCGCAGCACTTCTGGACCATTACCAATCAAGTTTCCTTCACGCAAAGGCTCCGTGATCTTTCCATTCTCGATGAGATACGCCTCGGTCATGCCGAACACGAAATCGCCGGTTGCCGTGTTCACCTGGCCGCCCCCAAGTTTTGCGATGTAGACGCCGTGGTCGGTGCCCGCAACGATCCCGGCCGGATCATCGGCGCCATTCAAGATGAACGTGTTTGTCATCCGCACCATCGGCAAAAACTTGTAGTTCTGGCGGCGACCATTGCCCGACCGAGCACGGCCTTCTTTGCGGGCCCTCAAGAAATCCCACATGTAATCGGTGAGCACACCGTTTTCGATCAACGTATTGCGTTGTGCAGGTGTCCCTTCGTCATCACAACCAAAAGCACCCCATTCACCTGCAACGGTGCCATCGTCAATCAAGGTAACGAGTTCGGATGCGACCAGCTCGCCACGGCGCCCACCGAACACCGATGCGCCTTTGGCAATCAAATCGGCCTCGAGCCCATGCCCACACGCCTCGTGGAACAACACGCCGCCACCACCGGGCCCAATCACCACGGGCATTTCACCCGTTGGAGCAGGCCGTGCTGCGAGTTTCGTACGTGCTTGCTTGGCCGCCGCACGCGCCAAATCATCCACATCACGCGTAGCGAACAACTCGAAGCCAACCGTGTGGCCAACCGATTCTCGTCCGGTTTGCATACCGGAGTCGCCGGTTGCAACTGCCGACACGCTGAACATGGTGCGAACTTGATCGTCACCGGTCAACAACCCGTCTGAATTCGCAATCAACAGACGTCGACGACTGTCACCGTAACTCGCTGCGACCTGTGAAATCTCTGCGCCGCCAGTCCTCGCTGTCTCATTCGCACGCTGCAAGAGCGCAACTTTGTCGGCCTTGGCCACGTCACCAGGCAAGACCGAAACATCGGTGGCGTGCACGATCGGATCAGATGACAGCGCAACCTCAACAACCCGATTCTCACCGGTGCGAGCAGCAGCAGCCGCCGCCCGTGCCGCAGCGAGTAGACCGTTTGGCGTGAGATCAGCCGTGTGGGCAAATCCGGTTGTTTCACCCTTGACCACGCGAATACCAGCTCCACGGTCACGGCCCGAAACCAATTCTTCGATACGGCCATCGTCAAAGTAAGCCGACGTTGAGGTCTTATCTTCGGCGAAGATTTCCGCGAAATCTCCACCGGTGGCCATGGCTTCGGCCAGCGTGGATGTCAACGTGTCGGAGTCAATGAGGTCGGTTGGAGACACCGGCGTGGCCTTTCGGGTAGACGTAACGAGATCAAAATTTCTCACGAAGCGACTTTCGAATCGTGTTCTTTGTTGGTTTCTTTATGGCTCAACGCCTTATCGTACCCGGATGCCCGTGAAGTCCGGACTCGACAAACTGTCAATTGGTGATGTTGAGTCCAATTACGCATCTTGGAGAACAATCCCCGATGAGCCAACGGCCCGCAGGCGGCTTCGCTGGTGGCGTGAAATCTTGCTTGTGATTGTGCTGTATGAGATCTACACGTTCATTCGGAACACCTTTGGATCGAATGGCAATGCGATCAATTCTGCAATCTCCCCGGATACCGTCGCGATCGCATTGGGCCACGCACACGATGTCATCAACATTGAAAAGTTCTTCGGGCTTTTCATCGAACCCAAACTTCAACAGTGGTATCTCGGGTTGCCCGGCCATGGCGGGATCAAAGTGTGGAACATTTACTACGGATCTTTTCACTTCATTATCCCCATCATCGCTCTAATTTGGCTCTTTCGTCGCTTTCCTCGCGACTACGCCATATGGCGGAACGCACTGGTCTTCACAACCCTGCTCGCGCTGATTGGATTTTCCGCATTCTCGCTCATGCCCCCTCGGTTATTGAGTTACGCCGGTGAGTTCGGGGGTTGCAGTCTTCCCGCCTCAATCGTGCACGCAAACCCTCGACTCGCATGCCATCAGTTTGGTCTTATCGACACGCTGGCAACTTTTGGTGGCCTCTGGAGCTTTGGATCGAACGCGATGGCCCACGTGTCCAACCAATTCGCAGCCATGCCAAGTCTGCATATTGGATGGTCGACGTGGAGCGCGCTGGTCATCGCCCCACGCGCCAAGCGCCGGTGGATCAAGGTATTGGCCACGTGCTACCCGTTCATCACACTGTTTTGTATTTTGGTGACCGCAAACCATTACTGGCTCGACGCGGTTGGCGGTCTTGTGGTGCTCGCGACTGGAACCGGCGTTGGGTACTTGATTGCAATTGGGACACATCGCCTTGCCGATCGACGCGATGCACGACACGAGGTGACGCAGCCTGAGAGATGCGCACCCGAGAGCCACGATCAACGTCGCCACGCGGTACCCTAGAGATATGGCAAACGGGGGCGCCTTCCCGAGCCTGAACTCGTCCATTTTCGAGGCAAATCGTGCCTGAACATCTTTCCAGCATTCGTACTCCCGGTGATCTTCGACGACTCGACTACCTCGAGTTGGATGCACTTGCCGCAGAGATTCGACACTTCATCGTGCAGTCGGTCGCCTTAACCGGTGGGCATTTAGGGTCGAATTTGGGTGCGGTCGAACTCACCCTCGCGTTGCATCGAGTTTTTCATTCACCCGACGACATTCTGTTGTTCGACACCGGACATCAGGCCTATGTTCACAAGATTCTCACCGGACGACAAGGCGGCTTTTCCGAGCTCCGCCAAGCTGGCGGATTGTCAGGGTACCCCAGCCGCGCAGAGTCATCCCATGACTGGATCGAAAACAGTCACGCTTCAACCGCGGCGAGCTACGCCTATGGCATCGCCACCGGGTTCGAACAGCTCGGGGTGCATGATCGCAGAGTTATCGCGGTACTCGGCGACGGCGCGATGACCGGCGGCCTCGCATACGAAGCTCTCAACAATCTTGGCCACAGCGGCCGTCGGGCCATCATCATCTTCAACGACAACGGGCGAAGCTACGCCCCCACGGTTTCTCGCATTTCAGAGAGCGTCGCAAAGCTCCGGATGCACCCGTCCTATCTCCGCCAGCGCGCCAAAGTTTCGCGCATCGTGCGTGACGTTCCGGTCGTGGGTGACCATTTGGCGTGGGGTCTTGAAGGTGCGCTGACGGGTCTCCGTGACATGATCGAGCCCACCGCGTTTTTTGAGACGCTTGGTCTGCGATACGCAGGTCCGTTCGACGGCCACGACATCGAAACGTTGGAACGAGCGTTGCGCAATGCCGCTGACTACGACGACGGACCGGTTGTGGTTCATGTGCTCACTCAAAAAGGACGCGGGTATCCTCCAGCCGAGGACGATGAAGAAAAGTGTTTACATGATGCGCCTCGGTTTAATCCGGAGATCGGCCCCCAACATCTACCCGGTGGGCCACCGTCGTATACCGGGGCGTTCACCGAAGCCCTCATCAAAGAAGCCGAAGTGCATCCCGAGATTGTGGCAATCACCGCGGCGATGCCTGGGTCTACTGGTCTCTTAGCGTTCGGTGAACGTTTTGGCGATCGGCTCATTGACGTGGGCATTGCGGAGCAGCATGCGGTGACGGCCGCTGCTGGCCTTGCCATGGTTGGTCTGCGACCGGTCGTTGCGATTTATTCCACCTTCCTCACGCGTGCGCTTGATCAGGCGCTCTATGACGTCGGATTGCACGGCTTGAAAGTGATTTTTGCCATTGACCGTGCGGGGGTCACCGGGCCTGACGGCGCATCGCATCATGGCATGTTCGACATGGTATGGATGTCAAAAATTCCGGGCATGACCGTGTTCGCACCATCGTCCTATCAGGAACTCCAACAGATGCTTCACGACGCGGTCGAATCCGCCACCGGTCCGGTTGCGATTCGATGGCCGCGTACTCCTGCCGCGCTTGCGTCTGAGCAAAACGTTGGGAGTGGTTTCGCGGCCCGCCGTGTACGACACGATGCGGGAGCCCGGGTGTGTTTGGTGGGTGTGGGCAAGATGCTTGACGAAGCGGTTCTTGCAGCCGAGACCCTCAGTGGAATGGGCGTTGCAACAACAATTTGGGACCCACGGATCGTGCAGCCGTTCGATCAGGAACTTATTGAAGATGCGGTACGCCACGAAGTAATCGTGACTATTGAAGACGGCCTCGTTGATGGCGGCGTTGGACGCAACCTTGGGGCGCGCATCGTTGAACAAGCAGCCGCGAATAGTGCTGCACATCCACCGTGGGTCGTCAATCTGGGTTTACCAAGCGCGTTCATTGCGCAAGGCCAGCCAGAGACAATCCTGAGCGATCACGGCCTTGACGCTCACAACATTGTGGAAACGGTGACAGCGCGACTTGGGTGACGCGTCAACGACGCCTCAGGATGCGTCAGACACCACTGATTGGGCCCCTGTCGCACTGCTATAGAACGGGTTTTCACCAGCCTCGTGATCGGTGACGTCAACGACTTCGGTGACCTCAGGCAATGTTTCCATGATCGTCTTTGTGATGCCGCTCTTGAGCGTCAACCACGAAATCGAACATCCATGGCAACCTCCACCCATGAGGACGAACACCCTTGTGTCTTGCACGCCAGCAAGCTGTGCGAACCCACCGTGTTGCGCCAGCATCGGGTTGATCATCTTCTCAAGGACAACCTGCACTTTGTCAGCCAAATCACCTTCGACACTCAGGTCGACCCCATCGAGTGGATCCGGTTTGTTGGGGTTCCGTAAAACCAGTCCGCCTTGATTTTCGTCATCAGGCAGATCAAGAGTGGCGCCTGCGAGTGGGGCAACCGACGCTTCTGGCACCACAACCCGTAGGCCTTCGAACTCGAAGAGTTGGTCACCATCTTGCATGTGGTCGGCCGATTCAAACGCAAGGTCATACGCAAAATCTGCACCGTTCACGCCCGTGATCTGCACCCAAAGTGCCAATTCATCCGCATCCGGTTCGGCCGCGAGCAAACCAGAAATCTCTGCCACCGCGCGTGCGGTAACGATCAACCCATCAAGACGCTCTTTGGTGTCGGACACACGGGCAAGGCTACCGCCACCGGCGAGATTCCCACGATTGCTCAATTAGCGAGCGGTCGGTCACCGTTACAATCCGTGGTCAGTAGGCTAAGAGAGCCCGACACCTCTGGGTACGACGTCTTCACAATTTTTGAGGCCCCCCACATGAGCATTGCAATTGGTACGAAACTGCGTTGGAAAGATGTCGCAAGTCAGACGTTCTTTTGTCCAGGATGTGGTTCCGAACGTGTTTATGTGCATCGACAGTCAAAGAACTGGTTATTCGTGCTCATACCGGTCGTACCCAAAGATGTCGTTGACGACTATTACGAATGCCAGACCTGTCACCGCCAATACGACGAGCACGTGATCACATCGCCACCCACTTCGGATCTAGCTACCCGAATGCAACGTTTAACGCGAGCCGCCGCCGCTCTGGCCATCCTTGATGGTGATCCCTATAACGAGCCCACCCGAGCACGTGCACTCAATGTCATTCGGGGGGCTGGCATGCCCCACTACAACGAAACCGACCTTGACGCCGACTTACGCAGCATTGACGTGACCCGCATTGATGAAGAAGCCAAACAACTCACCATTGACCTCGACTTGGCCGGACGTGAACACCTCATGACCGAAATTGGTCACGTCGCCACCGCAACCGGCGAATTCTCAAAAGAGAATCGCAGCATGATTGATCGGCTTGGCCGTTCACTCCAAGTCCCACCCGGAGTCGTTCACCAGGTGCTCGCCCGGCTTGATCAAGAAGCCGGACAGATCTCTGCGTTTGGTGGCCCATCCGCTGCGGTGTCGAACACTCCACCAGCAAGCGCGCCACACCCTCCAAGTGCAGAGAAGAATTAGCCGTCGAACGGGCACGAGGCACGTTCGGTCGATTCCGACCATTGGCCGATAACGTCATCGGCCATATGGAGTGCACATGAACGGCAAGATCCCACTTGGACGTGTCGCAGGAATTCGCGTGCATCTGTCGTGGTCGGTATTACTGATCGCCGGCTTCTACGTCTACATCCTGGCGACCTATCAGTTCCCAAATGAAGTGTGGGGCGCAAGCAGCATTGATTACTGGGTCGCGGGAGTTGCTGGCGCGTTGTTGTTCTTTGTGAGTTTGTTTGTGCATGAAATGAGCCACGCGCTCGCCGCACGCCGGGCCAAAATCGGCGTGAAAGGCATCACGTTGTGGTTGTTGGGCGGCTACGCCGAACTTGAGGCCGAACCGCGCTCGCCCACCCAACAGTTCTGGATTGCCGCCGTAGGGCCACTCTCAAACCTTGGGCTCGGCGCACTCTTTTGGCTTTCACGTCAACTTGTACCAGGAAATCCCGACCCGTTCAGTGTCGGAAACGGTTCGGGTGATCTCGTTGGCGTCGTGCTTGGATGGTTGGCATTTGTCAATGTGTTGCTTGGAGTTTTCAACCTGATTCCGGCCGCTCCCCTTGACGGGGGACAACTCTTTGGTGCGGGCCTTTGGGCCGCAACGGGGAATCGGCTTGTTGCCACAAAATGGACGTCGTACGCGGGCATTGCGCTCGGTAGCGCCGGGGTTGCTTACGGCGTCACAACCATGGACTCCACAGGTGCTGTCAACGGCATTTGGTTCATGTTCATTGGCTGGTGGATCGCATCGGTCGCCTTTGGCGAACTGCGCCGAGCACAGAGCGAATCGACACTCGGATCGATCACGATTGGGCAGATCATGCGGCCCGAACCGCCAATCGTGCCTGATCATGTAACCATCGACAAGCTCGTTGCTACTGGAAAGCTTTCAGAACTTCCACCCGTCATTTGTGGGCAAGCACAAAATGGTTCCATCAGTGGAGTATTGACCGCGGCACAGATTGCGAACTGCGATGCAGAAGCTCGCGCCAGCCTTCGTGTACGAGACTTGGCATTTCCTATTGGGCGCGTGACCTGTGCACGAGAGAACGACGCCGTCCTCACCGTTGCAAGAAACCTTATTGATGACCCGGTTGGCCATGCGCTCATAACCCAACTCAACGGTCGCGTTGTTGGCACGACCGATCTCGCTGCAATCAATGCCGCATTTCATACCTTGCGCACAAAGGGCCAGGTAGCGATCCCCCACTGATGTGCACCACGGTTCGGTCGGCACACATCGATCAGCGATAGCGTGACCCGCCATGACTGACCCTGCACTTCCCACCTATCGCCTTGACGACTCGATCGCGGTCATCACCCACGATGACGGCAAAGCCAACGTTGTCGGGCCGGCCACGCTCACAACCTTTCATGCACATCTCGAACGCGCCGCAACCGAGGCCCGTGCGGTCGTACTTGTCGGCCGTGAAGGAAAATTCTCGGCGGGCTTTGACCTGAACGCAATGACCGAATCAGAAGAAGCGATGCGCTCACTCGTGGCTGGTGGTGCCGAATTGTTGTGCACCATGTCTGAGTTTCCGTTACCGATTGTGTCGGCATGCACTGGGCACGCGCTTGCAATGGGCGCGTTGTTACTTCTTGCGAGTGATGTTCGAGTCGGCGCGGATGGGCCGTTCAAACTTGGTCTCACCGAAGTGGCGATCGGCATGCCGCTGCCAATTTTTGTTATTGAATACGCCCGCGATCGTTTGCTTCCCACCGAGTTCACCCGAGCCACATTGGGGGCGCACGTGTACGACCCGAACGGTGCTGCACTTGCGGGTTACCTTGACCGGGTCGTGGCCGTTGACGATGTTGTTGCGACGGCCCTTGACGAGGCACGCCTGCTTGCGAGCTACCGAACGGGCGCGTTCAGCAGGTCAAAACAACTCACCAACAAAGCCTTGTGCACGCAAGTTCGGGCCACGCTCAACGACGACCTTGCGACATTGACAGGGCCGTCACCCCAAGGTTAACGACACGCCAACCGCGAGGTGATCAGAAAGGCGCACGAGTCGGTCTCGATTCGGCGCGTGGGCGTCTCGTGGAAAGGCAAAGCGGCGTATCGAATTGATCGTCCACCCAGATTCGGGCACCGACGCGAAGATGTAGTCGATTCGTTCACGCTGACCTGCAAGCGCAGCGTCGGAAGGCGGGCGTTGTTCATCAACGAGCGCCGCGGGGTCATCCGGGTCAGCTTGATCGCCAAAGTCGTCGACCGGGGAGCCACACGTGGAACCGTCCCCTTCGCCATAATCAGCCCACAGGTCACGTACGCCAAGAGTTGAAAGCGATTCGGTGAGTTCCTGGTACTGAGCGAGTGGACCATCGACGTAGTCCGGCGCGTTGGCGGGCACGTTGAAGTCCCCCACAACAAACAGCGGGGTGTCTTGACGATGTTCGCGGTGGACAAAGCCCACGAGTTCCTCAACCTGTTGCATGCGCAGTGCATGTCGACGGACACGGTTCTGTGCAGTCGGACCACCAAGCAGGCCGGTCCCATAAATCAGATGGGTGCTTGCAACCTCAATCTTGCCGTACGGTGCGCCAAGGTCGATCTCAACGAACAACACCCCTTTATTTGCGAGCGCATCGGCGTCGTACCGATACGAGCCACGGGTTGCAAACTGGTACTTGGCAACTCGAGTGATCGGGTAGCCGTTGACGACCGTGAAAAGGCCCGAGGATGCAAAACCCCAGCCGCCGCGACGAAGGGATCGTTGTGGGCCACACGCTGTTTCCAACGTTGACGATCCCCAACCCCGCACGATCTGTTGGCGGTCTGGTTCCTCGAATGCTTCACCAAATGCCACGACGTCAAACCGATTGGAAAGTGCTTCGCCGATGCGGGCTGCTCGCTCACTGACAGCGGGGGCCGCAAGGTCACCAATCGCTGGAAGCCCAGGCCCGCCAGGAATTGGCCGGGGTTTGAGCAGGAACACATTCCAGAACGCCAGTCGCAGATGAAGTTGTTTGTTCATAGGCGTGTGCATCGTATATTGCCCATTTCCATTGAATCCCAAAGGGTCTATTCGTTCCCGAAGTCCACGGATACTTGAATTACTTGAGCGGGGCGAGCACGAAGTTCTAGTGAAGCCCATCTCAAGAGAAGCTCATCAGAAGTTCCTGCGACCTTGACACAATTCGAATTCCTAATTTTCGATTCCTGAATAATGAATCGAAACAGATCCTGCGTCTTTGGAGAGGCCATTGGCCCAGGGTCCGCGCGAACTGTCCACCGTCTCACGAGGTCTTCGTCGGCGCGTTCAAGTCTTACTTCACTAAACAATTTCTCACATTGCTCAGGACTTCCTAAACCCCCCTGTGCACGAAGCCCATGTGCAATCCTGTCGGTGAGCTTTTCGAACTCAACTGAATCTTTCTGTGAAAGCCCTGTCTTATTCACTTCGCCCACGAGATGTTTCAGTCGCCGTGGGTATGACTTGCTCGCAAACATGATGCGCACGTCACCCCATTGAGGAGTACATCGAGGAACTGGCGAACCTCGATATGCAGGTTCATTTAGACAATAGGGAATCCCCGCATTCTGGAGAGCGATAGTAAAGCCCGCGATCGCCGCGTATTCTCGGTATGCCTCTGGAACCTCCACAAACTCCACCCGGCCATGTCCCCGAATTGCTGCGAACGCAATTGCATTTAACTCTTTGACATTGCGAACCTGGATGTCCGATGGCTCTGTCGTGGAGTCAAGTGCTGCGTTTGAGTGTGGAAAGTTTGCAAAGCAAACAATGACGGCGAGTATCACGGCTGCATGAATTCCATGGGCACGGATTGGGCCACCAATCGATCGGGCGATTCCGTAGCCAAGCGCGAACGTGATGAACATCGCGATCACCCAAGATGACAAGAAGTATCGGTCTAATCCCATGTACATCCCGCTTGACTGATTCCCCCAAGCGGCCATGAAGCCCGCACCCGCGAGCGTCATCGCAGTCAAGGCCGGCCTATCTCGTCGGCGCCAGGATCGCAGGACAATCAATGAGGCCACAGCCACAAGTGCAAGAACGACGGCGGCCGATTGCGCTAGTCCAAAACCAGAGGCATTTCCCATCAACGCACTGTGCTGAATACTTCCCCGAAGCCAGAACGGAGGCTGTCCGATCAGAGACACGAGACCCGTCAAGGATCGTTCGTAATACATCGCCCTTTCGGGCTGGCGCAGAACGGCATGTACGAGCAAGGTCAAGTTACCTGGACTCGTTGCGAGTTGTTGGATCATTGCAGGAATCCACATGACCACGCTTGCACAAGCTGCGAGCAGAATCGCACGGCGAGAACGCCGCCAGGTTTCGTCCCAATCGGGGAATCTTTGCCTGCGCAGCCACCAAAGTCCGAACACCCACTGCATGCCCGCAGCGACAGCTATCCCCAAAAGTACGATCGTCAAGACCATCTCGTCTTGCAGTAGGAAGTTCCCTAGGATCGCTAGTAGTGGCAAGACGCCCTCGTCGCCGGATGCGAGCGCCCATGCACCGAAGCAAAATGCTGCAAATCCTGGGATCACCATAACGAGCGGAACGACTGAAAGCATCAGCGTATTGCTGATTGACCATGTGAATAGTCCCAAGAAGAGCATCACGAGTGTGGCCGACCCATACCCGATCCTTCTTTTTACGAACCAACCTGCAAGCACGAACCACAAAGTATTGAGCAATGCCATTGCGAGTAGAGGGCCCCACGTTGTGCCCATCGTTCTGACTGGTATAGCGAGCCACCAAAGGAGCCATGGCCCGGGCATGTATGTACTTGTTCCAAGCCACTCGCTCGGTTGCATCGCATACACACCAACCAGACTTGGATTTGCCCCAAAAGAGTAATACGCACGAACCACAGTCATCGCCGAATCAAATGCAGGCGTCCATCCCCGAAGCCCGGACATTACCGCCGCATACCACAAGGGAATCACTGCGCACGCGACGCTCACACGGAACCAAATTCGCCGTTCTCTACGTGCGGGAGCTGAATCAGACACGTTCGTCGCGGCGTACAACAAGTCCCGCGCCCGACAGAAAATGGCCGGTCAAGGTGCGGTCAAGATGCCGCACCCGCCACCGCATCATTTCTGCGAGCAACTCCGCGAGAACGCCTTGATGCGAAGCTTCGTTTGCAAGATTTTGCGTTTGTTGCGGATCGGCAACCAGGTCGTAGAGCAGTGAGGGCATCACCGTCGGTGGGGCGGCAAAATGGACAAGCTTGTAGTCGGCACGGCGAAGTACCCCGACCGCACATTGCTCCATCGTGAGACCAAAGACGTCTTCCGCCAAGTGTCCGACGGGATCGCGAAAATCCCATTCGAAATGAGCTGCCTCGCGCCAATCGAGCGGGCGGCCCGCGCCGTGCAGGAACGGTTGCAGTGATCGGCCATCACATTGCAATGGGACGTCCAGCCCCATCCAGGTGCACAAGGTGGGCAGGATGTCGACGTGCTCAGTTACCGCATCAACCACGCCGCCACGAGTGTCGTCCGCCTCCGAGCGAGGATCAACCACAATGCACGGCACATGGTAGCTCTCATCAAACCATCCAAGTTTTTGAATCAGCCAGTGATCGCCCGCTTGTTCGCCATGATCTGACGTCAATACGACCAGTGTGTTGTCGAATAGGCCCTGTGCCTCCATCCAATCGAACAATTCTCCCAAACGATCGTCAACCTCGGCCATCGCCCCCCAATAGGTGGCACGAAGCTGGCGGCGCTCACGTTCATCGACCGGACAGCCCACATCTGGCAACGACATCGCCGCGGCTTGTAATGGATGCTGGGCCATTTCATCGTCGCGTGACACGCAACCATAAAAATCGTCGCCTTGATCGGCCTGATACGTATCGTGATAGCCCTCGGGATTGCGGTATGGCGGATGCGGGCGGATGAAACTCAAGTGAGCAAACCACGGGTTGTCACCTGCGCCACCCGTCAGCCACTCACGAAATGATTCGACCACCATCACGGTTTCAGAATGCTCGGCGGCAAATCGAGTTGGAGCCCACGTCGAACCATGATCGCCGGCACCCGGATATCCCTCACGGGGGAGGTACAAATCTTGTGGGTTCGTGGGAACGTCAATGCCTTTTGCGCCCAACCACTTCGCCCATGCGGGCGAGCCCGCTGACTCAGGATTAAACAACCGCGCGTCGAATCCGGGGAGCACTTCCTCATACGTGCAAAGGCGAGGATCGTCGTCTGCGAGCGTCCGGGGGTCGAGCGATGTATCGGTGTAGCCAAAAAGCGTCGGGGCATACCCCGCGAGCCTGGCTTGCCGTGCCGTGTTCGTAAACCGGTCGTCAAGTGGCGTGCCATTAAGCACGGAGCGATGATTCTGGGCGTACATGCCCGTGTGCAAGGTGGCTCGACTAGGCCCACACGGCGTGATATTTGCCCAGTGGTTCGCAAAGCGCACCCCACGAGAGGCGAGTTTGTCGAGCGCCGGGGTTCGAACCACCGGATGACCAGCTGCGGACAAACAGTCGCCACGCCATTGGTCGACGGTAATAAACAACACATTCCCTGACGTGGGCATCACGCCACCTTAGGTGTGCGTCATGGGTGACCGGTGCGCAAACGGGTACCGTAGAGGCCTAAGTGCGCCCTGGTAGCTCAGTCGGATAGAGCGACCGCCTCCTAAGCGGTAGGCCGCCGGTTCGATTCCGGCCCAGGGCACCCTAACTTCGACGGAAAGTTTTTCATGTCATCACAGAGTCACGGCACGAAAGCCATCATTGCAGCGTTCCTTGCAAACTTGGGTATCGCGATTGCAAAATTTGTTGGATTCATCATTACCGCATCGGGTTCGATGCTTGCCGAATCGATTCACTCGCTTGCCGACACCGCCAACCAGGGCCTGCTCCTCCTTGGCGGACGCAGAGCGAAGAAAGCCCCCACCGAAGAACACCCTTTCGGGTACGGACGCGAACGCTACTTCTGGGCGTTCGTCGTTGCGGTGGTGCTCTTCACGATGGGTGGAGCATTCGCTCT
Organism: uncultured Iamiaceae bacterium; assembly: GCA_964544305.1. Taxonomy (GTDB): domain Bacteria; phylum Actinomycetota; class Acidimicrobiia; order Acidimicrobiales; family Iamiaceae; genus JAFDWI01. The sequence continues at coordinate 28,809 of CAZJAZ010000017.1, read as the reverse complement.
CATGGAAGGTATCGAGAAAGTTCGTCACCCCCACGAGATCTCGGACATTGGCGTCGCCGTGGGCATCCTTGTCATCGCAATTATTTTGGAAAGTTTTTCGTTCCGTACTGCGCTCACCGAAGCACGCGCGTTAACCGGGCCCAACACGCCACTGTGGAATTACATTCGACGCTCCAAAGCCCCAGAAGTGCCCGTCGTCCTTTTAGAAGATCTCGCCGCGCTCTGCGGGCTCGTCATCGCACTCGGGGCGATCGGGGTAGCACATTTCACCGGCGATGCCGTGTGGGACGGTATTGGCACCATCACCATTGGCGTGTTGCTGCTGACCGTCGCCACCGTGCTCGCGATCGAAATGAAATCACTGTTGATCGGTGAATCAGCCGAACCACATCGCAACGACGCAATTCGCAATGCGCTTGACCAAGCGGACGGGGTGCGCTCAGTAATCCATCTTCGTACCGAACATCTTGGCCCAGACGATCTCATTGTGGTTGCCAAAGTCGAGTTCGATTCGTCGCTGTCGTATGCGGAACTTGTACAGACAATTGACCGGGCAGAAGAACGGGTACGCGACGTTGAACCCGCGGCACGTTTGCTGTTTCTTGAACCTGACGTACCGCGCACTTCAACGTGACGTTTGCGATTCAAGGCAATTCCCGATAGGTTTAGTCGGGAATTCGCAATGCCGACACGGCACGACAAATTCCGGTGCAAACCTGCGGTTTTCAAACATCGCAACGCACCGCACAGACACTTCACGCCAGAAAGAGGCAACATCACATGGCAATTCGACTCGGTGACCAGGCACCAAACTTCACCGCCGAAAGTACCGACGGCACCATCAATTTTTATGACTGGAAGGGTGACAGTTGGGCATTGCTCTTTAGCCACCCCAAAGACTTCACACCGGTTTGCACCACCGAACTCGGCGCTGTAGCCGGCCTCAAACCAGAATTCGACAAGCGCGGCGTCAAGATCATTGGCGTGAGCGTTGACGCACTTGACAGCCACCAAGGCTGGGCGGGTGACATTGAAGATGTCACCGGCAACGCGCTGAGCTTTCCGCTCCTTGCCGATCCCGACCACGCGATCGCCGAAGCGTTCGACATGATTCACCCAAACGAACTGGCCACGCTCACCGTGCGCACCGTCTTCGTGATTGCCCCAGACAACACTGTGAAGTTGACGCTCACCTATCCCGCTTCAACCGGTCGCAACTGGCAAGAAATTTTGCGGGCGATTGACTCAATCCAGCTCACCGCGAACCACCAGGTATCGACCCCGTCGGACTGGAAGCCAGGCGAAGACGTGATTATCTCGCCCGCGATCAATGACGAAGACGCCAAAGCCAAATTCGGCGACTTCGACAAGAAGAAGGACTACCTGCGTTTCACCAAGCAGCCTGCCTGATCACACGCGCTTGGATTCAGCAACGAAGGCCGACCCACTTGGGTCGGCCTTCTCGCGTTGACCTGTCAACTCACTTGACGGTGAGCTCACCTTTCATGTTGGCGTGAATGTCGCACACGTAGGTGTACGTGCCTGGCTTGAGTCCGACGTACGTGATCGTCTGGGTATCAACCCCTGCTTTGAGTTCGGTTGCGGGTTCGCCGCTGTCTGCCTTGGCATCTTTGAGGTGGAAGTTGTGCTTCACTCCCTTTTCCTCGTTGTCATAGGTGACCTTGAGGCGGTTTCCCGTCAACGTCATGCACGCGGGATCAAAGTCGAACTGCTTCGTGACAACGGTGACCGCACCGTTGGAAACGGTTGCACAGCCCGATGTGTCACCGCCGCCTGACTTGTCTGGCGACGCTGATGGCGAACTTGACGACGAACATCCGACGGCAATACCGGCGACGAGCACCAGTCCAGTTGCGGCCGACACGGCTCGTCGGGCGAATGATTTTGTATGAAGTTGTGGTTTTGGAGTTTGACTATTCACGGCATGCACCGTAGTCACCAAAATGTGATCCGAACAGGGACTTGAGACACCATTCACATTTGGCGCACTTTTCACCGCGATCGCGCATGCATTCGGTGATTCGACATGCCGCCTATCCACAAGCGGCTCGCTACCGGTACAATCAAGGCTGTGAGCATTTATCAAGCCCCGGAATATCATCCGGCTTTTGAAGAATATTGCGAAGCGATCTTTGAGCTGCGTGAAGATGATGTTGACGTCATCCAAGCCCGCATTGCTGAACGACTTGAAGTTTCTCGTCCAGCTGTATCTGAGATGGTGCATCGATTGCAGCAACAGGGTCTTGCCGAAATGACCGACGGGAAGATCCGACTCACCGACGATGGTTGCAAACTCGCCGAACAGGTTGTGCGACGCCACCGCCTTGCCGAGCGTTTTCTTTGTGACATCCTCGGGTTGTCATGGGCCGAGGCACACAAGGAGGCGGGCAAATGGGAGCACGTCATCTCCGACTCAGTTGAAGCTGCGATCACTCGCGTCCTTGGAAACCCCACGACATGCCCACACGGCAATCCGATTCCTGGAACGAACTACGTGGCTCCCGACTTCCAACCACTTTCCGAACTGACAGCCGGCGACCGATTCCATGTCGAGCGGATTCCCGAAGAGCTTGAGTTTGCCCCCGGCATTCTTGAATTTCTTGAACAAGCGCAACTGCTCCCCGGGAGAGATGGTTCCATCACGATCATTTCGCCAGATGGCACAACGACCGTCGAAGTTGACGGCAAGCACGTTGGGGTCAGTCAGTTCGCCAGTGAACGCATTCTCGTTACTCGGGCGTAACTGGGTCGACCAACACGTCAGGAATAGTGTCAGTACAAAGGACACGGAGTCGTTTCGTTGCCCGCGTAAACGCCACGTAGAGCGCCCGCAAACCTTGGTCACGCTCATCGATGATCAATTGGGGCTCAACGACGATTGCCGAATCGACTTCGAGCCCTTTCACCAGACGAACCGGCACAACGGTGACCTGCTGGGACAACCCATTCGTGGCAGCAGAACCATGATCAATGTGGTGCGTGTCTAGGGCAGCATCAACCATTTCAACGAGATCGCCCGGAACAATCACCGCTACGTTGCCTTGCCCAACCGCCACGGTTTCGTCTTGAACGGCACGCGCGATGCTGGCAGCGAGTTGATACGAGGCCACGACTTCGACAACCGGCGCATCACCGTGTTCACGCACCGACGTTGGCGGCGTAATTTGGGGCGCGATGCGATGGAGCAAGCGTGCGGCATAGTCCATGAGAGGTCCGGGAATGCGATAACCAATGGTGAGTTGTACGACACGGCTCCCCCGTCGCTCAGGTAAGTAGTCAAGCACTTCGTGCCAGTCCTCGTGGGCCCACGCGCCAGTCGCTTGTGCGATGTCACCAACTACCGTCATCGACCCGTTCAACGACCGCCGTTCCAACATGCGGAGTTGCATTGGAGAAAGGTCTTGGGCCTCATCCACAACGATGTGCCCCCACGTCCGAATCTCACCCTTGGGCGTGCCATCTGCGTTGCGTTTGCCCTTCACCTTCGGCAACGGGCCGAGCAATGTGGCAACTTCATCAAGGAGCGGAACATCCTGATTCGTCCAGATCACGTCGCGCGCATGGGGAGACCAGGGCCGATACAGGAGGTCGGCCTCGCCATTTTGCATCACACTCTGTGTTGCATGACGAAGCAGGGCTTTCGAACCAAAGAGTTCATGCAGAAACTCTGCTGGCGTCAAGACCGGCCACATCCATTCAATTGCGGCTTTGACACGAGGATCGTCACGCAAACGATCAGCCACCACATCACCGGTCATCGGCGTCCGAGACGATGCAGCAAGTGCTTCATAGAGCGAAGCCTCAACGAAGCTACGAGCCGCGTTGTGTCGATGGAAGCGTCGCCTCGCCGCTTGCACAATTTGTTTTGACCGCCACGGTTCGACAACGAGCGTTTGTAATCCATGAGGAACACGCAATGTGCTTCGCAGTGGCTGCTCACGATCTCGCAGCGCACGGGCAAGGACACGTGCAATGCGCGGGTCACCTTTCACCCGTGCCACTTCCGGCACGTCATTTCCACGGACCGACACGGGGTCGATCAAATCCGCAAGCACGGCAAGTTGCACGCCAGCTTCACCGAGCGACGGGAGGACTTGTTCGATATACGACAAGAACAGTCGGTTTGGCCCGACAACCAGCACACCTTGTCCATCAAGTGGAAAGCGATGCGTATAGAGCAGGTACGCGGCCCGGTGTAGGGCAACAACGGTCTTGCCGGTTCCTGGACCACCTTGCACCACAAGCACACCGGGTAACTCGGACCGAATGATTTGATCTTGCTCAGCCTGGATCGTGCCCACCACATCACCCAGACGGCCGGTGCGTGACGACTCAAGCGCATGGACGAGGGCTCGTCGGCCACGCACATGGCCGTTGCCGTTGGATTCGATTGCGTCAAAACTGAACAGTTCGTCATCGATATCGACAAGGGTCCGGCCACGACTCGCAAAGTGTCGCCGCAATGCAAGCCCCATCGGATTTGGTCCGGTTGCGCGATAGAACGGTTCGGCAATCGGGGCTCGCCAGTCGACCACCACCACTTCATGGTTCTCATCAGAAACAGGAACCCGGCCAATGTAAAAAGAAGTTGGAACCTGTTCGGCTTCCACACCCACAACGTCGATCCGCCCAAAAACTAATGACGCGTCGCCAAGGTCGAGTCCTGCGAGACGCCCGTCAACCGTCTGGTAAATCACGTCCCGTTCAAAACGAGCCTGCACTGTTCCACCCGAGCCAACTTCGACGAGGGATCGCATTCGGTTTGCGTTCCGGCGCGCGCTTTCAAGCAACTGGTACGCACGGTCGACATAGCGTTGTTCTGATTCGAGTTCCGGATCGGTAGACATGGCTCCCAAAGTGCTTCGTCATCCCATTTGCACATCAGACGTTTCTTGCCTCGAACGCAATTGGGGGATTGTCCATACTACCGACCTTGGTTGGGGCGACATGATGTGGCGAACATCGGGCACGAGAATTGAGCGAACTGCCGAGTACCGTTTTGCCGGTGAGTTGCTCCCCCGATGTCCCACTGTTGCGCGCGAGCCGCTGCGAACCGGCCAGCCACGTACCGGTTTGGTTCATGCGCCAAGCGGGACGATCGCTGCCGGAGTATCGGGCACTGCGCGGCTCGGGAACCATCCTTGATGCGATTGCCGACCCCGATCTTGCAACCGAGATCACGCTACAACCGGTTCGTCGACATGGGGTCGACGCGGCCGTATTGTTCTCTGACATCGTGGTGCCCGTCGCCGCAATTGGATTTGGCGTTGACGTGGTTCAGGGAACCGGTCCGGTCGTGGCCGTACCTTTTCGTTCAAGATCTGACTTGCAACGCTTGCGGGCTTTTGAGCCCGAAGTTGATGCACCATACGTCCAGCAAACGGTGCGCAATCTTGTTTCGGAACTGGGTGACGTACCATTGATCGGATTTGCTGGAGGCCCCTTCACGCTCGCGAGCTATTTGATCGAGGGCGGCCCGTCACGAAATCAAGAAAAGACCCGTGCGTTGATGTTTGGCCAACCCGAATTGTGGGCCGAACTTGCTCAGCGCCTCGCTGATATTTCATTGGCTTCACTTCGTGCCCAAATCGCAGCGGGTGCGAGCATCGTGCAAGTTTTCGATTCGTGGGCCGGATCGCTGAGCCCACACGATTATGCGCGTCACGTTCTTCCCGCGAGCCGACGCATCTTTGAAGGAATCGCCGACACTGGCGTGCCAAGCATCCATTTCGGTGTCGGCACCGCCGAACTTCTCGATCTTGTTGCGACCGCCGGCGCCGACGTCGTCGGCGTTGACTGGCGCACCCCCCTTGATGTTGCCCGCGAACGGATCACACGAGACGTGGCATTGCAAGGGAACCTCGACCCTGCCACACCTTTTGCGCCACTCGATGTCGTCAGGCAACGAGTGCGAGAGGTACTGGCACAAAATCACGGGCACCCCGGCCACATCTTCAACTTGGGCCATGGGGTTCTGCCCGACGTTGATCCCGAGGTTCTGACTGAGATCGTCGCGCAGGTCCATGCCGAAGGCCGCACGGATGGCACCCTTTCAAACGCTGTTGCGTCGGCGGTTGCGAGTCAGCGTTCTCAACTGCCATGACCATTGGGGTTGTGGTCATGACCTACGGCACACCGTCTGGTCCAGATGAGATCTTGGCCTACTACACCCACATCCGACGCGGCCGACCACCAACCAGTGAACAACTCAACGATCTTCGAGGCCGGTACGAGGCGCTCGGTGGCGTGTCTCGGCTTCGGGAACGAACCCAAGCACAATGCACTGCACTTCGGGCAGCATTAGAGACGCGCGCCCCAAACAAATTTCAGGTATCAATCGGACAACGACACGCGGCCCCGTTCATTGCGGACGCAGTCAAGACCCTAACGAGTGGACCATTACCCTGTCACCACATCATTGGTCTGGTCCTTGCGCCGCACTTTTCGCGCTTTAGCGTTGGCCAGTATGCCGCGGAACTTTCCGATGCGGCCCAATCGCACGGCGCAACGTCACACACGATTGAACATTGGTTTGACCTACCTGCCTACCAGGAGTTTCTCGCACGTGCGGTGGCATCGGCACGTGACGCGATTTCTACACCGACGGATGCAACAAAAGTGTTCTTCACCGCGCATTCGCTTCCTGAGCGCCTCCTCGTTGACGACCCTTACCCCGATCAGCTTTTACGTGGGGCACGCGCGGTTGCTACCCAACTTGGTCTCGTATCGGGGGCTTGGGACATTGCGTGGCAAAGTGCAGGGGCAACGGGTGACGTTTGGCGCGGCCCAGACATTTTGGATGTCATTCGCGAACTCGCCGCAACGAGTACCACTCAAGGGGTGATTGTGTGCCCGCATGGCTTCACTGCAGATCACCTTGAAGTGGCCTACGACCTCGATATCGAAGCACGACAATTCGCCCTTGCTGCAGGCTTGGCTTTTGCACGCACCGAGGTACTCAATGACGATCCGGTGGTCTTTGGTGCGCTCGCCGAATGGATTGAACTTGCGGCAGGCGGATCATGACGAACCAAAGTGCGTCCCTTGCCCCCGCTGGGCCTCGGGTTGCGGTCATCGGCGGGGGGATCGCGGGCCTTGCCGCCGCGTTCGAAGCCGCGGAACGTGGCGCTCAGGTCATCGTTTGCGAATCAGAAACGCTCGGAGGGAAGCTTCGAACGTCACCATTTGCGGGGCGCAATCTTGATGAAGGCGCCGACGCGTTTCTCGTTCGAGTCCCTGATGCCGTGGACTTGGCCCAGGTTGTCGGGGTTGCCGACCAACTCGTTGCGCCAGCAACCGGCCAGGCTTATGTGCTTGTTGACAATGCGCTTTGCGCGCTGCCCGCCTCGCATGTTCTGGGCATTCCCACCGACCCCCACGACCCCAACGTTGGTGCAATCGTTGGGAAAGCTGGCGTTGCTGCGCTCGAACACGACATGCGAGAACCCGGTACGCCTCCCCTGGCCCACGGCGATGAGACAATCGGTTCGTTCATCCGTCGCCGCTTGGGTGACGCTGTTGCAGAACGTCTCATTGGCCCACTCGTCGGGGGCATCAATGCGGGCAACATTGATGCGTTGAGCTTGGCCGCGGTCGCGCCACCTATTAACGCTCTTGCCCAGTCATCCTCCGCGACAAGTCTGGTGCGCGCCGCCGCGGCCGCACGAGCAAACGTTGCCCAACACGGTCCGGTCTTCGCGGCGCTTGGCAATGGCATGGCGTCATTCGTTGATGCCGTCACCAACGTTTTGCGCGCCAAGGGTGCAGTGTTACATGAGCACGTTACGGTTCGAAGTCTTGAGCGTTTGAACACGGCGTGGCGCATTGTGGCGGACGATCCAAACCGAGGTGGTGTTGCCACGCAAACAACCTTTGAAGTAGACGCGGTCGTCGTCGCAACTCCCGCTGGTCCGGCAAGTGCACTCATTCAAGATCATGCCCCGTTTGCAGGCGCACATTTGGGCGCAATCTCCTACGCTTCGGTCGCCCTCCTTGCCCTCTCGTACAGCCCCGATGATGTCAAGACACCAATGAACGGATCAGGATTCTTGGTGCCACGTTCGCAAGGACTGCTGTGTACCGCGGCCTCGTGGTCATCGTCGAAATGGGCGCACCTTAGCCCTGAGCATGGGGATGGAACCGTCGTGCTGCGAGCATCGGCGGGTCGAGCAGATGATCGACGCATTGCCGAAATGGATGATGCGCAACTGACCGATCGCATCGTTGACGAGTTGGCCAAGATCATGCACATCGCCGGGCCACCCGCTGCCACCCGCCTGACTCGATGGCCTTCGAGTTTCCCTCAGTATGCGCCAGGTCATCTCGCCCGGATGAATGAGGTCGACGCAGATCTTGGCGAACATGCGCCAACACTTGCGGTGGCAGGGTGTGCATTGCGCGGGGTTGGTATCCCCGCGTCAATTGCCAGCGGACGTAAGGCCGCGGCCTCCGTGCTCGATGCTTTCGAGCGGAACTCACCGTGAAGCGTTTGTGGGGGGCACGGCCAACGTGGCGCACCGCGGCCGCATGTGTGGGAACCGGACTGTTCCTGGCTGGTTCTTTGCCTCCGTGGGGTTTTTGGCCACTTGCGATCATTGGGATTGCTTGCCTTGACCTACTCGTCGGCGGCCGTGCCCGATGGTCACGTGCTGGTCGATTCGCGTTGATTGCACTGACACTCTTTGGCACCACATTGTTTTGGATCAAAGATCTTTCTGCTCCGGGTTATGTGATCGCTGCCGTTGTCTTTGCCGCAATGTTTGGTCTGCTTGGGCTACTCATTCCCCCGGGGAACGGACGTCACCTTGCGATCCCGGGCGTGTGGGTCATTGCCGAAGCGTGGAAAGGACATTGGCCATTTGGCGGCGTTCCAATCTCCGATTTGGCAATCGGTCAGGTTGCCGGTCCGCTTGCCCCGATCGCCCGTCTCGGAGGCGTAACACTGTTAGGTGGTGTTGCCGTTGCAAGTGGCACCATCATTGCGGCACTCATTTGCGAGAAGACAACCCGCGCCCGCGTGACATGTGGAATTGGCATCGTTGCAATCATTGCGCTCGTTGGCATCGCCAGCATTGCTCCACATGGCCGGGATATCGGCAAGTCCGTTCGCATCGCAGCCGTCCAAGGTGGAGGACCACAAGGCACACGGGCGATCTACAGCGACATGGACGAAGTCTTCCAACGTCATCTCGAACCGTCAATTGCCATACAGAAGCCCGTTGATGTCATTGTTTGGCCCGAAGACGTTGTTGACCTTGAGTCCGGTGATATTGCTGACTCAGATTCTGCCCACGGGCAGGATTTGTCGGCGCTTGCCCAGATGAAGGACGCAACTGTCATCGCCGGGGTCGTACAAGACCAAGGCGAAAAGCATTTCTTGAACTATTCCGTGGTCATCCACCCCGATGGTTCGTTTGGTGATCGCTACGAAAAAGTTCACCGTGTTCCCTATGGCGAATACGTGCCACTCCGTTCGCTCGTGGCACCGTTCGCCGGGCCCGCGTTGACCCAGCGTGACGCAGTCCCAGGGAAGGGGCCCGCAGTTTTGCGCACGAACCATGGGAAGTTCGGCGTGGTGATTTCGTGGGAAGTGTTTTTTGGGGACCGAGCACGTTCGGCGATCAAAGACGGCGGGCAGATCTTGCTCAATCCCACCAATGGTTCGACCTATTCACTCACGTTGGTGCAAACCCAACAGGTTGCCGCATCGCGCTTGCGCGCCATCGAAACTGGACGCTGGGTCGTTCAGGTGGCGCCGACCGGATTCACGGCGATAATCGATCCAAGTGGTCGAGTGCACCAACGCACCAGCATTTCTCAACAGGAAGTGTTGCGGGCCACGGTCCCACGCCGGGTCGGTTTCACGCTCTACACACGAACTGGCGTGTTGCCGTGGATCGTCGTAGCAATGGCCGTTCTCGCAGCCGGATGGATCGTGGATCGTCGAAACTCTCAAGCCTCAATGCAAGTTCCTGACACAAAGGACAGGCCCGATGACAACCACGGCCAAACTACACCGCTGTCGTCTACTTGACCCGACGGTCAACTATTCGGAAAGCTAGGCGCCCCATGACTGTGCCCGACCGACCACTTCGCATTGCGCTCCTCGCTTATCGCGGCAAACCCCATGTGGGTGGCCAAGGTATTTACATACGTCACCTTTCCAAAGCGTTGGTTGACGCAGGTCATCACGTTGAAGTACTCGGCGGGCAGCCATATCCCGTACTTGACGAACGCGTCACCATGGTAAAACTGCCAAGTCTTGACATCTACAACGACTACTTTCCGTTGCGAATGCCTGGCCTTTGGGAACTCAAGTCATGGCCCGATTTCGTCGAAGTTGCAAGTTTCTCAAACGGCAATTTCCCCGAGCCACTCGCCTTTTCACTGCGCGCCTGGGAACATTTGCGTCACCGCGTTGGCGACTTTGATGTGGTCCACGACAATCAAACGTTGGGCTATGGGCTTCTTGGTATCCAGCGACTCTTCCCGCTGATCTCAACAATCCATCATCCCATCACAGTGGACCGACGTCTTGAAATTGATCAGGCCGACGGCTGGTACAAGCGGCTGTCGGTGAAACGTTGGTACGCGTTCACACGCATGCAAACGCGTGTGGCAAGCCGCATGGAGCGAGTCGTAACCGTGTCAGAGAACTCGTTCAAAGACATTGTGCGTGACCATCATGTCGACCCTTCCCGGATGCATATTGTGCCCGTTGGGGTTGATCCCGACTTGTTCCGCCCGATGCCCGGCGTTCAACGCCGGCGTGGCCATCTCATTACCACTGCATCCGCGGACTCCGCTATGAAAGGTCTCACCTATTTGCTTGACGCGGTCGCCAAACTCCGTGCCGAACGAGACGACGTACATCTCACGATCATCGGAAAGAAGAAGCCTGGCGGCCCGACCGCACAAAAGATTGACGAACTCGAACTTGAAGCCCACATCACCTGGGTTTCCGGTGTGCCAGACGAACGCATCGTCGAACTGTATGCCGAATCTGAAATTGCCGTTGTCCCGTCACTCTATGAAGGCTTCTCACTACCGGCCATTGAGGCGATGTCGTGTGGCATCCCACTCGTTGCCACCACCGGCGGTGCACTGCCCGAGGTTGTCGGCGCCGACGGTGACACCGCATTGACCGTGCCGCCAGGCAACGCTGATGCACTCACCGCAAAATTGCGCGACGCACTTGACGACGTGCAATTGCGAGATCGAGTTGGTGCCGCTGGCCGAGTACGAGTGCAGCAACAGTGGAGTTGGAAGATCACCGCGCAACGCACCTTGGAGCAGTATGAGGCCCTGCTCAACGACCGAAAGCAGGCCACTCATGCTCACCGTTGACTACAAGCGCCTTGGGTTGAAACCCGGCGACCGTCTCTTAGATCTTGGGTGTGGTGGTGGACGGCATGCCTTTGAGGCGTACCGGCGTGGTGCGCAAGTTGTCGCGCTCGATTATGACTATTCGGAGTTGCCCGACGTGGTCGGGCTACTTGGCGCAATGGGTGCGGCGGGAGAAGGAATCGAAGGTTCATCTGGAGGCGCCGTAAACGGTGACGCCACCAATCTTGGGTTCGCTGACAATAGCTTCGACCGGATTATCGCCTCCGAAATTTTTGAGCACGTCCCTGATGATGCGGCTGCGTTTGCGGAGCTGACTCGGGTTTTGCGCCCCGGTGGGGTGATGGCGGTAACCGTGCCGGCGTGGCTGCCCGAACAGCTCTGTTGGGCCTTGTCGGATGAATATCACGCCCCCTACGTTGAAGGCGGACACGTGCGAATTTACGATGAGGCCACGCTGCGTCATCGCATGCGAGATGCCGGTTTGGAACCTCGGGGCGCACACCGAGCACACGCATTGCACTCCCCTTACTGGTGGTTGCGCTGCGCGGTTGGACCAACCAATGACACGCACCCTGCTGTGAAAGCATTTCATCAACTGTTGGTTTGGGACCTGTCGGGGACACCGTTGATCTCACAGGTCACGCATGCCACCGAGCGGGCATTGAATCCGGTACTGGGCAAGAGTCTGGTCGTCTACGCTCGCAAACCGATCATTGAGGGGCACACCATCGCAACTTCGCCAATTGATGTCGACGACGACTTGGAGGCAATTGGTGCCTGACATGCCAGCTCAGAACGACAACGCGTGGCCTCAAGACCTCGCAGATGAACCAAAGGTCCCGCCGGTTCCTGCATTGGACGGAATAATCACCGACATTCAAGTTGCGGCCACGAGTGCGGCGATCGCAGATTGGCAACTTGAATCAGGAATGATTCCCTGGGTGCCCGGGGGGCATTGTGACCCCTGGAACCACGTCGAGGCCGCAATGGCCCTCGCAATTTCAGGCTTTCGCGCTGAAGCCGAGTCGGCGTATGCGTGGCTTGCAGGTTTGCAGCGTGACGACGGTGCCTGGCACCAGTACTACACCGAAGACGGCGTCGAACAAGACAAACTCGACGCGAACGTCTGCGCGTACATCGCGGCCGGGGTATGGCATCACTGGTTACTGTTCGAAGAACGGTCGTGGGCTGAGTCAATGTGGCCGGTCGTCGAACGCGCGATTGATTTCGTGTTGGATCTTCAGACTCCGCGCGGCGAGATTCTTTGGGCACGCCATGCGGACGGGACACCGTGGTCGTTTGCCCTGCTCACCGGGTCATCGAGCATTCATCATTCATTGCGCTGCGCAATTGCCCTCGCCGAACTTCTCGGCCACGAACGTCCCGATTGGGAGTTGTCCGCGAGCCGACTCGCGCATGTCATCAATCATCAACCCCAAGCGTTTGCTCCAAAACATCGCTGGGCCATGGACTGGTATTACCCCGTTTTGACGGGTGTGATGACCGGTGACGCTGCTATTCAACGCATCGATGACCGTTGGGAAACGTTTGTCATGGACGGACGCGGTATCCGTTGCGTATCGGATCGGCCGTGGGTGACCGTCGCCGAGACGTGCGAATGTGCAATTGCTTTGGCCCAAATGGGGCAGACCAATCGGGCTCGCGCATTGTTTTCGTGGGCCCAGCAGTACCGCTGTGACGGGGGAAGGTACTGGACTGGCACGGTGTATCCGGATGAGACGCATTTCCCGGCTGGTGAACAGTCCACCTACACGGCGGCCGCGGTTGTGTTGGCTGCTGATGCGTTAGCCGCCCCGACGCAAGCATCGCTGCTCTTTGCTGATCCAGATTCGGTACTACCCATTGTGGACCTTGAACGGATCGCCGACGAGGCAATCGAACGCGACTGACCGACTAGCCAGTCGGCTGGTTGTTTGTCACGAACCACTTAAGTAGCACACAAAACCTGCCGAAAAGCGCGAATCCGACTGTGTCATGGACACATGCGCTAAGGTGGCGCTATGGCCACGCCACGTCGAACTCCACGAATGGGCAATCAAAGCACCCGTACGGGTTTATCGGCACGTTTGAATCAAGCGAGCGAAAAAAATGGTCGAGACCAATTGGTGAGCACCCGCGGCACCGATGAACTCCTTGCTCGTGCTCGTGAAGCGGAAGGCGCTGCAGAAGGTCCGGATTCGTCCACGTTGGCCGATATCCACTCGCTCTTGCGCGACGTGTGAAATCAATAATTTTGCAACTGCTCTTCGGCGCGTTCAGTCACTCGTTGCAGCACGCGGAGTGATCCGGCTGCTTGCACGTCGGTGAACAGCCCTGATTCGAGAGCCCGACAGTAGATCTCAAACGGCGGTCGTCCCCCATCGGCCGGGTCGGGGAACACGTCGTGAATGCAGAGCATGCCTCCTGGTGCTACTTGTGGCGTCCAGTTCTCGTAATCCTTGTGGGCCGGCTCGCTTCCGTGACCTCCGTCAATAAACACCAGCGCGAGCGGCGTGTTCCAATGTGTTGCAACCACTGGAGAGTCACCAACGATCGCGATCACCGATTCCTCAAGTTCAGCCTGCGCAATTGTGTAGCGAAATACTCCGAGTGTGTCCATGCGCCCAACTGTCGGGTCAACGAGATCTGCTTCGTGGTGCTCCCAGCCGGGTTGATTCTCTTCCGAACCTCGATGGTGATCAACAGTAAACAACACCGTGCCGTGGTGCAGAGCGGCTGCCCCAAGCCAAATCGATGATTTTCCGCAGTACGTGCCAATTTCAAGGAACGGCGCACCGGGTACGGCGTCTCCCGCTTCAATCGCCGCTTCGAAAAGAGCGTCACCTTCATTGGCAGGCATGAACCCACGCGCCGCGACTGCCTTGTCACGTAGCGACGACGACATCCTCGCCCTCATCGAGTCTCGACTGTTCTCATGTCTTGCTCCGCAAACGTCTCCCCTGGCCCAGTCGCACCAAGTTCGTCTTTACGGCGATCGGTTTGATGTCCGTGCGATTTGAATGAGATCTTGTCAAGCACAAAGAACTGTGCCAACCAAAGGATCCCAAAACCAACCGCATTGGCGAGATTGATTTGGAGTTGTTGCCATGGGTTTGGGCGATGTCCCAGTGGAACGTTCTGCCAAAGGGCGACCATTCCTACAAGAAACGTTGACAAAAACAATCCCGCAATTGAAAAGGCCCAGAAGGGTGCAACCTCTTTGCCAAGATGACTCTTCCCACGCTTTCCCCACACCCACGCTCGGTTCATGTAGTAACTCACCGGAGTTGCAAGACCGACGGCAGCGATGTTTGAGAGCGAAGCACGCCATCCGACAAGGCCATGGAGGACCGCAAGAGTTACTTGGGTGATGAGTGTGGCAACACCTGACACCGTAGCATAAAGAAGGAATCGCTTACCCAGGTGGGCGCGCGCAAACTCGCTCGCGCGTGCAATCGGTGACATCGGCTGTAAGCGTACTTGGCCCGAGTCATATGATTCTCACTCACGAATGGGGCCGGTTCAAATGCTCACATTTTGCCCTTGTCTAAAATCCTAGAATGGGCATGCCTCATGGCGAATCATGACTCAACCACTCGCATTTGAAGCTGAACTCCACAATCAGCAATCCGGCAACCACGCTGGCCGCGTCGCTCGCTTGTGGTTTCCGATTTCACTGTTCATTGTCATTGTCGCTGGATTCGCTGTTCGCTATTCGTACATCCAACGCTATTTGACGAGCCCTTTCATTGGGGGCGATCAGTTCTACTACTACTACTGGCCTGCAGTCGGGCTTGCCAGAGGCCAGGGCATTATTGATTTCACGAGTTTGCAATACGGCTACCTCGTGCCGCAGGCCGCGCATGCACCTGGCTTCATTATTTTCATCGCTGGCCTCTACAAGGCGGGAATTACTTCGCCTCTTCATTTGCGCTACGCAATGGCGATCTTGGGGCTGTGCAACATCATGCTCGTTGCCCTCTTGGTTCGATCGCTTGTGTCAAGACGAGCCGCGATTATCGCTGCTGTCATTGCGGCGCTTTACCCGAACATTTGGATCAACGATGTCCTTCTCATGTCAGAAGGTTTCGTATCGTTCGGACTTCTCATCGCGTTCCACGGCATCTACCGCTATTGGCAGAAGCCAAGTTGGCTGACCCTCGCATTCGCAACAATTGGGGCTTCGCTCGCCGCGTCGGCGCGACCTGAAATCCTCCTGTTGTTTCCTTTGGCAATTGCGCCAGTCGTCATTGCTCGGACAGATTGCACAATGCAGAAACGCCTGGCTCAATTGGGGGTATCCATTGTCCTACCTTGCACGCTTCTCGTTGCTTGGGGAACGTATAACAAGCCCCGTTTTTCCCACCCTGTCTATACATCAACAGTTCTCGGAGGCACGATTCGGATTGGGGCGTGTGACACCACGTTCTATGGAAAGGATATTGGGTCACTTTCGCTGACCTGTCAGACAAGTGACAACGGAACGATACAAGGATCGAGTGCCCCGCCACTTACGCATGCACAAAGCGGCGCCTATCTCAAACGACTCGCCTTCGGTCGGGCCTTTATGGTCAAACATGGGACCTTGCCCAAGTTCGACTATCCAAATCCCACTCCCCCGCTTGGCGCCCGTCGCGACGAATCCATTGACGACCTTGCCGCTCGTCATGCGGCCTTTGATTACATTCATGCAAACCTTCGACAACTTCCCAAAGTCGTTGTGGCAAGAGAAGCACGAACAGTTGGGCTTTGGAATCCACACCAACAAATCGCCATTGAGACCTATCAAGCACGCGGCACTCGCACGATTGTCATGTGGGCGCAGCGCGCGTTCTGGGTGTTGTGTGCCTTGAGCCTTCTGGGAGCGGCTGTTTGGCGCCGCCGAAGGGTTCCGCTCTACCCGCTTTTTGCACCGATTCTCATCACGATCACGGTTGTCGCAATGACCTTTGGAATGTCACGCTACCGGGCCCCCGTTGAGTTCGTCATTGTGATCCTGGCGGCGAGCGCACTTGACGGAGTTCTCCGAACTCTTTCGGGCCGTTACGCGGGCTCGACAACCTCATCGTCTTCGTCAGACATTTCATAGTCCGGCAAATGCTGGTGGTTACCAAAAAGCAACTTGTCAAGCACAAAGAACTTGGCAATCCACAAAATTCCGAAACCGCCCACGTTGCCAACCATGACACGCAACGTATCGGTGACCGTTGCCGTTTCACCAGGTCTGAGATCAGGGCCAATCCAGGCCACAAGGAGTGATGAAAACACAAGGCCTGCAAACGAAAACGCCCAAAAAGGAATAACTTCCTTGACCAGGTGGTTCTTGCCGCGTTTGCCCCAGACCCACGCGCGATTCAACAAATAGGCTGGAATTGATGAGATCGCCACGGCAATAAAGTTTGTGAGCACATCGGCGACGCCAAAGCCTCGAGTCAAGATGATGATGCAAATCTGACTCACGGTCATGCCAATAACCGACACGGCTGAATATTTGATCCATTTACGTCCCGCGTCTGACCGTGCGAATTCGAGGACGCCTTTGGGACTCATTGCCACGGGAGAAGGTTATCCGAGCGTGAGCCGATGTCGCGGTTCGGTGCCAGCGCAGGGAACGGCACCGATTTCATGTTGGCGGTGCGACGAGCTGATTCGACTGGGCGACGTCACCAAACCAGCGCGCTGAGGTTTTCGGTCGGCGTTCAAATGTTGAACGGTCGACTTCAATGAGGCCAAAGCGTGGGGTGTAGCCGAATGCCCATTCGAAGTTGTCAAGCAACGACCAGTAGGTATAGCCACGAACTGTTATGCCGTCACTGATTGCACGATGCACGCCTTGTAAAGCCTGGTACACGTACGCAATACGCTGTGGGTCGTCATCGGTTCCAATTCCGTTTTCGGTCACCCACAAAGGAACCGTTCCACCAGTGACTTCCCACGCCCGACGCAATGTCGACTCAATGGCTTGTGGCCAGAACTCATAACCCATCACCAACATGGGCACGCCGTCTTCACCGTCGAAGCGCTGCCCGTCGGCATCGATGCGCGTGCGTGAATAGCTCTGAACACCGAGAAAATCATCACCCTGCACCGCTTCGAGGAATACGTCTTCCATACCTGCCCGAATGCGCTCAAGTTTCGCTTCGCCACCGGGGAGGGCCACATAATCAGACATTGCCAGCGTGATACCCACGGGCAAACCAGGTGCCCCGGCACGGATGACCTCCACCGCACGCCGGTGTGCCGCCACCAGATTTTCGTTGACCATGCGTCGTGCCGGAATGTCTTGGCGACCTGGGGGAAAGACTCCGGCCAAGTACCCCATGGTTGCAACCATGGACGGCTCATTGATCGTGCACGCCACGCCGATCACGTCGCCCAGACTCTCCGTGGCGACGCGGCAGTACCTGGCGAACAGCTCAACCGTTGCGGGGTTCTCCCAACCACCTTGTGCCACCACCCAGTTTGGGGTGGTGAAGTGGTGGTAGGTGACCATTGGGGTAATCCCGTTGGCTCGGAGCGCCTCACAAATTGATCGGTACCGGGCAAGCGCGACTTCCGAGAATTCACCAGGCGCCGGTTCGATGCGACTCCACTCCAACGAAAACCGGTACGCACCCAAACCCATATTCGCCACAGCAGCGACGTCGTCGGCCCATCGGTTCCATGAATCACACGCGTCGCCGCTTGATTCTTGGCACCCGGAGCCTTCGGTGTGCTCCCACACCCACCAGTCGTTGTTGATGTTGCCGCCTTCGATTTGGTGCGCGGCGGTTGCCGTGCCCCAAACGAAACCGTCGGGAAAGACAAGTTGCTCGGTCATTGAGTGTCAGATCCTACCGGCTCGTTCACAACACGCCGTGGAAACACCGGAACTTGTCGTTCATTCCACGTGGTTCGATCACCGGCGACGGGGATCTGTGGGAAGATTGGCGGATGTCGCAAGAGGCCGTTGACCGACTCATTGCCCTCCTTGACCTTGAGACCATCGAAACAAACGTGTTTCGCGGCACCTCACCTGATGAGACCGTGCAGCGAGTTTTCGGCGGTCAAGTCGCGGGCCAAGCACTCATCGCCGCGGCACGCACCGTAGACGCGGATCATCGAGTGCATTCACTTCACGCATATTTTCTGCGCCCCGGCGACCCGACCATTCCCATCCTCTACGAGGTTGACCGCATTCGTGAAGGCCGTTCGTTTACAACTCGACGTGTTGTGGCCATTCAACACGGCCGAGCGATCTTCAACATGTCGGTTTCATTTCATCTGCCTGAAGATGGACTCGATCATCAATTTCCGATGGCCGACGTCACTCCGCCAGAAGACCTTCCCGATTTTGCGACTCGCTGGGCACCATATGCGAAAGAACTCGGCGCCTGGTATACCCGACCTCGCCCGATCGATTCCCGTCACGTTGATTGGTCACCGCCAGACCGCAAGACCCGACTCGCACCGTATCAACGCGTCTGGTTACGAGCAGACGGCACGCTTCCAGACGACCCAGTCCTCCACACGTGTGTGCTCACGTATGCCAGCGACATGACATTGCTTGACACGACGCTCTTGCCCCACGGCGGCGAGTTTGATGAGACGCAACTCATGATGGCCAGCATTGATCACGCCATGTGGTTTCATCGACCGTTTCGGGCTGACGAGTGGCTGTTGTACCACCAAGACACCCCAAGTGCATCTGATGGACGCGGTCTGGCGCGGGGCTTGATCTACACCCAATCTGGCCAGCTCGTCGTTTCGGTTGTGCAAGAAGGCCTGATCAGAAAGTTGGATCCATGACACATCGCGTCTTGATCACACGATTTGCCTGTCTCCTCGCTCTTACCGCGCCACTGCTTGGCGCGTGTTCCTCTGGATCATCGTCGACCGACACACAGTCGCCATCCAACAATTCATCGGGTTCAACGATTGATCGACCGGCTTTATCAGCGCCTGGCGCGGCCGCCTCGAAGCTTGTCGTCCCCAACACCTTGGCAAACGGAGCATTTCCATCTGTGCAACACCCCAAGCGCGACGGTTCGCTGCGCCAGGCACGTGTGAAGCTCACGACGGTTGCAAAAGCGGCGGCACCGATGGCTCTGGTAGCCCGACCTCGCCACAATGGGCAGTTCTTTCTTGCTGAACGCACAGGCAAAGTCCGTCTGGCAATCAAGAACGCGGCGACCGGTGCGTTCACGATCCAATCGGGGCCGCTGATCGACATCTCCAAGCTCACGTCAATCGATGGAGAAAACGGATTACTCGGCCTCGCATTCGATCCCTCAGGTGCCACGCTGTACATGAGTTACACGCTTGCCAATGGCGACAGCCGCGTCGACTCTGCTCCAATCACTGGATCAGCGCAAGACCCTCGTATTGGTAAACGCACGAACCTGTTGCGCATCGACCAAAAAGGACTCAATATTCACAAAGGCGGCGACTTGGCCGTCGACGCCAGCGGCCTGCTGTATGTCAGTTTCGGTGACGGCGGGCCCGAAGACGACCCCGAATCGCACGGCCAAAACATGGGCCTGCTCCAAGGAAAGATTCTTCGCATCGATCCCGCGCACCCAGCTGAAAACAAACCCTATGGCATTCCTGCAGACAATCCGTTTGCGAACGGGAAAGGCGGTGCACCGGAGATTTACCTATCTGGACTTCGCAATCCGTGGCGATTCTCGCTTGATGCGAAAACCAACGATCTGTGGATCGGCGATGTCGGCCAGAACTCGCTCGAAGAGATCGACCGTCTGCCTGGTGGTCCGGTTGCTGCCGGAGCAAATCTTGGCTGGAGCGGCTACGAGGCGACGACCGTGTTCGCCAAAGATCGCATCGGTGGCCCCACAGTTCCTCCGGTCTATGAAATGTCTCATGACGATGGCTACTGCGCCGTGACCGGCGGTTTTGTGTATCACGGGAAAAAGATTCCAGCGTTGCGTGGTGCGTATGTGTTTGCTGATCTCTGCCACAGTGGTATCGACGTGTTGCGTGCAACAACGCCGACAGACGGGATCGGTGCGGTAACCGATGTGCGTCCGCTCGCTGGGGCGCAACGCGCCAACCAAGTGATCAGTTTTGCAACTGACGCAGACGGCGAGTTGTACACGTTGGACATGTCCGGAAAGATTCAGCGCATAGACCCTGCTTGATCACAGGTCGGGCGGTTCGGCGACCTCTATCGCTTCCGAGTCATAGCGGTACACGTTCGTTTCTCGCTTCACAAAACCAATCCGCTGATAGAGACGGTTCGCGGCCTCTCGCGATGGACGTGACGTGAGATCAACTGTGCGTGCTCCCCTGTCGCCCGCGATCGCGAGGGCTTTACGGTTCAGTGCTTCGCCCACACCTTGCCCGCGGGCGGCAGTATCAACGACCACGTCTTCGATCCATGCACGCACCCCGGTTGGGATACGAAAGACCGCCAGCGTCATTGATCCGACAATCGCATCTGGCCCGGTTTGTTCGGTGTCGAGCGCAATCAAGAGCACGGTCGCATCCGAGTTGACGATTGCTGCGAGTTCACCTGAAGTCGGAGGCGGGGCCGACGACGATAATTGCGGTGTGAGTCGCTCGAACGCGGCAACCAAGTTGCTATCCACCTCGGTGACGCTTCGTACTTCAATCATTGCTTCAACAGCTCCTTGTCAACACGTTGTGGCTCAACGTGGGGTCAATCTTGTGCCCACGGATTGGTGCGAGGCGGTTCGAAATACACATCCACATCGTTGCCTGCGAGGGCATCAAAGACTCGATCGCCCCACAGCCCGACACCGGCGAGGGGCGAGGGCAGCGCGTCTCGACCAAACCAACCGACGTCTGAGGTCTCAAGTGGGTGCCCGACAAGTTCACCACCAACGGGTTTGCACTGGAAGAGCAGTGAGTACAACGGATTGCGCGTGAAACCTTGCCGAAGTCCATCAAGGACGGCAATCAGTCGCACCACTTCGACGTCGATACCGGTTTCTTCACGGACTTCTTTCACCACGATCTCCGCCGCCGAATAACCCACATCAGCCCACCCGGTAGGGAACAACCAGAAACCCGAGTCGGCTCGTTGGATCAAGAGCAACTCGCCGTTTTCGTTCCCGACCGCCGCGCCAACCGCAATTTTTGGGGTGACATAGCCGGGAACCCCTTTTCCCACCGAGCGCATCCACTCATTGATCGTCTCGGTTGGATCACACGCATCACAGGCCTGCGCTCGAATTGCGGCGGCGACCGCAAGCACTTCCTCATAACGCTCGCGCTCATAGAGGTTCTCGGTGAATGCCAGGCCGGTTCGAGCGATGCCCGAGAGGGACTCGGCCCAGCGAACCAAATCTGCTTCGGTGAGAGGACGGTCGGCCATCACCATGCAGGCTAATCGGCGACCTCATCTGGCACACTGGAGACAATGGCTATCCGCGAAGACTGTCGCCACTATTCGACTCGAACCGTGGCATCAGGTGAGATCGTGCAGCGTTGCAGAGTCGGCGCAAACACGACCGCGCCGTTTGCGTGCCCTGACGATTGTTTGTTCTTTGAACCCCGTTCAATTACTGACGCGGGTTGGCATCGTTTCGACGACCACTAGACGTGCCAAAGTCTTCATTCAGGTTGGTCGTCGGCGGTCCAAGATAAGCATGGCTTTCGCCGCACCCCATGTGAGTGCCACAGCACCAAGGTCGGGGTGAATTTCATCGAAGCGTGCTGGCTCAACGTCGTAGTAATCCTGTGGGGACATCTCGACTCGAAGCGGGTCTCTTCGAGGGACCGGTACCCCAGCATCCTCCAGTAGCCGCGTGAGCGGGGCAAGATTTCGTCGCACGATGTGGAGCGGAGTCGTTCGTTGGTCGGCAACGTCTTGTCCGACAAGTGCGGACAATTCGCTCAAGGTGAGGCGATGAATGTCGGCAATGCACTCGGCGGTTGTGTTCTCTCGGTCGACACCACCGTTCCAATCTCTGAGCCGGTTCGCAACAAGCGCGAAGAGCCATTCATCCAAGTGTGCATCGACGGCCTGGATGAGCGCATCCGCGCTGTGGCGATAGAGCGTCGCATGGTCCTCGGTCATGATTGGTCACATTTGGGACGCTTCACCGGGCGTCGAAGAAAACCATCTTTAGTTTTCCTCGGCGTGTTTGCCAACATCGCCGTCCGCGGTGGCGAGTCGGTCGTTCAAATTTCCTGAACGCAAACCGTCAAGGTCAAGGGTCACAACTTGGTAACCCGCGGCCTTCACTGCTGCAATAACGGTCTCACGTTGTTCGATGAGTGTGCCAAAGGCGTCCAAGGGGACTTCAATACGCGCCAAGATTCCCTCGTCACGCACACGCAAATCGTCAAACCCGAGTCGATGCAACGCTGATTCGGCTCGCTCGACACTTGAGAGACGTTCAAGGGTGACGATCGTGCCATAGGGCAAACGAGAGGCGAGACACGCCGCGGCCGGTTTATCCCAGCTGCGAAGCCCCAAATCATGGGAGATCGCACGCACGTCGGCCTTAGACAGTCCGGCCTCAACCATCGGGAAACGGGCGCCTCGCGACGCGGCCGCACGCTGGCCGGGTCGGTGCTCGCCCAGGTCATCCACGTTGACGCCAAGCACAATGGTCGCGCCGACCGCTTGCGCAACAGGTTCAAGTGCATCCATGAGGGCGTCTTTGCAATGGAAACACCGCAGCGCATCGTTGCGTCGGTACGCCGCGTTTTCCATCTCGTCAGTCGCGACGCCTTGCCAGTTCCATCCTCGCTCTTGCGCCAACGTTTTCGCATCGGAAAGTTCATCGCGGGCAAGCGAGGGCGAAATTGCGGTCACGATCAGCGCATTGTCGAAGCCGAGGCTTTGATGGGCAACTTCGGCTACCAGCGCTGAGTCCGCGCCGCCGCTAAACGCAACGACCACAGAACCCATCTCAATAAAGTGCGCACGCAACGCGTTGAGCTTGACATCGCACTCGACACCGACATGACTTTCCCCCGGTGCGTGGGAAAGCGTCGCGGTCTGCGTCGTATTCACAACACACCTAACACGTCAAGTACCTCGTCTACAGAACCGATGGTGCCAGCATAAAACGTGCCAAATATGCCATAGACGGCCGATGCCTCGTCGTAGCGCATCGTGTACACAACGTCTTTGAGATCGTCGGGGTCTTTCGCAAAGAGCGTGACGCCCCATTCGTAATCATCCAAGCCGGATGAGCCGGTGATGAGCTGCACGACACGTCCCCGATAGTTCCGGCCGGTGCCGCCGTGTTCTCCCATCAACCGACGCCGTTCTTCAAAGTCAAGTGAATACCAGTTCGCCCCCACGTCACGGGTGCGTGACATCGGGTAGAAGCACCAGTTCTGCATCCCATCCGGCGGGAGTACCGGGTACAGCTTGGCTTGGAGATAGTCGCCTGGCCGGCCTTTGGCGTACTCGGAAACTTCGGTGAGCGACAGGTAGGAGTCAACGATTTCAATGCCTGACGCGCACAGGTCTGATTGGAAGCTGCGAAGGCGCCACAGGTCATCGGCGATCACCATCAACGCGATATCTGCTTTGTGTCCAAGAAGCGCCACAGGAACGACCTGCATGGAATCTTGTGTTGCGCCGCTCAGTACATCGATCAACTGGGCACGCTTCGTTGACGGCGACACTCGTCCAAACAAATGCAGGACTGCACGTCCTTCGGTAGGTGTTGCAGGTTGTGGCATAAAAGCGAGGGTATCTGGACCGCCATGCGATTCGCATACTGACGGCACAAAAATGACGCCGCGATCGTCAATAAATCTCTTGCACTGCATGGACCAAACGACCTAGGCCGAAGTGTTCATTTCCGAACTCGGGCCTCAAGAGCACCCCACAGCGGGACGATCCTTTGAACATGGAGTACACCCTTCAGCACTCGAGGAGCGATCACCGAGGGTGAGGTGAGGGAGGCTCGTCGTCCCGGGGGGAACGGCAGCCGTGAGCGTCGAATCCCGGCGGACCGGAGGGGGTCGCCGGGATCCGCTCGCGTTGTGCGTCCGAATGGAATCGGACCGTTTGGGTTCAGCCGCCAGCGACTGCTGGGATGATCGAAACGGTTGCTCCCTGTGCAACCGGCGTGTCAAGTCCGTCGAGATACCGAATGTCGTCGTCGGCGACGAAGACGTTCACGAATCGGCGCAGGGCACCTGATTCGTCCAAGATGCGTTGCGCAAACCCGGGATGAGCGGCTTCGAGATTGTCAAGCACCTCGGAAACCTTCGAACCTTCGATTTGCACTTCAGAGTTGCCTGCGGTGAGTGTGCGAAGGGTGGTCGGAATGCGGACGGTGACGCTCATCGTGATTGCCTCGGTTGCCTGAATTAACGAATGGTGCTATTTGTCAATCGACCTGTGTCGATCAACACGGGATGACGTGCAATGCAACAACGTCAGTCCCCCACACCACGTTACCGAAGTTGTACTCGCAATACCTCAGTCGTGACGAGAAACACGATGCCCAAGGCCCGTGAGATGCTCGGCAACAATCTCGCGCACACACGACGTTGTGTCGGTCATTGAACGTTGGTGTCCAAAACGTTGTGTCAAATTCACCATTGGTGCAACGTCGGCGACAGCAATGTCAACATCACCGCCGATCACAAGGATTGGGAGGTTTCGCTCGTGAGCCATCGCAACCAGACCACCAACGACCTTGCCTTCATACGAGGCTTCGTCGACGAGACCTTCACCGGTGACAATGAGGTCAACGGCATCAAGTTGTGCGGCGATATTGCGTTCGTCGGCGACGACGGTAAAACCTGACTCGAGCCGTGCACCAATTGCTGCGAGTCCGCCCGCGAGACCACCCGCTGCTCCCGCCCCGACGAAGTCGCACACGTCGACACCAAACTCGTTGCGATATCGCGCTGCTGTGGCTTGGAGGCGACGCTCAAGCAATACAACCTGTTTTTGGGTGGCACCTTTTTGTGGGGCGAAGCGCCGCGCCGCGTCAAGGAACTTGATGTCAACGTCACAGGCCGCAATGATCTCGGTATTGCCAAAGCGTGCCGGATCAGCAATGGCTCGCACGGCCCCAAATCCACCGTCGGTGCTGGCTGAGCCACCAAGGCCAACAATGATTTGTTGTGCACCCCCATGGAGTGCCGCGAGCATCAGTTCTCCGACGCCGGTGGTGTCTGCAGCTAACGGATCGTTGGCTGTGGGTCCACCGGCGAGTTCGATGCCACACGCGGCGGCTGATTCGATGACCGCAAGTCCTCGAGAGATACGCCAAGGCGCGTCAACCGAATTACCGAGTGGGCCACGCACGCTTGTTTGTCGATTGGGGCCACCAAAGATGTCGAGGAGACCTTCACCTCCATCGCTCATGGGGACTTCAAGGCAGTCCCAGCCGGCTTCCCACGCTGCGACGCCAATCGCGTTGGCGATTGCGCGGGCGGACGCGCTCCCCCGAAACTTGTCGGGAGCGGCCAAAAGTCGCATGTACGACAGTATGGCAACCTCGCTGGCCCTAGCCTGCGTAGGGTGACAGATCGCCCAATCGTGATTCTTTCAAACCGTGGCCCGGTTTCGTTTCAACGTGTCAATACTGATCTCGTGGCGCGTCGGGGTGCGGGCGGTTTGGTGTCGGGGCTCGCACCGCTGCTGCGCGAGCCTGGCCGTCAATGGTTTGCGGCGGCGCTCAGCGATGCGGATCGAGATGCGGTTGCAGCCGATCCAGACGAGTCTGATTTTCGTTTTGCGACACGTTCATTGGTGGTTGACGGGATAGTGGCGACACTTGTTGCCCTTGACGCTGACGATCTTGCATCCTCGTATGAGGTGATCGGTAATCGCACGCTTTGGTATGTGCATCATCACCTGTTTGATTTGGCGCGTGCTCCGGTCTTTGATGAAGCGTGGTTCGCCGCGTGGGAGGCCTACCGCCGAGTCAATACGGCGTTCGCAGATCTTGTCATTGACCGAGCCCCAAAGAATGCGGTCGTGTTGGTGCAGGATTATCACCTTGGTCTTGTTGGTCCGTTGCTGCGTGCCGCACGGGGCGATCTTTCCACCGTGCATTTCAGTCACACCCCCTTTGGGGATACCCACGTTTTTGACGTGTTGCCCGAGCCGGCACGCATTGAACTCTTGGAAGGGATGGCCGGCAATGACGCGTGCGGTTTTCACACAATGGCGTGGCGTGACGCGTTTGTCGCGTGCTGTGTCGCAAACGGCGTTACGACGCCGAGCACGTATGTTGCCCCACTGGGGCCAGACGCCGCTGATTTGCAAGCGACGACTGCTTCGAGCGCATTCGAGGCGGCGGCAAAGCGACTCGATTCAAAACTCGCCGGTCAGCTCGTGATTGCCCGGTCTGATCGAATCGAGCTGTCCAAGAATCTGATCCGCGGTTTTCTCGCGTTCGAAACGCTTTTGGAGCGTGATGCTCGGTGGCGTGGACGGGTGACGTTCGCCGCGTCGATCTATCCGTCGCGTGAGTCGAACCCCGATTATGTCTCGTATCGACGCGAGCTTGAAGACACGGTCGCGTCGATCAACGCAAGGTGGGGCACCGACGGGTGGACCCCTATTGTGCTTGACACAACCGATAACTATCCGCTGTCGATGGCGATGCTGGCGCGTGCCGATGTGGTGTTCATTAATCCGATCCGCGACGGTTTGAATCTTGTGGCCAAAGAGGCGATGCTCATCAATGAGCGTGGTGCGCTACTTGCGTTGAGCCCGACCGCTGGGGCATGGGAAGAACTTGGTGATGCCGCGGCACGCCTTGACCCTTTCGACGTGCGCCAATGCGCCCAGGTACTTGACGAGTTGTTGTCAATGGAACCTGAGCCTCGTGCCGACCGGGCACAACGACTACGGACCTGTGCCGGTGCCCGCACGCCCGCCGATTGGCTCCATGATCAGCTCGCGGCAGTCCATGCCCGTTGAAGTCGAACCTGGCGCGATGCTCAAAGCAGCGATGTGAGGAGGGTGACTGCCGCTTTGGGTCCGTCAATTATCAAGTCAGCTTTGTCAAGCAGGGCTTGGGGCGTTTCGTTGCTTCGCACCGCAATTTTGCACACGTTGAACGTGGACGATCGGCGTTGTTCGAGCGCGTCGAACGCCGCGATGTCGCCGCGATCGTCGCCAAGAAAACAGGCGTGACGCAGGTTTGCGTCGGCAAGGAGCGCCGAAACCACTGTTCCTTTGTTTGCATCGATCGGCGGATTGAGTTCGATCGAACAGCGTGATTCGGCCATGACGAGCCCCGTGACGGTGCCACGATGGCGGGCCCATTGTTCGATGGCTGCTTGGAGCGTCGGGTCTTTGCGGTAGTGCAACGTGAGCGCGAGTTCTTTGGGTTCGATTTCGACACTGCTGGGGAGTTCTTCTCGTGCAACTTTGACGGTTTCGGTGACGATGGCTTCCCAATGCTGCGCCGTGTCTGGACGAGTCAACACACCGTCGACACGTGTTTCGAGTCCGTAAAGACCGCTGAGGATCACCTCAGAATCGGCCGGAATGAATCGGGCAAGAAACGAAATGGGGCGGCCTGAAATGACCGCAACCTTTGGGGCCCGGCACGCGAGTTGTGTCAACGTGTCGATAACACCGGGCAACGGGATGGCAAGCGGAGGGTCCGCGACAATGGCTGAAAGTGTGCCGTCAAAATCGGTGAGTATGGCGGCGTGGGCAAGGTCCGATCGCAGCGAATTCCACGGTGATGCCATTAGTTGGTGGTTGAACCGGCGTCCTTGCCGATCACCACAACGACCGCCATTCCTTGGCCTTGGGAGGGAATGGTGGTTGCACTGCTTGCAGCGGCGACGTCACTGATGCCCAGCACTTGAGCAATGGCTTGCGCGTCGCCTTGGGATCCTTCTGCGTAGTAGACCGCCGATGCGTCGGTTGGGGTTGTGTCAAAGATTGAAACTTGGGTGTAGCCAAGCGGGGTGAGTTTCGCCTTGTTGTTACCGGCGGCACCGACGACGGCGCCACCGGTCGCGTTGAAGATTGCCACGCTGACTTGGGCAGGGGGTGTGGTTGTTGCGGGAGCGGTCGTTGATGTTTCGGGTGCGATGGACGGCACGCTTGGAACAGTGGTGGTGGCGTGGGTAGGCGTTGCCTTGTCTTTGGCGAGCACCGGTGTGGTGCCGCCGCGTGAAAGGAGAAACACGCCAATCAGGCCAGCGATGACCACGATCACGATGCCGCGCGTCGCATTGGGCGCGCCCGGGCGGTTATCAGGACTCATCGTGTTCGCTGCATCAACGAGGACATCAGTGTCAGAGCCTACAAGACGAGGCCGCCAACGGTGGCCAACGTGGAGACTCTGTGGGGAAGCCGATCGCGGGGCGGGGAATGACAGCGCCCAGATCGTCAGGTAGGCGAGCCCAAAAAATGCAGTGACGGCTAGGGCAACCCCGGTTGGTCGAATGTCGGCATAGGGGCTGCGAGCCCAGTCGATTGTGCCGTGTGCGACGAGCCGTGGTTGGTTAAGCAAATCCCAGGAG
>CAZJAZ010000016.1:0-49095 GCA_964544305.1 uncultured Iamiaceae bacterium | reverse complement strand
CTCCACCCGGGGCAACGGTGTACCGGCCATTAATCCGCACGGCCTCTTCCGAAAACCACCGAAAGAACTCTGCCCCATAGGCCACTTCTCCCCGGCTTTGCACGAGGGGCTTACCCATTTCAAGCGTCATCGCAAGGGCAAGGCGCTCCGTATTTGCTACACATCCCTCGTACGCACGACGCAACATTTCAGATCGAACGCGCGGGGGCGTTGTGGCCCACGATTCTTGAACGCCAACGGCTGCGTCTAGAGCGCGCAGCGCATCGACTCGCCCGCCGTTCGCTACCGCAACGCCAAGCGGCTGACCGGTTGCGGGATCATCCACCTCAAAGGTTGCACCCGACGTCGCAGGTTGCCATTCGCCTCCAATATGCAAGCCCGTCGCAATTGAAGACAGCAATTGGGTTTCGTCGACATTCATCACGTCGACCCTACCCGGATCTTCAGGACTCTTCGATACGTCGAATGCGCTCGATACGCGCACCATCATTGTTGACATCAGCGCCACGCTCGATGAGCAACGCCGCACGATCTCGTTGCGCCTCACGCTTGGCTTTTTCCGTATCAACGCGAGCCAACGCCGCCTCAACACCATGTTCTGCAATGAACTCCGCCCACTCCACCAACGTGGCCACCATTTCGTCCTGCGCCACCACAGCCACGTTTGTGCCCTTCACAAACAGGTGACCTTTGTCTTTGCCTCCGGCAATCCCAAGGTCCGCGTCACGCGCTTCGCCCGGACCATTCACCACACACCCCATCACGGCAATTTGCAACGGCAGGTCACGATCGGCCAGGGCAAGCTGTGCTTCGGCGGCGAGTCCGATGACGTCAATTTCGGCGCGGCCACAAGAAGGGCAGGCAATCAAGTCGAGGCCGGTTCGCTCGCGCAAGCCGAGCGCTTCGAGAAGTGTTCGGCCCGCACGCGCTTCTTCAACTGGATCTGCGGTTAGCGAATACCGGATTGTGTCACCGATACCTTCTGATAGCAACGTTGCAATGCCGGCCGTTCCTTTGAGAAGTCCTCCGGGGAGCGGGCCAGCTTCGGTTACTCCCAAGTGAAGCGGATGATCCGTCGCCTCGGACAACTGACGGTAAGCCTCAATCATGAGCGGTACATTCGAGGCTTTCACCGAAATCTTTACATCATGAAAATCAACTTCATCGAAATAGGCGAGTTCGGTCATCGCCGACTCAACCATGGCTTCCGGGGTTACCCGGTCACCGTATTTCTTGTACAAATCAGGATGCAACGATCCGCCATTCACCCCAATGCGAATTGGCACGCCACGGTCTTTCGCTTCTGCCGCGACTGTCTTGATGTGCGAAGGATTCTTGATGTTGCCCGGGTTCAGACGCAAACAATGAACTCCCGCTTCTAACGCCTCCAACGCGCGTCGGTATTGATGATGAATGTCCGCGACGATCGGAACCGGTGACCTCGGCACAATTTGAGCCAGTCCAGCCGCCGCTTCAGCGTCGTTGCAGGTACATCGCACAATGTCGGCACCTGCGCCACGCAATGCGTAGATCTGAGCCAACGTGCCGTCTACGTCTGCCGTCTTCGTCGTGGTCATCGACTGCACACTGATCGGCGCGTCTCCACCGACCGCAACCGGGTTTCGTGGATGAGCAAGAACTATTTGGCGAGTTGTTCGCCTCGCGTAACGGCTTGTGACCAAGTACTCCATGATTCAGTTCAGCCTAGGCGGATTCACCACATCGAGATAGATAGTGGTCACGGCAAGCAACCCCAGTAACAAGATCACGATCGATGTGACCGGCAACAACTTATTGGCATCAACGTAATAACGAGTGGACATTCCTTTGCGCCACTCTTGGATTTTCTCCCACACTGCAACCATGACATGCCCACCGTCAAATGGGGGCAACGGAATCAAATTGAACAACCCAATGAAAATATTTACGAGAACAAACAACGCGAGGAGCGACGAAAGCCCGCTGTTCTCCGCCATGCCACGGCCAACTTCAAAAATGCCAATGATCGACATGAATCGACTCGACGCCTCTGTCTCATCAACTGACGTTGACTTGAAAGCGGGCTCTCCTCCCATCGATGCCACACATTTTGCGGTTGATACCTGTTGGGCAGATGGCGACTGCGAAGATGCCAAAACGGTCGTGCTTGGAGATCCAGCAACAGACGTTTGTGCCGCACGCCGATCTTCTTTCGCGTTCGCGACTTGATTTCCAAACGACTTCAAGCTCGAAGGACTAAATGCTTTGAAGAAGGCCGGGAGGGTCTGTCCCATGAGATTTCCAAATTCTTGGAATGTCTGAGGGATCGCCCGGAGCGCACCCACTCGTTCAACGTCAGCGGACCGAACTCCATAGGTCACACCAAGCAGACCACGTGCCCCCGGTGAATCGTCTCGGGCAACGATGTGTGCAACGACCTTCTTCGTTTCTTCGCCGCGCTTGATCGTAAATGTTGCATCTTGATTCGCGAGCGGGGCGATCATGTCACCGAGCTCGGTGTAATGGCGAACTCGTTCACCGTTCACCGCAAGAACTTCATCATCTGGGCGCATACCGGCCTGCGCCGCTGGACAATGTGCATACACATCACCGACAACGGCCGGTTGATGCGACGTGTCTTGCATCGTCATGGTTCCACCAGGAACACCGGTGAACACGAGAATCACAAAAATGAGTACGAGCGCTTGCAAGAAATGCATGGTTGAACCTGCAACCGCCACACCAAAGCGCTCCCAAAACGGCTTTGCCCGGTACGTCCGCTCAAGATCTGCTTCGTCAACCTCTTCGGCCATCGACATGCCGACGATCTTGACGTATGCCCCAAGTGGAATGAGCTTGATTCCATACTCGGTTTCGCCTCGACGAAACGACCACAGCTTCGGGCCGAAACACAAGAAAAACTCCGTCACTTTCATGCCGGCACGCTTGGCCATGATGAAATGGCCCAACTCGTGCAAGAAAATCATTAAGACCAGCCCGGCAATAATCGCCAACCCCCACCAACCAAGGGTCACAATCGCAAGCACCAGCGCGGCAGCCATAATCGAGACACGAATCCAATGGGATTCTGTGCTTTGATTCGGCTCATTCTTCGGCGAATTGGAGTCGTCGGTCATGTGGTCCTCTCGCCAATGAGGCGGGTTGTCATCGCTCGTGATGCTCGGTCAACGTCAAGGACGTCGTCGATTGTCAATAGTGAGGTTCCATCATGCCGGGAAAGTGCATCTTCGAGAACCTCGGCGATCGACTTCCACGAAATTCTTTTCTGTAGGAACGCCTCAACAACCACCTCATTTGCGGCATTCAGCCATGCGGGAGCACTCGGGGCGAGTCGCACAGCCGCATAGGCAAGGTCAAGGCATCGAAACGTTTTCCGGTCGGGAGGCTCAAAGTGAAGCGTTCGCTTCTCAGTCCAATCAATCACCCCAAAGGGAACCGCACACCGATCAGGCCACGACAACGCGTAGGAAATTGGTAGCCGCATGTCGGGCATTGAAAGCTGTGCAATCGTTGATGCATCAGCAAACGTCACCATCGAATGCACGATCGATTGTGGGTGAACCACCACATCAATTTCTTCAAGGGTGATGCCGACGCCTGCATCACCAGCCGGCGTACCAAATAACTCAAAGGCCTCGATTACTTCTAGGCCTTTATTCATCAAGGTTGATGAATCAACGGTGATTTTTGGACCCATCTTCCAGGTGGGATGTGCGAGGGCATCGTCGAGCGTCACCGCCTCAAGATCAGCGTCTTGCATGCCGCGAAATGGCCCACCACTTGCCGTCAAAACCAACGATCGAACCCGTCGGGGAGCCAATTGATCGCCGTCACCGGTTCGCTGACCGGTTCCATTGGTGTACCCGCCAGAGCGAAGGCACTGGTGCAGCGCCGCATGTTCGGAGTCGACCGGTATCAATTGCGCTCCTGGGGTTCGCCGGGCTTGCTGCACGACCGGGCCTGCCGCAATGAGCGACTCCTTATTCGCGAGGCCAAGCCGCTTCCCAGCACGGAGTGTCGCAAGCGTCACCCCAAGTCCAGCGAAACCGACCACGCCGTTGATACACACGTCGCTTTCCGTCGCGATACTTTCTAACGCTCCCGGTCCCGCACGGAGTTCACAATTCGATGGAATGAGTCTTGCGAGCTCGATTGCATGGCGGTCATTGTCGACCGCCACCACATTGGGATGGGTCGCTTGCGCTTGCTCAACAATCTTCTCGATTTTGTTGCCCGAGGCGCCAAGAGCGCTCAGCGTGAACCTCTCTGGTTCGTGCGATAGAACATCGAGGGTTTGCGTTCCAATCGAACCGGTTGATCCGGCAATTGCAACCGAGGTCACACCCAATGCAGGCCAATGATCAGGTAATACACCGCGGGCAACACAAAGAGGAGGCCGTCAACTCGATCAAGGACTCCGCCGTGTCCGGGGATCACCGCCCCGAAATCTTTGATCCCGAGATCGCGTTTCACCAGCGATTCACACAGATCGCCGAAAGTGGCCGCGACCCCAACCGCAAGCCCCAGAAGCAGGCCGTGACCAAAACCATGAAATGGAGCACCAATCTGCGCGCCGCCAAGGATCATCCCCACGACAACCGCGGCAGCGACCCCACCTACGACCCCTTCAACCGTCTTGTGCGGGCTCGCCGCTGACAATGGCCGATGGCCAAAAGCTCGTCCAGAGAAGAACGCACCCACGTCATAGGCCACCGTGACAAAAATGACCGCAAGCAACACGCTGCGACCATCTGGAGCGCGCAGCATCAGCGTGGCGAATGATCCGAGTAGTCCAATCCAAGCAATGCCCACCATGGTTGCGCCAACGCCTTCCACAACCGGGCTATCGCCACCGGCACCGACCAGATACCAAATGAAACAGAACACCAACGAAAGACCGATCAAGAGCGGCACCGCTGCTTCACCTCGCCAATACGTCGCGAGAGGAAAAGCAATGGTCGCAACTAATCCCAACAGAGACGCAGGGCGAAGGCCCGCACGCTGGCTTGATGAGAAATACTCAACCGCGCCAACGGCAATAACTGCAGTCACAAGCACCGCCACCACCGCCGCACCAAGCAAGAAGCAGATCAGCGACACAATCCCGATGGCTGCACCAGCGGCTACTGCTGTCGGAACGTCTCGCCCGCCACCATCCCCACTATCGGCCCCTCGCGCAACGTGTCGTTGACGAGCGGCAGGACGCCGGACATTGCGGACAGGTTCATCCGCGCTGTCGTCATCGTGACCGCCATCAAACACGGGCGACTCGTCGAATTCATCAAGTGTTGGATCATCGTCGCCAGGAAATACCTGATGCTGGCCGGTCACCGCTCTTGCACGCTGAGCGCTGCGCTTTGCCGTTCGCTTAGCCGCAAGCTCTTCGACATCATCAAACGAAAACAATTCATCATCGGTGGGGCGATCGGTTTCATCTAAGGCACCAAGTGGGCTCTCGGAATCTTCGAGGGCGGCCGCATACTCTCCCGTGTCATCCCAGTCATCCCCATCGGCTCGCCAACGAGTTGGGGCAGAGGTGGCAAACGATGACCAGGCGTCTAGGTCTTCTCCGGCGTCCCCTGATTCGACAAGTACGGCGGGGACTTCGCCGGTGGGAGGGTCCGTCCAATGTGGCATTTCAACCTGCCCCGACGGACTTGGGTCATCTCCTGGCAGTCGTTTCGGCAGAACATAAGGTCGCGTCAATGCAGACGGGTCCGAGTCTGCGTCGAGCGGGAACCGCAGCGCAGGCCGGGCCCCAGTAGGGGTCGTCGACTGTGGCCGATCGCCAAAGCGTGGTTCTTCTTCGGGTAGGCGTGGCGCAACATCGCCGCGCTCAACGGCCTCGGCAGCCTCTTGTGCACCGATGATCCGAACTCCCTCTGTGACGTCTCCCCGATCGTCTCCTTTTTGACGGTCGTCCTGGTCACCCATCTTGGGGCCTCCTTGAAAGGCTGCAGTGCACGTTCAGTCTCCTCAGTCGTCGAGTAGCTCGCGTTCCTTATGCGCAAGCGCATCGTCGATTTGCGACTCATGGGTGTGCGTGATCTTATCGAGTTCTTTGTTGGCCCTTGCGCGGTCATCGTCAGAGATGTCAGAGCTCTCCGCAAGTTCATCGAGTTCGTGACGTGCGCTGCGCCTGGCATTGCGCAACGAGATACGACCTTCTTCAGCCATAGCCTTCACAAGTTTTACAAGCTCGGTACGTCGCTGGGCAGTGAGTGGTGGGAACACCAAGCGAATGACCGCTCCATCATTCGATGGATTCAAGCCAAGGTCCGCCATTTGGATGGCCCGTTCAATGGCGGCCATTGCCCCCTTGTCAAACGGGGATACCAAGAGCTGTCGTGCTTCTGGCACGGAAAACGACGCGAGCTGTTGAAGGGGTACTTCTGATCCGTAATACTCCACCGGCAGCTTTTCGATCAGCGCCGGAGCAGCCCGACCAGTACGAACACCCGAGAATTCGCTGCGAGTGTGTTGCACCGCTTTGGTCATACGCTCGGTCGCGGTTGCCGTCACGACCTCAATCAACTCAGAACTCATTGCACCAGGGTACCCAGCTTTTGCCCCTCAAGAATGGACCTGATGTTTCCGTCGGTCATGAGATCAAACACGACAACAGGTATCTCGTTGTCCATACACATGGTGATCGAGGTCGCGTCCATAACTTTGAGCCCTCGATTGAGCACGTCGAGGTACGTGATCTCGTCAAGTTTTACCGCGTCAGGGTTTGTACGTGGGTCATCGGTGTAAATGCCATCAACACCAGAATGACTGCCTTTGAGGAGGACATCTGCGCCTATTTCAACCGCTCGCAGTGCAGCCGTCGTATCGGTCGTGAAGTAGGGATTGCCAGAACCACCAGCAAAAATCACCACGCGACCCTTTTCCAAGTGCCGCAATGCGCGCCGGCGCACATATGACTCGGCAACCTGAGCCATGTTGATTGCACTTTGCACCCGAGTGGGTTGCCCGAGACGTTCAAGGAGATCTTGCAATGCGAGCGCGTTGATGACGGTCGCAAGCATGCCCATGTAATCGGCCTGCGCACGATCCATTCCGGCCCCAGCACCGGTCATACCACGCCAAATGTTGCCGCCACCCACAACGACAGCGATGTCAACGCCCAGTTCTTGGCGAACTTGAGCAATTTGGCGAGCTAAATCACCAACCACGTCGCCATCGATGCCAAAACCAGCGTCACCGGCAAATGACTCGCCGGAAAGCTTGAGCAGGATCCGACGCCAGTGCGGGTCGGTCACCGATCAGCTTCCCAAAACGATCTGTTCGAAACGAACGAGCGTCGCGCCCGCTGCCTCAAGCAATTTCGCGACCGTGACTTTTTCGTCCTTGACGTACTTCTGTTCAAGGACGACCCGCTCGCTATACCAACCAGAAAGACGACCTTCAACGATCTTTTCAAGAGCAGCTTCCGGTTTGCCTTCCGCACGAGTGATGTCGGTCAATGTGGCGCGCTCGGCTGCAACTTCAGCTTCAGGAACCTCATCGCGCGACACGGCGCTTGGCTTGGTGAACGCAATATGAACCGCCACATCGTGGGCAAGTTCTTCGGTTCCGCCAGCCAGTTCAACGGCCACAGCATTGACACCACGACCATCTTGACGGTGGACATAGGTGCCGATAACGGCATTGTCAGCGGCCACAAACTCCGCAGTTCGACCAACCGAAATGTTCTCTTTGAGGCGAATCTTCAGGTCATCCACTTGCTCGGCAAACGATTCGATCGCGTCAGCTCCCTTTGCGGCGATGGCGTCCGCAATCTGCTGTGCCAACGGGGCAAAAGCATCAGACTTTGCAACGAAATCGGTTTCGCACTTGAGTTCAACGAGCGCGACCCGTGGAGCGGCAACACCAATGGCCACGACACCTTCGGAGTTCTCGCGGTCGGTGCGATCCGCTGCTTTCGCGAGACCTTTCTCTCGCAACCATTTGCGTGCAGCGTCTGGGTCACCGCCGCTTTCGGTCAGTGCGCGCTTGGCATCCATGATGCCCGCGCCCGTTGCCTGGCGTAGTGCCTGGACGTCTTTCGCGGTAAAATCAGCCATGTTACTCCTGCGTCGCGGGGGTTTCGTTTGTGGTTTCGTTTGCTGAAGCCTCAGCCGCCACAAGACGGGCTTCACGCTCAGCTTGCGCCTGGGCCGCTGCATTTCGAGCCTCGGCTTGTTCTGCCGCAATTCGAGCTTCGTCTTCTGCGGAGCGACGTACCTGGCCCGGCTGCGGGTTCTTTTGCGCCGCGATCATGCGGCCTTCGAGGACTGCATCCGCGATGACGCGAGCAAGAAGCGAGCCAGAGCGCATTGCATCGTCATTTCCAGGAATGACAAAGTTGATCGGGTCGGGGTCACAGTTTGTGTCAACCACGGCGATCACGGGAATACCCAATTTACGGGCTTCGGTGACGGCGATGTGCTCGGTCTTGGTGTCAAGCACAAAGACGGCATCAGGCAGTGATTCCATGCGGTCGATACCGCCAAGGTTGCGCTCCAGCTTGGTGAGCTCACGCCCAATTAGCAGCGCCTCTTTCTTTGGCATCAGTTCAAATTCGCCAGATACCTGCATCCGACGGTATTCCTGCATTTTTGCGATGCGCTTGGACATCGTGGCGAAGTTTGTGAGCATGCCGCCGAGCCATCGCTGGTTCACGTAGGGCATATTGCATTTCGCGGCGTATGACTGCACGGGGTCTTGCACCTGCTTCTTGGTGCCGACAAACAACACCGTGCCGCCGTCTCCGACCAGGTCGCGCACGAATGTATACGCCGTTTCGATCCGCGTGAGGGTCTGTTCAAGGTCAATAATGTAAATCCCGTTGCGTTCACTGTGAATGAATCGCTTCATCTTCGGGTTCCACCGTCGAGTCTGGTGGCCAAAATGCACACCAGCTTCGAGCAACTGCTTCATGGTTACGACTGCGGTCATTGATGCTCCCATCGGTTGGTTGCATGTCACGAGATGGCGCTGGAAACAGCGACCGTGGGTTGTCTCGGACACAGATGTGTGTCGGCTCATAGCGGGCCGGGGAGCAACTGTAGTCGGACGTGGTTCATTTGGCGGCATCGGGGATCGGAACCAAAATCACCCGCGGGTGTCCACATTTTCGGGCCACGAGCGGGGTTGGGTCGAAATAGCGATGATCGTCGCGCAATCCGAGTTGAAAGTTTCGAGTGCCGGTATAGCCAATAACCTGCCCCACCGCAACCTGGCGCCCTTCTGTCACAACGGTGCTCGCCAGAAACGAGTACGTCAGTCGCTTGTCATGCTCAACACGCACCGACACGGCGACAGTTCCACCAACCCGCCCGGCGAACAGAACGTCACCTTGCGTGACCGAATGCACCGCAATCCCAGGCACCCGGGCATACGTCAATCCACGGTTCCCTGGCAGCCACGGGAGCGGTGGAGGTCGAAACCCATCGATAATCGGTTGCGAAATCGGGATGACGCAGCTGGTTGCTTGCTCGTTTTCTCGGCGGGAATTCACTGGGGTCACCACAAAGACTGATGCAACCACCATGCACAGGGCCCCCGCGCTCACGACAGCGGTTCTGAGAAGCGTCATGATGATGGTTTGCCCACATACGTGCAGCTTCAAACAGGTTCGTCAAGCGGGCCTTTGAGACGCTCAGGCGCCAGACGACGCGAGTGCCGATCTGTCAACGAGGCGAGCACGAAGTTGCAATACCGATTTGGTATGGATCTGGCAGACACGGCTCTCGGTCACACCAAGGACTTCCCCAATCTGGGCGAGGGTCAAACCCTCGTAGTAATACAAGCCCAGGACGAGTCGCTCTCGCTCGGGAAGGCTTGCAATGGCGCCGCGAAGACGTTCTCTTTGCTCAGCCGTTTCAAAAAGTTCCGATGGCCCTTCCGAACCGTCGGGGACCGTGTCTCCAAGGGTCATCGCATCGTCGGACGAACCAGATCCTGCAAGCAAATCATCGAGCGCAGCAACACCGGTCATCGAAATCTGGCTGAGCATACGTTGCAGCTGTTCAATGTTCACCCCGAGCCGCTGGGCTAACTCGTCATCACTTGGCGATCGATGTACTTCCGCTTCAAACTCTGCGATGGCATTTTCAATGCGACGCGATTTTGAGCGCACAGATCGAGGCACCCAGTCCATGGAGCGAAGTTCGTCCATGATCGAACCACGAATGCGACTAATCGCGTACGTTTCAAATCGGAAGCCTCGCATCGGCTCGAACTTCTCGATGGCGTCTATGAGGCCAAACATGCCGTACGAAACAAGATCCGCCTGATCAATATTTTGGGGCAAGCCGACCGCCACCCGACCCGCGACATATTTCACAAGAGGCGAATACTGCACAATCAGTTGATCACGCAGTCCGCGCCGACCAGAGTCTTTGTATCGCTTCCAGAGCGCATCGACTTCGTCTCGTTGGGCGTCGGTCACGCGACTTCAACCTCATGCGCGGGGGTGGGCGGAATCCAAGACTGACCGAAGCCGGTCTCTTGTCACATGAGTGTACCCTTGTGTGGTCGAAAGATCTGCGTGTCCGAGGAGTTCTTGGACAACACGCAGGTCAGCGCCACCTTCGAGGAGATGTGTGGCGAACGTGTGCCGCAATTCATGGGGGTGTGTAGGTCGTGAGGAGCGAGCATCAACTATGCGTCGCAAGTCACGTGATGAGAGTGGTCGTCCCCGTCTATTTACAAAAAGCGGGTCATCAACGTTGTCTCCGATTCGCTGTTGCGCCGGTGACACCATGTTCACGAGCACTCGCCTGTGCGTCGCGCGCCACGCGGCCAATGCGTCGCGCGCTGGCTCGTCTACTGGTACATGACGTTGTTTGGAGCCCTTTCCACGCACGAGAAGCCGACGGTCGTCATCAGAAAAATCGCCAATCCGAATTGCACATGCTTCTGCCGCACGTAGTCCGCTCCCATAAAGCAACTCAAGCAAGCACTCATCGCGTACCGCTACGGCCAATGCCATCGCATCATTTTCATCAACGCTCACCCGTGGCGAGAGCAAGTGGTCAAGCTCGCTTTCCGTGAGGACGTGTGGCACTCGTTTTGGACCACTCGGTGCGTGCAACCCTCGTGTCGGATCGTCGCTCACAAAACCGTTTCGGGACATCCAGCGAAAATACCTGCGCAATGCCGAAGCTTTTCGGGAAATGGAACTCGCGGAATATTCACGGCTTCCGAGGAAGGCGAGATACCGACGAACAGTCGTTCGCCGAATCATGTCGGCAGATTCAAAGTTGCACGAACAACACCAATCCCGAAACGATTCCAGATCGCTTCGATAGGCCTTTCGAGTCGCCGCCGCAAGCGATGATACCGAAGCAAGGTACGCCTCAATGTGCCACGCCGTATCTTCCATTTCAAGAGGTTACCCACTGCGTTCATACCAACCACCTGATCGTACGATCTGCCCACACGCTTGGAGCTGTGTTGTTGTTATCGCCACCTGTCCAACTGCCAGCCCGGTCGCATCTGCGAGTTCGTCGAGGGTTGATGGGCCACTCGTGAGTGCGTCGAGAACTTGCACTGCTTCCGCGCCGAGATCTGGATTGTCCTGTATCCGCGGCAATTGCTTGGACGTGTACCCCAGGCTCTCGATGATTTCGACAGCATTCAGTGCGGGCACCGCTCCATCGGCTAACAATCGATTCGTACCACTTGACGTGGGCGACGTGATGGGTCCAGGAACGGCACGTACCTCAATTGAGCGAAGGATTGCTTCATCAACGGTGTACATCGAACCGCCTCGTTCTTGGGATTCGATCACGACCACGACGTCAGCCATCGCCGCGATGAGCCGATTGCGGGCTGGAAACCGCCAAGCATCAGCCCGGGATCCCGGCGGAGATTCGCTCATGATCACACCCGTGCGTTCAACTTCATGCCACAGAGTTCGATTACGCGTCGGGTAGACGACATCGACTCCTGTCCCAACAATGGCAACCGGCGGGGCACCATCAGGCCGCGTTTCAAGGGCACCCGCATGTGCCGCAGCATCGACGCCGAGGGCGAGCCCAGAGACAATACTGATGCCAGCACGGCTCAATTCTTCTCCGAAACGCCGCGCAACATCATGGCCGTACCGGGTACATCGCCGCGTCCCGACGATCGCGACATGATGAGGAGCCATGCCATCGAGATCACCAAGGGCCCACAGCGCGCACGGCGGCTCGACGTCGTTGCGCAACTTTTTGGGGAAGCGAGCGTCGTTCTCAAGCAAGAGTGTGATTCCACGTTCGTGCTGGAAACGTGCAAGTTCTCTCGGTTCAATTCCGGTCGCTCGCACCCGCCATTCTCGGATCACCTGGTCACGTCGAGCACCAAGCAACGTCGCAATTTCTGGTACCGATTTAATGGAACCGTCCATAATGCGTTCCCATACCTGCCCTGGTTCGCCAACGTTCCACAAGGCCCGAAGGCGCTTTGGCCCAACCCCTGGCAGCGATGCGATTGCACTTACGTATCCAACGTCGCTGGCATTCATGCTGCGTCCCGAACAATGAGTGGGTCAGAGCGCAGCGCGAGTGCCATGCCAATGCACTCTGCATCGAGGGGTCCGTCGCGTTCCATGAGATCGGCGATGGTCAGTGCGAGACGTCGAACACGTGTGAGCCCCCGTGCCGTCAACGAGCCCACTCGAAGTGCGGTGTCGAGGAGATTCGCAGCACCAGCTTCTAGTGGGGTCGCTTTTTCGAGCACCGAATCGGTCAACTCAGCATTGCAGCGCACGCCGCGAAGGGCCGCACGTCGTCGGGCCAATGCAACTCGTTGTGAGACTTGATGAGTTGACTCGCCAGGTTCGCCACCCAAGAGCCGCGTGGTGTCAGGTCGAGTGACATCGATGCGAAGATCAAAGCGATCGAGAAGCGGGCCAGAGAGCCGACGACGATACCGAGCACGTTCCCGGTCGGAACATCGACATCGCCCTGGACGCAATGCTTCACCGCACGGGCACGGATTCATTGCCGCAACAAGCAGTACCTGCGCGGGCAGAACCACCGACGCAGCTGCCCGCGACACACGAATCCACCCGTGTTCAAGAGGCTGTCGAAGGGCGTCGAGGACGTGCGGTGCGAACTCACCGAGTTCGTCGAGGAACAGAACACCGTTCGTTGCACACGACACTTCACCCGGGCGAAGCGTCGGCGCACCTCCTCCGATGAGGGCCACCATCGTGATGCTGTGGTGGGGATCGCGAAACGGAGGCTTTGTGATGAGACGCTCGGTTGCGATGGGAAGACCGGCAGCCGAGTGCACTTTGGTCACCGCAAGCGCCTGGTCGTGATCAAGTTGGGGTAAGAGGCCAGGCAGCCGCCGAGCAAGCATGGTTTTGCCTGCTCCTGGTGGTCCGACCATGAGCAGATGATGACCACCCGCGGCCGCTATCTCGAGTGCTTTCCGCGCCGCGCGTTGACCACGTACGTCTGCGAGATCGGGAGCTGAAGCAACCTCAACTGGATCTGGCGCAGGCGGCATGCTCGGCCACGGCGAGGAGCCGACAAGCGATTCGAATGCTTCACGTAACGTGGAAACTGGACGAATCCGAGCAGAACTGACCAAAGCCGACACGTGGGCAGCGTTCCGAGCCACCACCAATTCTTGGACCTCAAGGACATCCACTAACGGAACCAGACCGGGGACACTTCGAATGGAACCATCAAGGCCAAGTTCACCGATTGCGCCGAAGTGGTCGACGCACTCCGCCTCGAGTTGCTCCGATGCCACAAGAAGGGCCAGTGCAATTGCCAAGTCCAGACCCGATCCAACTTTTCGCACGCCAGAAGGCGCAAGGTTGATCGTCACGCGCTGTTCAGGCCATTTGAGACCGCTGGAGTAGAACGCGGCACGCACGCGATCGCGAGCCTCTCGGCACGCCGTATCGGGTAAGCCGACGATAGAAAAGCCTGGTAATCCAGGAGAAACATGGGCTTCGACAATGACGGGTTGACCTTCAACCCCGAGCACGGTCGCAGAACGGACAGTTGCAAGCATGGCAGCCTCGCTTTCCCGCTTCGAGATATCCCCGGCAAGCGGTCAGATTCTTGTGTGAACGAGGCGGCAACACGCCGCGAGACCATCGGTGCATCACCCTAGAACTCGGGTGTGACACTGCGACTCCGATCGAAACGCGATCATGTCGCTACATTGAGCTGTTCTCCAGCACGATGAAGCGACACATATTGACCTACCGGCCGGTGAAAACGGGATCGCGCTTCGTGATGAAAGCCACCATTGCTTCGACCGTGTCTTTTGTTGAGAAGTTCACGGCCTGGGCGACCCCTTCAGCGGCCAACGCGTCAGCAAAAGTCGATTGCGTGCCCAACACCACAAGTCGTTTGATTGATGTCAATGCAATCGGGGGCAGGTTCACCAAGCGGGTCGTCCATTCGGCAATGGCATCGTCGAGCCCATCGGGTTCGACAACTTTGTTGATCAAACCAATGCGCAATGCTTCGTCCGCATCAATGATGTCAGCCAACAAGCACAACTCCATTGCTTTGTGGATCCCAACGAGCCGGGGAAGCAACCATGATCCTCCAAAGTCAACGGACAGCCCTCGCTTCGAAAAGATTTCACTAAAGCGCGCCCTTGATGAGGCAATGACAAGATCGCAACCCAAGGCAAGATTCAACCCTGCTCCGGCTGCCACTCCGTCAACGCGTGCAATGGTCGGCTGTGGCAACGCGTGAAGTGCAAGCGCTGCTTCGTTTACCTGTTCCATCCGGCGTGTCCAATGGGCCGTCGGACCACTCCCCTCGCTCGGATTCAAGTCCGCACCCGAGCAGAACTC
The DNA here is from genome assembly GCA_964544305.1 of uncultured Iamiaceae bacterium. Classification (GTDB taxonomy): domain Bacteria; phylum Actinomycetota; class Acidimicrobiia; order Acidimicrobiales; family Iamiaceae; genus JAFDWI01. The sequence goes on along the minus strand of CAZJAZ010000016.1, from coordinate 34,289 downwards.
GTTGCCTGCCCCACGAACAACGATCACGCGTACTGATTCGTCTCTGGCCAACGCCAAGAATGTGTCGCGCAATTCAAGCCACATGGCTTCGGTGATCGCGTTCTTTCGCTTTGGATTGTCAAGAATCACGGTAGCGATTGATCCATTCAGCATCGTTTCAACACCCATGGCCCCACCGTACTCGGGCTGGTAAGACGCAACGTCAGAATGCGCCTTGAATGACGCGTATCTCGTCACCGACTATTGAAACAACATCAAATCGCAAGGTTCCTCGATGAGCGTCATGCTCGCCGAGCCACAACATTGCAAGCTGTCGGATGCGCCGTTGCTTTGTTGGCGTCACCGCTGCCGCAGGCACGCCATAGTTACGCGAGGTTCGTGTCTTCACTTCACAAAACACCAGGTGCGACGTGTTTGCAACGATCAGGTCGATCTCTCCGCGCTGGCAGCGCCAGTTGCGGTCAATGATCGTGTAACCAGCGGCTCGATACCAAAGCGCGGCGCGTTGCTCGCCAGCAACACCGAGCGCCCGCCTGTTTTGAATGGCTGAAGTTGAATAGGTGCGATGAGGCTTCACCCCATCAGCACTACCCACTACGTGGCGTGATCAAACGTCGCCGCTGAGACGGCGAGCGGATAGGTCACCGTTGTAGCTACTCGCAGCTGCAATTCGTCAAGCTCTGCTTGGCGAAAAGGCCGCTATTCTTATTGGTCGGATCCGCCAATTGGCGCATCCTCGAAGGCAATCAGTTGAAGCGCTTCTCTTTGACCTTGGCGGCTTTACCAACACGGTCACGCAGGTAGTACAGCTTGGCACGGCGTACATCACCGCGCGTGACAACCTCAATGGTTTCAATCACCGGTGTGTGGATCGGGAAAGTCCGTTCGACACCGACGCCATAGGAAAGCTTGCGCACGGTGAATGTTTCCCGCACCCCATCACCTTGGCGGCGAATCACAACACCTTGAAACACCTGAATACGGTGCTTGTCGCCTTCGATGACGCGCACGTGAACTTTCAGCGTGTCGCCCGGCGCAAAGTCGGGGACATCCGTGCGAAGGTTCTCCTGGTCGATGAAGTCGGTGGCGTTCATGGTGGATGAAACTTTAGATGTCGCCGGTGTCGCGCCCCAAAAGGCCAGCCTCATCGTCGCTGAGCCCACCGCGTTTTGCAATGAGGTCAGGACGTCTCTCAAGAGTTCGTCGAAGTGCTTCGATGTATCGCCAGTGTGCAATACGCTCATGATCACCGCTGCGCAAAACGTCGGGGACCGACCAGTCCCGAAACGTTGCGGGCCGAGTGTAGTGCGGATATTCGAGGAGCTCGTTCCGAAACGATTCACTCGCCGCGGAAAAGTCATTCCCCATCACTCCAGGCACGAGACGACAGGTTGCTTCGATGATCATGAGTGCACCGACTTCGCCGCCAGAGACCACAACATCTCCGATTGACACCTCACCATCAACGAGATGTGCACGGATTCGCTCATCGACCCCTTCGTAACGACCGCACAGCAGCGAGAACCCACCTGATTGGGCGAGGTTGTCGGCCATCTCCTGATCAAAGGGTTGCCCGCCGGGCGACAACAACAACAACGGCCGTGGAGGCTGCACGCTCTCGACCACTTCAAAAACGGGTTCTGGTTTGAGCACCATTCCCGCTCCCCCGCCGTATGGCGCATCGTCCACACTGTGATGCACGTCGTGCGCGCCGTCACGCAGATTGTGGCTATTGATCTCGACAAGACCATCGACTCGGGCTCGCCCGAGTAGCGAATGCGACGTGAACTGGTCGATGATTTCGGGAAATATGGTGAAAACGTCAATGCGCAGTCGCGCAGTCACGAAAAAATACCTTCGGGGACGTCAACCACGATCACATCATCAACCGATGTGATGAACACACTCGGTACGAGCGTGCCATCGCTGAGTTCAAGCAGGTCGTGAGCTGGATTCGCAATCACTGCGCTCACCGCGCCGCGATTCGTTCCGTTTGCGTCAACAACGTCAAGCCCGACCAAGTTGTGAACCCACAGTCCATCTTGAACGTCGTCAACATCGGCACAAAGTACCGTTCCGCGTAGCGCTTCGGCACCGGTGCGATCATGCACATTTTCGAACCGAACAATCCACTTCTGACCGTGTTGATGTGCGGATTTCACCGTCAACGTTTTGGCTTCCGCGATTAGTTGCGCGCCCGGAGCGAGTCGCTCGGCAACGTCTGAGGTCAACGTAACGAGTACATCACCCGCGAGCCCATGAGCGCGCGCAATTCGGGCGACTTCCAAAATGGTCAGTCGACGAACTCCACATCAACTGCACGTTGCGCTTTCGCGGCCGTGGCGCGCACGACGGTGCGAATGGCATCAGCGGTGTGGCCTCGTCGACCAATCACACGCCCCATGTCGCCATCTGCGACTCGGACGTCATAGCGATCGGGATCGCCGGTCACAAGGTCAACTTCAACCGCTTCTGGCGCGTCCACAATTGAGCGAACCACGTATTCGAGGACCGCTCCCGTGCGGTCACTCTGGTCGCTCACGAAGCAGCCTTCGTTGACGTAAAGGTTTCCCACACGCCGGTTGCTTCAAAAATTTTGCGCACGGTTTCAGTCGGCTGTGCGCCATTGCGCAACCACTTCAGAGCCTTTTCTTCGTCGACGATCAGACCGGATGGCTCCAGGCGAGGCTGGTACGTTCCAATGATCTCAATCATGCGACCGTTGCGCGGGGAACGCGAATCGGCCGCAACGATGCGGTAGGTCGGTTGTTTCTTTTTGCCCATCCGCGCTAAGCGCAACTTCACGGCCACAGGTGTTCCACTTTCATTCCGGTCTATACGGGTAGTTAGTTTCGTCGCCAGCGTGCCCTTAATTCAAACCAGGCAGGCGCAACTCAGGTTTCGGACCCGCGCTTGGAGCGCCGCCTGGCGGGGTGATCCGGCCTGACCCTTTCGATTTCTTGCCCTTTTTCTTGGTTCGTTTTCCGCCAGCACCAACACCGAAGCGTTTCATCATCCGCTGCACTTCGGCGAATTGTCGAAGGAGTTGATTCACCTCAGGGGTGGACGTACCCGATCCGTTGGCAATTCTCAATCGCCGTGAACCGTCGATCAAATCTGGGTCACGTCGCTCAGCCGGTGTCATCGAACGAATGATGGCCTCAAGACGAGCAACTTCTGAATCGTCAATCTTGGCGTTCTTCATTTCCTTGGGAAGACCGGGAAGCATGCCGACAAGACCACCGATTGGGCCCATCTTCTTGACCTGTTGCATTTGGTCAAGGAAGTCCTCGAGGGTGAATGTTCCCTCCATAAGCCGAGCGGCAGCAGCTTCGGCTTCTTGCTCATCGAAAGCCTCTTTGGCCTTTTCGATAAGCGTAAGGACATCGCCGTGACCAAGGATTCGTCCCGCCAGACGGTCGGGATAAAAGCGGTCAAAGTCGGCAAGTTTCTCGCCGTTCGATGCAAAAGCAATCGGCTTTCCAACCACCTCTTTGACCGAAAGCGCCGCGCCCCCTCGGGCGTCACCGTCAAGCTTGGTCAGGATCACGCCATCAAGGCGAAGAGACGCATTGAAATTCTCTGCGGTTGTGACCGCGTCCTGGCCGGTCATCGCATCGACAACCAAGAATGTGTAGTGCGGCGACGTTACTTCTTCGATGCGCCGGACCTGCTCCATGAGCTCGGCGTCAATTGACAGCCGTCCAGCCGTGTCTACGATTACGACGTCACGGCCCAATCGGCGTGCTTCATCTATGGCTCCTTGTGCGACCGCGACCGGGTCACCATGGCCCGAGGCGACGACATCGTCTTGTGCGGAATACACCGGAACATCAACCTGGCTCGCCAACGTGCGCAACTGTTGAACGGCCGCGGGCCGCTGCAAATCGGCGCCCACGAGCATCGGGTTTCGCCCCTGCGACTTGAACCACCGTGCCAATTTGGCCGACGTTGTGGTCTTGCCGGATCCTTGCAGACCCGCCATGAGCACCACCGTTGGTGGATGCGGTGCAAACGTGATCCGTAACGCCTCGCCGCCCAATATGCCAATGAGCTCGGTGTGGACAATGTCAATGACCTGTTGCGCCGGATTCAGTGCTTGGTGGAGTTCAGCACCGACGCATCGCTCACGAATTCGTTCAAGGAGTCCCCGCACGACAACGAAGTTGACATCGGCTTCTAAAAGAGCGAGTCGAATCTCACGCAGCACTTCATCGACTTCGGCTTCACCGAGTCGGCCATGGCCACGAAGGCGTTTGAAAATGCCGTCGAACCGGTCAGAAAGTGAATCAAACACTTGCGTCGCTCTCCTCAATGGACTCAACACGCATCCGGTTGTCAACACCGGTAACGCCAGCTACTGACTGTGCGGTTTCAGTGAAGTCGTCACGGGAAGTCGCATCCGGTACAACGCCCGCCAAAATAATCTTCCACGTCGCTTCATCGTCGCCCGGCACGGCAACGACCTCGGGCTGGTCGAGATGCCAAGTCCGAGGTGAACTCGCGAGACGTTTTCGAACCCGGTCTTCAATGGTCGATTCGGTTCCAGTTCGTCGCTTCGCGATTTCCAGTGCGACGCGACGTCGTAGTTCTGGCCCAGCAACCGGAGTAAGCAGCGCACCGATAGCGGCGCCAGTTCCAAGAAGCGCAACGCGCTTCGCCCCAATCACGCGTACGACTTTGAAGCTTGCGTTGATCGGTGTGACGATGGCCCGTCCGATCATGACGCATCCACACTGAGCAACGCGTCAACGAACTCAGCAGGTGCGAAATCAACGAGATCGTCCGCGCTTTCACCAAGCCCGACGAGCTTCACTGGAATGCCTAATTCGGATTGAATTGCCATGACGATGCCTCCTTTGGCAGAACCATCAAGTTTGGTAAGTACAACACCGGTCACATCGGTTACTTCGGTAAATATTTTGGCTTGCGCCAGGCCGTTTTGACCGGTTGTTGCATCCAACACAAGGAGCACTTCGGTGACCTCACCGGGCGCTTTGTCTGCGACACGCCGAACTTTCTCCAACTCTTTCATCAAGTTCTCTTTGTTGTGCAGCCGCCCTGCGGTGTCACAAATTACAAGATCCGAATTGTGCGACACACCAGATTCGATGCCATCAAAGATGACCGACGATGGATCGGCACCTTCGGCGCCACGCACAAACTGTGCGCCGCAACGATTCGCCCACGTTTCGAGTTGTTCAGCCGCGGCAGCCCTGAACGTATCACCGGCCACCATGGTCACTGCCTTACCCTCATTGGTGAACCGTGCACCCAGTTTGCCTGCGGTTGTGGTCTTGCCAACTCCATTGACACCAACGAGGAGCCACACGCTGGTGCCTTTCGGCGAAAGGTGAAGACTACGATCATCAACGCTCAGGCGAGCAGCAAGATCGGCGCGCAACACTTCCAGGAGCCGTTGCGGTTCGGTAATACCCTCGGCCTTCACCTGGGCGCGCAGGCCGTCCAACACTTCCGAGGTCAACGTCACGCCGACGTCAGCACGAATAAGCGCCTCCTCGAGGTCATCCCAGGTGCTCGACTCGATTGATGATCGGCCGACAACAGCTGCGAGATAGCCGGAAACCGTCCCCCGGGCTTTCGCGATTCGATCACGGAACTTCGGACGAACCGGTGCAACGGTTTCACTTGCCTCGCGACCACTCGTTTCTGAGACATCGTCGACGACAAGCGTGTCTGGCTCGATTGTCGCAATCGACTTGGTGTCATGATCAGCGGCAACTTGACGATCGGTTGGCGCAACCGCATCAAGATCGCCGGGGCGTGGCCCAGGTTCGGTCCGTGAACCCCGCGTAACAAAGGCGAACACGCCAAGCGCAGCGAGCGCGATTCCAACAACGAGAACAATGATTAACCAGGCATCCATGGGAGTGCCGAGCCTAGTAGCGCGACGTGCCCGTCACTCATTGACCGGTGTGTTCAGTCGGTCTTACCCAAAGTGACGTTTACTTTTCGCTCGCTCCCATCTCGGATCACGGTGAGCTTGACCGTTTCGCCGGGTTGGCGGGCACGAATCGCTGCGGCCAGATCCGTTCCGCTCCCAACCGGGTTCTCATCGACTTTGACAACCACATCGCCAACTTCAAGACCCGCATTGGCCGCAGGGCTTGACGGTTCGACTGACGCAACAAGTCCACCGACTCGAGCGCCGTCAGCGTCTTTGGTCTTGACGCCGAGGTACCCAAATTCAATGGGCTCACCTCGTACGAGTCGATCAGCGACAGATTTTGCCATCTCAATTGGAATGGCGAATCCAACTCCGACATTTCCGGCTTGGCCATCTGACGAGCCGCTGTTTGAAATGATCGAGTCGTTGATGCCGATTACTTGACCCTTGCGATTTGCGAGCATGCCACCAGAGTTACCCGGGTTAATAGGAGCATCGGTTTGAATCATGGCGACTTCACCGATGGTGTCACCGTTTCGTTGGATCGGCACAGCACGCCCCACCGCACTCACAATGCCTGCCGTCACGGTTTGATTCAAACCATATGGACTCCCAAGGGCAATGGCAGTTTGCCCGACCACCACAGGAACTCCTACCCCAAGCGGGGCAACCGGCAACTTATGGCCAACATCAATCTTCAACACAGCGATGTCGGTGGCTTCGTCTGCGCCAATGACACGGCCTTCTACCTGGCTACCGTTGTTCAGGCGTACCGTCATTGTCTTTGCGTCTTGGACGACGTGAGCAGCGGTGAGGATCAACCCGGATGAGTCGTAAATAAAGCCACTTCCAAGATCGTCATCACCTTGCAACTGCACTGCCGCGGGTGCAAGCGTCTTGGCGACTGCGGCAGCAGGATCGGCCTCATTACCCGTCAATGGCGCATTTCCTGCGCTTACTGGCGTGGTGTTCACGTCGCTTAAGGCACCAGCGAGTTGACTGCTCGGCGACGACGACGACGTCAATCGCCCCGCAGAGAAACCGATGACAAGCGCAATCACCACACCAATCGCAGTGGCAGAAATGATGCGCCCCGGCCCACCCCGGCGTTGGAGGGAGGGAGAGGAAGACGCCGGGGTGGGCGCGAGGTTCTGAGCACCCATTGTAGCGGATGCAGGTCCGGAAGTGTTGGGAGGATTCCACACCGAAGTTGACGGCGGATACCACGCGTTCTCGCGTGTCGGAGGGCTCGCACCTGGGTCGATTCCCCAATTTGATTCATTCATTGGTCTAGCTCCTCACCGAAGGTCGATGTCTGGAAAGTCAGGGTATTGAGGGGGTGCGAAACACAACTTAAGTCGGAGGCGATGATGTGACGTCCGGGGCGTGGCCAAACTGGTCGGTCGCGGGTAACCAAACGACGAACGTGGATCCGCCCCGGTCTGATTCGCGCAGGCGCACGTGTCCACGGTGACCTTCTGCAATTTGACGAACGATCGTCAGCCCAAGTCCACTTCGACCTTCCGCACGTGCCCGATCTGGTTCACCGCGCCAAAATCTCGAGAACACCTGCTCCCGGTCTTCTTGTGCAATGCCAGGACCTGCGTCATCGACGGCAAACCAAACCCAATCCCCCGTTCGTCCTGCGCCCACCGCAATTTCTGTATCAACTGGTGCGAGTCGAATCGCATTCGCTAATAGGTTTGCCAAGATTTGCCGCAGCGCATTGGCATCGCCAAGAACCCACAGGTTGAGCGCTGTCGACCCTGTTGTAAGTGTGAGGCCTCTTGTTTCCGCTGGCGCCTTGAACTCTTGAACGGCAAGCTCAACGAGACTCGCAATGTCGACGGGCATATGTTCATGTACTGGCACGCCGCGATCCGCATAGGCCAAGAGATCATCTACCAATCGGGTGATGCGATCGCTTGAACGTTGCACGACCTCAACGGTTTCGGTCAACGATTCCAAATCTGGTTCGGGGTCTGAAAGCGCCACATCAATATTTGCTCGAATAACCGCGAGCGGATTCCGAAGCTCATGTGACGCCTCGTGAATAAACCGACGCTGATTCTCAAACGCTTCATCAAGTCGGCCCAGCATGTCATCAAACGTGTCGGCGAGTTCGCGTAGCTCGTCCGCGGGACCAGGCAGTCGAATACGTCGCGACAAGTCAGTTGCTTGGATCTCGCGTGCGACTGCAGTGATACGACCGATTGGAGCAAGAACACGGCCTGCCACAAACCACCCTACGAGCAAGCTCACGCCAAACAAAATGGGCAAGACCTCAAGTGATGTTCGCCGCAATACTGCCAAGGTCCGGGCGTTCGACCATCGTTCGACGGCACGAGCATTGGGGAGGACAGCCGGATCAATTTCACCATTGGGCTGGCGTTCATAGATCAGTTCGACTTCCCCGCGTGGAACGGGAATGTCGTCGATGCGATGTTCAAGCCCGACGTAGATGCCCGCTACCACGAGCGAAGCAAGGCCAAAGAGCAACAGTGAATAGATAACGGTGAGGCGAAAGCGAATGGAACCCACGAATGGAGGCAATCTGTCGACGCGATTTTGGATCGCGTCCAACAATTTCACCGATAGTCCGAGCGCAATCGGTAGCCCGCACCAACGACGGTCTCGATGGGTTGATCATCGAGTCCTTCGCCTCCACCGGCCACGGCAAGTTTTCGACGCAACGTCCCCACGGTCACCCGTACGGTATTCGTAAACGGATCGGTGTTTTCATCCCACACATGTTCTAAGAGGTGCTCTTGTGACAACACCTCGTCTGCATGGCTCATGAAATAACGCAACAACGCGAATTCTTTCGCTGTGAGATCGACCGGTGTGTCGCGTCGGGTGACGTGAAACTTGGCGGTATCCATCGCGATATCCCCGACGTTCAGCGTCGCCCCTTGACGCGACGCGTCACGTCGCATCAACGTTCGGATACGAGCCCGGAGTTCGTCAAATGCAAACGGCTTCGCTAAATAATCGTCGGCTCCCTCGTCAAGGCCTGCCACACGATCTTCTAAAGTCCCGCGCGCGGTGAGCATCAGCACCCTGGTCGCAGGTTGATCATCGTCAGGACGCAGCATCGGATCGCTGCGAATCCGCCGACACAATGCGAGGCCGTCCATATCTGGCAAGTTCAAGTCGAGACACACCAAGTCATAAGCGTTCAAGCTCAATCGCTCTATGGCTTGCGTGCCGCTATTTGCAACATCGACCGCATACCCATCACGGCGCAGCCCTTTCGCAACGGCATCGGCGAGGTCAATTTCGTCTTCTACCACCAAAAGGCGCATCCTGACACGATAGGGCGTCGCAACCCGGTTCGTGTTTGTCGGTCGCAAAAGTTGCGCATCCGTGTAGCGTTGTTCGACGCGGGACAGACCGCAGACCTATGGAACAGACTGAGCCAATCTCTGAAACAGCCGACCTCGAACGAGTAATTTTTGAGGTCAAGAAGATCATCGTGGGCCAAGACCGTGTTGTTGAACGGCTCTTAGTATCCCTGCTTGCCCGCGGGCACTGTCTCCTTGAGGGATTACCTGGGCTCGCAAAAACGTTGGCGGCCGAGACGCTCGCCACGATTGTGGGTGGAACTTTTCATCGAGTGCAGTTCACCCCTGACCTACTGCCCGCAGATGTTGTTGGCACCAGGGTCTACCGGGCGTCAACCGAGCGCTTCGACGTGGAACTTGGCCCGGTCTTTGCAAACTTTGTGCTTGCCGACGAGATCAACCGCGCCCCCGCCAAGGTGCAATCCGCGCTGTTGGAGGTGATGGCCGAACATCATGTTTCGATCGGTGGCACCACCTATGACGTGCCCGAGCCGTTTCTCGTGCTCGCGACACAAAACCCGATCGAATCCGAAGGCGTCTATCAACTCCCAGAAGCCCAACGTGACCGCTTCTTGATGAAGATTCTGGTCGAGTACCCCACGCCGAGTCAAGAACTCGAGATTGTCAATCGAATTGGCGTATCGCCACCCAAGCCAACCCAAGTCCTCTCACCAGAGCGCCTCGTCGCACTCCAAGAAGCAGCCGACCAAGTTTATGTCGATCATGCGGTCGTTGATTATGCGGTTCATCTCGTGTTCGCGACCCGCAATCCCAGTGAGTACCAACTCGCGATGATTGCACCGTATCTCACGTACGGAGCGAGCCCTCGTGCAAGTCTCGGACTCGTTGCAGCCGGTCGGGCGCTCGCGCTGTTACGTGGCAGACGCTACGTCCTTCCACAAGATGTCTTTGACGTTGCCCCTGACGTATTGCGACACCGCATTGTCCCCTCCTATGAGGCGCTGGCCGAGTCGATCACGGTCGAACAGTTGCTCGCCAAGATTCTCAGCACAATACCGGCTCCTCGAATCTCACCGGTTGAGGGAGGCAGGCCAATGATGGTGCCGCCGCCAACTCATGTGCCCGACGTTGTGCCACCACCGCCGATTACTGAAGTGCACAGCACAACACCAGCGCCGTGGGCCCCACCGGTCCAGGTTCCTGAGTCTCGACCAACGTGACACACGACCCATTCGAAGTAGGCGGTCGCACCCAGGCGAGTACGGCCCAAATCTTGCGACGCCTTGAGCTCACCATTTCTCATCGACTTGATGGACTCTTACACGGCAATCATCTCGGTCTCGTTCCCGGACATGGCTCTGAGCTCGGTGAAACCCGAGCGTACGTGCCGGGTGACGATGTCCGACGTATCGACTGGAACGTCACGGCACGCTTGCAAGAACCCTATATCCGCCAGACCATCGCAGATCGAGAGCTCGAGACCTGGCTCGTGGTCGACCATTCACCGAGCCTTTCCTTTGGCACCGCGTTGTGTACGAAAGCTGATCTCGCTCTCGCTGGGGCAGCCGCCGTGGGATTCTTAACCGATCACACCGGCAACCGCATTGGGGCGCTTATCCTTGAACCACGCGGTGAGACTTTTGTTCCCGCACGTGGCGGGCGATCCCATCTCTTGCGGATTTTGCATTCGATACAACGTCCAATTGACGAAACACCGGGTGCAATTGATCTAGCACGAGGATTGCGGCGTCTTCTGTCAAGCGCGCAACGGCGCGGACTCGTCGTGGTGATTTCAGACTTTCTTGGCAGGAACGACGCATGGGAACAACCCCTTCGAGCGTTGTCAACCCGCCACGAAGTTCTTGCAATCGAAGTTGTTGACCCACGCGAACTCGAACTGCCCGACGTGGGTACCCTCACCATGGTTGATCCCGAGTCAGGTCGTTCCCGCCATATTGACACGTCCTCAAAGTCACTGCGTGAGCGTTACAAGCAAGCGGCGATGCTCCAACGAGACGCAATAGAAACGTCCTTGCGCCGTTCGGGAGCGCAGCATTTGCGCCTTTCAACTGATCGTGATTGGGTCGCGGATCTCGTCGCATATGTGGCGAGGCGCCGCGGTCACGCAAATGTCGCGGCAGCCCCGCAGGTTGCACGATGAGCGTTGCAATGACCTGGGCTTCGCCAAATCGTTTTTGGCTCCTGCTCCTCGTATGCGGTCTCGTTGCAGGCTATGTTGCTGTCGCGTTCGCTCGCCCTAAGGTCGCCGCACGTTTCACCAACCTTGATTTAATTGACGAAATTGTTCCGTTCCGTCGCGATTGGAAGCGCCATATCGGTGCCGTTTGCTTTTCTGTTGCACTTGTCGCCTTGGTTGCTGCGCTTGCCCATCCACAAAGTGAACGAAAAGTTCCGACAAATCGAGGGACGATCGTTCTGGCTATTGACACGTCGTTGTCGATGGCCGCAACGGATGTATCACCCAGCCGCTTCCAAGCAGCAAAGGAAGCAGCAGAGCTCTTCCTTGATGCGGTACCCGATCGATTCAACGTGGGCATTGTGGCTTTTCACGGGTCCGCCTCGGTTCTCGTTGAGCCAACGAAAGATCGTGACGTAGCACGACGAGCGGTGCAGAATCTTGAGCTCGGAGAAAGCACGGCGATTGGCGAAGGAATTTTTGCGTCGCTGAATGCCATTGCAACAGTTCCCCCGGCAAAAGATAATTCTCCGGTACCTGCTCGAATCGTGCTCATGTCAGATGGGTCAACCCAAACGGGACGGTCAAATGCGGATGGCGTGGCCGCCGCACGCAAAGCGAAAGTGCCCATTGACACGATTGCGTTTGGGACGGATCATGGCACCGTTACGATCCCCGGCTATGCCGGTGAAGTTCCCGTTGATGTTGACCGTGGGGCGCTTGCGACGATCGCGCACGATTCTGGCGGACGTGCGTTTACCGCGGCGAGCGAAGCGCAGATACGCCAGGTGTACCAACACATTGGGAAGTCCGTGGGCTATCACGTCAAGAAAGTTGACGTTTCAGGCGCATTTGTTGGAGTAGCGCTTGTCCTTCTCTTGTGCGCCGCGGTGGCAAATCTTCTCTGGCAAGATCGAATGTTGTGAGATTGCGCGATTGACGAGCTCAATACGGACTTGACACAGAAAGCTGGCTAAAAACAGATTTCTTACCTGGCGAAAGAGTCATTTCAAACCCACCCGCATAGCCCGGGTATACCCAGTTGCTCGGCAAATCGACCGCAAAAGCAGCTTTCTTATTGGACCAGCTCGGCGTCGCCTGGCCGACTGGCCAAACCTTGACCGACAACTCCGTTCCAATAGCGCGTGCACACAGGTTCCAAGGGGGCGGCTGCATATCTGCACCAATTGGCCGACCACCAAACTTTGCACTTGGATCTGCTTGCACTTCTGGGCCACCAATCGATCCACGAAGATCAAATCGCGCGATCTGTCGACTCGACGGAGTGGTCACGCCTGTTGCCGTAATTGACGACACGAGATATACCTTGAAATTCGAGATCGCTCCGAGAGAAATATTCTGCCGTACAACAATCGCCTGGGCCGAGGTCCCATCTTCACCCGGGTCAATTCGTAATGCAACCCCCGAGCTGTGCATTCGTTCAAGGTTGTTTTTCAGTGCTTGTATTTGTGCAGGCGACGATACCGTTACCGGAGAATTCAGGCGCACGCAGACTTGTTGATCATTGCGCTTTGGTTGTGTCCCATCCCAGAAGGCCATAGCAATCGCACCTTTTGGATATTCCAAAGTTGGATCAAATAGCACCGGCTTGTTCGTTGACGGAGCAACGACCGCCACCCGTTTCGTCGAACCCTTGATCTGAAACTTCTGCCCGTACGGCGACTCGAAAACCTGGAAATCAAGCCCATGCTTTTTCGACTGCACCAAAGGTTTTGGTTGTGGGGATTTTCCACATGATGCAAGCAGCGCAACGAGCCCAACAAGAAGAATCACACCGAACCATTTCACGAGTGCGCCTTCCTTGTGTTCGGGCACCAGAACATTCACACTTAGACCTTTTCCGAAATGACTTTCGATGAACCGCCGGGCTGCATTGTTACTCCGTAAAGGGTATCGGCCGCTTCCATGGTTCGCTTCTGATGCGACACAATGATCAGTTGTGCTTGGCTTCGAAATTCGGCGACGAGATCAAGGAAGCGATGCAAGTTGACATCGTCGAGTGCCGCTTCGACTTCATCCATGACGTAGAACGGCGATGACCGAGAACGAAACACCGCAAAAAGGTAGGCGAGCGCAACGAGTGATCGTTCGCCCCCGGATAGAAGTGAAAGTTTTCGGACGTTCTTACCAGAAGGTTTTGCTTTGATTTCGATCCCGGTATTGAGCGGATCGTCCGGATCGGTAAGCGACAAGTCCCCTGTTCCACCCGGAAACAACATCGTGAACAGCGCAACAAAGTTTTCACGGACATCGGCATAGGCGGATGCAAATGTCGCCGCAATCTCGTTGTCAACTTCACGTATCACCTTCACCAGCTCGCGCCTTGAGCCTTTCACATCATCGAGCTGAGCGCCGAGAAACTCGTGGCGCTCACTCATCGCCTCAAACTCAGCCAACGCGAGAGGATTAATCGTGCCCATGGCTCGGAGCTCACGCTCCAAGTCCCGCACCCGAGCAACCGGCGACATCTCACCGTCAATTGGTGGACATGGTGCGGCGATCGCTTGTTCTGGGTCAACATCAAGTTCACTGCGGACCATCGCGACCACTTGCTCCGCGCGTACGCGAACCTCGGCCGCCACAAGGCCGAGTTTCTGGATCTCGTCGCGCTGAGTTTCAAGTTCGGCTTCACGTGCAGTGCGTTGTGTTCGCAACGCTTCGAGTGCTTGGTTGCGCTCACGCTCCTGGTCGTTTTGCTCTTGACGCTTCTTCTTTAGCTCTACAAGTACAGCGTCAAGTTCGCCAAGCCGTTGCGCAACAATCGTGTCCAACGCGCTCAGAACTTTGAACGTGCGATTATGTTCGGCTTGCTGTTCATCGGCCACCGCTCGCTCTTGATGGTCACGAGTGAGGCGTTCGTCGATCTCGGCCGCTCGTGTCGCAAGGACGCCGCGACGCTCACGAAGCCCGGCCAAGCGCATCTGCATTTCTGATCGGCGACTACCAAGATCAGCCTGCTTCTCTTGTACGGAACGCTTAGCGAGGTCGCGGTCATGATTGGCGCGTTCGGACTCAACCTGTAATTCCTCAAGTCGAGCGACTTCGTCAACCATTGTTCCACGCCGTTCAAGATCAAGGCCTGGACCATTCTCGATCTGCACAATGAGATTTTCGAGTGCATCAAGTTCGCTCATCGCATCCGCGTGATCCGACGTTGTCCGTTCAAAGCGAACACGATCCGTTGCCGCGCGCTCAGCGGCCTGAGTCAGCGTTCGTTGTGCGACAGAAAGGTCCTCATTTGCCCGCACGAGCGCAGTTTGCGCCAACTCGGCTTGGTCGGCAGCGGCAGTAGCAACCTGGGCTGTTTCGGCTTCAGATGACCGGGCCAGTTCCAACGCTCCCGCGTTTGCGCCGCCCGTTGTTGCGGTAACCCGCCACCCGGTCGGCCCAAATCGATCACCGTCTTTCGTCACCACAACGACCTGAGGATGATGCAGCGCGGTTTCAAGTGCAATTGCAAATGAGTCAGCGACGACGACATGTTGGACAAGGAGGTCAAGGAGCGATGAAACACCGGCCTGATCCGATCGCACTCGATCACGAAGCGCGGAGGTACCTGGAAGCGATGGCACTTCCCTTGATGAGCCCGCGGACCGCTGTCCAAGTGCGAGCACGGCACCATCGAAACCACCACTGCGTAACTGTTCAAGAGCGAGTTTCGCACCAGTCACATCTTCAAGAACCACCGCCGCAATTGCTTCCCCGGCACCCGCTTCAAATGCGGACGCAAAACCGTCATCGACTTCAACAACATCGAGCAAGGTGCCAATAACACCTGCAAGGTGTTTGAGCCGTTCAACCCCTGCCTTCGCACGAGCAGCGTCGAGGGCTGACTCCAATGTTTCAACTCGGGCTACCCAAGCAGCATGTTGCGCTTGAGCTTCACGATGTTGCGCTTGGGCGTCAAGGAGGTGACTTTCGTTCGCCGCGACGTCCACGAGGGCTTGATCAAAAGCGGCCTGCAGTTCGGACTCAATATCTGCCGCGTCGTTCACCCTTGCTTCAAGATCATCGAGTTCGCTTCGCAGCCGATCAAGTCTCTCGGTGAAGTTGGCCCGACGTGCGTGTAGGCGATCAAGTTCGGCCTTGGTCCGCTCTGCCGCGGCATCGAGCGCACCGATCTCCCCTCTCAGCTTTGCCGCATTCTGCGCGTAATTCTCACTTGCGGGTCCAGCGTCGATGCGTGCGAGTTCCACATCAAGTTGAGCCATCGCATTGACGACATCGTCAAGGTCCGGTTGCGTGGAAGCAATCTTTGCGTCAACCTCATGCAATTCAACATCGAGGTCAGCTGCCTCTCCGGTCAACGATGCGACCACTCCCTGATCCATCAGGGCAGTTCGTTGAAGTTCGATGCGGCGACGACGCTCAGCGATGAGTGCACGTTGACCTCGACCTTTCTCACGCAACGATTCGCACTGACCAATGTGAGCCGCGAGGTCACTGCCTGAATGCGCAATGATCGCTGCTTCCGCAGCCATCACCTTTGTATCAAGCTCAGCCAACGCAGCGCGCGTCGCACGTTCATCCCCTTGCAGTTTGGCGCTTTGCGTCTCATTGTCGGCGAGACGTGTGCGTAAACGGATGAGGTCGCGTCCGGCCAAATGCACTTTGAGGGCATGAAGCTCGTCGGCGATGCCCTGATGACGACGTGCCGCGTCTGCTTGCTTTTCTAACGGTCGCAATTGTCGACGGACTTCGCGCAGCAGGTCCTCAAGCCGTGTGAAGTTTGCTTCCGTTGCGGCCAAACGGCGTTCGGCCTTTTCTTTGCGTCGACGGTATTTGAGGACACCAGCCGCTTCCTCGATAATGAGTCGACGATCTTCGGGCCTTGCATTGAGCACCGCATCAATTTGGCCCTGCGAAATGATGACGTGTTGTTGACGGCCCATACCCGAGTCGCTGAGCAGCTCTTGCACGTCGAGTAGCCGACATGGAACGCCATTGATTGCGTATTCAGAATCCCCACTTCGAAAGAGTGTGCGAGTGATGGTTACCTCGGTAAATTCGATTGGGAGCAGGCCTGAAGAATTATCAATGGTTAACGAAACTTCCGCTCGGCCGAGGGCTGCACGCTTGGCCGTTCCCGCGAAAATGACGTCGTCCATTTTGGCGCTCCGCACTGCGCTTGGTGCCTGGGCACCGAGTACCCAGCCAATCGCATCCACGACGTTTGATTTTCCCGAGCCGTTGGGTCCAACCACAACGGTGACACCCGGTTCCATTGTCAGAGTTGTCGAGTCAGCAAACGACTTGAAACCCTTGATGGTGAGGGTCTTGAGGAACACCGATCAGACCTGGCAGACCGGGCAACCAAAGGTCACGAGTTTTGCAACCTTGTGCTTGACAATCGTGTTCCGGCATCGGCCGCAGACTTCTCCGGCACGTCCGTACACTTTGAGAAATTCGCCATAACCACCCGGTTGTCCCGCCAGATCTAGGAATGGATCGTCGCCAAGTGAAGTCCCCCGATGTTTGATCGCATCATGAATGATCTCAACAATTGAACGATGGAGGCGGCGTTCTTCTTGGGTTGACAGGCGTGACGCGATGCGTTCAGCTTTGAGTCCTGCATCCCAGAGGATCTCATCCGAGTACATTTCCCCAATCCCAACAAGTTGCGTTGGGTCGGTCAATAACGCTTTTAGTTTGGCGTCGCTATTGCGGATCATCTTCGCAAACACCATCCAACTCATCGGTGTTGAAACAACATCCGACCCTGCCTCAACGGCTTGCGGGAATTGTTCGTCGAATTCACCGGCTGGCACAACAGCCATTTGTAGGCCACCCTCGCTCGGATCGACGACGCGGAGCTGTGGACCTTGAGTAAACGAGAAGATTGCCTGTGTATGTGGTTCGATGGGTTCTTTTGCAGCCGCTTTTCGAATATGACCGTGATCAACTGCATCAATTACGAGGAGGTGATCGTTGGCAAGTTTGAAAACTAACAAGAGCGCCCGTCGACGAACGGTCGAAATCTTGGCGCCTTCAAGCAGAGAGATCACCTGTTTGCGATTTTGATGCTTCGCGAGACATTTCATCCCGGTGAACTCAACCGTCTTCATCTTCTTGCCCGCGACCTCACGTTCAAGGTCGTGGCGTAGCGTTTCAACTTCAGGTAATTCAGCCATGGTCACTCCGATTCTTGCTTGTTCAAGTTGTGAATTGCTTGAGCGGCCGCCGATTGCTCCGCTCGTTTTTTTGATCGTCCGCTTCCACGAGCGAGCACATTCCCATCAAGGACGACTTCGATCGTGAACGTTTTTTCGTGCTCTGGTCCTTCATCGGTCCACCGGTACGTCGGAATACTACCGCCACCTTGCGCGCAGAGTTCTTGCAGGCGTGATTTGTAGTCACCCTCAATGGGTTCATCGAGATCGTCAGCCACGGGCAATTCTTCAAGCCGCCGAGCGTAGAGCCCGAGAATCACGCTTTGTGCGGCGTCGACGCCACCATCAAGATGTATGGCGCCAAAAAGGGCCTCCACAGCGTCAGCAAGAATCGAGGGTTTGGTGCGACCGCCAGTGCGTTCTTCGCCCTTTCCGAGTCGCATTTCGACGCCGAGGTCGATTTCGAGAGCGATTGCATACAGCGTCCCGGCACGCACGAGTGACGAACGCGCCCGTGACAGCCAACCCTCGCTTCGATCAACATGCTGCTTGATCAATTGGTCGGTGATGACCATCCCAAGGACAGCGTCGCCAAGGAACTCGAGCCGCTCATTTGAACGAGTGCCCGGGTTCTCTGCACACCATGAGCGATGGGTCAGGGCGCGCTCCAAGAGCGCTGGGTCGCCAAACGTCCAGCCCAATCGCTCCTCGAGCGTCGCGGAGGCGTCTTCGTTGATCAGGAGTTCAGATTGGTGTGGACGTAGTCGATTGCGTCGCGCACTGTCTTGAGGTCTTCAAGGTCTTCGTCATCGATGCGAAAGCCTTCGGCTTTTTCACCGACCTCTTCCTCAATGGCTTCAACGAGCTCAATTAAAGCTAATGAATCAGCTTCCAAATCGTCAGCGAACGAGTCACCTTCATTGATTGTCGACGCGTCAATTTCCAAGATGTCAGCTAACCGGTCTTTGATCAAGGTGGTGATCTCTTCTCGGGACATCACTTCAGTTGTCTCACCCGACACGGGCACTCCATTCACAGGGGATGTAGAAAAGTACAACGACAATTGCATTGTGCAGTTAGCGAGTCTATCGACTCCAGACTTTGTGCGCTTGTGAAGCGTTTGCTCAGGTCAAGATCGATTTGCCAACGGCCTCGACCATGCCCGATGACACCGATTCCGCTGCCACCTTGCACGCATTAACAATCGCGTTAGCCGACGACGATCCATGACTGATCACGCACACCCCTTTCACGCCAAGCAGCATTGCCCCACCTGTCGCGTCCGGGTCCAACGTCGCATACAACGGAAGCAGTGCAGGCATGAGCGATTCAGCCGCGTTGCGTGTGGCATCGTCGGTGTCAAATGCTGCGAAAATTGCGCGCACGAGGGCTTTCATCCCGCCCTCAAGTGTCTTGAGCGTCACGTTGCCAGTAAATCCGTCGGTCACCACCACATCAACTTCTCCGCCCATCAAATCACGGCCTTCAACGTTGCCAATAAACTGAGCGCCGAGCGCATCCCAATTTGTCTCGGCCATGAGTTTGTGCGTGTCTTTTACCAGCGGTGATCCCTTGGTGGCTTCTTCACCAATGGACAACAATCCAATGCGAGGCCGCGCAACGAAGTAGCGATTCTGGCAATACACTGAACCCATCCGGCCAAATTGCACCAACCATTCAGGCTTGCATTCGGCATTCGCTCCCGCGTCAAGCAAGATCGTGGGATGATCTGCTCCGGGGACTGGAATTGGCGTTGCGATCGCCGGTCGAGCAACGTTCGACAACCGCCCCATACGCAACAATGCGCTGGCCATTGTCGCACCGGTATTTCCCGCTGAGACCATCGCGCACGCACGACCATCACGGACCGCTTCAGCGGCACGTACCAACGACGAATCCTTCATCGTTCGAACACTTGAACCAGGGTCGTCGGCCATACCAATGACCTCGCGTGCATCGATGACCTCAAGGTTGCCGACATCACCCAATTCTTCCTTGCGGCCCACGAGCACAATTGGCAAGCCAAACTCGTCGGCTGCCTGGTGTGCTCCCGCAACTATCTCTTCTGGGGCTTTGTCTCCTCCCATCGCATCAAGTGCGATTGGCAGGTTGAAGTCAGCCGACGTCAATGGCTTGTCGACCGCCGTACCAGCCACAGCCGCCACACACGACGTGCGGGGTCTTTGCCGAGCCACACCGAGGGCACACGCTGCGCGCCGGGGTCTCCAGGCGCCACGCGGATGCCCGACGGCTCCGGCTTTTTGACTTGGAAGTCTTCTTCTTGGGGACAGCCATGACGTGTGCTACCTGTTTCGTTCCGTAGGGAAGAGCGCGCCAAGGTTAGCCGTGCGCGCCGCTCACGCTCAATTCGCGCGTATCTTTTGTGATCGGAAGTGTTCATCGGCTTCGATCTGCGCGTCGGTGAAACACAACGGTCGAAAGCGGCCCGCAGCGAAGCGTTGTGCACCATCAAGTGCTTGCGGCGACTCATGATCTTCGGTATTGCCGTACGCCAGCGTGCCAATGCCAACTGGCCCCTGCGGGGTCAACGCATATGCAGCCAAGAAACTCGTGCCGTAGGTGATCTGATAACCACCGTGGCCAAGTCCCGTCGGGGTTCCTCGACTTGGGAAAGATTCGTTCGCTTTGGGCAATGGTGCCAATGACTGGCTCGCCAGTGCGCCAACGGGAGCAACGACGTTTGCGGCACCTTCAACTTCAAAACCACCGGGCACCCCAACGCGTGTTGCCCCACATTGCGCCCACTGCACGTCGCCCAAGCGAGCATCTGGTGCAACGCCGGCATCGCTGAGCACCTCAAGTGCTTTGGTGGTGGCCGCGACAATCAGGTCAATGTCGCCAAATGGTGGGGCAAGGTCATGGGGTGTGACGACAGGGTTGTCAGGATTGAATGCATCCGCAAAGAGTGCCCCACTCGTTCGCAAATCTTGTGCACCGAACGAGGCGAGGAGCTCACGCCACAACACGGCACCACGTGCATCGACGGAAACGCTCCCGTCCCATGCCGCCAAAATTTCTGCGGCGCTTTGGCATTGCTCGTGCGAGCGCAGCCGCGCGACAACGTCGTCTTTGATGAGTAGTGCGCTCAAACATACACCGCGCAACACCGCATCAAGAGCTTTTTGGGGCGTCACCGACCCCTCCCCAATGAGGAGTTGGGTCATGAGCAAGTTTTGCCGGGTTCGTAGACTCCGAGGCGTGCGTTCAAAGCCATGAAAAACAGAAAAGCCTTCCAACATTTTCGCGGGATGGCTCAACCAGTGTGAGTCATTGCAATTGACGACGACGTCCCGGCATAGAAGCTCAGGGAGGTTGTCGTGAGGCACGAGCCCCGGACTGCGCGCACCAGGCTCATCGATCCATTCGTCGTCAGGTTCTGATCCATCAAGAAGGGCGACTCGGTTTTCTGCGAGCAACGCAGCAATCGGGTCATTCTCGAGTCGATCGATGAAACGTTGCTGTGCTGCAGGCGACAGATTCGGAGTCGCCGACGCATCGATGTAATAGGCGTCGCCGTTTGCATCGGCTGCAAGCGTGTTCAGCCACGGCATTGCCTTGGTGGTGGCAAGCACGGTTTTCAAGTCACCAACCGTCCTGGCCCGGTCCATGCCAAGGAACATTTCAAGCATTGCGGTATTGGAAAGGTTTGCATCGCGGTATGAGAAGCCGACCTCGGTGCTCCATCCCAGTAACGGCAAGTTCACCATCGGTCCGTGATGGCTTGACCACAGCGTGCGCTCAACCGAGGTGACAACGCCGTCCTCGTTTGCAACATCGACGGAGTAGTCCGCTGCATTCATAGAGCGAACATCGTTACCAAAGCGATACTTTGTTGGGTCGTTTGCGTCAAGATCAAGGCGGTACAACGTGAATCGATTGCCTTTTGAAAATGTGTGTGCCCATCCAACGGTCGCGTTGAAACCCATTTGAACACCGGGCATACCAATCAAGCTGGCGCCGTACACGTCAATTTCTCCTGGGATCGTGAGATGGCATTCAAAGAATCGGGCTTCGCCGTACCAGGGAAAATGCGGATTTGCCATGACGAGTCCACCGTTGCCATTCGTGGCGTCGCCACCAAATGCCCAACCATTACTTGCCGCGTTTGCCGAGCCAAGCGCGCTCATTGGAGACGGTGCAACCGGACCGTTTGGCCCCGGGGCTTCGGCCCGCCCGATCAGGCCAACAAGATTGCGCCCGCTTGCCATGAGTACCGTGTCGGCGATCATGCGGTACAGATCAAGTTCGGTAAGGGGATGGAGCCAGGCGGCACCGACACACCACCTTGGCACCGCATCTGTTTGGAACGCTTCGTTGAGCCAGGAATTAGCCCCAGCGACATAGCCAGAAACGAGCTCTCGAATCGTTGGCGGCTGTGCGTCTCGAAGCGCGTTGGCGCGCCCGGTGATATCAATGGCGAGATAGCCCAGATCCGAAGCAATAAAGTTTTCATCTGGTCCGGGCCCGCGGTGAAAAGCCCGTTTGCTCGCAACTTTTGTTGCCATGTCCCAGATGGTGCCCAGATTGGTCTTGGCGCAGGCCCATCCTTGGCCAAATCCGAGGCCATACCAACTCGCGGCTTTGATATGGGGTACGTCTTGGGTGGTCCAACGGATGTCGACGTCTTGGTTCATATCCGCCCTTTGTAGTCCATCTTCAGCGGACCTGCCTATGGTCAATCACTGGTTTCAGGATCGATATGGATCGCTCGCAAGCCCGCCCAACGAGGGTCGAGTTGTTGCGCCTCGATGTTGCCACCCGACTCTCCGACTTCACGCAGTTCATCCGAGCCCCGCTCAGCATCATCCATCGGATAATGCTCAGGGTCTGGTCCCGCGCAATCGTCCTGACACAACGGTGCAAGGGGGAGATCAAGCAACAGCGCCTCTATAGCCAATGGTTTCAGATCAATCGTGCCGTCTTCAATGGGCCACGTCTCGCCTTCAACGGGATGTGGATCAAAAATTTCTCTGACCTGCGTGACAACGTCGCCGTGCGCCTCACCAAGACAGCGCCGACACGGCCCTATCCAACGTGCACGAATCGTGCCGGTTGCAAACAACTGATTTCCACGAGACTCGACATGCAATGTGTAGGTGACCGGCGCGGAACCATCCAGCGAAGCGCTCGTCAAGCCCGGTTCGCCAAGATCCAACGTTCCCTCAAATGTGCGACTGTTCCCTGAGACACGCAATAGTTCGCGTACGCCCAGCACACCGTCGGCCACGCTGTCAGTCCTGATCTTGATCAAAAAAGGCGTTGGCCGCGTCGGTGTCTTCTTCAAGTTCGGGTTGCAACGCTTGCGTCGTGGTTGGCGCTGCCAAATGTTCTCGCCCGGCGGCAACCATCTTCATGGTGCGCTCTAACACAATCTCGAATTGGGCAAGTCGCTGATCACAGAAGTCCTCACACTGCAAGCGCATTGCGCGCGCGTTTGACTCGGCATCCTCCATGATTTGCCGGGCGCGTCGCTCGGACTCCTTTACTACCTCAGATCGCTCCACCATCCGTGCCGCTCGAGCGCGGGCCTGATCAACGATCTCGTCACCTTCTCGTCCGGTACGCGCCAAGAACTCTTCTCGCTCTTTGAGAAGCCATCGCGCGGCCCGTATTTCTTCAGGTAGTCGAGCCCGTGCCTCCTCAAGAATTTCGAGGAGTTCATCACGATTAATCATCACCGAAGCGGACATCGGCATCGCGCGAGCAGTGTCAACGTGGTTTATCGCACGGCTAAGAAGCTGTTCGACTTCATTGAGCGATCCTTGTTCAAGCGCTTCGGAGAGTTCGTCGCGCACCTCAGTGTCATCGCTCATGAGCTGGTCCTTTCTGCAAGTCGTTTGGCAACGGCCGGAGGAACCATTGTGGACACGTCACCTCCAAACCGAGCGATTTCACGCAAAAGCTTCGACGCCACAAACGAGTGGGTACTTGCGGATGGCAAAAAGGCAGTGTGCACGCCTGAAATTGCGTGATTCATATGAGCTTGTTGCAACTCGGATTCAAAGTCAGATACGGCGCGCAGGCCTTTCACTATGAAGTCAGCGCCGAGATCTCGTGCCAGATCAACAACGAGACTCGAAAAATGCGTCACGCGCACGTTGGCGAGGTGGGCGGTGGCCTCGTGGATCATTTCCTCGCGCTCTTCCAATGTGAAAAGGGGCTCACCTTTTTGTGGGTTGCGCATCGTTGCGACCACCACCTCGGAAAACATCTTGGACGCGACCTCAATGATCTCGACGTGGCCGTTGTGGATCGGATCAAATGAACCGGGATACAGAACGATCGTCAAGGGTTGGCTCCGCTGGTATGCGACATCGATGTCGCTCGGACGTGGATACTCACCACGGTACCGCCATAGCGCTTCGATCTGTGGATCTTCCATTCAGGTGGGACAGAAATTTTTCTATTCGATTCGATGACAAGGATCGTCTCGTTGTCGCACCAGGGTTCAAGGGAACCGAGAAGTTGGTCCCATTCGTCGAAGGCATAGGGAGGGTCGAGCAGTACCAAATCGAAGACTGCCGCAACTTTCCGTTCGAGAAAAACTTGTGCTGATCCCGCGATCACGGCCGCTTGCTCTGCGTCGTCAAAACCAAGCTGAGCAAGATTCTTTATGACGAGTTGGCGAGCCGCCGAGTCCGACTCAACAAAGGTCACGTGCGAAGCGCCACGCGACAACGCTTCAATGCCAAGGGCGCCGGTGCCGGCAAAAAGATCAAGTACGCGCACACCACGGACCGCGTCAAGAGAATGCAGTGCGTTGAACATTGCTTCCCGCACCCGATCTGACGTCGGTCGCACATTTCGATCTTTGGGCGTTGAGATCGTTCGACCTCGCGCTATGCCGGCCACCACTCGCACGGCCACAATGTAGTTGTCCGCGCTGCCAAGGAGTCGAAGTCCGGTGTCAATACCTGATGTTCCAGAATTGATCGACTGCATTGATTGTGGAGGTCGGTGCCATTTGTTGAGTTATCCCAACGAAGATGGATTGTTTGTACCGGGGGAAGTCGTGGCATATCGATGCGAAGATTGCCTCGATCGATGGGATCTCGTCGTGCCGGGCGCGCAAGACCTCTAAGAGTCGGTAAGGTCCACTTCGTTCGACGAATCAAGTACGAGTGGAGGCTCCATGGAATTGGGAATGATTGGTTTGGGTCGCATGGGAGCCAACATGGCGCGTCGCGTCATGGCCGCAGGCCACACCTGCGTTGTCTACGACCCAGATCCAACGGCAGTTGCCTCCCTCATGGCGGAAGGCGCAACCGGTGTGCAATCGCTCGCCGAGCTTGTCTCGACGCTCGCGGAACCCCGCAATGTGTGGATGATGGTTCCTGCCGGCGTTGTGCAAAGCGTGGCTGATGAAATCACGCCACTGCTTCAGTCTGGCGACACGCTTATCGACGGTGGAAACTCTCGCTATCACGACGACATCGTTCGAGGGGCTGCATTGGAGAAACAGAACATCAACTATTTGGATGTGGGTACATCCGGAGGCGTGTGGGGTCTTGAACGGGGCTACTGCATGATGATTGGCGGTCAAACGGACGCGGTTGCACGGATGCGGCCGATTTTTGAAGCGTTGGCGCCAGGCGTGGGAACAATCGAACGGACGCCTGGTCGCGCCAACGGCAAGGGGGGCCCGCAAAGCACGGCCGAGCATGGCTGGTTGCACTGTGGGCCCCATGGAGCAGGACATTTCGTCAAGATGGTCCACAACGGCATCGAATACGGAATGATGGCGGCCTACGCCGAAGGACTCAATATTTTGGCCGGGGCAAACGTGGGTTCACAGCAGCGTGAAACCGATGCAGAAACCACCCCCCTTGAGCATCCTGAGTACTACCAGTTCGACCTTGACCTTACTGAGATCACCGAAGTGTGGCGGCGCGGTTCAGTTATTGCATCGTGGTTGCTTGATTTGACCGCTCATGCATTTCTCGAAGATCCGAGCCTGTCTGGTTTTGCCGGACGCGTGTCAGATTCTGGGGAAGGCCGTTGGACCTTGGACGCTGCAATTGATGAGGGGGTTCCCGCACCTGTTTTGGCAACTGCGCTGTTCAACCGATTCGATTCGCGTGGTAATGACGAGTTCGCGAATCGCATTCTTTCTGCGATGCGCCATGAGTTCGGTGGCCATGTTGAAAAAACCGCTGACGGGGTTTCGGGGGGTGCGGCGTGAGCCGTGCCGACGCATTCGTGTTTTTCGGGGCGACCGGGGATCTTGCATACAAACAGATTTTTCCGGCGCTCTACCAATTGGTTCGCCGTGACGGTTTTGAACTCCCAATTATTGGAGTCGCGTTCGAAGACTGGGACACAACACAGCTCGCGAAACGCGCCCGTGCCGCCATTGATGAGCACGGGACTATTGACGAAGCCGTAATGACAAAACTGACCGGACTGCTGCATTACGTCGGAGGCGACTACACCGATGCTGCAACGTTTACTCGTTTGCGTGATGCGCTTGGTGACGCACAAGCACCATTGCACTATTTAGCAATCCCCCCTTCCCTTTTTTCCACCGTTGCCGATGGTCTTGGCGCATCTCGATGCGCGAAGAATGCCCGTGTGATCTGTGAGAAGCCTTTTGGGCACGACGCGGCATCAGCCAAACAACTCAATCACGACTTGCATGAGGTTTTTCCTGAGGAGCGGATCTATCGGATCGATCACTACCTCGGAAAAGAGCCCGTGCAGAATGTTCTTTTCTTTCGGTTTGCGAACTCGTTTCTCGAGCCGGTGTGGAATCGTCATCATGTCGCGAGTATTCAGATCACCATGGCCGAAGATTTTGGCGTGGCCGATCGTGGCGCGTTTTACGACGCGGTTGGCGCCGTACGCGACGTCGTACAAAACCACATGTTGCAACTCCTTGGCATGCTCGCGATGGAACCCCCATCAAATGAGAACCCCGAAGCACGTCGAGACGCGAAAACGACCGTTTTCAAATCCGCGCGACCAATCACAACCGAACATATTGTGCGTGGCCAATATGAGGGCTACCGGTCAGTAAAAGGAGTTGACCCCGCATCGACACGCGAAACGTTTGTCGCACTGCGACTTACGCTTGACAACTGGCGTTGGGCTGGCGTGCCGATTGTGATCCGTGCAGGGAAGTGTTTGCCGGTGACGGCGACCGAAGTAATCGTGCAGTTCCGCGAGGCTCCTCAGGTGGTATTTGCCGACAAGGATGTTGGCGGACGTAACTATGTGCGGTTTCGGGTGACTCCCGACCAAGAAATTGCGATTGGGGCGCGTTCAAAAGTCCCGGGTGAAGCGATGATCGGTGAGTCTGTTGAGCTTGAAGTGGTGTCACGGCATGTTGACGAGATGCCTCCCTATGAACGATTGCTTGGCGACGCGATTGACGGTGACCAGTCGCTGTTTGCTCGCCAGGACGCCGTCGAGGCAGCATGGCGAATTGTCGATAATGTGCTTGACGATGCCGTGCCGGTTCGCAATTACAAACCGGGCACCTGGGGCCCCGCTGAGGCTGACGCATTAGCCGCTGATCTTGGCGGCTGGGTCAACCCAATCGTTGAGGCAGAGGTTGCATCATGATCACTGACACACCGATTTGGGCGACGCTTATCGACCATGCACGGGCCACGTCAACTCGAACGATCGCTGACCTTTTTGACGCGGACGTGCACCGCGGCGGGGCCTTCGTGGCATCTGGCGCGGGATGGGAGCTCGACTACTCCAAACATCGAGTTGACGACGAAACGCTGGGTTTGTTGCTTGACTTGGCACGTGCGGCCGGGGTCGAAGCTCGTCGTGACGCAATGTTTGCGGGTGAGCACATCAACGTGTCGGAGGATCGTGCGGTATTACACACGGCGTTGCGTTTACCTCGCGAAGAGTCGCTTGTGGTTGACGGGGTTGACGTCGTTGCCCAAGTGCACGAGGTCCTTGATCGCATGGGAACGTTTTCTGAGTCGATTCGATCAGGCACCTGGCGAGGTCATAATGGCGAGCCGATCAATGCGGTCGTCAATATTGGCATTGGCGGTTCAGATCTTGGCCCAGTCATGGCCTATGAGGCACTGCGTTCGTATTCAGATCGTTCAATCACTTTTCGCTTTGTGTCGAACATTGATGGCACCGATTTTGTGGAGGCGACACGGGATCTTGATCCGCACAGAACGTTGTTCGTCGTGGCTTCCAAGACTTTTGGGACGCTCGAAACGTTGACCAACGCAACGACTGCAAGGGAATGGATATTGCGCGCATACGGTGGCGATACGGCTGCGGTTGCAAAGCATTTTGTCGCGGTGTCAACCAATGCACAGCGTGTGGCAGATTTCGGCATCGATACCGACAACATGTTTGGTTTTTGGGATTGGGTGGGTGGACGGTATTCGGTCGATAGCGCAATCGGCCTCTGCCTCATGATCGCGATCGGCCACGAAGGCTTCGCACAATTTCTGGCGGGATTTCATGCCATGGATGAACACTTTCGCTCGACCCCGCTTGAAGAGAATCTCCCGGTGATTCTCGGGCTGCTTGGTATCTGGTACGCGAACTTTCATGATGCGCAGTCCCACGCGGTACTCCCCTACGAGTTGTATTTGAAGCGTTTTCCCGCCTATTTGCAACAACTCGACATGGAGTCGAATGGTAAGCATGTTCGAGCAGATGGAACCCCAGTTGGGACCACAACGGGACCAATTGTGTGGGGAGAGCCGGGCACGAACGGACAGCACGCGTTCTATCAGCTCATTCATCAAGGCACGCGGCTTGTTCCATGTGACCTCATTGGCTTTGTCCGCTCGCGCAATCAGCTAGGGACGCATCACGACGTGCTCATTGCAAACATGATCGCCCAGGCCGAGGCATTGGCATTTGGCCAAGAATCCGACGATCCTCACCGGGTCTGTGAAGGGAATCGGCCAACGTCAATCCTGATGGCAGACGAACTCTCGCCGTTCGCGCTTGGCGCGCTGATTGCGCTTTACGAGCACAAAGTGTTTGTGCAGGGCACGATTTGGGGTATTGACTCGTTCGATCAGTGGGGCGTGGAGCTCGGCAAGAAGCTGGCCGTCACCATCATTTCCGAATTTGATTCGGGTGAGGTTGGCGATCATGATTCGTCGACGAGAAGGTTGATCAATCGGTATCTTGCGCAGCGCGACGCTGCTGCGACCAGTCCTTGAAGCGCTTGTAGGCCATGACCACATAGGTTGCTCCGGCCGCACCAATTGCGCCGCCGGGAAGTGGCGACCAGACAATGGCAAGGATCGCGCCGATTATGGCGACGATCATGCCGAGCACGACATCGATGATGATCGGGGTACGCCAGTTTGGGGCATGGATGAGCTCTTGTTTGGCGGCGGCTTTGCGCTCTGCTGCTTGGGTGACTCGGCGAATTGACGCGCCGGTGCGGTTTGTTGCCATCGGCTACTAGTTTGCCTGGTCAGGCACTATGGAGGAGCTGTTCGCGGAACATTGCAGCATTGACGTGTGCGGCGTGGGTCTCGGCGATGAACTCGGTGAGCAGTTCGGTGACTTTGGCGGGTTCTTCGACCTGGGGGAAGTGTCCGACTCCGGGCAGGATTTCGACGCGGGCACCGGGCATGGTGGTTTGTGCGTGCTGCGCGTGGCTTACAGGGATGATGTGGTCGTTGTCTCCCCAGATGACCAAGGTGGGCATGGCTTGGGCGAGATAGAGCCGGTCTTGGGCGTTGATGGCTTGACCACCCGGGTCAACGACAGAGCGAAGCGTCCGCAAGAACGCAGCGCGTGTTTCGCTATCACCGAGTGATGCATACGCGCGCCACATTTCGTCGATTCGGTTGGCTCGGATGCCACGGTCGCCAAGCCAGCGGCGCACACTGTCGCCAGCATCACGCACAAATGTTGGCACGGCCACGCTGAGCACCAATTCGGCCCCCGGGGCAGACAACATGCGCAACATGAGACTAACTTCGCGCCCGAGGCCTCCCGATGAGATCAAGACGAGGCGTTCACACAGTTCGGGATGTTGGTAGGCGAGTTGCATTGCAACGCCTCCACCGAGCGATTGGCCAACCACGGTGACCGGGCCGGCATCGAGACCGATGAGCACGTCGCGCAGGGTGTTTGCTGCGGCTCCCAGTGAGTAATCACCGGCGGGTTTGTCGGATCGCCCGTGACCGGGTAGGTCGGGTGCAATCACGGTATGGGTTTTCGCGAGTGCCGGCATGACGTGGCGCCACGTGTCTGAGCTGCCGGCCATGCCGTGAATGAGCAGGATCGTGTCGGGCCCACCGCCCGCTTTGCGATAGGCGAGATTGTGACCGTGCAACGAAATGGTGTCTGGATTGCTCACCGGAGCAGTCTTTCGCGTTGATCGGGTGAATCGTGGGATTTTCGCTGAATATTGGCGCCGTGAATCTGGTCACCTTCTCTTCCGGGTTACCGAAGATCACCTGAGCTCCTCCATTGCCCCGTCGAACTTCATATGGAGCCCCAATGTGAAAGATGAGCAAATACTCATAGACATGATCGTATTCATCTGTTATGATTGCTGCACGAGCCGTGCTCGGTCATTGACCGGTCCAGCTTCGTCCACCAACCAGAGGGGAAATACAACATGGGATTCACCGTTCGCCACGACCTCACCGTCGAGGAACTTGATAACGGATTCATGGTGCTGCCGAGTGGCGCCACACACGTCATGCATTTACAAGGCGATCAAGCCGAAGCCTTTGCACTCGCACAACACGGTGCCGATATCGTCCCTGCGCATCTCGAGACCGCAATGGCTGGTCTCATTGAAGCTGGCATTGTCGACACGAACACTTGGTCACGTCGCCGCATCATCCA
This sequence comes from uncultured Iamiaceae bacterium, assembly GCA_964544305.1. Taxonomy (GTDB): domain Bacteria; phylum Actinomycetota; class Acidimicrobiia; order Acidimicrobiales; family Iamiaceae; genus JAFDWI01. Next base: position 3,917 of record CAZJAZ010000016.1, on the reverse strand, counting down.
AGTTGGCGGTGTCGCCGCTGCCGCATCCATTGCCATGGTTGCCTTGCCCAGTGTTGCTGCCGCCTCGTCCACCCCTGGTGGCCCGACCACCGGTTCGGTCGTCGTGCACCTGAACATGATGGACGGCACCACAATGACGGCTCAGTCTCCAATCCGACTGCCCGCCACCGGCACTGAGACCGTCGGCATGTACTCGGCCGCGGACCGCACATCGACGCTGATCGCGTCAACGGGAACGTTCTTGCCTGCAAACCAGACGTACGTCGAATACACGTTCTCTGGGGTCACCCCTGGCACCTACTATGTTGACATTCAACAGCCCTTCCAAGGGCTCGGCGACGCCGGTTTCCGTTATCTCGGAAACCCCTACTGGGTTGAGTGGAACCTCGCTCACACCGCGAGCCCCCCGGTTTGGTTGACCAAGCAGAACGAATACCAGCAGGTTGTCGTCACCGCAGGCGGCACAGCGAATGTTACTTTGCCGATTCAGGTTGCACTCTTCACCACGCAGCCGTCGTGGGGCGGAAACGTTCCCTGACCAACGGTCAAATATCGTGATGGTGGCCGTCCACGTCAAGTGGGCGGCCATCGTGCGTTTTGCCCTCACTCATTCGCACGGCATTTGATGCGTCCTAATGCGCCCGACTCCAACGCACCGTTGTCGCACGACTTGTCGCATTGTCAATATGCGTCAGTCGTTCCCGATAATCAGCGTCCACGCCGCGGTAACCTGGCAGACTGTGGGTCGAAACCTTGCCATTCATTCACCGGTTCAAGGTCGATCTGACACGGTGACTCTACGCCGATTGAGGGGCGGCGCACGTGTCGCATTCGCACTCGTCGTCCTCGCTCTTGCTGTTGTTCCAATTGGCTTCATTGCACCAATTGACAACGCAGGTGGAGCACCTTTCGCAAGCCCCGTCGAACTGAACGCCGTTGTGTCAACTGCCGACGGCACGGAGCGAACCAGTGCCCAGAACGTTGTCGCTACTCCGCTCGATGCGAATAATCCCGCCGATTTCACCGTTGTGACCGGTTCGCCCCGACAGTACTTGCGAGGTGTAGGAGCTGCCCTGACTGACTCGTCCGCTCATCTCATCGCCGGGCTTGACGCCAGCACCAGATCGCATCTTCTCCACAAGCTGTTCGACCCCGACAAGGGTGGATTGAGTGTCGTTCGAATCGTGATCGGGTCATCTGATTTTTCCCGTCAACTCACCAGCCTTGATGATTCGACCACGCCCGACCCCAGCCTGGCAAAATTCTCCATTGCCCACGACCGCACTGAGATCATTCCGGTGCTCAACGAGATTCTCGCGATCAACCCGCGTGTCACGATCATCGCCGCGCCTTGGAGCGCCCCAGCGTGGATGAAAGACACCGACAACATTTTGTATGGTCAACTCGAGAAGCGCTACGAGTCGGTCTATGCGGACTACCTTGTCAAATTTCTTGCCGCCTACCGGGCAGAGGGCATCACCGTGTCACGCATCAGCGTCCAGAACGAGCCTGCCGCAATTCAGTTGACATCGCCATCAATGCTCATGTCGCTTGACCAACAAATCCGTGTCACGCAAGCTCTTGGACCAAAACTTGCGGCGGCCGGTCTCGAAACACGGGTGCTCGTATGGGATCACAACTGGTGTTCTGTCGTGTCGCCAGGCTCGTGCGGTGGCCCGGCACCGCCACAAGGCGCACTCGATGTTCTCCAAGCAACAGCGGGCCAGTATCCGGTCGCCGGGACTGCGCTGCATTGCTATGGCGGCGACCAAGTTGACGCGAACGAAGGCCTGCACGCACAGTGGCCAAATCTGGAAATTTGGGAAACGGAGTGTTCGGGGGGAACCTGGCAAGGCACTCGAACAAACGCGTTCGCCGACTCGGCAAAGCGCATCATTCGAGACTACGGCCACTGGGCCACCGCATCGCTGTTGTGGAATCTCGCACTCGATCCGGCGGGCGGACCGCACACCGGCGGGTGTGGGACGTGTCGCGGTGTGGTCACCGTCGATCCAGCGGCAAAGACTTGGACACCAGAAGTGGACTTTGACGTGCTCGCCACCGTTGCACGGTTTGCTCCACGCGGATCAAGCGCCCTCACCACGAGCACCGGCGACGCAGGCCCGCAAGACGTTGAGGCGGTTGGCGTGTGTAGCCCAACAAAGCGACCATCAGTGATCGTTTGGAATCCGGGTGCTGCACGAAACGTCTCAGTACGTTTTGGATCGGTCGGTTTTTCCGTGTCGATCGATGGTGCCGCGCTTAGCGCAATTCAGGCGCCCGCATCCGTGACTTGTACGGGATCATCTCCGCTGCCCCAAGTTGGCGCGCCAACCACATCGGTTCCCGATTTTCCAAAGTCCCCGTACCCAGCTCCACCAGTCCAGGCGGCGACACCGATCCCGACAAACCCGCGCTATACCGGTTGACGATGTCTAACCAACTGCCAGGTGACGTCGTCTACGTGCGAACCACCAACACGTTCGACAACGACACCGTACCTGCCGGTTTACTTCGTGCCCATCAGGTTGCAGACAACGTTTGGGGTCGACTCGTCGTGCATTCGGGGACCGTCGGCTTCGTCTTTGAGGATGCCCCTGACGAGCCACAGGTGATCAACGCTGGTGGCAGCATCGTGATCCCGCCACAGCGCCACCATCACGTTGTGCTTGATGGGCCCGCCACGTTTGCGGTTGAGTTTTTTCGGCGCCCTGAGACAACACGGGTTGCGCTCGGTCGTGAGTCGACTGGCCTGACGGATCATCATGATTGAGACGTGCAGCCGTGTGATGCTTGCGGCTTGAATTCCAACGTATTTGGCCGATAAGCGATGTTGTGACGCCTACCGCGAAGTGCCCCATTTGTCAGACCGACTTGCGTTTAGTCGCTGAAGGTGATTTCAACACGTGGGTCTGCCCAGATGGGCACGGCCTGGCAGCAACTCTCACCGAGGCGTATGAGGTCGCACAAGAAGACGACCTCAAAACCCTGTGGCAGCTCGCCCGGCGTGGCGAACGCACCACGTCAGGGCCACGTCAGTGCCCTATGTGTGGTGAACAAATGATTCCTGTGACCGCCCCGGTTGATGACGACGAAGTGGCCGAAGGCGAAGCGGGCGACACTCCCGAAACCGACCTCATTCCCGTTGACGTGTGTGCAGATGATCAAGTCATTTGGTTCGACACGGGTGAAGTTGAACGCATGCCCGCCGACTTGCCTGATGCCCAGCCCACCCCGCAACAGCAAGCCGCGCTCGCCAAAATCCGCAGTCAATTTGGCGAAAGTTACGAAGCGGCCCTCGAATCACACCAAGGCAAGCTTGATCGCCTAACCGAACGCATCGCGGGAAGCTCGAAGGTCTTTGGGATGATCGCCAAACACCTACCCGGAAGCGATTAACACGGCAATCATGTCGTCACTTCAAAGCTGCAGCGGCCCACCGCGCGTGTGATCAACCATGCGTGCGTTGCTACTCGCCGCCCTCCTTTTCGTGGCTGGATGTGCCAGTACGGCCCCAAGGGTTACGCCAACCCCAACGACCGGCGCAACGTCAGGGCACAAACTGCAACGACGAAATTCGCCTCGCACGCTCCCCGGTGCCTTCTTTGGTTTTAACGGCGCATCGATCATTCGCAATCCCAATATTGACATGCTGCTTGACCCCAAACTCCAAGACAAACTCGCCTCGTTCCCCGCTCGTTTGATTCGAATCCCAACAGGCACCGCCGCCCAATGGATTGACTGGCGTACCGGCACATTCATCAACGACCCGACCAGTCCGTTCGCCAAAATAGGCGCCGACCGTCACCCGGTGACGATGAACGATTGGGCCGCGATGATCAAACGCACCAATGCAACACCCGTTTGGGATCTCAACGTGCTCAATGCCACCCTTGACGACCAGATCGAGATGCTTG
>CAZJAZ010000015.1:0-51973 GCA_964544305.1 uncultured Iamiaceae bacterium | reverse complement strand
GAAATACATGAGGCAACGAAACCCCCTACGCGGAGGAATTAGATGAGTCAATGCGCCTGGAATAGACGGTTCGACGCGTGGAGTAGTCTCGGCGCATGCCTCAGCCTCCCCAACTCACTCCCGAACAGCGCGCAGAGAATCTTGCGAAAGCGGCTGCGGTTCGACGTGAGCGTTCCGAACTCAAAGACAAGCTCAAAATGGGGATTGTGACGCTGCCCGAAGTCCTTGACCTTGCTGAAACTGATGAAGTCATTGCCAAAATGAAGCTTCTCGCCCTCGTCGAAGCGTTGCCGGGTGTCGGCAAAGTGAAAGCCCGACGAACCATGGACGAAATCGGAATAGCAGACAATCGGCGGGTCCGAGGTCTGGGTGCGCAACAAAAAATTGCGTTGCTTGCAGCGTTTCCACCAAAGCGGTAACTCGTGATCATCGTCATCGCCGGCGCAGGCGGGGTTGGCAAAGGCACGGTTGCTCGCGAACTCGTCAAGGCAGATGCGAGGTTGTGGTTGAGTCGCTCATGGACAACCCGAGCAATACGACCAGGAGAGGCGAGCGATGCGTATCGCTTCGCGACTCCCGCCGAGTTCAACGACGCAATTGCGTCGAACACGTTCTTGGAGTGGGCCGAGTTTCAAGGGAATCGGTACGGGACACCATGGCCAAAACCTGACAATGGGGATGATGTCGTTCTAGAAATTGACGTGCAAGGTGCCACCCAAGTGCACGAGCGGGAACCGAACGCTCTGATCGTGTTCCTTCTTCCCCCCTCGATGGATGAACTACGTCGACGCCTTGAAGGTCGAGGAGATCCGCCCGACAAAGTCGCTGCACGCCTTGCAATTGCTGACGAAGAGCGAAGAAACGCGGCGCGCATTGGTGCGATTGAAATTGTGAATGACACGGTCGCAGATACGGTCAAGCGGTTGCAGCAACTCATTGAGGCTCAGCGAAGTTGAATCCGGGTTCTCAAGGCTCACCCTGATAGCATTGGTCGTTCGAATTCTTACGCACCGCGACAAAGGTGAACCACCATGGCCTGGCAGCACGACACGATGATGAACCCGCCAATCGAAGAGTTGCTTGGTCGAGCTGACTCGAAGTTTCGTCTTGTCACCTTTGGATCAATGCGTGCCCGTGAGATCAACAGCTATTTCGGGGAGCTTGGAACGGCCAAGAAGGGCTTGGTTCCACCGCAGGTAACGTCGCAGGCACGGAAGCCGTTGACGATTGCGTTTGAAGAAATTGCTCTTGACAAAGTCGAGTGGATGACGGCAGAAGAAGTTGCGGCTGAAGCAGAAGCGCAAGCACAAGCTGACGCTGAAGCTGCGGCCCTCGAAGCCCAAGCCAACGGCGACGCGGCCGACAGCTAAGCGGTCAGCTCACTAACTGAGCGATGCAGTGAGCCTGCAAGGAAAGCATATTGTCCTTGGGGTTTCCGGCGGTGTTGCCGCGTTTAAGGCCGTCGACGTGTGTCGGCGCCTGGTAGAAGCCGGTGCGCACGTCTCGCCAATTCTGACTTCAAACGCGCTTCGATTTGTTGGCGCTGCAACGTTTTCGGCGCTCGCTTCAGAACCCGCTTCGATTGATCTCTACGACGGGCGTGAAGTTTCGCCACATACCAGGCTCGGTCAGTCTGCCGATCTCGTCCTGATTGTGCCAGCGACAGCCAATGTCATCAGCGTCGCAGCAACCGGAGCAGCCCGGGATCTCCTCGGGGCCACGTTGCTTGCGACTCGTGCTCCAGTCATGATGTGCCCTGCGATGCATACCGAAATGTGGGAGCACGCGGCGGTGCAAGAAAACGTTGCCACCCTAAAAAGACGTGGTGTGCTCATTGTTGAACCAGACGTGGGCTTGTTGGCTGGCGGTGACGTTGGCGCTGGACGACTCGCCGCACCAGAACGCATCGTCGCGGCGGTTACGAAACATTTTGCGCAATCGAACAACGACCAGATCCAGAATGCGGACCTGGCAGAATTGACGGTGCTCATCACCGCGGGGGGCACACGCGAACCGGTTGACCCGGTGCGGTATCTCGGCAACCGTTCGAGCGGTAAACAGGGCCATGCCTTAGCAGCGAATGCGGTTGCCCGTGGCGCAAAGGTCCATCTCGTGACAGCGTCGCCACTGGATGACCCAAATGGATGTCATGTCGTGCGAGTCGACACAGCAGATGAGATGCATCGGGCCGTGTGCGAGTTCGCAAATGATGCGGATGTTGTGGTGATGGCCGCGGCCGTGGCGGATTTTCGTCCGGTTCGCGTGGCGACCGACAAGATCAAAAAGACTGACGGCGTACCCACTGTTGAACTCGAGCCGACCGTTGACATTTTGGCGGAAGTGGCCGGGCGACGCGTTCCTGGTCAGACGGTAGTGGGTTTTTGTGCGGAAACGAGCGATGTCATTGGGCATGCACTTGACAAACTCAAACGCAAAGGCCTTGACGTTATTGTGGCCAATGATGTGTCGGAGGCCAATGTAGGTTTTTCGCACGACACCAACGCGGTGGCGATCCTTGACGCAACAGGCGAGCGCCATGACGTGCCATTGGCCAATAAACAAGATGTAGCCGCTGCCGTGTGGGATGCGGTGATCCGGTATCGTCTTACGTCGCCAAGTAACGCCGCGACCAATCGCTGATCGACTTCATTGTTCATTCCCCAAGGAGATGCTGTGACCCGTTGGACCTTTACCTCAGAATCGGTGACCGAAGGTCACCCCGATAAGGTCGCAGACCAGATTTCGGACTCGATCCTTGATGCGATTCTGGCGCAAGACCCAATGGCACGCGTGGCATGTGAGACGTTGGTTACCACGGGCCTTGCCCTCGTCGCTGGTGAAATCACAACGAGTGCGTATGTCGAAATACCCCAGGTAGTGCGTGACACGATCAAGGCCATTGGTTATGACCGTGAGTCAGTCGGCTACGACGGCAACACCTGTGGCGTGATCACATCAATTGACCCGCAGTCACCAGACATCGCCCAAGGAGTGGACACGGCATATGAGACCCGGACGGGAGCATCTGGCGAAGATGTATTGAACTCGCAGGGTGCTGGCGACCAAGGAATGATGTTTGGGTATGCCACGACCGAGACGTCAACGCTCATGCCGATGCCAATTTGGTGGGCTCACCGTTTAGCAGAGCGCCTTGCAGAAGTTCGCAAGTCTGGTCTGCTTCCCTACCTGCGCCCCGATGGCAAGACGCAGGTCACGTTTGACTATGAAGATGGCAAACCGGTTGAACTCAAGACGGTATTGATCTCAACACAACATGCACCGGGCATCGATGCCGAAAGCGTGATCAAACCAGATCTCATTGAGCACGTCATTCGTCCGCTTGTTCCCGAACAGTTCGCGGATGATGATTTTCGCGTACTTGTGAACCCGACCGGCGCTTTTGAACTTGGTGGCCCACACGCAGACTGTGGTTTGACCGGCCGCAAGATCATTGTTGACACCTACGGGGGCACGGCTCGTCACGGCGGCGGTGCGTTCTCTGGAAAAGACCCGTCCAAAGTAGACCGTTCTGCTGCTTACGCGGCACGTTGGGTCGCAAAGAACCTCGTTGCTGCGGGCGCCGCGGATCGTGCAGAAGTCCAAGTTGCCTATGCGATTGGAGTTGCAGCCCCCGTGTCATTGCTCGTGGAAACCTTTGGTACTGAGCATGTTGACCCGGCCAAGATCACCCAAGCGGTGCGTGACATTTTCGACCTTCGCCCTGCCGCCATTCTGCGTGATCTTGACTTGCGCCGCCCGATCTTCTCAAAGACCGCAGCCTATGGACACTTTGGTCGTGAAGAGCCCGAGTTCACTTGGGAGAACACCGACCGTGCCAGCGACGTGAAGTCGGCGCTGGGTCTTTGAGACGTCGATGAGCGCGGCGACCCGAACTCGGGTCGTACGCGTCCTTGTTGATGTCACCGGAATTCACAAGACGTTCGATTATCTCGTCGGCGACGATCAGGTAATCGACGTTCTTGGTTTTCCCGAGGCTTTGGCTATTGGCACACAGGTCCGGGTTCGACTTGGTGGTCGCCGCGTTTCTGGGTGGATTACCGAAGTCGGGGCTGACACGCCGCCGGGGGTTGAACTGCAACGAGTTCTTGGGGTGCGTGGCCATGGTCCACACAAGGACATCATTGACCTCGCACGTTGGGCCGCGCACCGCTATAGCGGTCACCCAGCACCACTGCTTCGGATAGCGTCGCCCCCTGCAATCGTGCGTTCGATCCCCAAGCGTCTCGTATCGGACACTCGGCGGCACGAGGTTGCACGCAACGTTGCCGACACGGTGAGCGCGGCCATTGCCTCAGGCAACGCCGTTGTGCGCCTTCCCCCAGCCCTTGACCGCATGCCCTATGTCGTCGGACTGCTTGAAACGTCGTTCGATCGTTGTGGCCAGGGCAGCGCGTTGGTTGTGTGTCCGACACAACGACACGTCCAACGCCTCGTACCACGTTTGGCGCGGTCGGGATTTGGCGTCGTTGACGTCAGCGACGGAGACAGTCCAACACGTCGGGCGTTCACTTGGGCACGAGCGGCATCAGGTGGCTGTGTTGTGGTGGGAACGCGCAGTGCGGTGTGGGCGCCTGCTCCTGACCTGTGCTTGGCAATATTGGTCGACGAATATGACGAGGCACTGCAGTCCACACGTATGCCAACGTGGCATGCGCGTGATGTCCTTGCAGAACGTGCCACTTGTGCCAACGCCACGTTTGTGTCGCTGGCGGCGAGTCCAAGTCTGGATGTGCTTGCAACGTCAAAGTTGGTGTTGGTGCCACGTGAAGTTGAACGTGCCGGATGGCCACATGTTGTGCTGATCGATCGCACTGATGAAGACCCGGCGACTGCGTCCAGCGTGTTGTCGGACCGGTTGCGTGCCGCGTTGTCACCGAAAGGGCGCGTGGTTGTTGTACTGAATCGGACGGGACGAGTCCGGTTACTTGCCTGTCGAAAATGTAACGCCTTGACGCGTTGCGAGGTGTGTGGTGCCGGTGTTCACGCGCCTGGAGATGATGACTTGGTGTGCGGGCGTTGTGGAACGCAGAGACCTCGAGTGTGCGCGGAGTGTGGCTCAGGGATATTGAAGAACCTTCGCATTGGCGTGTCGCGTGCGCGTGAAGAACTTGAAGCACTCGTTGGTGAACCCGTGGCAGAAATCAACGACACGTCTCAAGGTGACGACAAATCAACTCGCGTGGTTATTGGGACCGAAGCGGTGTTGCATCGTGTGGGCCAAGCTGCAACGGTTGCTTTCTTAGATTTTGATGCGGAACTTACCGCACCGAGATTTCGGGCGGCAGAGCAAGCCATGACCCTTCTCGTGCGTGCGGCCCGACTCGTTGGTGGTTCTTCTAGAAATGGGCGGGTGGTTGTCCAAACGCGCCTGGTTGATCATCCCGTTCTCGTGAGTGCGGTACGTGCCGACCCATCAATCTTGGTGGAATACGAGCGGGGAGTGCGTTCCGTGCTGCAATTCCCGCCGTTCACTGCACTTGCCCAGATTAGTGGCCCGGGTGCTCCCATGTTTGTTGAACACGTGGATACATCGATTGTTGAGGTGCTTGACGGGGGGAGCGGTTCGTATCTGGTGCGTGCAGCAAACCATGCAGTGCTTGCTGATGCTTTGGCACTTATTGAGCGCCCAAGTGAGCGTGTGCGGATTGAAGTTGACCCGCTACGGGTTTGAGGTGACCGAGTCATCAATGACGCTCGCTATTTGCCTGACTGCGCCTTCGTCCCATAGCAGGCCATCATGGGTGCAATCTAAGGTGATGGCGTTGACAGGTTCGAGTGCCAGCGCAATTGGCGGATCGGTGAGTCGGTGACCGTGAGCGGAGCGAAATATCGTGGTGGGAACGGTGGTTGTCCAACGAGGCCTGAACTGGGCGAGTTCAAAAAGCGCTTGGGTTACGGTTGCTTCGCTGAGTGACGAGCGCCACCCAAAGCCACTTCCAACGATTTCGCTTTCCATTATTTTGCGAAAAGCTCGTGTCATGCCGGTGGCAGGAAGCCAACCTGCGTCAATCAATGCTGCGGTCGCGACGGTACGGTCGGCATAGAGCGTGCGTACCCGTTCAACACCAGCATCAATGCGTGAAGCGGCACCGATCGGGTCATGGTGCACGTTGCCCAGTGCGCTTGGCCCGTCAAGCACAATGAGATGCTTGATGCGCTTCGGTGCGCTTCGCGCGTGATGAAGCGCAAGGTACGCCCCGGTGCCATGTGCGACCACCGTCACGGGCTTGACGATATTGTCGAAATAGCTTTGAACGACCTGCACTCGGGATGCCACATCGGGATGGCACCATTGTGCTCCCGCGGTGGTTTGGGTAATGAGATCGGCAAAGCGTCCGCCGTTTGCGCTGAGATCACCAATTGCGAGGATGTGGTCCATCATTTCTTCCGCAAGAAAGGGGGAAACACACATCGTTTACTTATTCACCCACTCTCGACGGCGGAGCTCATAGAGCGCAATCGAGGTGGCGGTTGCGACATTGAGGGAGCCGATTTTGCCAAGCTGTGGCAGGAACGTGACCATGTCGCATGCGTCGAGAACCTCGGGTCGAAGACCCCGATCCTCGTGCCCGATCACGAGTGCGATGTGGGCAATATCTCCAAGTTCGTGGATGGGCACGGCCCCATCAGCGAGTTCGAGTCCAACAATGTGGTAGCCCTTGGCACGTGCTTCGCTGAGCGCCGACGTGGTGTCGTCACTTCGGTGCACCGCAATGAAACGTTCTGAACCAAGAGCGGTGCGAGCGACTTTGGCGTTGTCCGGGCCCGGAGTTTGGCCGACCAACCAAAGGTCGCTGATGCGGTAGGCGGCGGCAGTGCGCACAATGGCACCCACATTGAACGGTTGGGCGACGCCGTCGAGAATGACAGCGACGTTGCTACTTGCAAACTTGCGCCATGTGCGATGGAGCCGCTTGAGGTCAGTTGAGCCGAACTGCTTCATGGCGTGGTGCTTTCTCTGGGCATTTCGTCGCGCCCGTTCACTTGCAAAATGCGATAGCCATCAACCGAGGTCAATCGAGTCACGTTCTGTCCTCGAGTTGTGAGCCATTTGGCGAGCGAATCAGAACCGAGGTTCTTGTGCACCACAAGATGGGCGAACGACGCTGGGTGCAACGTGTCGAGCCATCGGGAAAGCAGTTCATAAAGGGCCTGCTTTCCAATACGAATTGGAGGATTGGACCAGAGCCCGTCAAGCGTGATGTTGTCTGGGAAATCCTGTGGCAGAACTGCGTGCACACGGTCTTCCACACCGGCGAGCTTGGCATTGTGTGCGCAGCATGCGAGGGCCCGCTCGTTGACGTCGACGGCCCAGATTGTTGCTTGGGGGGAGCGGAGCGCGAGCGCAATGGCTATCGGACCATAACCACATCCGATGTCTGCGAGCTGCAGGTCGCCTTGTGGGGGACGCGGCACGTGATCAAGCAGAATCCGTGTTCCGGCATCGAGCGCGTTTGGCGAGAACATTGCCCGATCTGTGGCCAATGCAATGGAGCCACCGTCAAGGTCGAGGCGCACCGAGCCAGGCCGCGACGGCATGTCTGGGTCGTTCGTGAAGTAATGCGCCACGGTGTCTATTCTGTCGGATATTGGCTTCGTGGGAGGGGTCCGAAATGAAGCGCGTGGATAGCATGAAGAAATGGCCACTTATGCGATTCGCAAAATCGGGGATCCGGTGCTCAAAACGCGGACCGACGAGATCACCGATATTGATGGACACATCGTCAAACTGGCCGACGACATGCTCGAAACGATGTATGACGAGCCGGGTGTTGGATTGGCCGCAAATCAGATCGGGATTGCCAAGCGGCTTTTTGTGTACGACATTGGATATGGGCCGGTCACCGTTGTGAACCCTCGTATCGTTGAAACCGACGGTGAGTGGGTGTACGAAGAAGGATGCTTGTCAATTCCTGGGTTGTCATTTGAATTGGCTCGACCGAATGCGGTGCATCTTGTGGGATGGGACTTGGATGGGAACGAGATTTCGATTGAAGCAGACGAGCTTGAAGGTCGGGCGTTACAACACGAAATGGATCACCTCGATGGCACATTATTCATCGAGCTACTTGATGCCGACCAGCGCAAAGCAGCCAAAAAGGCATTGCGTGAAATGAACCTCGCCGCACCTGCCGAGCCAACCGGGTCCGGCGGCTTGCGCCTGCCTTGATCGAGACTTCCCAACCGTGACGCTTCCTCTGCCTCGATCGCCTCAACGACTGGTCTATTTGGGCACCCCAGACATTGCGGTTCCACCGTTAAAAGCATTGGTTGAAGCGGGTCACGACGTTGTGCTTGTGGTCACACGCGCCGATGCTCGCCGGTCGCGTCGAGGCGACCTTGAGCCTTCACCGGTAAAAGTCGCGGCACAATCACTTGGGATCCACGTCTCACACGACGTTGCGGATGTATTCGATGCAAAAGCGGACCTCGGAATCGTGGTGGCGTACGGGCGGATCATCTCCGCCGAGCTACTTGCTGTTGTCCCGATGATCAACATGCACTTCTCGTTATTGCCGCGTTGGCGTGGCGCGGCGCCTGTCGAGCGTGCGATTCTGGCGGGTGATGCCGAGACGGGGGTGTGCATCATGGATGTGGCGCAAGCACTTGACGAGGGCGATGTCTACTCGAGTGCGACTGTTGCGATTGGCAGTGACACAACGGTTGACGAATTACGTCGCGAGTTGGTCAATGCGGGGATTGCGTTATTGCTTGCAGGTTTGCGCGACGACTTTGGCAAGCCCCAACACCAGCAGGGAACGCCAACGTATGCGGCGAAAATGACCCAAGCCGATCGACGCCTTGACTTCTCTCAAAACTGCGCGCAAGTGAAGCGGACGGTTGCAGTCGGAAACGCCTGGACCACATTTCGTGGGAAACGACTCAAAGTCCATGCGGTCGCTGATTGTGGCGAGGCGACCGGCAACCCCGGTGACCTTGTTGCTCACAACGCGGGGTGGAATGTGGCGACTAAAGATGGCACGCTTCGCCTCCTTTCGGTACAGCCCGAAGGAAAGCCTGCAATGTCCGTGGAGGCATGGGCGCGCGGTGCACGCCTTGAACCTGGTGACCGGCTGGATTCGTGACGAAGGAAGCAAACCCACGAGCGGTTGCCCTCGCCGTTCTCGCACGCATCGAGGAGAAAGGCGCCTACGCGAACCTGGTGCTCGCTCATGAACTTGATCGCAGTGAGCTTGAGCGGCGCGACCGCGCGCTGGTGACAGCGCTCGTTGATGGCTCGACTCGTATGCGGCGTTCGTGTGACTTCCTTATCGATCGCTTTGTGAATGGCGATGTCGAACCAGCCGTGCGGCGTGCATTGCGTCTTGGGGCTTTTCAGATGACGTATATGGATACGCCCTCGCACGCCGCGGTTTCCACAACCGTTGACGTGGCACCCCGCCGGGCACGTGGCTTGGTGAACGCCGTGCTTCGACGGGTGAGCGAGAACCCGATTGCACCCGATGCAGGTGTCGGTTCAGATCGTTGGCCCAATGCGGCGACGTGGCTGAGTTATCCCGACTGGATTCTGGAGCGCCTCAGCAATGATCTCGGTGAAGATGTCGCCATATCTTCCTTGCAAGCAATGAATAATCCGGCGCCTGCACAACGTCGTGAGGACGGGTACGTGCAAGATGTCGCGTCGCGCTGCGTCGTTGATGCGGTCGCGGCGACGCCGGGTTCGCGGTTGTTTGACGTGTGCGCGGCACCCGGTGGGAAGGCCACCGCGTTGGCCGAATCGGGCGCGTTTGTTGTCGCTGGCGATCGTTCGCATAACCGGGCCAAATTGATAACGTCGAATGCCAACATGGTCGGTCAAGACAGTCACGTTGGAGTGCTCGTATCTGATGGATGTGCGGCTCCATTCCGCCCTTCTTCATTTGACTCCGTTCTCGTGGATGCACCGTGTTCTGGACTTGGATCGCTGCGCCGGCGTGCCGACGCACGGTGGCGTATCACGCCAGATTCGATTGATCGGCTTGGAGCGCTGCAACAACGTTTGCTTGCATCAGTTGCGGATCTGGTGCGACCCGGGGGTCGGCTGGTCTATAGCGTGTGCACCTTGACGACACGAGAGACCGTTGCTGTGCACGATTTCTTCCGGGCGTCACATCCGCATTTTGTGCCTGAACCGATGAATGATCCGTGGGAAGTCATTGGCGAGTGTGGCGGACGATTGTTGCCAACATCAGATGGCCGTGACGGTATGACCTGTTTCCGCTTCCTTCGCCATTAGGGTCACGACGTGGGCCTCACCGAGCAACACACTGACCCTTGGATGACACGGGCGATCGAACTAGGTGCCAGCCAGCGGGCAACGAGTCCACCAAATCCTTGGGTCGGCTGCGTGATCGTTGCGGCCGATGGTCGAGTTTTTGAAGGAGCAACGCAAGCCGTTGGCGGAAAGCACGCGGAAATCATGGCGCTTGACGCGGCAGGCGAAGCGGCGAACGGGGCCACCGTCTATGTGACATTGGAGCCGTGTTGTCACGTAGGTCGAACGCCGCCATGTACCGATGCGCTCATTCGTGCTGGTGTGGCTCGCGTTGTGGTGGGGATTCAAGATCCCGATAAGCGTGTTGCCGGGGCCGGGATGCGTGCGCTCGAAGCCGCAGGAATCACCGTGACGAGCACCCCTGCGCCAATCCAGCGTGCCATCGCACAATCACTTGAACCGTATTTACATCACCGTCGCACAGGTCGCCCCTTTGTTGTGTGCAAACTGGCCGCGTCTCTCGATGGGGCGACGGCCGCACTGGATGGGTCAAGCCAGTGGATTACCGGTCCTGTCGCGCGCACCGATGCACATCGTTTACGTGCTGAATCAGATGCGATCATTGTTGGGGCCGGAACGGTTCGTTTTGATAATCCTTCGCTTACGGTTCGCCACGTCGAAGCACCTCGGGGTGATCCGACGCGCATCGTGCTTGGGACGATCCCGCCTGGAGCAAAGATTCTCCCCGCTCAAGAGCACCACGGTTCGCTCCAGGTGCTCCTTGATGAACTCGGTAAACAGAATATGTTGCAGGTACTTGTTGAGGGAGGTGCATCGGTCGCCCACGCGTTTCACCACGAGGGACTGGTGAATCGTTATGTGTTGTATGTCGCCCCGGTGTTCTTTGGCGGCGACGATGCACGAGGGTTGTTTGCGGGTCGTGGTGCACAAACGATTAGGGATGTGTGGCGGGGGAGTATCGAGTCCGTCACCGTACTTGGGACTGACGTTCGTATTGATGTGGTACCTGGTCAACTGGCATGACTTGTGCCACAGTACGTGCAGGTGGGTCGATATGCCGCAAAGCAAGTACCGTGAAGCTTTGCCACGTCGCGCGACCGCAACGCTGATTGAGGTTTCATGTTCACCGGAATTGTTGAAGAGACGGGTACGTTCGTCAGCCGAGACGGCGGCCGTATCCGTGTGGCGGCGGACGTCGTGCTCAACGATGCATTTATCGGCGCGTCAATTGCATTGAATGGATGCTGTCTGACGATGGTTCATTTCACTGAGACTTTCTTTGAAGCAGATGTCGTTGATGAAACGTATACGCGAACGTCCCTTGGAGGGCTGCAACCCGGTGCGCGGGTGAACTTAGAGCGTCCACTTGCTGCAAATGGTCGCTTTGGGGGACATATCGTGCAAGGTCACATTGATGGCGTTGGGACAGTAAGGCGTCCTGCTCCTGATTTGCTCGTGACGCTCGCCGATGACTTACTCAACCATGTTGTTGAGAAGGGTTCGATCACGATTGACGGGGTGAGTTTGACTGTGGCTGAGCGCTCATCCGATGGTTTTGGGGTTGCGATTATTCCCCACACCGCCCAGGTCACGTCGCTCGGTGAGCGTCGGGTCGGTGATCTCGTGAACATCGAGGTCGATATCGTGGCCAAATATGTTGCAGCGCTCGCCAGCCCCTACGGTGCAACCATGAAACAAGGATCCGGTGTATGACTGACGAAGCACAGCCAATTCGCCGGGGTCAATCTCGGGCGCAGCGCGATATTCCAGAGGGTTTTTCGTCGGTTGAAGATGCGGTGGCGGCGATTTCTCGTGGCGAGATTGTGGTCGTGGTCGATGATGAAGATCGTGAGAACGAAGGCGATCTCATCATGGCGGCGCAGCACGTGACGCCAGAAAAGCTTGCATTCTTTTTACATCACACGTCGGGATTTATTTGCGCGTCGATCACGTCGGAACGAGCGCAAGAACTTGATCTCAAACCGATGGTTGATCACAACACCGAGGCACAACGTACCGCGTTCTTGGTGAGCGTCGACTTCCGTCACGGCACGACGACGGGAATTTCTGCATTTGATCGTGCGGCCACGGTCCAAGCATTGGTGGACCCGTCTACTCGGCCAGGAGATCTCGCGCGACCCGGTCACATTCTGCCCCTTGAAGCGCGCGAGGGTGGAGTACTCAAACGGGCCGGACATACCGAGGCGACCGTTGATTTGGCTCGCATGGCGGGCCTGTATCCCGCAGGCATCTTGTGCGAGATCGTTGACGACAAGAAGATGGGCATGGCTCGCACCGGTGAGCTCAAAGATTTCGCGGCGGAACATGGGCTTGCCATGGTTTCCATTGCGCAGCTCATTCGCTATCGGCGTCAACACGAGAAGCTGGTCAAACGCATTGCAGAAGCCCGCATTCCTACCCAATGGGGTGATTTCACTTGCTACGTCTACGAGTCGATGCTCGATGGCGAACAGCACGTCGCAATGGTCCGCGGTGCGGTCCAAGGCGAAGAGGGTGTGTTGGTTCGTGTCCACTCTGAGTGTTTGACCGGTGACGTGTTTGGTTCGTTGCGCTGTGATTGTGGTGTGCAACTCGATGCGGCGATGCGCATGGTGGCCGAGGAAGACCTTGGGGTGGTGTTGTACCTGCGTGGCCATGAGGGACGCGGTATCGGGATTGGGCACAAGATTCGTGCCTATGACTTGCAAGATCAGGGGGTCGATACGGTTGACGCGAATGTGGCGCTTGGGCTTCCGGTTGATAGCCGCGAGTATGGGATTGGTGCGCAGATCTTGGTCGATCTTGGGATCACCACGATGCGTCTGATCACAAATAATCCGTCAAAGTATGGCGGGCTTGAAGGTTTTGGGCTTGACATTGTGGAGCGAGTGCCCTCCGTGGTGGTTCCGAATCCGGAGAACATCCGCTACTTGCGAACAAAACAGGAGCGGATGGGGCATCTGCTTGAAGGGCTCGACGACTTCTTCTAGCCCCTGCCCCTGCTTGATCCTGGCCCTTGCCCCTGCTGGGACCCGTGTCTCCAATCGCGTTTTGGGTGCAAAATTGGCACCCAGAGATGCCAAAAGCGCACCCGAAATCACTGGAGTGGGAGACTGTGCCCTATGAGTGATCCGGGCAACGCCAAACCCGAATTGTTTGTCAATCGGAGTGATTTTGACGCGGCCGTCGAACATTTAGCCCAAGCGGCTGCCGCTTATTACGCGGGTGACGGTTCGATCCTCATGGCCGATGCTGATTACGACGTGCTCGAAGCCCGCATCCGCGCGACTGAGTCGGCGAACCCCGATTGGCATTCTGGACGGACCGATCAGGTGGCGGCCGGCACCGGCGTCGGTGATGTTCCACATTCGGCACCGATGCTCTCGCTCGCTAAAGCCACAACCGAACTCGAGGTTCGCTCCTGGTTCGAACGACTTGTCGAGCTCACCGGTGATCCAGAGCCGATCGTGATCGTCGAACCCAAGCTCGACGGGGTCGCGATCGCGGCCCGCTATGTGCGGGGAAAGCGCACCCTCGTATTGACCCGAGGTGGGGGACAAGCGGGTGAGGATGTCAGCGCCCAGTTCGAAGACAACGTTGTCGGGTTGCCGCTGTGGGTCGATGGTGATGTGAGCTTCGAGGTGCGTGGTGAGTGTTTCATGACCGTGGACCAGTTCGCTCAGGCAAACGAGCTTCGGGTCGAAACCGATCACAAGCCGGCGTTTGTCAATGCCCGCAACGCGGCGGCAGGTTCGATTCGGGCTATCCACCGCAAGTATCTGACACCGATGACGTTTGCCCCGTACACGTTGCTTGGTGCCGACACCCCAAACGACAGCCACATTGCCCAAATGAGTTGGCTCATCGATCTTGGTTTTGTCCCCGCTGGCAAGCTCGTCGAGATCAACGGGCGCTGCCAGAGTGTCGACGAGATCATCGCTGCAATTTCCACAATCGGACAGGTGCGAGCGACGCTTGACTTCGATATTGACGGAGCGGTCGCAAAGGCCGACACGCAAGCCGATCGAGACGCGGCCGGTGCGACGGGGGCGCACCCGCGCTGGGCAGTTGCGTTCAAGTATCCGGCCGAAGAATGCACGACAACGTTGCTCGACATCGATATCACCCCGGGTCGCACCGGTGCGCTTGTTCCTCGTGCCACACTGGAACCAGTGTTCGTCGGTGGGACAACCGTGACTTACGCAACACTGCACAACCCCGAAGAGGTCATGCGCCTTGACGTACGCATCGGCGACACGGTGTTGATCAAACGTGCAGGAGATGTGATTCCTCGAATTGAGGGGGTGGTGCTGGCTAAACGACACGCTGATGCTGTGGCTTGGATCTCCCCCGACGTGTGTCCGCGGTGCGGATCGGAGATCGATCGCACACAAAAGCGGTGGCGTTGTATGAGAGGTCGAGCGTGTGGAGCGTCGGAACTTCTCGTCTATGCCGCGAGCAGAGACGCACTCGACATCGAAGGTCTCGGTGACGTGCTTGTTGGACAACTCATTGACGCGGGCCTTGCGCTCGATGTCGCCGATCTTTACGATCTGCGTGTTGACCAGCTCGCCGGGCTGGAACGCATGGGACAACTCTCGGCCGAGAAAGTCATCGCAAGTATCGCGGCAGCGAAAGCCAAACCGCTTGACCGTCAGCTCATCGCGCTTGGAATCCGCATGACCGGCCGTCGCATGTGCCGACGAATCGCCCGCCATTTCGGCACACTTGCTGCGGTGCGGGCGGCCACCGTTGACGAGTTGGCCGAGGTCGAAGGGATTGGAGACGTGCGTGCGGCGATCATCATTGAAGAACTTGCCGAACTCAACGATCTGCTCGACCGTCTGGTTGCTGCCGGTATCGAAACCCGTGACGAACACTTCGGCGAGGCAGCACCTAGCCCCGATGAGCTGCCCCTTGCCGGCATGACCGTCGTGGTGTCCGGGGCGATGTCGGGACCCTTCGAGGGCCACAACCGCAACGCGATGAACGAGCTGATCGAGGCCAACGGAGGTCGGTCCGCGGGAAGCGTTTCATCCAAGACCACGTACTTAGTTACGAACGAGATCGGCACGTCGAAGGCGATCAAGGCCGAGCAGCTCGGCGTGCCGGTTTTGACTCCTGAGGCTTTCGCCGAGTTACTCGGTATCGCGACCTGATTGCCCGCTGCATTCACAAAAAGTTCGTGGCTGAGTGTGGTGCTGATACGCGATCTGTCAGCCTCTAGCGGACAAATGTCCCAGCGTTCGATGAAGCGGGGGAGCGAACGAACAGCCAGGTGTTCAATTAAGGCGTTAGCGAATGTCCATGCGTTGGGCGGCGACAATTGCGAGACCCCCAAAGGCGATGATGGATCCCGCGAGCGCAAGCGCGTCACCGAGCCCAACGCCGGTAGCCAGTTGGCCCGCACCCGTCACCCACCAAAACGGTGACACCCAACGGATCGAGTGCACCCAAGTAATTGCGGGTGCGAGCGACGAAATGAGGTAGCTAAGCGCAGCAATACCTGACGTGATTCCCAAAGCGGTGCTACGCGTGCCGGTCAGTGCCCCAATCGCAAGCGCCATTGTCCCAAAGAGCACGCCAAGACCGATCACGGCAATGCTTACGCCGATCAGGGCGCCATAATCAACGGTTACGTCGAAAGTACGTCCGATGAGCACACAGATCAACGTCGCAAGACTGATCGGGGTGGCGAGGACCGCCAACGACACGATCCTGGCGAGCACAAGGTTGCGACGCGACACGGGATGGGTGGCGACAAGCCCGAGTACTCCACGCTCGTTTTGGCCAGCAAGCGATGACGCCCCAAATCCAATCGTGACGAGCAACACGATTAGTGGCACGAAGTTCCCGTACAGATTGCCATTGAGCCAGCCTGTTGGCGAGGTCAGTGGGCCGGACGCTCCAAAGAGCGCCAAAATCTTGTCGTTTCCTTCGGTGAGCTTGGTGAGGCTCGAATCGTTGCGAAACGTTGGGAACATCGCAACGATCACAAGCGCGTAAACGCTCAAACCAAGTGGATAAAAAATGAGCGAACGACGTCGTTCGGCGAGGTCGAGCAATGTGAGATCACGCGGCATGATGCTCCTTGGTGGAATCGTGGTAGAAGCTCAAGAACAGTGTGTCGAGATCGGTGGGTGGTGCGTTGAGGTCGATCACACCAAGTTCGGCGGCACGCTGTAACACCGGCGCCATGGGCCCGGTCAACGAAATCGCAATCGTGTGCGCGTCGGTGTGGATGACGGTGACTCCGTCGATGCGGTCAAACGCAGTTGCTTGGGGGGCCGAGCTAAAACGAAGCTCGATACGTCGAGGCGCACGCTGACGCATCGCCGTGATCGTGTCCGTGAGCACGATCGAACCAGCACGAATGATGGCGAGCCGATCGACCACGCGCTGCACTTCGTCAAGTTCATGCGACGACAAGAACACCGTTGCCCCATCGTCCGCATGGGACCGTATGAGGTTGGCAAACTCATCTTGGAGGAGCGGATCCAAACCGGATGTGGGCTCGTCGAGAACGAGAAGTCGAGGTCGGTGCATGAACGCCGCCACAATGCCAATCTTTTGCCGATTGCCTTTCGAAAGTTTGGCAACCGGCCGGTTGAGATCAACGTCGAATCGTTCAACAAGCTCGTTTTGATACGAACGATCAGTCAGAGCTCGCAGACCCGCGAAACGATCCAGCAGGGTGCGGCCCGTCAGGTTGTCAATCAACGCGAGTTCGCCGGGCAGATAGCCAACGTTTTTCGCGAGTTCGACCTCGTCGAGACAAGGTTCAAACCCAAGCGTGCGTACGGTTCCCGAATCAGGTCGCATCAACCCGAGCAGATGGCGAATCGTGGTCGATTTGCCGGCACCGTTTGGTCCAAGGAAACCAAATATTTCACCGGCTTCAACCGACAGCGACACGTTGGCTATACCACGGTGTTTGCCAAAATGTCGAGTCAGGTTGTGCGTCTCAATTGCAATATCGGTCATGACGGAACATCCTTGGTTGGTGGAACGAAAAGCCCACGCGCATACACATCAAGCACGAGCACACTCCATTGATCGAGACCGTCACTGAGCGGATTCACTTTGGTGGTTGCGGTGATGAGATCGCCCAGCAACACGACCGCGAGATCGTTCGCGATGAGAAAGGCAGCGAGCAGATCCGGGTCGTGGGTCGAACACACAAGCCCGGCGGATTGAAGTTCATTGATGACGTCGACCGTTGCGTGCTGCAACTGCGCGAAAAGCTGCTCGGCTTGCGGACCGCCATCAATCAGTAGATGCCGAAGGTATCCAAGCAAGTGGGGGCTGGCGTTAAATGCATCACGCAGCATTGCTGAAACGCCCGAGAACGCATCAGGATCACCCGATGATTCAAGCAACGGTGCAAGGAGGTCGGTGACCACATTCGCGACATGGTTGTTGACCGCTTCAATCAGTCCGGCTTTGGATTCGAAGTGATGGATGATGAGCGCGGCCGAAACGTCGGCTGCCTGCGCGATCCGCCTGAGCGGCACGCCGTCAGGTCCATGGGCCGCGAAGAGGGCCATGGCTTCGTCGCGGATGCGAGCGGAGGCCGTGCGGTCATCAACTGCCGACGCATCAGGTATCTCGGATTCCGTGGTAAACATACGTTCAGTAGTATGAACGCTTGTTCAGCTCAAGTCAAGTGTCCGCTTCCAAGAGTCAACGATCGCGTCGGCTCAAGTGATGGTCACGACAGACGGCCTCCGATGGTCGTGGCGTTTGATCGCAGCGCTGCGATAACCGACTTTGCGACGGGCGGGAGCGCGCGGCCCTTCGTCGTCACGAGCACGATCGGAGCTGGCGCGAGGAGCGCTCGTTGCTCGTCAGGCACGCCGAGGACGGCGAGCGAGCCGTCTTCGATGCCGCGTTGAATCGATGCGGTTGCGGCGAAGCCCAGTGAGTCGCTCGCGGCAACGAGGGAGGTCATCGTTGTGAGGTGAGCAACCTGAACGGTCCTCCCCCGAGCGGCGATCTCGTCAGCCAGCTCGCGCTCGATCCGCAGACCGACGTTGCGGCGTGCGAGGTACCAGTGGGGCACATGCGTGCTGATAATGGGGTACTCGCGCAGGACCCTGATACCTTGGGGCGGGACTTCGGTGAGGGGATGGCCGGCCCGGCAGAACGGGACGGCGTGGTAGGTCCCGATCGGCTCGACGTCCACGTCGTCGCAGGGTGCGTCCGGCTCGAGGCCGACGAACAGCTCGAGCTGCTGGTCCCGCAACTTCTGGAGCAGCGACTCGGGGGTGCCGCTGTGGACGCGGCACCGCAGGTTGGCGCTCTCCCGAAGGACAGACGCGACGGCCGGGACGAGATGGGTCTCAACCATCTCGGGGTGCGCGGCGACGGACAGGACGCCGCGCTCGAACCCCTCGAGCAAGCCGACCTCGCGTTCGACATTGTCGAGGATGTCGAGCGATTTGCGCGCTGCATCGACGACTAGGGTGCCGGTGGCGGTCGACCGCGACCCACGCCGATCGCGGTCGAACAGTCGGGTGCCGTAACTGCGCTCGAGTCGAGCGATGACCTCGCTCACCGTCGACTGGGACACACCGAGCGACTCGGCCGTCCGACGCGCGTTGCCCAGACGCGCGAGCTCAACCACGGTGCGGAGCTCGGTGCGATGATCCATGATCGGATATCCATTCAGAACGATCGGGTTTTGGGGATTTATCGATTGCTACGTCGTGGGTACATTTACCCCATGACAGCGGAGCAGTCAACCCACCAAATTCGCGACCGCCGCGACAAGCGCATTCAGATGTCGCTCGAGGAGTCCGAGGTGATCCGCCGGAACAGCGGGATGGTCGGTTGGCCGACGGTGCTGCTCTGTGTCGGCCTCGTAGTCGGCTTTGCCACCATTGTCGCCTTGTGGTTCGCCGGTGTGCTCCCGCTCTGGGCGGGCACCGCGATCAACGCGGTCCTCAGCTACGCCTTCTACACGGTCCACCACGACGCGAATCACAAGGCGATCAGCGGCCGCAACGAGCGGTGGAAATGGCTCGACGTCACATGCGGATCGATCGCGGCCATCCCGCTGCAGCTCGATGTCAAGGGCTTCTCGGGCTCGCACCTGCGCCACCACGCCAACACCAACGATCCGTTGAAGGACCCCGACGCGCTCGTGGCCGGGCCGCTTTGGATGCTGCCCGTCAAGTGGTTCGTCGGCCAGGTGTTCAGCGTCGTCAACGCGCTGCCCGGCGGCGACAAGGTGACGGACAAGGCACTCTCCCGGTTCACGCCAGAGGACATGCCGGCGCCGACCGACCGGATGAAGGCAGAAGCGGCGCGCATGCGCCGGTACTCGCAGCTCGGGCTCGTGGTGCTCGCGGCGTCGATCCCGCTCGGCCTGTTCCCACCCGTGTTCTTCCTGTGGTGGCTTCCCGGCCGCTTGGGCGTGCTCGCGCTCATGGTCCTGTTTCAGTGGCTGCCGCACGTGCCCTACGAGAGCACCGAGCGCTTCCGCAACACGCGCATCACGACGTTCCGAGGGTCGACGTGGCTGCTGTTGCAGCAGGACCGGCACCTCATCCATCACCTGTATCCGTCGGTGCCGTGGTACCGCTACCGCGTCGTGTTCCGCGAACTTCGGCCACTGCTCGAGGCCGAGGGCGCTCGCATTGAAGGCCGGGGCAGCAACCCCCGTCGGCCCATCACGCTCACGATCGCGACGCGCGGCTGATCCCTCGTACTCGCCCTTGCGGCACTTCCATGGCTCCCGCTGGGCGCCGGAGATCGTGCAAAACCGGGTTGCTGCCTACAAGACAATTACCGAAGTGATGTTTGGCGTTGATGAGGAACCAAGGCGCTCGTCGGAACGCTCGGTAACGACTCGACGAAGTCGAACACTTCTGTGGGCAGCGATGCGTTGCGGGCAAACACTTTCGGGTCGCGCACCACACGTGGGCCGACCGTGTTCTCATCGTCGCCACCACGTCCTTGGAGTTCGCCTTTGATTGCGGTCAGCTTCGCCGCGTCGGACAACGGCAGGTAACACGCCACCGAGTTCAACACGTCGTCGGTGGCGATCCGATGCGCCAACGACTGGCGGGGCATCCGGCCGATCACCTGGGCGATGGGCGTTGCATCCGACGCGGGACGTTCCGAATAGAGCACCTCGGCACGTGGACAGTCCCAACCCGTTGAGATCGTTTCTTCGGCGAGCAGCACCTGAATGTCATCGTCGCCCTGGATCCACTCGGCTGGGACTGCCAAAACCATGTCCGCGCGATTCACCTCGCCAGTAGCGACCAGTTCGTCGTCGAGGACGTGTACAACCCCGCCTGGTGAGGGCCTGACCCTAAATGCTCAGTGCGCAAACGGATTGGTGATGCGAACGCCCTCGATGACTTGGCCGTCGTTCAGGTCCTCGGTCCACAAGGTGGAACAACCAAGCCTGGACGCGCTCCGTACGGTCATCGCGTCCCAAAATGACAGTTGTCGCTCGGTGCCCAGCAACGCCGTGGCAATCACGTCATCGGCATCGGGCACGTGGGTTGTCCAGCGGGAGAGGTTCTGAATTCGTTCGCGCCCATGGGCTGGGGTGAGCGGATCTTGGAAACAGCGTTGACGTAGAACTCCTGGAGAACCTGAACGCTCAACGCTCCGGTTCTGGAGCGACCGAACGCCGAAACGAGTGAGCGGGCCTTGTCCGACTGCGCAGACCCCGATGCGTCATAGGCATAGAGCAGCACATTCGTCTCGACAAATTCCATGATCGCTCAACGCTTGTGAAGTTCGTCTCGTGACGCGACCTGGTTGTCGACCACTAATGGCCCAGAGGTCATGAACGCTTCCTCTGCGCGCCAGGTCTGCTGGTAGGAGCCTTCGGTGTCGACCAACGCGGCAAGCAGATCCCCAACAAGCGCGGACATCGACGTGTCGCGCGTCGCAGCGAAGACTTTCGCTCGGCGTACCAAGTCGTCGGGAAGTGACAACGTCACGTTTTGGGAAGCCATGTGATCCAGTGTTGCACGGGATCACATGGCCCATGTGTCGAACCAGTCCTCAGGTTCCTGCAACCGTGCGGCCACTGCGTCGAAGCGCCCCCACCCTCGGCTCGTGCTGTGACCACAAACGTTCGGTGGGTTCAGGACGGCCAGATGAACCGCTCACGGCGTCCTCGCCCTCGACGCATTGCCTATGCACATTCGAGCTGTTTCCTTGTGAGCGGCCCGTCTGCCTCGCCCTGGACAACTACCTACGTTCATGGTCGCAGCACTAGGTTCTGCGCACGATGTCGACGAAACGATCCTTACGGTGACCGGGCACGGGTTCGACTCGATTCCCACGCTCTCGTTCGCTCGGTGGCTCGGTGGCGAGTCCGACCGGCGGGAGTTCGCCGACGAGGTGCGTCGGACGCTCCACGAGGTCGGGTTCATGCGGCTTGTCGATCACGGCGTCGATCCCGCGTTCATCGCCGACTACTTCGCGACGATGCGGGCTTTCTTCGCGCTCGATGACGACACGAAAGCCACGATCGACAAGGCAAGGTCACCCTGGTTTCGTGGCTGGGAGCGCACCGGAACCGAATACACCGACGCTCGGATCGACTATCGCGAGCAGGTCGATTTCTGGACCGAACTGCCGCCGCGCCACGGGGACATCGAACCGGCCTACCTCCGGCTCGAAGGCCCGAACCAGTGGCCCGACGAGGTGCTGCCATCGTTCCGGCCCCTCGTCGAACGCTTCCAAGTCGAAATGGGTACGCTTGCCGACGAGTTGATGGCGGCGATGAGCCTCGGGCTGGGGTTGCCGGTCGACGGCCTGGGGGAGCGGTTCGGGACTCGGCGCATGTCACTCACGAAGCTCATCCACTATCCACCGACCCCACCGGGGCAAGCCGGTGTGAACGGCCATCATGACACCGGTTTTGTGACCCTGCTGTGGCAGCACGGCGTCGGTGGACTCCAGGTCCAGAATCCGGCGGGTGCTTGGATCGACGTGCCCGCCGACGATGGCGCGATCGTCGTCAACATCGGCGAGATGCTCCAAGCGATGACCGAGAACTACTTCGTTGCCACCACCGCCCGGGTCGTGTCGGCACAGGAGCGGTATTCGTCCGCGTACTTCCACGGCCCCGACCTGAGCACGTTGTTGGAACCGATCGAACTTGACCCTCGATTCACGGATGCCGTCGCCGCCAGCGCGCACCATGCGACCGCCGGATTCATGGCACGTCCTGACGAGCTTGCCCGGGGCGACCGGGGAACAACGTCGGCTGCGGCGACCACCTACGGGGAACAGCTCTGGAACTACTTCCAGCGCAGCTACCCGGACCTCGTCGCCTGTAGCCTCGCCGAAGCCTCTGATCACGAGCGCCGAGGCGCCGTGTCGGGTGCGTCGCGCGATGACGTTCACTCACCGCCGCATTGACGGAATGGTGTTCGGTCTCGGCAGTGCCGAGCGTCCGTTGGGACTCGCTCGAAGCGTCCTTCAGCGTTTCGCCTCCTCGGTGAAGGCCTGAGCGGCGGAGCGCCAGGTGCGATCCAGGTCTGAGCCGCCGGGAAAGCGTTGTTCGATTTCGAGGATCGTCAGGCCGTGGGCGCAGCTCCAGAGTGCCTGGGCGACACTGGCGTCACAGGTCACCAAGAAGAACGGCTCACCCGCCCACGCCTCGATGCCGGCCGTCAGCGCTTTTCGCCGGAGATTTGGGCCGGTGGTGAGCCGGTAGAGGTTGGGAGAACCCAGCGCGGTGCTCCGGTAGGCGCGGAGCAACGCGCTGATGGGACTGGACCGGGCGAGATGGCTGACCGCGTGATGAAGCGCGGCCCCCATGTCGGCGAAGGCGTCATCGATGAGTGCGGCTTCGACCGACCGTTTGTTGGCAAAGTGCTTGTAGTGCGATGGGGAGCGGATACCGACCTTGTCGCCGAGGCGACGCATCGTGAGGGCTTCGGGCCCTTCGCCTTCCAAGAGGTGACGTGCGGCGACGATGATCTGCTGCGCTCTCGGGGAACGCTCGGGTCGGGGAGGTGCGTCACTCATGGCCGGTGCAGGACGAAGACCGGATGCCGGGGCGCGATCGCCTCCAACTCTTCGGCGCTGGAGGTGGCATCGGTGCCGTCGAAGAACACGCCGACCTCGGCTTTCCAGCGGGCCAGATACGCATGGTCGACGCGCCAGCGAAGACGAACACACAGGCGACGTCGATCCGCCTCGCCATCGCCGAGACGGTAGTGGCGAACTCCGGGTCAGGTGATCGTGAAGGTCGCGCTGCCCGTTGACGAGAACACGTGGTAGGTCTTGCCGTCGAAGGTGCTGGCGGGATAGGTCCAGTAGTTCGGGTCGTCTTCGTCGGTGTAGGTGCCGGGCGTGATGATTCGGTCGCCGCCGCCAATGGTCAGGCCGGCCGCATCGGCGGTCAGGTACGCGATGATCACCACACCTGAGCCGCCGGCGGCGTTGCCACCTCCACCGCCGCCACCGGTGTTCGCCTTGCCCGGGCTCGCTGATTGATTGTGATGACTCCACAGGTCATATACGGTGCCTTGGCCGCCGCCACCAAGCCCGCCCCGGCTGGGCTGCCCAGGGGTGCCAGCCCCGTCGCCGCTGGTTGCGACGCTGCCGGCGCCACCCCCGCCGACCCACCCGAATTGCGGGTCGCCGGAATTGGTGTCGCCGAGGCGCATCGTCCGGGCAAGCTGAGAGACCACACCCTTGCCGCCCCGGCCACCATCGGACGGGATCCCGACGTATCCCTGTCCGCCGGCGCCGCCCGCCCCGCCACCGCCGCCGGCGGCGTACACATGGAAATCCCTCGGGTCGTAGATGTCGCCGGGGTGGTTTGTTCCTTTGCCGCCGTTGTTGCCCTGCCCGGCGGTGCCGGTTCCTGGCGGGTTTCCGCTGTTGTCGCCGCCGCCTCCCGAGGCGCCGTTGCCCGGAGCCAAGGTCCCCCGGTAATTTCCGGCACCGTGACCGCCGCCCAGCGCACTGGCCACCGCACCGAGTGACGAGCCGGAACCGTTCACCTGGGTAGCCCCACCGGCACCGACGATCACCGGCGTGGAGGCAAGCGTCAGCGTCGTGGTTCCCATGAGGACGCCGCCCGCGCCACCGCCACCGTCCGCGGTGGACCCGCCGCCGCCTCCGCCCCCACCGATGACGAGGTATTCCACGGCGAGGGGGCGTGGGGCGTTGGGGTTGGTCGTGGTTGGGGGCGTGGTCGTCGCGCCCGGTGAAGACGCTGCCGCGACGCTGGGCAACGCGACGACCGCAACGGCTGCGGCTGCCGCGACACCACCGAGTTGGATGACCCGGCGACGCGACCACGTATCGCTGCGCACGATCCCCAATTGGACCAGCCCGGCCATGGCCGACTCGAGATGGTCGGGCACCGTGCTCGCGCCGGCCTGGGCGAGCATGAATGCGTGGGCTTGGTCGCCGATCAGGTGGGCCACGGTGGTGTGGCCGGGGACGAGGACGAGCAACCCGTCGTCGATCGTTTCGATGTGTAGCCCCGGGGTAAGGGTGAAGGTCATGTTGGCTCTCCGCTTGTTACGCGTTGTCGTCGTGTTCCGTCGTTTTCACCTCGAACGAGACGTTCAGGCAAGCAGGAGATGCTAGCCAGGTTCTGCCACATCGCATCGCATTACCGGCGTGTTTGGGGAAAGGCGCGCACTCCCGGACCTCGTTTTGGGTGCCGAATCCGGACCTGCAGGTTCCAAAAACGCACCCAAAACGAGATGTTGTGGACGACGATAGGCCAGACTCGTTGAAGATGGGCTGTCGTCTCGATGCACCGATTCGTTTGTGCGCTACGCTGAATACCAAACGATGGACGTGGGAAGGCAGGCAGCGTGGACACAACAGATCCGAACACGTGGCGGTGGATCTGGCTTGGGGCCATGGTCGTCTTTGGAGTAGGCGAAATGGCAATGGCCGGTTCGTTCTTCCTCGCCCCGTTTGCCCTGGGTGCCGCAGCGGCTGCGATCCTGGCATTCTTTGGTGTCAACGTTGGCATTGAATGGGCCGTCTTCCTTGGCGTATCCATCGTGAGTTTCTTGGCAATGCGACCCCTTGCTCGCAAACTTGACGACACTGAACCAACACTGGGGGTTGGTGCGACTCGCCACGTCGGCCAAATAGCGCAAGTAACCCAGCCAATAGGAGCGGGACAAGAGCCAGGAATGGTGCTCCTCGGTGCAGAAAAATGGCGGGCCGAATCATCAACCGGCGAAGCGTTCTCGGTCGGCGAAAATGTCGTTGTTGCCGAAGTTCGCGGCACACGACTCATCGTTGATCGAGCCGCCGCACCAGACACACAACCGACGAGTTAAGCGAAAAGAGACGATCCATGCCCGCAGTCGCCGCCCTGTTTATTCTGGCGTTCTTCTTTCTCATCTTCGTTGGAAGCGCCGTCAAAATCGTTCGCCCGTACCAACGAGGTGTGAAAGAACGTTTAGGGAAGTACGCCGAAACACTCGAGCCTGGCCTGCGTATCATCGTGCCCTTTGTCGACAAGATCCGCATTGTTGACATGCGTGAACAGGTCATTGACGTGCCGCCACAAGAGGTCATCACGTCGGACAACGTGATTGTTTCCGTTGACGCGGTTGTCTATTACGAACCCACCGATCCGCAACGCCTGATTTACAACGTCGCGAACTTCATCATGGCGATCACCAAACTTGCGCAAACCAACTTGCGCAATGTCGTCGGCGACATGCAACTCGATCAAGCACTGACCAGCCGCGACACCATCAACCATGGTCTGCGTGACATTCTCGACGACGCCACCGATAAATGGGGCGTGCGCATCGTGCGAGTCGAGATTCAGCGCATTGATCCGCCGCCCGATGTCATGCATGCCATGCACGAACAAATGAAAGCCGAACGAAATCGTCGAGCGGTCGTCACCGAAGCTGACGGGCAACGCGAAGCCGCAATTGCGCTGGCCGAAGGTGAAAAGGCCTCGGCGATCCTCCGTGCCGAAGGTGACCGACAGCGTCAAATCCTGACCGCACAAGGTGACGCCGAAGCCATCAAGGCCGTCGCCGAAGCAGAACGGTTCCGACAACTCACCGTCGCCGAAGGTGAAGCCCAAGCCATCACGACCGTGTATGACGCGATCCACGCTGGTGACCCCTCACCAGACTTGTTGGCGATCAAATACCTCGATGCGCTTGGCACAATCGCGAACGGACAAGCCACAAAGATTTATCTCCCCGCAGACTTTGCGAGTGGACTCGGTGGTTTGGCAGCCGTGGCTGAACTTTTCCGTGGTGACGATGGCGGCGATGAAGGTCGCGCGGCCCGAGCGACGTCTGGCAAGCAGCGCTTGGCCGAACAGTACCGGCAGGCCGACGCAGCCCGAGCCCAAGAAGCCGCACGCGACAAAGCGCAAGCCGCGGTGCCGCCACCGGTGGTTCCCGTCCCGACCGCTCCCGCTCCGCCGGCCGTATCGGGAGACCCGGCATATCCGACGATCACCGTCAACCTGCCCCAACCACCCCAGAACTAAAACATGGCCAAAGACGTCGCGAGCGACATTCGACCCGAAGTAAACCTTGATGCCACCGGGCTTCGAGTGGCGTTGATTGCGTCCCGGTTCAATGACCACATCACCAACCGGCTTCTTGACGGCGCGCGACGTGAACTTGTTGCGTGCGGCGGCGCGCAGGTGAGCCAGTATTGGGTTCCGGGCGCGTTCGAATTGCCATTTGCAGCAAGGACACTTGCGGCAAGTGGCATTGTTGACGCAATTGTCTGTGTGGGCTGTGTGATTCGGGGTGAAACCACCCATTATGAAGAGGTCGCTGGGCAATGTGCGGCCGGCATCCAACGAGTCCAACTCGACACGGGTGTGCCGGTCGCGTTTGGCGTTTTGACGACCGAGGACCTGGATCAGGCGCTTGCTCGTTCGCAAGGCCCAGGTGGTCATAACGTTGGCGCAGAGGGTGTCCGCGTGGCTATTGAAATGGCTCGGTTCGTCGAAGAGGTTCAGCGCACTTCAACGCGCTAAGGCGTGTGCCGTACCATCAACAACCATGTTGAAGTTGGTGCTGCCCAAAGGCTCTCTTGAGAAAGCCACGCTCGAACTGTTTGATCAGGCGGATCTCACCGTCCATCGTTCATCAAGCGTGAACTATTCGGCCACCATTGATGATCCCCGAATCGCTGAGGTGCGGATCCTCCGACCCCAAGAAATACCCCGGTATGTCGCCGAAGGGATGTTCGACCTGGGTGTCACCGGGCGTGATTGGATCGAAGAAACAGACTCAAATGTCGTTTCTTTAGGTGAAATGCACTATTCGAAGGCAACGGCGAAACCGATCCGGATGGTCGTGGCCGTTGCTGGTGATTCTCCGATTGAACGTGTTCAAGACCTGCCCGATGGTGTGCGTGTTTCAACCGAGTATCCCGAACTCACGAAGCGCTTCTTTGCCGCCAAAGGTGTCAACGCTGACATTCGGCTCTCCTATGGGGCGACCGAGGCAAAAGTGCCTGACATCGTTGATTGTATTGTCGAGATCACTGAAACTGGCCGTGCACTCAAAGCCGCGGGATTGCGAGTCATTGACGAAGTGCTGCAGTCGTATACCGAGTTGATTGCAAACCCGGCCGCCGTGGCTGACCCTGCCAAGGCGCATGCAATGGCGCAGATCAAGGCGTTGCTTGATGGCACGCTTGAAGCCCGAAAACAGGTTCTCGTGAAACTCAACGTGGCGGACGATGACCTTTCGAACGTGATCGCGTTGCTGCCATCACTGAAATCGCCCACGGTTTCTCAGCTTTTTGGTGACGGGGGTTTCGCCGTTGAAGCGGTTGTTCCCAAAGCAACCATGAACACCTTGATACCCGCACTCTCTGATGCTGGAGCAACCGGGATCATTGAGTTACCCATCGCCAAAATCGTGCCGTGACCAGTTTCAGTGAACCCCACCGGTTCGCCCAGGTGCACGGAATTGTCAGCACCTTTGACGAAATTGGAGGATGGGGCAAGCTGAGACTCGACGACACATCCGAGTTGTACTTTCACTGCACCGCAATTGCGGATGGCTCACGGAGCATTCCGGTGGGCGTGCGTGCGCAGGCACGCTGTGCCCCATTTGGAATTGGAACCTGGGAAGCGATCGACGTTACGACGGTTGCGAGTCCGCGTTCTCAACCATCCCTTTAACTTGCACGAAGGCAAGGCGAATTTGGGCGAGGGCATCGCGCAAGGTTGCCGAGTCATCCCCAAGACGATCACCCAGCGTGTCAACAAGTGCGCCAAACGCGTCGATGGCAAGCTTGGCCTCATCTAAATTGGGCTGCTCGGTGCTCAAGTGAATGGCGGCGAGTTCGTAGAGACCCATCGCATGATTGGCCACAACCATTGCTGCTGGCGCCGACAACAACTGTTGGCGCACCTCGGCCATTTGGGCCGCGAGCGCTTCAGCCTGGGCACGTTGCTCTGGGTCAAGGTCCGCCAGACTCGGATCAGTTGTTTGCGTCGCCGTTGGCTCATCAGTCGCCGGCGATGTTGTAGAAGGACGTGGAACTTGGTGTTCGCCACCTGGGGTCCAAAGGCTCATCAAACATCCAGGGTTGTCGTTGACATATGCATGGCTGATACCCTAGCGAGTGCAGTATCCATGGAAAGCGGGGCAACCGCCCCCACCCGTCCACCTCGCAAGAGAGTGCGCCGGGTCGATTGCTCACCGAACCCCGCGCGGGTTGGGCGGACGTCGGCTTTCCCGGCGTCCGTTTGTCGTTTTGCCGCATGCTCCTCTGTGAGACATGCAAATGCGATGTGCGAACGTCAAACCACCAGCCCTATTGCCTCTTCTAGGAGATGAGACATTGACCCGGAGTGACCGGCCATAACTGCGCCAGCGAAAGCCGCCGAGCCCAGGATCAACGAAAGGATCCGTGCTCGTGAAGTTCGTCTTGTTGGATCGGATGGTTCCCAAATTGGAATCAAGCCGTTGCCAGAAGCCTTGGCAATCGCCCGTGCCCAAGACCTTGATTTGGTGGAGGTTGCTGACAAAGCAAATCCGCCGGTCTGTCGGGTCATGGACTATGGGAAGTACAAGTACGAAGCCGCGCAGAAAGCCAAAGAATCGCGTCGAAAGTCTTCCAGCGTTTCCGTAAAGGAAATGAAGTATCGCCCCAAGATTGGTGGCGGAGACTTTGACACCAAGACCCGCAAGGTCGAAGGGTTCCTTGGCGAAGGCCACAAAGTGAAGATCACGATCATGTTCCGGGGGCGCGAGGTTGCCCACCCAGAGCTTGGTCGCAAGATCCTCGATAAGGTCGCTGAACAGGTAGCGCATCAAGGACGTGTTGAGGTCTATCCGAAACTTGATGGCCGCAATATGGTCATGGTCCTCGCTCCTGACCGCAAAGCGCAAGCGGCTCACGCAGCCAAAGCGTCACACGATGCCTCGGCCAATGGTGATGCTCCACCCGAAGTCACCGACAGAGAACCCGCAACTGACGAGAGCGCCACCGGCGCATAGCACGACAATTTGGGCCACAACGTTGGCCCACGCAAGGAGACGACATGCCCAAGATGAAAACCCACCGGGGTGCCGCCAAGCGCTTCAAGGTGACTGGCAGCGGCAAAATTATGCGCCGCAAAGCATTCAAGAACCACATTCTTGAAAAGAAAGCTCCGGCGCGCAAGAAGCGCCTGAGCGGACCGGCCCAGGTGTCAGCTGCCGATGAGGGTCGAATCAACCGCTTGCTCGGTCGCTGATCATTGGGCCGAAGCGTTGAGCTGGCCCCATTCCCGTTTCGTAAGCGATGAATCATTAACACGTCGCATTTCATCCCGCCGCATTTTCTGAGGAGCCTCCCATGGCAAGAGTCAAAAGAGCCGTTTCATCCAAGAAGCACCGCCGCGCAACCCTTGATCGCGCCAAGGGCTACTACGGCAACAAGAGCCGGTCGTACCGCGCTGCGAATGAACAGGTGCAGCACTCGTTGCAGTACGCCTTCCGTGACCGTCGAGCCCGCAAAGGCGAATTCCGCAAGCTGTGGATTCAGCGCATCAACGCGGCCTGCCGCCAAAACGGTGTTTCCTACTCGAAGTTCATCAATGGGCTCCACAACGCGGGCATCGAAGTCGATCGCAAGGTCCTTGCGGACCTTGCGGTAACCGACGCCGCTGCATTTAGCGCCCTGGTGAAAGCCGCCACACAGACGACCGACTGAACGCTGGCGTTGGGGTGACCCCACGTCTCGTTTCGGCGCACAACGCCAGTGTTGTACGTCTCAACAAACTCAGTGGTCGACGGCGCGCTCGCGATGTCGAGGGCGCGTTCGTGCTTGATAGTGCAGTCCTCCTTGGCGAGGCCCTCGCCGCGCGCGTCGATGTCACCGAGGTTTTTGTTGATCCTGATCGCCTCGATGCTCCAAGTTCACAAATCGTGTCGCGTGCCGAAGACGCAGGCGCCCAGGTCTTCCACGTGTCAAGTGATGTATTTGGCCGTGTCACTGATCCCGTTCATCCCCAAGCCGTCGCCGCGATTGCCCGCCGACCACACAACACCGGCGTACAACTCACCAAAGCAACGAGTGTGCTCGTAATGATCGAAGTGCGCGACCCGGGCAATGCAGGAACTCTCATGCGAAGTGCGCTGGCTGCAGGATGTGACGCAGTGGTGGCCACAAGTGGCACCGTTGAGATGTTTGGGCCCAAAACGTTGCGAGCTTCAGCGGGTGCAGTTTTGCATCTTCCAGTCGTTGCGGGCGGTGATCCGGTTGAATCGATTGCCAAGCTGCAAGACGCTGGCTTCACAACATTTGCGACATCCTCGTATGCAACAGCGGCCTATGACGAGGTCAACTTAACCGGCCGCTGCGCGTTGATTGTTGGCAACGAGGCGCACGGCATTGAACAAGCGGTCCTCGATGCGGTTGATCAAGTGATTCAAATTCCGATGGCCGCACCGGTTGAATCGCTCAATGTGGCCATGGCAGGAACGGTGCTGTGTTTCGAGATGATGCGACAGCGACGACAAATAAGGGGAGTGTGATGAGCACCACAATCGATAGAATCGCGGCAATTGCGGCGCAGGGCTTGACCCAAATCGACAACGCCGTAGATCTCGACGCGTTGCAAAACATCGACAAAGAACTCAACGGGAAAGCCTCGGCGCTTGGAGCGATCAAGCAGTCAATGCGTGACCTGACCGCCGATGAACGCAAGGAAGTCGGCCAAGCACTCAACGCCGCGCAAAGCGATCTTCGCGCGGGTATCGCACAGAAAAAGGCCACTCTTGAAGCGGTGCTCCGTGCGCAACAACTTGAAGATGAACGTCTCGATCTCACCGAATTACGTCCCCGTCAACGTCAAGGGCATCTCCACCTTGTCACCCAAACAATGGAACGACTCGAAGACGTCTTCATCGGCTTGGGTTTCACCATCGCCGAAGGCCCCGAGGTTGAAGATGATTGGCACAACTTCACCGCGTTGAACTTGCCCGCGCACCACCCGGCACGCGACATGCAAGACACATTTTTTGTGAACCTTGGCAATCCCGGTGACGTCGTGATGCGCACCCACACGTCACCCGTGCAGATTCGTTTGATGGAAACGACGCAGCCACCGATCTACTCGGTGATGCCTGGTCGTGTTTATCGGCAAGAAACTGCCGATGCCACACACCTTGCGGTATTCCATCAAATCGAATGCTTGGTCGTGGATCGTGGCATTTCGTTTGCGAACTTAGCGGCCACGATCGATGCCTTTACGAAAGCGTATTTCGGCGACGAGTTCGCATCGCGACTGCGACCCTCCTATTTCCCATTCACCGAGCCGTCAGCAGAGTTCGACATACAACGACCCGATGGTTCGTGGCTTGAACTTGGGGGTTGTGGCATGGTGAACCCAAATGTCTTGCGCAACGTTGGCCTTGACCCTGAAGAATGGTCGGGTTTCGCATTCGGATTTGGTCTTGACCGTTTGGCGGCAATGCGTCATGGCATCGCCGATCTGCGAGATATCGCAAGTGTCGATGTCCGATTCGTGAGTCAGTTCTAGAGCGGGGAGCGTGCAATGAAAGTGTTATTAAGTTGGCTCAACGAGTTTGCCCCGCTCGGCAACGACGCCGACGCACTCGGTGCAACAATGAGCGATCTCGGAATGGCTGTTGAAGAACAGACTGCTATTGGCACTGGCCTCGGCGGCGTGGTCGTTGCAAAGATTCTCACGATTGACGCGATCGAAGGAGCCGATCGAATTCGTGCGGTTACCGTTGACATCGGCGACGGGCAGCCGGTTCCTGTGGTGTGTGGAGCCGCCAACATTTCGGTTGGTGATGTCGTTCCATTTGCTCAAGTTGGAGCGGTCTTACCCGGTGACTTTGAAATTGTCGCGCGCAAAATGAAAGGGGTGGCGTCCCATGGCATGTTGTGTTCAACCCGTGAATTGGGCATGGGTGATGACCACGCGGGCATTTGGCTGCTCGATGACTCCCTTGAACTAGGCGTGGAGTTGCGTGAAGCATTGCACCTGACTCCCGACGTACTTTTCGATCTAGAAATCAATCCGAACCGACCCGACGCAATGAGCGTTGCTGGCGTTGCACGCGATGTTGCTGCTCGTCTCGGCGTGCCATTCGAACGCCCACAACCCCAAGTTGCAACAGGCGGACCATCGACTTCAGAGGCAGTGACAATAGAAGTCGTTGACCCAGATTTGTGCGGTCGGTTTCATGCCAGTGTGCTCCGTGGGCTGACCGTTGGATCTTCACCAGACTGGATGGCAACCCGATTGACTCAACTTGGGATGCGTCCGATCAACGCGCTCGTTGATATTTCGAACTACGTCATGTTGGAACTTGGCCAGCCAAACCATCCCTACGATCTGGCAAAGGTGCCCGGTGCTGGCCTGCGCGTGCGACGCGCCAAAGCGGGAGAAACCCTTACCACGCTTGACGAGATCGAGCGTCACTTTGTTGATGACGACTTATTGATCTGTGCAGCCAATGATGCCCCAGTTGGAATCGCGGGTGTCATGGGTGGCGCATCGTGTGAAATTGACGCGGCGACCACCGACGTGCTGCTCGAGAACGCCTGGTTCCTTCCTATGTCGATCAGTCGGACGTCTCGCCGCCTTGGTTTGCGCACCGAAGCATCCGCACGCTTCGAGAAGGGTTGTGACCCAGAGGTTCTGGAACTCGCCGCGTCCCGTTTTGCTCAACTTGCAATCGAGATCTGTGGCGCGACAAGCGCTCCACAAGCCGTTCTGGTTGATGGAACCACATGGGATCGCACCCCAATTCAGGTACGAGCGAACCGGGTGAACGAGATGCTCGGCACCAACATCGACGCGGGCGAAATGCAAGCGTTACTCGAGCCGATTGGTTTTGCAACAACGCAAGCAAACGATGGGTTTGAGGTGGCGATTCCGTCATGGCGGTACGACTCGTCAACCGAGATCGATGTGACTGAAGAAATTGCTCGAATGCACGGATACGCGAAAATCGAACCGGTTCCGCTCAGCTCTGCCCGATTCGGTCACCTAACTGATTGGCAGTCTGAGCGTCGAACACTGCGACGAGCGTTGATGGGCTTGGGGCTCGCCGAGGTCCAACCCATGCCATTTTTGGCACCCGATGCGCTGGCGCGTTGTGGCCTTGCTGTGGACGGAATTGAACTGCTCAACCCACTGGTCGCGGCCGAGTCAGTCCTTCGCCCATCACTCTTGCCGGGTCTCGTTCAAGCCGTTGCCCACAATGCACAGCGTCAACTCACCGGAGTGCAGTTCTTTGAGATTGGTCACACGTTCGCAAAGGCTGTTGATGGCGCGTTGTTGCCAAACGAAAGAGAGCGTGTTGCGATCATTCGTGCCGGTATGGACGCGAACGGCGCGGTTGATGCGTGGCAAGTCATTGTTGACTCGCTAGCGGTTTCGGACTCGCATCTGACAAACGAGGTGATTCCAGGCCTGCATCCAACACGGTCGGGCAGGGTTATCGTCGGTGGCGTTGCAGTTGGTGAAATCGGAGAAATCGATCCTCACGTTGCGTCAACTTTTGGAATTGACGAACGATGCGCCTGGCTATCGATCGATCTTGATGCGCTTAAGGCTCTCGATCATGGGGCGCGCCCGTACCGGTTTGTTTCGAAGTTTCCTTTCGCCGACCTTGACCTTGCTTTCGAAGTCGATGATGGCGTGCCCATCCATGAGATTGAAGCGACTATTACGAGCGCCGCAGGTGAGGTGCTCGCGGACCTCACCTTGTTTGATGTGTTTCGTGGTTCACCGGTTGCAAGTGGGAAACGGAGTGCGGCCTTTGCGCTGCGTCTCCAAGCCCCTGATCGAACGTTGACCGAAAAAGAAGTAACCGACGTACGCGTTCGGGTCATCGACGCGGTCGCATCTACCCATGCTGGCGCACTCCGGTCCTAGAGTCGACTAGCCCGCACGTCCCACTGGTAGTCCGATGGGATTGAAATACGGAATCTGATGGGTTGCAAGAACCCGCTCACGGAGCGGCGTAAGGAGTTGAATGAGTCGAGCCGTGCGTTCTGGTCCAAGATGTGACCAAGGCTCGGCGCCAAGATCATCGGTGACGTCTTCAATGTCTTGGCGGAGCGCGACACCGTTTGGAGTCAGTTGATCACCCTGAAGCAACCCGCGGGCGTTGAGGCGTGCTTGGGAAGCCTCCCATTCGCCATCACTCCACGCACGCGACACTTGAAGGACTTCACGCGGGACTCGCCCGGTGCCAACCATGAGTACGTTCGCATCGATCCCTCCGATGTGGCGGGTAACAAGGGTTGCGACGTGCCCATCTCCGCGGTGTTCGCGTAGCAACGTTGCCGCCCACCAAAGGGCCAACAGCTCGTCGTTTGGTCGAGGGAGACACCGATGGCCAGCAAAGAGTGGTCGACCTTCTATGTGGCATCCTTCGAGCGCTTCCTCCGTAAGATCGGCCGCCTCGGCGATCCCGCTCTCACTCGAAAACATTTCTTCTAACACGGTTCCAAGCGCGTCATACCGTGCGTCGAGTACGGCCTGTGGCGTGGTGACCGTCCAAGCAGACGGCAACGCTTTTGACGCCATTTCGGGGCGGAAGTTGTAGAACAATGCGGCACAGACTTCACCGCCAACGGGTCCGATCGGAGCAACGCGTGATGCGAAATAGCCCTGCCAGAAACCCTTGAGACCGATTGCCTTGTATGCATCGGTAACCGGCTCACAGAAGTAGGTGATTGCGTGAACCGACTCAAACAGTTGCCACATTTGTCGTGTTGTCGCCCGTTGTTCGGTCAACAACCCGAGTGCTGATCCGTTTGTTGACATAGTGGCAGTATCGCGCTAATCGAGCGGCTGTGCGAGCAAAAAGGCAATTGCGCGGCTAAGTGCGCGGGCTTTCTGATTCGAGCGTGAGATCGAACCGTTCGTCAAAACTTGCCGGGCCATTCATGTCAAGTGTTCGCTTAATGCGAACGGGGAGATGGTTATCGGTGAACCACATCTTCTCGGTCCAAGAACCTTTGACTTTGGTGCTGAAAGTAAACGTCACCGTGACTGGCGTGACGTTGACCGTTGCCCCATTGATCTTCATTGTTTGTTGGTCTTCTCTCGTCGCGGAGCCCACAAATGCAGCGTTTACTGGAAATGGTCCACCTTCGAGGGAAAGATTGCATCTCAAATCATTGGTTGTGCGGATGGTCTCGATGAACGCGCCTGGGTCACATCTGATTTTTGCAGTGGCCGTGATTGCGCCGATGGTTTGGTGCTTGGCATACGAGGTCAGCGTGAGTTGCTTCTTGGATCCACAGAAAACCGAGTCCTCGGTGTGTTCTTTGAAAAGATTGAGGGTGAACGTAAAGCAACCGGATGGTTTTGTTGCGACCGCACCGGTCACCGAAGCGGGAAGAATGTTGGTTGATTCAGGTAGGGGGCCAAACTTCACTTTTTCTTGACCGGTTGCGCGGTAGCGATAGACCCCTCGCGCCGGGGCGACTGAGCCTTGTGCCGCACCAGAATGTGAAGCAGGTTTCGATGCAACCGTTGTCGTGTCTCGAAATTTTGCGACAGCATCTTTCTCGCTGATCGTTGATGTGCCGCGAGGCCAGACGGTCCAAGCAATAAACCCGCTAGCGAGCAAAACGATGATTCCGAAACGAAACAAGTATCTGCGGCGCATGAACAGTGCTCCCGGGGCAGTTGGGCATGGTTGCGGCTCGTTGGCTCACCCTAACGGCGACAAAGCCGCTCCGTGTTGTGAAATGCGGCGCAATGCTGCTCGTTATTTCAAAGCTCAATCATCACATCGGTCGCTCTGCAAGACTCGCAACTATGGGCAAATCGAAGGTCAGAGTCGGGGTCGTACTTGCGTTGGTTCTGGGACTTGCCTCGGTGGCGGTGGGGTGTGATCGGTATGCGCCGGTGCCTGATGCTGCCCCTCGTACGGTCGCATTCTGGAATTTGAATTACCCCGAAACCGCAACAGGGCATTTCGATCCCGTCTCGCAACCGTATTCATCCGATGAATCAACGTTGCTTGGGCGGCAGGTGCGTCAAATGCAAGCCGCAGGAATCCAAGTTGGCGTGGTGCCATGGGATGGCCCGGGCACGCACAATGAAACAACTCGGCTACCTGCCGCACTGCAAGCGACCGATCACACAAATTTTCGCGTCACCGTTGCTTATCAACCTGAAGTCGCTGACGATCCCGACGTGTCCCAGCTTGATGCTGCCTTCCAATCGCTATCGGCCTCAATGTCAAGTTCTGACTGGTTGCATATCGATGCGAAACCGGTTGTTTTCGTGCCAACTGGATCGAGTGACGGCTGTGCCACAAACGACCGTTGGGCGAGCATTGCGGGTCGAACAAATGTCTATCTCGTTGAGCAATGGTTTGTGGGCGCCGAAGCGTGTGTGAGTCAGCCAGATGATTACTACGCATCGGATCCCAGTGCCCATGCAACGGTGCACCTGCCGTATAGCTATGCGATTTCGCCGGAGTATTGGTTGGCCAATGATCCAACTCCCCAACGTTCGCGTGACCTAACCCAATGGAAGTCAGACGCGGTTGCAATGCAAGCAAGCGCTGCCCGCTGGCACATCATTACCTCGTTTAATGACTACGAAGAGGGGACCGCGATCGAAGAAACCAATGAGTATGGCAATGCGTGGATGGATGCGCTTGAGCGCATTGTGATGCCGAAGTGTTGGTCAGCGGATCCCGTGCCCATTTCCCATGTCGTGGTGATCTCAGAAGAAAATAAGACTTGGTCAACGGTTGGGGGCACGCAATTCGGATCGGCTCCTTACCTGCACAGCCTTGCGGTCAATTGCCGAACGTTTGCGGACTGGACCGAAATGGATACTGGTCAGAACAGCGCGTCGCAATACGTGGGCGGTACAACGGGTTACAAGCAAGCCGCCGGGACTGATGGCACCGTCCTCAATGACTGTGCGCCAGATCCGGTCACGTGCCGAAGCGTTGCCGACAACATATTTCGTCAGGTACGTGTTGCCGGTGGCACGGCCCGCTCCTTTGTGGAAGGCCCAACAACGGGTTGTTCGGCGACAGGAAATGCGGCAAAGCATGTGCCTGCCATGTACATGATGGGCGGAGACGATCAGACCTACTGCGCGACGGAAGTTCGACCGCTCACCGAGCTTGACCCAAACAATCTGCCGACGTTTGCGTGGGTGACACCAAACCTTTGCAATGACATGCACAATTGTTCCGTGAGCACTGGTGACGCGTGGCTGGCGCAGCATCTCGAACCGATCTTGGATTCTGACGCATATCGATCGGGTTCGGTCTTGGTCGAAGTGTGGTTTGACGAAGATCATCCGGTGCCGAATCTCTTGTTGAATCCAGCGTTTCCAGCCGGTGTCGACACCTCGACGGCCGCAACACATTTGAGCGCACTGCGGCTGTGGGAAGACGTGCTTGGATTGCCACGGCTCGGAGGGGCGGCGAATGCAGTTGATCTGCGCTCGTCGCTGCAATTGCCCACCAACGAAACGGCATTGCATGAATATGCAGGTATGCGTATAATGCGTTGATGGAACGTGCAAAGGTGAAGGTCGGCATCATTGGCGCATCGGGCTATACCGGCGCGGAATTGCTCCGACTATTGGCCGGACATGACGGATTCGAAGTGGACTTTGCAACAGGCGACACCCAAGCGGGCCAGCCGGTGGCCAGTGT
Source organism: uncultured Iamiaceae bacterium (assembly GCA_964544305.1). GTDB lineage: Bacteria > Actinomycetota > Acidimicrobiia > Acidimicrobiales > Iamiaceae > JAFDWI01. The sequence continues at coordinate 13,579 of CAZJAZ010000015.1, read as the reverse complement.
GTACCCGTCGCTGGCTGCATCGTATGGCGACCTGGAGTACGCGCATTGGAACCCCGCACTACTTGACGGTGTCGATCTTGTGTTCTGCGCATTGCCCCACGGCGCATCCCAAGCGCTCATGGGTGATCTTGTTGATCAAGTCGATCACGTCGTCGATTTGGCGGCAGATTTTCGCTTGGCCGATGCGTCGCTGTATCCAACGTGGTACGGCGAAGAACACGCCTGCCCTGCGCTACTCGATCGTTTTGTCTATGGACTTCCCGAATTGTTCCGAGATGCTGTTCGCACGGCACAACACGTTGCTGTCCCTGGGTGCTATCCGACCACGTCGGTTCTGCCTCTTGCGCCGCTCATTCGAGCTGGCCTTGTCGCGCAATCACCGATCATTATCGACGCGGCAAGCGGTGTGTCTGGCGCGGGACGAACCCCAAAGCCATCAACCCATTTTGGAGCAGTCGATGAAAACTTTTCGGCATATGGCATTTTTGATCACCGCCACACACCCGAGATCGAACAGACATTGGGTACCCAAGTCCTCTTCACCCCCCATTTGGTTCCCATGAACCGTGGCATTCTTACCACGTGTTATGTGCGCCCCGCTTCAGAGCAGATCACCGGTGCCAACCTTCGGAACGCCCTCCACGAGGCATACGACGAGACAACATTTGTGCAAGTCGTTGACACTCCGCCGCAGACCAAAGCAACACTTGGTTCAAACACCGCACATGTCTGGGTTGACCTTGACGAGCGCACCGGGTGGATCATCGCCATGGGCGCACTCGACAATCTGGTCAAAGGCGCATCTGGGCAAGCCATCCAATGCGCCAATATTCTCTGTGGCTTCGATGAAAGCCACGGCCTGCCAAGTGTTGGGATGATGCCATGACCGTAACCGCACCACAAGGATTCGTTGCCGCCGGAGCAACGTGTGGACTCAAAGAATCCGGCGCCCCAGATCTTGCACTCGTCGCAACCGCCGACGGGGAACCCGTGCCCACAGCGGCCGTATTTACCTCCAACAAAATGACAGCCGCCCCCGTGCTCACGTCCCATGCACACTTGGCCGCGACCGGTGGCAAGGCGGCAGCAGTGATCATCAACAGTGGCAACGCGAACGCAGCAACGGGTGCACCGGGCCGAGCACACGCCGAGGCGATGTGCGAAGCAGTTGCCACACGAATCGCACGGCCCTGCGAAGAAGTGCTGGTGTGTTCGACCGGTCTGATTGGTATTCCATTGCCCATCGACACGGTCCTTGCAGGTATACCGGCGTTGCTCAGTGCTCGGGGCGCCAACGTCGAACACGGCACCAGTGCTGCCCAAGCAATGTGCACAACCGATACTTTTCATAAAGAATCGGTTGCCACCGCTGGTGGGGCCACCGTTGGGGGTATCGCCAAAGGCGCCGCGATGCTCAGCCCAAATATGGCCACCATGCTCGCCGTGCTCACCACCGATGCCGACGTGGATTCTGAACAACTCAAAGCGGTGCTCAGCGCCGCGGTGGAAGCATCGTTCAATATTTTGGACGTCGATGGTTGTACATCGACCAATGACACCGTCATCCTCATGGCCTCGGGAAAGGCAGGCAAGGTTGATGGCGTCACTTTCCAAGATGCGGTCACAAAGGTGTGTGTTGACCTTGCAAGCCAAATGGCCGCCGATGCAGAAGGCGCAACGAAGACGGTGCGCATTGAAGTCACCGGTGCCACAAGTGACGTTGACGCTGCAATGGCGGCCCGAAAGATTGCACAAAGCCAATTGGTGAAGTGTTCGTGGTATGGCCAAGACCCCTATTGGGGACGCATTGCCTCAGAAGCGGGAAGCGCCGGAGTGGCGTTCGACCAAACCAAAGTTGCGGTGTCCTACGGCGGCGTCACGGTTGCTGAAGGTGGGGTCACCATCTCCCATGACGCGAAGGCCGTGGCCACGCATATGGCGCAACGCGATCTGCACATTGGCATTGATCTTGGACTTGGCGGTGGAAAGGCGACGGTGATCACGAACGATCTGACCCACGCGTACATTGACGAAAACATGGGTACGTCATGACCGATTCGTTCGCCCCCGATGACCGAGCTGCAGTCTTGGTTGAAGCGTTGCCCTACATTCAGACTTTCCGTGGTGCAACCGTGGTGGTCAAGTACGGCGGGAACGCGATGGCTTCGGAAGAAACCACGGCTCGGCTTGCTGCCGATTTAGTTTTGATGCGGGCTGTTGGGATGCGCCCTGTCTTGGTGCACGGTGGCGGGCCACAAATAGGCGAACTCATGGATCGCCTTGGTATGAAGCCAGAGTTCCGTGACGGTCTTCGAGTTACCGATGCGCAAACACTTGATATCGCGCGCATGGTGTTGGTGGGCAAAGTGAATCGTGACTTGGTCGCAGCACTCAACGTGCATGGTCCGATCGCGGTTGGCGTGGCGGGGGAGGATGCGGGTTTGATTGCGGCAGAACCGCGTGACCCGAACTTGGGCTATGTGGGTGATGTCACCAAAGTGAATCCATCAGTGCTCAACAGCTTGCTCGCCGAAGACCTCATCCCGGTGGTGTCAACCATTGGAGCAGACGCTGACGGTCAGGCCTACAACATCAACGCGGATGCGGTAGCCGGTGCCTTAGCCGCGGCCATTGATGCGACGAAATTGATTTATCTCACCGACGTTGCCGGCGTGCTCAACGACGTTGATGATTCCGACTCGTTAATTCATGTGACAACGGCGCAGGACCTCACCGAAATGATCGATGATGGTCGTGTAGCAGGCGGGATGATTCCAAAGATCTCCGCGTGTTTGGACGCGGTGAGAGCAGGAGTTCCAAGCGTGCACATTTTGGATGGCAGACGAGAACACGTGTTGTTGCTTGAACTGTTCACGAACGCAGGGGTCGGAACAATGGTCACGGGACAAGCCCATGTCTTTTGAACCCGGTGGTCCGCTCATGACCACATTTGGGCCAACGCCCATCACGTTCGTGCGAGGTGATGGGGTACAACTCTTTGACGAGTCAAACAAGCGGTATCTCGACTTTCTTGGTGGCCTTGCGGTCACGTCGCTTGGCCACGCGTATGGCCCCGTAGCCGACGCAATAAGTGAGCAGGCGCACACGTTGGTGCATTTGTCGAACTTGTTTGGCAATGAACATCATGAGGTGGCGGCACACATGCTGGACGAGTTGATCGGTGGTGGCGGCCGCGTATTTTTTGCAAACTCGGGAGCCGAAGCGAACGAATGTGCAATCAAGTTGGCACGCAAGTTCGGGGGCCGTGGACGTCACGTTGTGGTGAGCGCGTACGGTTCGTTCCATGGCCGAACGTTGGCGACGCTCCATGCCACAGGTCAGCCCGAAAAGCATGAAGCTTTTCAACCGCTCCCCGAGGGGTTTCGCCACGTGGCGTGGAACGATATTGACGCGCTCGCGGGTGCGATAGATCCATCAACGATTGCGGTGTTTCTTGAACCCATCCAGGGCGAAGGCGGGGTCAATCCAGCGAGTTGCGAGTATTTCAAAGCGGTTCGAGCGTTGTGTGACGAGCGGGGTCTGTTGCTCATTGCCGATGAGATCCAAACTGGTTTGGGCCGTACCGGTGAATGGTTTGGATGCGATCATTTTGGAGTCCGACCAGACATCGTGACGGTAGCCAAAGCACTCGGAAATGGTTTTCCTATTGGAGCATGTTGGGCCCGAGCAGAGGTTGCAGATGTGTTTGCACCCGGTGATCATGGCACCACGTTTGGGGGTCAACCTTTGGCAACAGCAGCCGCGCGTGCGACCTTGCACGCACTCAAAACACTTGACGCTCCAGCACTTGCACGACGTGCAGGTGCTCGACTGGGTGACGGTCTTGTCGCATTGGATGAAGTTGAGTCAGTGCGGGGTATGGGATTGTTGCTTGGTGCCGAATTACGCGACGGGATCGATGCTCGAGTGATCGCGGCGGCGGCATTGAAAGCCGGCTTGATTGTGAACGCTGTGCGTCCGACTACCTTGCGTTTCGCCCCGAGTTTGCTGGTGACCGATGCAGAAATCGATGAAGCGCTCGGCATTCTCCAGCAGGTTTTCGCTCAGATTGAGGTTGTGTGATGCGGCATCTCTTGGAAATTGATGATTTGGATGCGGCCGAGTTGCATGCCATCGTGCAGCTTGCCCGTCGCGACCCTGCACCTGTTTTGGCAGGCCTTGGTGTTGGACTCGTGTTTGAGAAGCCTTCAACTCGAACACGCCACTCGACCGAAATGGCCGTGGTGCAACTTGGTGGTCATCCGGTTTTTTCGCAAGGCAGTGAAGTCGGGATCGACTCACGAGAATCGGCCGAGGACATCGCCCGGACCTTGAGTGGTTATCACGCGGCGATTGGCGCACGTGTTTTTGCACACGACAAAGTTGAGCGCCTCGCCGCGTCGGCGTCGGTGCCGGTCGTGAACCTGTTGTCCGACGCGGCACACCCGTTGCAAGCAATTGCCGATGTACTGACAATCGAAGCGGAGTTCGGCACGGTTGCGGGAAAGACCATTACCTATGTTGGCGATCCGAATAACGTGTTCCAGTCGCTTGCGTTGGCGGTGGGAATGTCGGACGGGGCGGTCCGTTTGTGTGCGCCAGCATCGCACTCGGCACCGACGGTCATGTTGGAGCGCATCGCCGCCGCCGGGGTCGTTGTCGAATGCTTCGATCGGCCAGAAGATGCGGTGGCAGGAGCCGACGTGGTCTACACCGATACCTGGATCTCCATGGGTGACGAGGCTCAGGCCGATCAGCGGCGTCGCGACTTTGAAGGATTCACCGTTACCGAAGAACTGCTAGCTGGCGCAGGTGGCAACACCATCTTGATGCATTGCCTACCAGCCCATCGGGGCGAAGAAGTGTCTGGCGCAGCGCTCGACGGCTCTCGCAGTCGAATTTGGGTCCAAGCGGCCAATCGCATGCACGCAGCACGTGGCGCACTTTGGTGGCTGGTCGAACAGGCCGCACCGTGAGCGTCTCAAAAACACGGCGCCAGCATCGAATCGGTGAGCTCTTGAGCGCGACCATGGTGCGCAATCAAAGCGAACTTGTTCAATTGCTCGCGGACGACGGCATCGTTGCAACCCAAGCCACCGTGTCGCGTGACCTTGACGAGATCGGTGCGATCAAAGTTCGAGGACCGCAAGGCTCCACCGTCTATGCCGTCCCGGACCTGCCTTTTGCGCAGCGAGGTCACGATGATCGATTGCAACGCATCTTGGCTGACTGGGTCGTGTCGGTTTCAGCATCGGCAAATCTGGTTGTCATTCGGACTCCGCCAGGATCCGCGCACGTTGTTGGCTCCGCGCTCGACCGGGCAGGACTCGATGGCGTACTTGGGAATGTGTGCGGTGATGACACCATCATGGTGGTCACCACACAACCCGATGGTGGCGCCGCCTTGGCAGACCGTCTGAACCACCTCGCGGGTATTTCTCACGGGGAAACCCCACTCATCAACGGTGACACGCACGAAAGCCGTGTCGCAACTACAAGGAGCTAACCACCCATGGTAAAACGCGTCGTACTGGCTTATAGCGGGGGACTCGACACTTCGGTAGCTGTGCGTTGGATGATCGAAGAATGGGGTGTTGAGGTCATTGCGCTGTCTGTTGACGTCGGCCAAGCTGGCGAAGACTGGGATGTAGTCAAGGAACGGGCGCTGGCGGCAGGTGCCGTCGCGGCCGAAGTGATTGACGCTCGCGCCGAGTTCGCAGATGAATATGTCGCACCGGCATTGGCGGCGAACGCGATGTACGAGGGGCGTTATCCACTTGTATCCGCGTTGAGCCGACCCGTCATCGTCAAACATTTAGTGGCCGCGGCACGTCGTCATGGGGCGCAAGCGGTTGCCCATGGTTGTACCGGGAAAGGCAACGATCAGGTGCGCTTTGAGGTGGGGGTGCGCTCGCTTGCCCCTGATTTAGAAGTGCTTGCACCGGTACGGGGTTGGGGTATGACGCGCGAAGAGTCGATCCTCTACGCGTATCGAACTGAGATTCCGATCAAGGCCACCAAAGAGAAGGTGTATTCGATCGACGACAACTTGTGGGGCCGTGCGATCGAATGTGGCGAGATGGAAGACCCGTGGCGTGTTCCCCCGCAGGGTGTTTGGCTCTTGACGAAGCCAACCGCGACTGAGCCCATCGATGTGGTGGTTGGTTTTGAGGCGGGCAAGCCGGTTTCGATTGACGGTGAGCGTCTTGCAATGCTTGACATCATTGACCGCTTGAACTCCACCGTTGGCGCATTTGGGTGGGGACGAATCGACATGGTTGAAAATCGTCGGGTGGGCATTAAGTCGCGTGAGACATATGAATGTCCAGCAAGTTTGGCCTTAATCAAGGCCCACAAAGATCTTGAGTCGATTTGTTTAGAACGAGACATCGACCGTGAGAAAGCCCGCATTGAGCCACGCTATGCCGAACTGATTTATGACGGCCTGTGGTTCTCACCACTCAAAGAAGCCTTCGACGCGTTCGTGACCTCGTCGCAACGTTTCGTGACCGGTGAAGTTCGGTTGCATCTCAGTCCGGGCAGTTGTGAGGTGACCGGCCGTCGCAGCGACCACAGCTTGTACGACTACGAACTTGCAACCTATGACGCCGACGACCGCTTCCGGCATGAAGATTCGGGCGGTTTCGTTCGCTTGTGGGGGCTTGGGCTTGAGACGTGGTCGGCGCGGCAAGGCCCCGGTGCGAGAGGGCATGCCAAGTGAGCACGCTGTGGCACGGCCGTTTTGCGGGCGGCCCTGCCGATGAGTTGATGGCCTATACGGTGAGTTTGCCTTTTGATCGGCGTCTCGCGGCAGACGACCTCGCCGGTTCCCGTGCCCATGTGCGCGGGTTGGTACGGGCAGGAATCTTCGACGGTGATGAGGCAGCGCAGGTGCTTGCCGCGCTCGATACCGTTGAAGACGAGTTAGCGAACGACTCGTTTGTTTTCGTTCCATCGGATGAAGACATTCACACCGCGGTTGAGCGTCGCGTCACAGAAATTGCTGGTGCCGCAGGTGCGAAGTTGCATACGGGGCGAAGCCGCAACGATCAGGTTGCCACTGATTTGCGGTTGTATACGCGTCGTGCATTGGGAGAAGTCATTGAACGAATCTTGGATCTCCAAGATGTTGTCTTACGTTCTGCCGAGGCAGCGGGTGAGATTTATTTGCCCGGCTATACCCACTTGCAGCGTGCACAACCGGTTCTGCTTGCCCACCATCTACTCGCGCATGGTTGGGCGCTCGCCCGTGATGTTGACCGCCTTCTTGCGACTCGAAAACGCTTGAACATTTCTCCTCTTGGCGCGGGTGCCCTCGCTGGTTCGTCGCTGCCGCTTGATCCACACGGGGTTGCCGCAGATCTCAACTTTGACGCGGCTTTTGACAATTCGCTCGATGCTGTTGGTGATCGAGATTTCGTGGCCGAGGTGCTTTTTGACCTGGCGCTCGTTGGCGTCCATCTTTCTCGAGTAGGGGAGGAGATTGTGTTGTGGTCGTCGGAGGAATTCGGCTTTCTCACCCTTGACGACGGCTATTCGACGGGCTCATCGATGCTGCCTCAGAAAAAGAATCCCGACATTGCCGAGTTGGCTCGCGGGAAAGCGGGTCGTCTCATTGGAAATCTGACCGGCATGCTTGCCACGTTGAAAGGTTTGCCGCTCGCATACAACCGTGATCTCCAAGAAGACAAAGAACCGTTGTTTGATGCGATCGATCAGATCCTGTTGGCCCTTGGTGCAATGAATGGATTGGTGTCGACCGCGACCCCGTCGGTTGAACGAATGCAAGCCGCTGCGGATTCGCCGTATTTGGTTGCGACTGACTTGGCAGAGTGGCTGGTCGAGCGTGGCACCCCATTTCGTGAGGCGCATGCGATCGTTGGGGGGCTCGTGCGCGACTCAATAGATCGTCATGTCCCGTTAACCGAACTCGTTGCCGCGCACCCAGATCTTGGCGACGAAGCCGTGGGACTCTTGGAGCCTGGCGTTGCTGTTGCGCGTCGCACGACACCTGGCGGCGCAGGCCCGGGTCCGGTCGCGGTGCAACGAGAGTCGTTTCGTGAACGCATCGCGGTTGATCGGGCTCGAGCAGAAACGATCTAGGCCGCAGCCCCGGGTCACAGCGCAGGCGCTTTGTTGACGTGAGCATCACGCGCACCGACCTCGTAGGGGATCCTGTTCTGGTTGCCCCAAAGTTGCTCGGTGCACACTTGCACGTGCTCGATGGGAGGGATGTCGAGCGCATCGGGCGCATCGTGGAGGTGGAGGCGTACAAAGGTGAGGTTGACCCGGCGAGCCATGCGTTTCGAGGCCCGACACCACGTACACAGGTGATGTTTGGTGAGGCCGGCCACTTGTATGTCTACCGGTCATATGGCATGCATTGGTGCGCAAACATTGTGTGTGGGCCGATTGGCACCGCTGCGGCCGTGTTAGTCCGAGCCATTGAACCCCTTGGTGGCCTTGATGCCATGTATGAGGATCGGCCAAAAGCAAAGCAGGATCGTGATCTTGGTTCTGGGCCGGGCAAGGTATGTGCGGCTCTTGGCGTGACCGGTGATGACGGGGGAGTTGACCTGCTTGCGTCGCCTTCTGGGCGGATCTGGCTTTGTGCAGGGAACGTGCCGAGCGAGTCAATTGTGTGTGGGCCACGTGTCGGTATTCGTGCGGCAACAACAAGGCCGTGGCGTTTCTGGTTGGACGGCAATCCGCATGTCTCGTATCCACGACGACCCAAAATGGACTCAATCCCACCGCGTTAGCCGGTACTTGTCGCAGAACACGCTGCATAGCAGCGCGTTCTGCGACAAGTACCGGCTCCACTCAAGTAGAGGAGACGAGGTCACCCTGGCCCGCGAGTACGCTGCAGAGGTGCACGTGGGGGAACAGCGGATCACAATCGAGGCCTATGGAGTCCGGGTCGTGGTGGACGTGAAGATCAACAGCCATGAGGAGACGTCCAGTGTTGAAACCCAGGCTGGTTGTTCTGGTTCCCTCGAAGCGCTCGTTGATGCAATTCGGTCCTACCTCCCGCCCGGGTCGATTGAGTGGACAAGCGACGAGTCTGCCAATGGCATCGTACAAGTGGTCCGAGATGGTGACAGCTTTTCCGTGTCTGATCGTGAGGGCGCGACCCAAACGTTCACCGACCAGGCGCTTGCACTCCATGCCGTTGACCAGGCAATTCGTTCGCTCGTCGCTGTTGATGCACCAGGACTCGTGTTTATTCACGCTGGTGTCGTAGTGATCGATGGTCGAGCCCTCGTGTTGCCAGGTAGGTCAATGGCGGGCAAGTCAACACTTGTTGCCGAGTTGGTTCGGGCTGGAGCGTGTTATTCGTCGGATGAGTATGCCGTGCTCGACACTGATTGTTTGGTGCACCCGTATCCGAGACGGCTGTCAATGCGCGAGGCAACAGGTCGACGTGAAGTAATGGCGAGTGAGCTTTCTGGCACCGTGGTGACCGGACCAAACCCGATCAGCGTTGTTGCTGCGCTCGAGTATCAGAACGGAAAGTCGTGGGCGGTCGAGGCCATGGATCAAGCAGCCGCCGCACAGGTGCTTCTTGAGAATGCGGTTGCGGCACAGGCGCGCAGCGCCGAGGTCTTACGTGCTGCCGCGATGGTCGCTCGTCGAGCGCGTTCTGTGCGCGGTGTGCGGGGTGAAGCAGCCGAAGCCATTGCCGAGCTTTTTGCAATGATGCGCACGTGACGGAATACGACGACGCGATTGCACGTTTGGCTGTCATCGCCGGTCAGGCGGCAACCACGCGCCATGAATCAAGAATTGCGCCCCTCGTGCGATCATTCGCAGAAATTGGCGCCCGAAGCATTGTGCTCAAAGGCCCGGTCACTCGCACGCGCTTCTATGGTGACGGGGAAGTTCGTCCTTCGGCCGACATTGATTTGCTCGTTGACCCCCGCTTTTTTGGCGAGGCGACCAAGGTGCTGAAAACCAAGGGCTATCGCCGGATTGATCGCCACGGTCACAGCGACGCGTTTCATCTCGATGACGCGCCAGACGTCGATCTTCATCTCACGCTTCCCTATGTGACGATTCACCCTCGCCGCACGTTCGACGTTCTGGCCGCACACGTCGCCGCTCTCACGGTCGACGGCAACGTATTGCCCGTTCTTGATGTTCCCGCACATGCGGTACATCTGGCGATCCATGCTGCGGTGAATTTCTACGACCCGTGCAGTCGAGCAATCGATGAATGGCGGCGAGGTCATGAGTCGCTCAATGTCAACGAAGCGAACACCGCTCGTAGAATTGCGTCACAACTTGGGGTCGAGCCGATCTGGGACTTGGCCGAGCAGGTCGCACTCGGGGAATCACAGCCGGGTGAACTTGTTACTGCGCTACCCGAATGGGAGGTGGTTCCGCGGCTTCGCTCGTTGCGGCGCGCCGCTGCTTCAGGGGTGCCACTTGTGGTTCGGTGGCGCGACGTGCAACGGATGATTGATCTCCAACTCGACGACGAAGCGGTGAACAAGTGGCGTGCGCAACGTGGACAACCGCCATTTGTTGGCAGCACACTACAGTTCCATATCGAAAAACTACGCCGGTTCGTTGACGTCAGCGGATCAGGCGTTCGCCGCTTCGTATCAAATAAGAGCGGTTGATTCCAACCTTGTGAAACATGTGGTAATCGCTCACGCTTACATGTCCTGCGGTGTTGCGCATTCCACGATGTTGTTCGCATTTGCCATCGCATCGATCGCATCGCTGGCCCAGCCACCATGCACTTCGGTAAACAGCGGCTTGGCGTTCGGATCGGTGAGGAGCGCCTGAGAGAACGTGTGGCGGTCTTTGATGTAGATACGCCAATCCTGCAAGAAACCGTTGACGATCTTGCGATCCGAGGCCTTGGATGGCAGAGGAAGCGCCTCTAAATTGTCAAGCATTGGCTCAAGATAGGCGCTGCCGCGGTCAAGCAGTTTGGAGCGGTCGGATGGCTTCTTGGCGGTGGTTGCATTGGGCAGATTTTGTATTGCGTCAGAAGCAGGCGTGCAGATCTTTTGCGCCGCGCTCACCCAGGCTGTGTCATAGAGCTTGTCAGGGTTGCGGTGGGTGAAAACCCCCGAATAGATCGCGATCCAAAACAGCGCCATCAACATGAAAAAGCCAATGCCGGCACCAAGTGCCCATTTGCTGGGGAGGCCGCTCTGGAGTGGTTCGTCAGACATCACGACAATGTTGACATTGTGGGTGGCCGCGCCCCAATCCTGGCCCTGTGTTCACCGCGAAGATCGAAACCGGTACTCGCTGCGGTGTCGAAATGCGCGACGATAAACCCGTGGAATCCACAAACGAATTGCTTGAAGATCTAGATGCACGTGGGCTCATCCACGACTCGACCGACCGGGAAGCTTTGGCGGCACGATTGAACGCGGGGTCGGTGACGCTGTACTGCGGATTCGACCCGACCGCGGACAGCCTTCATGTTGGGCATTTACTCGGGATCATTGGCCTTCGTCGGTTTGGCGATGCCGGTCATCGGCCGCTGGCTCTTGTGGGTGGAGCGACCGGGATGGTGGGTGACCCCAGTGGCCGTTCTGATGAGCGGAACCTACTTGATGCGGACGATCTTGCTCACAACAAAGAAGCAATCGCGGCACAAATCACCCGTGTCATGGGCGACGAGTCACGTTGGGAAATGGTTGACAACGCGGATTGGACCGTGCCCGTTTCATTGCTTGATTTTTTGCGAGACGTCGGCAAGCACGTCACGGTCAATCAGATGATTGCCCGAGAATCGGTCTCGGCTCGGCTTCAAAGCGAGAACGGTATTTCGTTCACCGAGTTCTCGTACCAACTTCTCCAAGCCCATGACTTTTGGTGGCTGCACGCGAATCGTGGCTGTGAACTCCAAGTAGGCGGCTCCGACCAATGGGGCAACATCGTGGCGGGCACGGATCTGATTCGGCGACGTGGCGGCGGTACTGCCCATGCGCTGACGTGGCCGCTTCTGCTTCGCAGCGATGGCACCAAATTTGGCAAGTCGGCCTCGGGCGAAAATGTTTGGCTTGATCCACAGCGCACGAGCCCATACAAGTTCTTCCAATTCTGGATGCATGCCCAAGACACCGAGGTCGAACGTCTCCTCAAACAACTCACGTTGGTTTCGATTGATGAGATCGCTGTGGTCCTCGCGCAGCACGCACAAGCTCCCCATCAACGTGTTGCCCAAAAACGCCTTGCACACGAAGTCACCAACCTGGTTCACGGGCCCGTGGCGACCGAGCAGGCAAAAGAAGCTTCGCAGGTGCTCTTTGGCGGTGACGTTACGGGCACACAGCCAGAAACTTTGGCGACGTTGATCGATGAAATTCCCACGCTGCGCATCACAATGGCCGAAATTGATGGCCTGGAGCTACTCGACGCGCTCGTCCGTTCAGGGCTGTGTGCATCAAGAAGCGAAGCTCGTCGTGCCGTCGAACAAGGCGGGGCGTATTGCAACGATGGTCGAGTGCTTACCGACGAAACCTTCACACGCGACAAACTTCTTCACGACCGATTTGCCCTTCTCCGCAAAGGGCGAAAGGCCTATGCGCTGCTTGTGGCCGACGAGAAATAACGACACCATCGGTGTTCGATTTGGAACGAAACATACCCATCTCGTATCGTGGTCACTCGCTGCCCACAGGGACTGCACAACCGCTGAGTTGACTCGCCGGAACCGCAGGCTCTACAATGGCAGCCCGCTCAACGCTCCGGTCGCAAGACCCAATGCGGATGAGCATCTCGCACCAACCTCGACGAAAGTCGAGCATGTGCGGCGAGCAGATGCTCCTTGAAAACGGAAGAGAGGACATAGCGAGTGCGGGCGACGCGCATTATGACCCTTGTGGTTATGGTGTCGTCGTTCAAAATAATGCAGTAAACGCACAACGAAAATGAACAATCGTCAGATTGTTCGCGCTTGTGCCAGTCAATGACGGGCTAGCCAGCCCCGAATTGGCTCTCTTGGATTGCGGTGAGGTGCCTTCACGGTGCCAACCCAAAGTCTTGATGGAGAGTTTGATCCTGGCTCAGGACGAACGCTGGCGGCGTGCCTAAAACATGCAAGTCGAACGGGGTCCAACCTGTCGCAAGACAGGGGAAGACCTAGTGGCGAACGGGTGAGTAACACGTGAGAAACCTGCCCTGAAGACCGGGATAACCCAGGGAAACTTGGACTAATACCGGATACCCTCATGAGATCGCATGGTCACATGAGGAAATGGATTCCGCTTCAGGAGGGTCTCGCGTCCCATCAGCTAGTTGGTAGGGTAACGGCCTACCAAGGCGACGACGGGTAGCTGGTCTGAGAGGACGATCAGCCACACTGGAACTGAGACACGGTCCAGACTCCTACGGGAGGCAGCAGTGGGGAATCTTGCGCAATGGGCGAAAGCCTGACGCAGCAACGCCGCGTGGGGGACGAAGGCTCTCGGGTTGTAAACCCCTTTCAGCAGGAACGAAATTGACGGTACCTGCAGAAGAAGCCCCGGCCAACTACGTGCCAGCAGCCGCGGTAATACGTAGGGGGCGAGCGTTGTCCGGATTTATTGGGCGTAAAGAGCTCGTAGGCGGC
>CAZJAZ010000014.1:1322-52220 GCA_964544305.1 uncultured Iamiaceae bacterium | reverse complement strand
AACTGTGGCTCACAGTGCAAGGTCACGCCCGACTCTGCTTCGACGCGCTTGCGAATGAGCCACGATAACTGCCAAATGTCGTCAGCACTTGCGCCATTACGAGCAACGATTGCGAGCACATGTTTGGTTGACAACTGGACTGGCCCCCAGGTGTCGCCGGGCCGGAACCCGGCTTGGACTAACAGCAACGCCGCGGGAATTCGCCGCGTTAAGTCGTCGGGATTGTTCTGGCGTTGACCTTCGAGATAGGTCACGTTCAAGCCGTCGTGCGCGAACGTTTCGATCAAATCATCAGCAACGGCGGAAGGCACCGTTGGATTCATAAAAAACGAGCCGGCACTGCGCGACATCGGATCATCGGCATCGAGCACCATCGACTTTGCGCGTCGTACCGCCAGCGTGGCGGCGCGACGCGTTGCCAAATCACTCGAGTCAGCTCCGCTCGCCTCAAACCAGCGCTGAAGATCCCCATAGGTCGGGGGCGGGGGAGGATTTGAGGCAGCACGCTGCAGGCGAAATCGAACATGGGTGATCGTTGCCCGACCCGTCCAATCACCATCTTTGAATCGACTCGTGCGATACCCAAAACCGCACTCGGAGGGTGGAACTTCGCCAATCAGACCACTGTGCCGGTCGTACACACCAATCCCGGCGATGCCATCGCACACCTGTTGCCCGTACGCCGCAATGTTTTGCACCGGTGCAGCCCCAACGGTGCCAGGAATGCCACTAAGCAGTTCGAAACCGGCTGCGCCAGCATCGACGGTTGCGGCCACGAACGTATCCCAGTTCACACCCGCGTCCACGGTGAACTCGATGACGTCGTCACCGATATGGCGCACGCCCGTCGCCCCGCCGGAGATTTGCACAACTGTCCCGTCGAGCCCGGCATCAGAAACGACCACGTTTGATCCACCGCCAAGCACGGTGACCGGCTCGCCGCGTAGGTCCGCAACCGCAAACGTGGCGATGACTTCTTCCCTGCGACGAATCGAAAAAAACCGTTGCGCGCCACCGCCCACGCCCAGCGTGGTCAATGATGCCAGGTCAGTCATCGGCTCGCTCAGCGTCGCCAGTCCATTCACACGCGAGTTCGTGACCTTTTGAAGTCAAACAGCGACCCGTTTCGAGATCCCATTGCCACCCGTGCATCCGGCACGTGAGCGTCGTGCCCTCGACCGATCCAAAATGCGCAAGCTCGGCTTTCAGATGCGGACAACGTGCTTGCATACGCCAACCGTCGAGCTCAATGCGCGCCTCGTCATCACGAGCTTCCGCGTACCAACCTTCGGCGTACTCAAGGCGCTCTTCGTTCAAACACTTAAAGAACGTGTAGAGGTACTCGTTATAGGGGCCAGCTCGGTGTGCTTCAAATCGGGCCGAAAGAAACAAGGTGTTGACCCAATCGATTTCATGGTCGGCGACGAGGCGTTCAACGAGTGGGCGCGCAACACGAAACCGGTAGCGGCATTTTTCGCCACCGTTTGGTCGACGCACAACTCGGTTGGGGAAGTCAATGACAATCGATTCGTCCACGACATCGCCAGATCCAAGCGCGACGATCTCAACGGGTGCGCCAATGCCCGCGACGAACTGGGTCGAAAGTGCGATGAGCGGCTCGAACCAATCCTTTATCTCATCAAAAATGTTGATTCCAGGAGCCGCCCAAGCAGCGCGTTCTTGCACAATGCGTGACGCTTGACGCTGCGCGTACGCGTGCAGATACGTGGCTTTGTCGTTGTAGATCTCGTCGACCGATGCGTCGTCAATGAGATGATTCACCGCGCAAGTCGTGGCGTTGGATGTTGGGTCACGCTGCAACGTCGCGGTGCTACCCGGAATGAGAATCCGGGCATTGTCCTGCCCGCGGCTCTCTAAAAACGTGCGCCACGCATAGGCGTCAGGAAAGACGTTTGATGGATCGTCCCCGAGATCGTTGAGAGCCCAAAGGTCATCGTCGAGAAAGCACGGCGGCCCTGCACTCGGGAAGATAAACCGCGCCCCAAGATCGGTGGCGTAACGCATTGCTCGCTCCATGCCGTTCGCCCGCTTCTTGATGCCCTCGGTGGTCTTGAGCTTTGTTGGCAGGTCGTAGACCATCGGATACCAAATCGCGCCAGAGAACTGCAGGAAGTGCGCGTCGTAGCCACGGTCGTCAGCAAAAGATCCAAGGTCGTCGTAGCCAAGCGGGCGGGCGTCGTTTTGATTCAGCACCAGCGCACTGCCGTCATCAACGGCCAAGGCCGAGTCGCCAAGTGGCCCATCATTGGGTGCGGTCAATGCACTGATCTGCACACGCATGCCATCAAGTTCGACCGGGGTGTTGTTGGGAACATGCGTAAACCGTCTGAAGCCC
The DNA here is from genome assembly GCA_964544305.1 of uncultured Iamiaceae bacterium. Taxonomy (GTDB): domain Bacteria; phylum Actinomycetota; class Acidimicrobiia; order Acidimicrobiales; family Iamiaceae; genus JAFDWI01. Next base: position 49,864 of record CAZJAZ010000014.1, on the reverse strand, counting down.
AACGACCGCAGCGCATCTTCAAGATCGTCCACGGGGAAGTCTGGCAACAACACGTTCGCATTTTTTGACACATGGCGTGACAGGTTTTCGGCATCGAAATGATCGTGGTGGAGATGCGACACGTAGAGAAAGTCGCACTCTCCGAGGCGATCCCAATCAAGTGACGAGTTGTCGGGGAACACAAACCATGACGCGAAATACGCCGGATACAACCACGGATCGCACAAGATCGTGCCGCCCGCGGTTTCCATAAACAACCCGGCGTGGCCGGTCGATGTGATCTGCATTGTGCTCCCAGAGACGAACCTGCAGTGCCCAGTTTGGCGCACCGACCACTCTTCACAACAGATCCCTTGGTCCTCGGCCGGTAACGTGGCACGCCATGTTGTCTTTGTTTGACACGGCAAAAGGTGAAGTCGTGCCATTTGCGGCACGCAATCCCGGTCAGGTTTCCATGTACGTCTGTGGCCCAACGGTGTATGGACCACCGCATCTCGGCCACGGCCGCTTCTCATTGGTATTCGATATTTTGCGGCGTTACTTGCGCTTTGCGGGCAACGATGTGACCTACGTGTCGAACATCACCGACATAGACGACAAGATCATTGCCCGGGCGGCCGAGCTCGGGGTCGAAGCCACCCACGTCGCCCAGACAAATGAAACGATTTGGTGGGACGCGATGGACGCGATTGGTGTGCTGCGACCCACATATGATCCTCACGCCACCGCTTACGTCGATCAAATGGTTGCGCTCGTCGGACGCCTTGTCGCCGAGAACAAAGCGTATGTGATCGCAGACGGCGTGTATTTTCGGACGGGAACCGTTGATGATTACGGCAAGTTGGCACGCCAGTCGATTGAGTCGTTGCGTGCTGGAGCTCGAGTGGAAGGGCCCGCTGAGAAGGAGTCACCAATCGACTTTGCTTTATGGAAGTTTGCGAAACCCGGCGAACCGTCGTGGCCCTCACCGTGGGGTGCAGGCCGCCCTGGGTGGCACACCGAATGTGTGGTGATGGCACTCGATTTGCTGGGCGAAGGTTTTGATATTCACGGTGGCGGCCTGGACTTGTCGTTTCCTCATCACGAGAACGAACGAGCACAAGCGATTGCCGATGGCAAAGACTTTGCCCACTTTTGGGTCCACAACGGTTTCGTTGAAGTCGACGGCACAAAGATGTCGAAGTCCCTTGGGAACTTCACGAACCTGGTCGAACTCATTGAGCAACACGACCCGCGTGCGTTCCGTTTGTTGGTCTTGCGTGCCCATTACCGGTCGCCCATTGATGTCACCCCGGTGAGCATCGCTGATGCCGAAGCTGCGCTTGGCCGCCTTGACGGCCTCGCGGCACGGGCCGAACGTGCGGGTCTTGGCCCGGCACTCCCCGATGTCGAGGTCATGGAGCGATTCGTTGACGCGATGGATGATGACCTTGACACGCCGGGTGCTACAGCGGTGCTCTTTGAGACGGTACGACGTGTGAATAGCGCGCTTGACGACGACAATAAAGGCGAGGCGGCGGCCCTATTCGGTGCGGTGCAAGAAATCTGCTCGACGTTCGGACTAGAACTCGTCGCAATCATCGAATCCGACGTGCCAGACGCAATCGCTGACCTTGTCAAACAGCGTGACAAAGCGCGTGGTGACAAAGATTTTGCCCGTGCTGATGCGCTGCGCGATGAGTTGATCAACGCTGGATGGCTTGTGGTCGATACGTCAGCGGGGACACAAATCACACGCGCCTGACCCGAGTGAACTTCTTCCCTAGGTTACTGAGTGGTAACTTAGGGTGTCGTTCGATTCCTACCTGCGAGGTTGCCCCGCGATGTCCGAATTTTCCCTGTCGCTGAACGAAGATCAACTCCAGATCCAACAGTGGGTTCACGAGTTCGCCGAGAATGTCGTGCGCCCCGCAGCAGAAGAATGGGACGAAAAAGAAGAGTTCCCGTATCCAATCGTGGAAGAAGCCGCAAAGGTTGGCTTGTACTCGATGGACTTCATGGCCAACGCCATGATGGGTGACGCGTCTGGATTGACGTTGCCGGTTGCCATGGAAGAATTGTTCTGGGGCGACGCGGGTATCGGCCTTGCCATCTTTGGCTCGGGTCTCGCCGCAGCCGGGATTGCAGGCAACGGAACACCCGAGCAAATCTTTGAATGGGTCCCACAGTGTTACGGAACCCCAGAAAAGATTGCACTCGGCGCATTCTGTGTGTCCGAGCCCGACGCAGGTTCTGATGTGTCGTCGCTGCGGACCCGTGCTGTGTACGACGAGGCAAAAGACGAATGGGTGCTCAACGGCACCAAAGCATGGATCACCAACGGTGGCATCGCAGACGTCCACGTGGTGGTTGCATCGGTTGACCCCGAATTGCGCGGCCGTGGCCAAGCAAGTTTCATCGTGCCCCCCGGCACACCAGGTCTTAGTCAAGGCCAAAAGTACAAGAAGATGGGCATCAAGGCCTCGCACACGGCAGAAGTTGTTCTTGATGATGTGCGGGTGCCCGGTTCGTGTCTGCTCGGCACGAAAGAAAAGCTTGATGAGAAACTTGCGCGAGCTCGCGAAGCTCTGACGAACCCAAACGCGGGTCACAGTGGCAAGCAGCCCGCAATGGCAACCTTCGAGGCAACTCGCCCGGCTGTGGCCGCAATGGCCCTTGGCATTGCCCGTGCCGCATGGGAGTACTCACTGCAGTACGCCAAAGAACGCCAAGCGTTCGGCAAAGCAATCATCGAGAACCAAGCGATTGCGTTCATGTTGGCCGACATGAAGACCGAGATTGACGCGTCGCGCCTGCTGGTGTGGCGTGCCGCCTGGCTGTCACGCAACGGTGGCGGTTATGTCCACGCGGAAGGTTCGCAGTCCAAGCTCAAAGCCGCACGGACCGCGGTGTGGGTGACTGAGCGTGCCATTCAGATTCTTGGTGGTTACGGCTACACCCGTGAGTACCCCGTTGAGCGTTGGCACCGTGACTCGAAGATCATGGACATCTTTGAAGGTACCGAGCAGATCCAACAGCTCGTGATTGCCCGAGCGATTTCGGGCCTTCGCATCGAATAACTTCTCACGCGGGTTGGACGCCGCGCAGTCCGGCCCATGCCAGTGTGGCGATCTGTTCTGCCAGGACTTCGCTTTGCAGATGGCCGATTTGATCCGCCGAACGTAACCAGTTTCGACTGGTTACTTCGGCAATCCCGACGATGCCGTGTGCCAAGAGTTGGCGGTGCGCGTCAGGCAGGCCATCAATCACGATGAGTTCCGCGATCGTTTCTGCCATGTCGTCTTCGAACCCTTGCACGATCGATGCGAACTCTGGGTCAAGCTTTGTGCCGCCGCCAAAGAGCACGTAGAACGCATCTCGATGTTGATCGACAAACGCGAAATACGCAGAGAAACCACGTGCTACTTGCGCGTGGGGGCTGCCCGCGGTTGCGGCAGCGTTCACAATCGTGTCGCTCAGGCGGCTGCCGAAATCGGCGAGCAGCTCAAGGAACAAGTCACGTTTTGACGGAAAGTGCTGATACAACACGGGTTTTGTCACACCCGCCGCGTCTGCAATGCGGTCCATTGTCGTGCCGCGGAAGCCATCACGTGCGAACTCGCCGAGGGCCACATCAAGGAGCTGGCGCCGTCGCTGTGCGGCGGGAAGACGGGAAGACACGGGTACTCCTGTACATGGTGGACGCGAACAACCCCGATGTTACTGGGTAGTAACAACGGGGTTGTTCTTTGACCGGCACCATTGCCGACTTGGTTGCGTCAGATCACTTGTAGCGCAGCACGCCGCGGATGTTCTTGCCTTCGCGCATGTCGGCGTAACCCTGGTTGATGTCTTCGAGCGCGTACTCACGGGTCACCATACCGCCCAGGTCAAGTTGGCCAAGGCTAAACAACTCCAACAACTTCGGAATGTCGGCTTTCGGGTTTGCCGAACCAAAGATTGTGCCAATCAGCTTCTTTTCCATAAGTGTCAGATCACAGAGTCCAATCTGAATGTGATCTTCGCTCATCGGGTGAATATTGGTCACCACCACTCGGCCACGCTTCGCGGTGAGCGCCATGATCGAACCAACCTGCTCGCCGTCGCCAACGCCTGCCGCACACACGATCACGTCACACATGCGTCCCCAGGTGGCTTCGCCGATCACCGCGGTGGCTTCAGCCAAGTTCGCCGCAACGTGCGTTGCCCCAAAACGCTTTGCCTCGTCACGCTTGAACTCCACCGGATCAATGGCAATGATGTTGCGTGCGCCGGCCGCCTTGGCCCCTTGAATGGCAGCCGCGCCGATACCCCCAACGCCAATGACCGCAACGTTCTCGCCGGGCTTCACTTCACCGGCATACACCGACGAACCCCAACCGGTTGTCACGCCACACCCCACAAGACACGCGAGTTCCAATGGAATTTGTGGGTCAATCTTCACGCATGAGAAACCGTTGACCACCGTGTGTTTCGCAAACGTGCCCAAACACACCATCGTGTAAATGTCGCTGCCATCGGCGGCGTGATGACGGGTTGTACCATCGAGTTGAATGCCAATCAGCAAAGCGGCTCCGTTGTCGCACAAGTTCGAATGACCACTCGCACAACTCGGACACTGGCCACAAGATGGCACGAAGCTGAACACCACATGATCGCCAGGGGCGACATGAGTAACGCCTTCGCCAACCTCAAGCACAACGCCAGCCCCTTCGTGGCCCCCAATGATGGGTAGCGCTGCGGCCAAGTCGCCGGTGACCAAGTGCTCATCGGAGTGGCACATGCCCGAAGCGTGGAGTTCAACAAGGACCTCGCCTGCTTTGGGCGGATCAAGTGTGATGGTTTCGACGTTCCAGGTGCCTCCGAGTTCCCGGAGGACGGCGGCCTGAGTCTCCATGATGGTGTCCCCTTACTGCATTGCGATGTCGGCCGACCTGGCACGACGCGCCCACCCTAGTGCGCAAAATGCCACTTGCCTATGTGACACGCGACAAACGGGAGGCACCGAACTCGCACCTCCCGCTCGCCGGCTCACAACGATCTAAGAGATTGGAAGGTTTGGCTGGTACTGCGCTTTTGCAAAACCTTCATTCGACGACAGGAAGATCGCCCACATGGCTTGCGTATTGCCGTTGCCAGGGCCATTCAGCCAGTTCACCCACCATGCAATCTCGGATGGGGATCCATCACGCAACAACGCCGGACCATAGGAGCACACGACCCAGAAGCGATGCTCCTCGGTACTGTGGACGAGTGCGTTGACGACCTTGGTTCGAGTCGTGAGCGAAGGGTTTGAACCAAGCATGGCCCCAAAGAAGGCCAAGCCTCCTGCGTCAGCCGATCGGCCTTCCAAGATTGCGGGGTACAGCGACTTGAGCCAGTTGGTGGCATTGCCACCGAACGTGTTGTAGTACTCGTTGCCCGCGAGTAGCACGGTTTTGAGGTCTTCAATGTCGCGGTTCATCGTTGCCATGCCCGCACCAATTTCGGGACCGGTCGGCGCCCGGTGCAGCACATCCCCGTAGAAGCGAAATACCGAACCGCCCAAGACCTCGTTTGACCAAACGAATGCATCAGCGACACTTCGGCGCGAGGCTCCGTTGTCAAGCTTGGCAGTCCAAAACGCGAGGCCTCCAGCATCCGGACAGCGACCGAGAGCCATGACATAGAGGTAGCGCACGTACTTGGCGTTTGCTGTTGTTGACGGGCAGTCAGACTGGACACCCGACGATGCGGCTCCTGCAGTGCTTGCGGTCAAGCCAGCACCAATGCTCAGCAGCGCGACGCAACCGATAATTGCCCCGGCGTGACGGATTTGATGGCGAAGAGTGGACAAGGAAGTTCCTCCATTGCTGTTTGCTTGGCCGTCACGAACAACTCGTTCGAACAACCGGGTCGTCGTGACGAATGGCATCGTTCCGGAACCCCAGCGCCCTCTGAAGGACAGAACACGCGAGAGAATATCGCAATGCAAGTGGCAATGTTTAGAAAACATGAAATCACGCGAGGGAGAGTGAAATAGTGCAATCGTGGTGGACCCAACGCGTTTCAATGTGCGACGAAATGGCCGTTCACGAGTACGGCCGATAATGTCGCGACAACAAATCCGCCATTGGAGACCGTGCAAAGGGGACCGACATGACGACAATCGAAGTCACGGAAAACGCCGACACCGAATCGCTCGACGAAAAGCCCGAGGTTGAAGTGCTCGTTGAAGAAATTTCCATTGACGGGATGTGCGGGGTCTACTGACCTCGACTGTTCAACGACCATGAGCGTCGCTCTCGATCAGCCGTATCGTCTTAACCCGCAGGTGGCGTTGCGGCCAGAGCCTTTTGGCGCGCTTGCCTACAACTACGACAATCGCCGACTCGTGTTTCTGCGCTCGCCCGACATTGTCGAGGTCGTTGAAACGCTCGAATCCACAGCCAACGTCCAAGCCGCGCTTGACACCGTCGGGATCGAGCGAGTGCGACAGGACGCGTTTGTAGCCGCATTGAACGAACTTGAACACGCCGGAGTAATCGATGCTCGTTGACGAACTCAAACGCGGCCTTGATGCCCCGATTTGTCTGACCTGGGAACTGACCTACGCCTGCAACCTTGCTTGTGTGCATTGCCTGTCGTCGTCCGGACGACGCGACCCCAGAGAACTCTCGACCGCAGAAGCCAAAGCGTTCATTGACGAACTCGCGGCAATGCAAGTGTTCTACGTCAATATTGGCGGTGGAGAACCCACCATTCGTCGCGACTTCTTCGAAATCATCGAATACGCAATTGCCTCAAACGTGGGTGTGAAGTTCTCGACCAATGGTTCGCGCATCGACCAAAAAACCGCGCAGCGTCTTGCCGCAATGGACTACCTCGACGTGCAGATCTCGATCGACGGAGCAACGGCTGCGATCAACGATGCGGTACGCGGCCAGGGCAGTTTCGCGATGGCGCGTGCCGCGATGGAAAACCTTGCGGCCGCCGATTTCGGACCGTTCAAGATTTCGATCGTCGTCACTCGGCACAATGTCGACCAACTCGATGACTTTGCGGCAATGGCAGCAAGCTATGGGGCACAACTTCGTGTGACCCGCTTGCGGCCCGCGGGACGTGGCGCGGATTCGTGGCATGACTTGCACCCCACGAACGAGCAGCAGCGCACGATCTATCACTGGTTGCACGCCCACCCCGAAGTGTTGACCGGTGATTCGTTCTTTCACCTCAATGCCCTTGGAGAACCGCTACCCGGTCTCAACATGTGCGGCGCAGGGCGCGTGGTCTGTCTGATCGACCCAATCGGCGACGTCTATGCGTGCCCATTCGTGATGCATCCCGAATTCAAAGGCGGCTCAATTCGCGACACAGGCGGCTTCACAAAGGTTTGGCGTTCATCAACAAAATTCGCGGAGTACCGTGATCCAGCCGAACCTGCAGGTGCGTGTGCGAGCTGTGGCATGTATGACGCCTGCCAAGGCGGCTGTATGGCAACAAAATTCTTCACCGGAGTACCACTGGATGGACCCGACCCCGAATGTGTCAACGGTCATGGCGAAGCGTTGTTGCTTGCCGCGACGTCTGCTGGAGTTGAACGCCCGTCTCCAGGCCCAGGGCATTCACGCGTGACGCTTCGACCAAAACCAGTGGCGGCGTCGATTCAACAGTGACCCTCGTCGACCCGATCCGTCTCGGCGGCCGGGAAGCTCCGACCCGGCTGCTTTTCGGACCGCACGAAACCAATCTCGCACGTGGCCGTGCAATCTCAGAACGTCACGCGGCGTATTACGCACGTCGCGCCGCCGGTGGGGCAGGCGTCATCGTCATCGAAGAAGCATCGGTGCATGAATCAGATTGGCCCTACGAACGAGCACCGCTGGCCGAACACAGCATCGATGGCTGGCGACTCGTTACAGAAGCGGTGCGAAGCGAAGACACGGGAACGCTAGTGATCGCGGCACTGGGTCATGCAGGTGGCCAAGGATCTTCGGCCTATAACCAGATGCCGCTGCTGGCCCCGTCGCGTGTGCCGGAAGTGAACTCACGTGAAGTCCCAAAATGGATGGAAGACGACGACATCGCCGCAGTCATTTCTGGCTTTGGTGCTGCAGCACGAGGAGTAAGCGCCGCAGGTCTTGACGGAGTCGAAATTAATGCGGGGCAAAACTCGCTAATCCGCCAGTTTTTATCCGGCCTCACGAATATGCGCGATGACAAGTGGGGTAACGATCGACTTGCGTTCGCTCAAGAAGTGATCGCCACGGTGCGCACCAACCTTTCTTCCACTGAATCTGCCCCAATCGTTGGGCTGCGATTGAGTTGTGATGAGCTTGCCCCGTGGGCTGGAATCACACCAGAGGCGGCGGCGGACGTTGCGGTCGCCCTCGCACCATTGGTTGATTATCTCGTGGTGGTCCGTGGATCGATCTTCACACTGTCTGCGACGCGACCCGATTTTCATGAAGCGCCCGGCTTCAATCGCGACCTGTGTGCTCAAATCACGTTGGCGCTTCGGGCTGCTGAAATTGCGACCCCGATTGTTTTGCAAGGCTCGGTGATCGACCCCGCCATGGCAAATGATGCACTTGAGGCGGGCATTTGTGATCTCGTGGAAATGACCCGAGCCCAAATTGCAGACCCCGCGCTTGGAAACAAGGTCGCGTCTGGTATGGAAGCCCAGATCAGGCCGTGCGTGTTGTGTAATCAGTTGTGCATGGTGCGCGACCCGCGGAATCCCATTGTGTCGTGCATCGTTGAACCCTCATCCGGTCACGAAACAGATGAACCAGCGCCACTTGCAGATGGCATTGTGCAACCGCCTTCGAGCGCGACTGGGTCGTCAGTGTTGGTGGTTGGTGCCGGCCCGGCAGGTTTAGAGGCCGCACGCACCGCGGCACTCCTTGGACATCACGTTCGCGTCGTTGAAAAGACCAACACTGCGGGGTCGCGTCTCCGGTTCCCCGTTGCAGGATCAGGGAACCCGCATCTTGCGCGCTTCGCAGACTGGCTTGTTGCAGAAACAAAACGCCTCCAAGTCGATATTGCGTATGGGCAAATGATGACTCCGGACGACCTTGGATCACGCAACGAAACAGTTCTTGCCGCAACCGGTTCGGTGAACGGTAACCCGACCTACAAGATTGCGAAATCGGCCCAGCCGCACGTCATGTCCGCTGCGGACTTGTGCGCAATATGGCTCGACACGGGCGAACCACGGTTGCCGAATGAAACCCAACACGATGAAGGCCCGGTGACCGTTGTTGTTTTCGACCCGATCGGTGGACCGATCGGCGTGGCGGTCGCACAGGCACTTGCGACCCGCCCCGCAACGACCGTGCATCTCGTGACACAAGATCAGCTCGCCGGCAACGAACTGGCTCGCACCGGAGACCTCGCCTCTGCCAATGCACGGCTGCAACAGGCCGGTGTGGTGATCGAGCGTCGAAGCGTCATGCGGGCGGTGGGTGCTCCCGATAAGTCGAAGCGAGTACGAGTCACGATTGAAGATCGCTTTACCGGCGAAACCCGCAACATTCGGGCAGACTGGTTTATCGACGCTGGATTCCGCCTCCCGGACGATGCCGCCTGGCCAATGAACGTTGTTCGAGTCGGTGACGCGGTCGCACCACGCACAATCCATGAAGCCATCCTTGAAGCACGACGTGCGGTGCTTGCCCTGCACGTAGATGGTGGACGATGAGCACGCAATTGCTTTTTACCCCGCTCCAACTTGGGCCGGTAACGGTCGCGAACCGGATCGTGTTTTCCGCCCACCTCACGAACTATGCGGTCGATGGCAAACCCAGCGACCAGCATGCGGCCTATTACGCCGAACGGGCTCGGGGTGGCACCGGGCTTATCATCACCGAAGAACATTCAACACACCCCACCGATTGGCCGTATGAAAAACTCATCCACGGCTTTCACGCAGATGTGTTGCCCGGTTACAAGAAGATCACGCAGGCCGTCCACGAATACGGAACGCCAATCTTTGCGCAGATCAACCACAACGGCGGCCAGGCCTCGTCAATGTATTCTCGTCAGCCGGTGTGGGCTCCCTCAGCGGTGGCCGATCCGCTGTTTCGCGAAGTCCCAAAAGCGGTCACCCATGACGAGATCGCCCAGATCATTGCAGGGTATGCGGACGTGGCCGAACGCTGCGCCGAAGGGGGCTTTGACGGCATCGAATTGCAATGCTCTCACTCGTCAATTGTGCGTGGGTTCTTGTCGCCGGCGACCAACAAGCGCACCGATGAATATGGCGGATCTCTCGAAAACCGTGCACGCCTGCTCCTTGAACTTGTTGATGCCGTACGTCGGGCCATTGGGCCGACGTTGGCCCTTGGTGTGCGACTTTGTGGTGACGAACTCATTGACGGTGGCACTCGAATCGACGAAGCCGTCGCGGTCGCCAAAATGGTTGAGGCGTGCGGAAAAGTTGACTACTTGAACACGTCAATCGGTGTGGCCACCGCGTCGCTGTTCATGATCGAAGCTTCCATGCACATTCCACCGGGCTACGCCTCGTTCATTCCTTCCGCGCTACGAGCCGCAGTCGATTTGCCGGTCGTCGGTGTGGGACGTTTCAAAGACCCATTGCAAGCCGAGCGTGCCTTGGTGGAAGGACACTGCGATCTTGTAGGCGTTGTGCGCGGACAAATTGCCGATGCGCAGTTTGCTGCCAAATCACGCAGCGACCACCTCGACGATGCACGACTGTGTTTGTCATGCAACCAAGAATGTGTTGGACGGATGGGCCTCAACCGCTGGCTGGGATGCATCGAAAACCCGCGCACCGGACGCGAAACGACAACGATTGGCCTGTCCACCAAACCCACCAAGACCTTGCGCGTGGCCGTAGCTGGAGCTGGGCCCGCTGGCCTCCAAGCCGCCATCGCAGCGGCACGAAATGGTCACCACGTGACCGTGTTTGAAGCGACAGATCATGCAGGAGGTCAGGTGCGTTTGGCCGCATCGGTTCCGAATCGGGCCGAACTCGGTGATCTGGTGCGCAATCAACTTTCTGAAGCAACCCGTCTCGGTGTTGCGATTCGTTACGGCGAACGGCTCGATGCACTCCACGTTGCACAAACTGGGGCTGATCGGGTTGTGATTGCGACCGGTGCACGGGCGGCACGGCCCTGGTGGGCGCCGGGTGATGCGGACCGTATCGTCGACATTCGAGACGTACTCATTGGCAGTGCGGAGCCAACCGGTTCGGTCATCGTGATCGATGAGATCGGTTTCCACCATGCCACGTCGGTCGCAGAACTTCTTGCGGATCGGGGCTGCGCGGTTGAAGTTGTGACGCCGGGCATGGTCGTCGGTCAAGACCTTGGCATCACCTTGGATCTTGAACAATGGTGGATTCGTGCCTCAGCGAAAGGCATTATGCAATCGGTGGAACTCGTTGCCCAAGGATTCGATGTGGCCCACGACAACGAACGCCATGCGGGCACATTGCATCTCCAACATCATCCAACCGGAGCCATGGAGGACCGGACGCCAGATTGGATCGTGCTGGCCGTGCCCGGCGAGCCGGTCGACGGCGTGTATCACGATCTCAAGCACGCGGGAATTGCAGTACGCCGGGCGGGCGACGCCGTTGCCCCGCGTCGGGCCCATGCCGCAGTCATTGAAGGCGAACGGGCGGGGGCCACAATCGGGCAGGAGCGTGGCTGGTGAGCCCACACGAGATGTCGGTGAGCGTGGTGAGCGTCGTGCGCGCGGGCCATGTCGGGTACGGCACCCAAGAAGCAATTTGCCACGCGTTGGAACTAGTGGAGTCCCCACTGGCTTGTCGAGTTCTTCTCATTGGGGATGGCACCGTCGAAGCGGACCGTGAACTGGTTGAGACAGGATTTGGCGATGTGCCACGGGTGTGTTGGGAAGTCGAATTCTTTGCGCCTGGTGCTTGGGCTAAAGCGCTCGCCCCCATGTTGGGCGGCAACGAGTTCATCTTGCTCGCAAGTTCACCCGATGGTCGAGACGTTGCACCGCGTCTCGCTCTTGAACTTGGATCATCAATGATTGCCGGGGCGCTCAACGTCACCCGCACACATGCACTCGTCCCCCGAGTGTCTGGTCGAGCACTGCTTGAAGTGCCGGTCACATTGCCCGTTGTGGTCACCGTACAGCCGGGTACTCGCAGCACCGAGCGTGAGACAATCGCGGAACACACGCCAGCAATCAACGTTGATGGTGGTTCGATTGACGCGTCAACCTCTGATGCCCAACTTCTTGAAGTGATTGCGCCGCAAGCGCACCTCATGGAACTTGCCGAGGCCCCCTTTATCGTTGGTGCTGGCATTGGTCTTGGCACGGTCGACGTGCTCAACGATTTGCAATCGGTGGCAAAGCAACTCGGGGCGACCGTCGGGGCAACTCGTGTGGTCACCGATGAAGGATGGTTGGGGCATGAGGCGCAGATTGGCACGACCGGCGTGGTCGTTGACCCCGATGTGTATGTCGCATTTGGCATTTCAGGGGCGGTCCAACATACTGCGGGCTTGGGATCGCCTCGGGGCGTGATCTGTGTGAACATTGACGCGCACTGTCCGATGATGCAACGCTCCGATCTCGCAATCGTGGCCGATGCGCCCGCGGTGATTGAGTCGCTGCGAGCCAAGCTGGTTGCGGACGCGCCAATCGAGGAGTCCGAAACGTGAACGACACACCATTTGACGTGATCGTGGTCGGTGCCGGTCCTGCCGGGTCGGCAGCGGCGCTCACCGCCGCGCGAACCGGCGCGCGTGTTGCTCTGATTGAACGCGGTCCGTTCCCGGGGGCAAAGAACATGTTCGGTGGCGTGGTGTACGGACGCATCCTTGACACGTTGATTCCGCGCTGGTATGACGAGATGCCCGTGCAACGTTGGATCACAAAACGCTCCACCATGATGATCGACGGCAACCGGGCCATGAACGTCGACTTTCGTGACACAAGTTGGGGTTCGGCTCCTTTTAACGGTGCCACCGTCTACCGTGGCGAGTTTGATGCATGGCTTGCTGAACACGCGGTACAAGCGGGCGCACAGCTGGTTTGCGACACCGTCGTAACCGAAGCAATCACCCAACAGGGTCGGGTCATTGGTGTGCGCACCGACCGCCCAGACGGCGACCTCTATGCGCCGGTTGTCATCGCGTGCGACGGGGTGAACTCGTTTCTTGCGAAGCAACTCAATATTGCGGGGGACACAGCACCGGGGAACTACACGCTGGGTGTGAAAGAAACGCTGACCCTGGATCGAGGCGAACTCGAAGCCCGCTTTGGTGTGCGTGGCACCGATGGGGTTGACATTGAGGTTGTGGGATGCACCGGTGGAATACCGGGTGGGGGTTTCATTTACACCAACCGTGAATCGATTTCAATTGGCTTGGTGTTGCGACTTCCGGAACTCGCAGCAGCCCATCGTCGACCCGAAGATTTATTGGCCGAATTCAAAAACCACGATGCGATTGCGCCGCTTGTTGATCGAGCAACCGTCGCCGAGTACTCCGCACATCTCATCCCCGAGGGCGGCTACGACTCATTTGGACCAATGCACACGAGTGGCATGCTGGTTGCCGGTGACGCGGCTGCGCTGTGCTTGGCTGCTGGAATCTGGCTTGAAGGAGTGAACTTTGCGATCGGATCTGGAGCAATCGCAGGTCGCATTGCGGCAACGTGCGCAGCACACAGTGACACGTCAGTTGAAGCCCTGAGCGAGTATCGACGTGAGCTCGAGACAAGTTTCGTCATTGCCGATCACGCGAAACTCCGCCACGCACCACATCTCGTGCTCGGTGGACGTTTCCAAGAGCAGTATCCCGCAATTGCCTGCGACATCGCCCAAGCGATGTTCCATGTCGATAATCCACTTCCGAAACCCGGGATCACAAAAATTGCTCGACGAGCGCTGAAACGCCACAACGTAAAACTCCGTGACGTTGCACGTGACGGGCGTGACATTTGGAGGTCGTTCGGATGACCGGCTCGAACTATCAGCCAATCAGCTTCACTGACCGAATGGATACGGTTGAGTTCCGCGTGGGGGAGCGTGCACACATCACCGTTGACGGCGACGCATGCAACGGGTGCACGACCCAAGCGTGCGTGACCGCTTGCCCCGCGAATCTGTTTGTCCCACGGGCTGATGGCGGCATCGTGTTCAATTATGAACAATGCTTTGAATGTGGCACCTGCTACATGGCGTGCAACAACGAAGGGGCGATTACTTGGACATACCCTGATGGGGGGCATGGCGTGGTGTTCCGACAAGCATGACGACTTTGCCACCTCCCGTTGTGGTGCTCTTGGCGCCTCTCGTTGGACGCCTGCAGGTTGACGCGTTGAGTGGCGCGGTAACCGAAGATGCACGCGGCCCTCGCTTGAACGCTGGCGATGCGGCCGCGCTCGAAGTGGCATTGACGATTGCAAACCAAGCGAACACATCGCTTTGTGCGGTGAGCGCGGGGCGCAGCACCGCACTCGCGGCGTTGACGATGGCGAGCGAAGTTGGTGCCGATCGGCTCGTCCACGTCGCGGTCGACGAGAATGTCGAGCCACTCGACATTGCGGCCCACCTCGCGTCGTTTCTTTCAAACCTCCCACCAGCACTCATTGTTGCGGGAGCACACGGTGCCGATTTTGGTAGCGCAATCGTGCCTGCGGCAGTCGCACATCACCTTGGGGCACAACAGGCTCTTGGACTCGTTGCGGTGCAATGCCAACCGGATGGATCACTCACCGGTTTGCGTCGACTCGACGGTGGTGCGCGTGAGCGTCTCGTCGTGCACGCCCCGGCCGTGATTAGCGTTGAAGGGGGTGTTGCGTCATTGCGACGCGGCACACTCGGGGCGACGTTGCGTGCCACCACGTCACCAGTCGAAACGTTTCAACCCCAGGCTCGGTCCGCATCAGCGGTGAGTGGCAGCCCACAGCCGTATCGACCCCAACCCTTGGTTGTTGCGCCACCGGTTGGGGATGCCGCGTTGGAGCGAGTGCGCTCGCTCACCGGGGCAGGCCAGGCGGCAAGTCCAGCTCGAAGCGTGGAACTTTCCCCCGACGACGCGGCCGATGCAATCCTTGATCGGCTGGGTGACTGGGGCTACGGACCTCGTTCAACGCCAAACGAATCGTGACCGTCGACCAGTTTCTTGGTTCTCAAGCCTGGACGTCACTTCGCGACCGCTCCTCTCGGCTGGCATTGCTGGTGCCGGTGGGGTCAACCGAACAACATGGGCCCCATTTGCCGCTTGATACCGATACTCGCATTGCACAGGCAATTGTCTTCGGTGTTGCGCGGGCCATACCCGACCGTGTCGTTGTGTCACCACCGGTTGCCTTTGGTGCAAGCGGCGAGCATGGAGATTTCCCCGGGACGCTTTCGATTGGAACGCCGGTATTGACTGATGTGCTGGTGGAACTTGGTCGATCCGCAGACGCATTTGCAAAGGTCGTCTTTGTGAACGGGCATGGCGGGAACACTGTGGCTTTGAAGAATGCGACGCAAACGCTCCAAAGCGAGGGACGCCGCGCTTTGAGCTGGTCGTGGAATGTGCCAGGCGCCGATGCGCATGCGGGACGAACCGAAACGTCACTGCTGCTTGCCATTGCGCCGGACGTTGTTGACCTCGCATCGGCCCAACCCGGGCGCAGCGAACCGATCGAGGAATTGATGGGTGAGTTGCGAGACCGTGGTGTGCGAGCGGTGAGCCCAAATGGGGTGCTTGGCGACCCAACCGATGCGTCTGCTCGCGAAGGCGAGGAGCTACTCGCTTCGCTTGTTCAGTCTCTGTTTTCCCTACTTTCCGAACTCTCCGAAATTTGACGCGTTATGGCTCCTGCGGAGCCATAACGCGTCAAATTTCGGAAAGAGGGGAAGCGTCCAGCGCCAAAATCAGGGATGAGCGGGGCAATCGTGTGCTCGGTGGCGCACCCGGCCCACACTCCCGCGCCATACGCGACGTCATCGGCAACGTGAAGTACGAGCCAGGTCACCGGATCAAGACCACTGCTCATGCGCCACTGGGAAAGCGGCGCAAGGATGAATGCTCCCGCGATCATTCGTCGCAGCGAGCGCGGTCCAAAGAGCGCGCCGATGAGCGCGAGCGGCCACCATGTGCGTCGGAGGGCGTCGGCCAGTAACCGTCCCGCTGCAAGATTGCCAAGTCCAGCGAGCCGCAACGCAACGGGAACGGGCTGTTCGAGGCCACCAAGTTTGCGGACTAATAGTCCGGTCGAGAGTGCGGCGAGGCCGGTTCCGATTGCGACGTGCCCGGTTGCTTGTGCCCCCCAAACAGCCGCGCTCCACGGTGAAAGCGTCACGGGGGCGAGCGCACTCGAGTGTCGCTTTGCAAGTGGTGCGGCGGACGTGCCGTAGTCAAAGCGTCGTCTGAGAAATCGTGTGGGACGGACGCGCACATCGTGGGTGGCCTTGGCGCGAGGCTCGTAGCGCACTCGATGGTGATCACACAGCAGCCATACGAGGTCAACGTCTTCGCCGACCCGTAAGTCTTCGTCAAAGCCGTCTACGCCAACAACCGCATCGGTACGGGCAATGAGACACGCACTTGGTACATACGAAACGCGGGTCATCGGTGCGACAAGAGCCGGGAGTGGGCCAAGATCAAGTGGCGATCGACGAGTCTCGTAACGGGCAATCTGTCGACGCACCCAACTCAAAGGCGCGTCGTCGTTGCCCGCCACTCGTGTCGGATCAGCGACAATGCGGGGCGCAACTGCTGCGACATTTGGGTCACCAAAATGTGGCAACAATACGGTCAGCCACGCGGGTTCAGGTACACACCCTGCATCAACAAACGCAACGATTGGTGTGGTGACTTCAGCGAATCCGACGTTGCGTGCGGTGGCTGGGCCTCCATTTGTTTGTTGGCGAATGAGTCGAATGATTGGATTTCCAGCTAGTGCAACAGTGGCCGCAATTGCGTCGGGATGGTCCGATCCGTCATCGACCACGATGATCGCCCCGGGCTGCTTTTCAGATCGGGTGAGCGCTGCCAGCGTTTGGGCAAGCGCGTTGACATCGTTGGAAACGGGAATGACCACGGTGACGTCGTGCGCTTCGAATGGGCCGTCGTGGGGCTGGGGTTGAACGATGCCGGTCTCGATGAGTTTGTTGGTGATTTCGTCAGATTGCAGTGACGCAAGGTCAATAGGTTCGCGGAACCGGAGGACTTTGAGTGGCGATCCGCCGATGAGCACGTGACCCCCATCAAGAACCTGTGCGCTTGGGTCAATGACAAGTTTCCCCGGCCAGGCTGGTGCTTCGGCGGACTCGGTCATGGTTATTTGGCGGTCATGCCTGCATCAACAGGGAGAACCGCACCGGTGATCGCCCGAGCCAGAGGTGAACACAAATAGGCGATCATCGACGCTACTTCGGCTGGTTCAATGACCCGGTGAAGGTGGTGGTGTGCTGCGAACTCGTCCACCGAACCAAGGTCGTACAAGGCGGCAGATGCTTGCAGTAGCGGCGTGTTCGTTGAACCTGGGCAGACGGCGTTCGCGGTGATGTCGAGCGGCCCGAGCTCACTGGCAAGCGATTGGACAAGTCCAATGACCCCGTGTTTCGCCGCGCTGTACGCACCAAGCTGGGGGAGCCCCTTGACCCCAGCGGCTGACGAAACAGCCACAAAACTTCGGGGTAGGCTAGGGCTTTCAATCATGGCGGGGATTGCGGCACATGCAAGGTTCCATACCCCGGTGAGGTTTACGTCGATTTGGGATTGCCAGGTGCGCTCGTTGGTTTCCCAGCTCGATGATCCGCCTCCGATTACTCCGGCGCAAGCGATGGCCCCGTGGAGACCGCCAAAGCGCGCAACCCCGGCGTGTACGGCGTCGCGTAGCGCATCACGGTCGCGCACATCCACAATGAACGGCAGAATCTGATCGGGCGCGAGGGCTACGAGCGCATCAAGTTCGCGTTCGCTGCCAAGGTGATACGGCAACGACGGGTCATCTGCGCACACGTCAAGGGCGATCACGTTCCAGTGCTGTTCGACCAGCGCCTGTACGGTGGCCGCGCCGATGCCGCGGGCGGCGCCGGTGACAACGGCTACCGGATTCATGCCCGGATTCATGGCCGGGTTTGGGGTCGCCCGTGCGCGGCACGTGCGGCGAGGTCGCGGTCTTCACGTTCGGCAGACTTGATGCCGTAACCGAACACGATTGCGGGAATAAGTAGCACTGACCCTATGGCGATTGCGACGACGATTGAATCAACGAGCAAGGTGGTGAAACCCACGATGGCACCGACGATGAACGCGATCATCGCGTAACCAAAGAAGGCGTAGCCATAGCGTTTCCCAAATTTCACCCATTTGGCGATTTGGGCGCGTTTAGCCAAGACGTCTGGGTCTTGCACAAACGCGGGTGTTGCCACACCGGTCGCGTCGGTGGCTTTGGTGGACGCGTCGTCGGGTTCTGCGGACACGAGGTGATCTACTCGTTTGCCAACTTGTCGAGCTTGGCATGAATTGGCTTGTTGGCTTTGTAGATCGCTTTGAAGAGTTCGTAGCGGTCGTCGTAGAACTTCGCGTGGGCCGGATCAGGATGAAAGGTCCGTGCAATTTTGACGTTCGCGCCAAGGTCCGCAACCTTGACATGACCAAGGGCCACCGACGCAAGCAACGCCGCGCCGCGGGCGTTTGCCTGCTGGGGCTCAACCATCTGGTTGATGTCGCGTTGCAAGATGTCCGCGTGGATCTGGCACCACAGGTCGCTTCGAGCCCCACCGCCAATGAAGTTGAGTGCGTCGAGGCGATGTTTCGCGAACTTCTCTACGACTTCGAGCAGCCAGCGGCTGTTGTACGCGACGCCTTCGTAGACGGCACGCACGAGATCGGCGCGGTTGTTCGAGAGCGAAACGTGGTGCCAGCCGCCTCGAATGGTGTGGTCGTCAACCGGTGTGCGTTCACCGTTGAGCCATGGGGTGTAGATCACGCCGTTGGCACCCGGTGGCACCGACGCGGCAAGCGTTTCGATGGCCCCATAGGGATCATCTGGTCGAGCGGTGCCAAGTATGTCGTCGGCGAACAAGACATGGTCAATGAGATGGTCGATGCACTCACCCGCGGTTTCGTGTTCGTTGGCAATGAAGTAACGACCAGGCAACGCGGAAGGAATGGCCGCCTGGTTGTTCATGAGGTCGGTCTTTTTCCACGGCACATGGCAGCTCAGCCACGACGACGTGCCGATGTAGAGATGGCCGTGGTAGTCAGCGAGTGCACCTGAACCGACGACCGCGCTGTGGACATCGGCGGTTGCCGTGACCACTTTGGTTGACGCATTGAGGCCCCAGCCGGATGCGATCTCGGCGGTGACGGTGCCAATTACTGACGCTGACGGAACGAGTTCTGGCAGGGTCGCGCGGTCGAGTTGCGAAATGCGGATTAGGTCGTCGTCATAGCGAATGTTGTCTCGGTCGCGGTTGTCGGTGACCCAGTGTGCGGTGATGCAGTCGTGGCTTGACACCGCTCGCCCCGACAGGCGGAGGTTGAGGTAGTCGGCCGGTTCGAGGAACGTGTGCGTTGCGCGGTAAATATCGGGTTCGTTGGCTTTGATCCACAGGATGTGCGCGGTTGGGTCTTTGCCGGAGTGACTCGGGATCCCACCGGTGCGCTGCACCCAGGCCCGCAAGCTGCGCACGTCATAACCCTGTACTTTGAGCATGCCGCCGGTGACTTGTTTGATTTCCGCGGCGCCACGCGAGTCCATCCAGGTCATGGCATTCATCAAGGCGTTCCCATCCGCGTCGACAGGAACCGTGCCCGACCATTGTGCGGTGACCGAAACCGCTTCAATGTCACCGCGCGGTACGAGTTCACGGTCTAACAAACGTTTCGCGGCGATGTCGATCTTGTCCCACCATTCATTGGGGTCTTGTTCCGCTTTGCCCCCATCACCAAGGATCAATGTGGTCGGTTCGAACTCGTGACCGGTGATTTCACCCGCAAGAGTGACGAGTGCAACTTTGGGGCCGCCGGTGCCTAGGTCGATGGCGAGCACGTGAGACATGAAACTCCTCGAGCGTTGAAACGAACGAAGCGATGTTAGTGGGCGGTCGATACCAGCGGTTTGCCGAGCAGTATTCCCCTTGAAACGTTCGGGCACGATACGATGGACGACGTGGCCGTGCCGCTGGTGGGTGCACAAGCCCTTCGACTTGAGTATCCGACTCGTGTGGTGTTTGAGTCGGTTTCGGTTGGCATAGAAGAAGGCGACCGGATTGGGATTGTGGGTCGCAATGGTGATGGCAAGTCGTCGCTTCTTGGTTTGGTATCTGGGCTGATTGAGCCGAATGCGGGGCAGGTGGTGCGTCGAGGTGGCGTGCGTTTTGGTGTGCTTGGCCAAACCGACGACCTTGACCCGCACCGGTCGGTGGCGGCGACGATCGTTGGGATGCGCGCCGAGCACGAATGGGCGGGCGACGCCCGTATACGAGACGTGATTTCCGGGCTTGTTGGTGACATACCTTGGGATGCGGTCGTTGGGGAACTCAGTGGGGGGCAGCGCCGACGGGTGGCGCTTGGGGCACTTTTGGTGGAGGATTGGGATGTGCTGGCTCTTGACGAGCCCACGAACCACCTTGATATTGAAGGCATTGCGTGGCTTGCAAACCATGTCAATACACGCTGGCCGGCCGGGACGGGCGGACTCTTGGTTGTCACACACGACCGTTGGTTTCTCGATGAAGTGTGCACCGAAACCTGGGAAGTCCACGACGGTCTGGTTGAGCCTTTTGACGGTGGATATGCGGCATATGTTTTGCAGCGCGTTGAACGCGACCGGGTCGCTGCGGCGACCGAATCGAAACGTCAGAATCTGATGCGCAAAGAGTTGGCGTGGCTCCGTCGGGGTGCCCCGGCCCGCACGTCAAAACCGAAGTTCCGTATTGATGCAGCAAATGTTCTCATTGCTGATGTGCCTCCAGTTCGTGATTCCGTTTCGTTGCAACGGTTGGCGATTGCTCGCCTTGGGAAACAGGTGGTGGATCTGGAAGACGTGCGCGTGAGCTATGGCGACAAGGTCGTCGTTTCGAATGTGAACTGGCAACTCGCCCCCGGGGAGCGAACCGGAATATTGGGAGTGAACGGCAGTGGAAAGTCGACACTCTTGGGCTTGATTGCTGGGACCGTCGTGCCGTCGTCGGGTCGGGTAAAACGAGGCAAGTCGGTACGTCTCGGGTTCTTAGATCAACAATTCTCACAACTCGTTGCCATTGGCAATGAACGGGTGCGTGAGGTGCTTGCCCGGACGAACGCGTCATTCACCATTGACGGCAAAGATGTGACGCCTGCGCAATTGCTCGAACGCCTTGGTTTTGGTCGGGAGTACTTGGCCGCGACGGTTGCCGAGTTGTCTGGTGGCCAGAAGCGCCGGTTCCAACTCCTCATGGTGTTGCTCGAGGAACCCAATGTGTTGCTGCTCGATGAGCCAACAAACGATGTTGACGCGGACATGTTGGCGGCGACCGAAGATCTTTTGGATTCGTGGCCTGGCACGTTGGTGGTGGTGTCCCACGATCGCTATCTCTTGGAGCGAATTACCGATCAGCAGTACGCAATTGTTAACGGCAAACTTCGCCACTTACCCGGCGGTGTAGACGAATACCTTGCACTTCACAACACAACTTCTGTGGTCTCAACGATCACCACGCCAATCCACACGACAGGCTCGTCGACGCCAAATGGCCTCACCGGATCAGGCCGCCGGGCCGCCCAAAAAGAACTCGCGGCGATCGAACGCAAGATCGACAAGTTGCGCGTACAAGCAGAAGCGCTACACCAGCGTATGGCCGACCACGATCACACGGACTTTGCGGGGCTGAACAGTCTCGCGGATGAAAGTCGTGGAATCGACGTACAGATCAGTGATCTTGAAGAACGTTGGCTTGAAGTATCCGAATTATTGGACTGATTTGCCTCTTGTAACGAGAGGCATTATTTGCCGGTTGTGTCCCCGTCTCGTTGGGCCCCCATGCTCGAAAAAACCGGGCTGGGTGTTGGTAGCTAGGTATCGCCAGACTTGGGTGACGCCAAGTAGTCCCTCATTTGGATTGGCGCCGCGATCGAACCGCGGTTCCAACAGTCGTGATCGCCTAACGTTGTAGAGCGTGCCAATCATGCAAACAATATCTTCGAACTTGATCGCCACCGTGATCATTGATCGTCAAGAACGGCGCAACGCACTTGACCATGCGGCGCTCAAAGAACTGCGCGCAGCGGTAGCCGCGGTTGCGTCAAGTGACGCCAAGGTCACGATTCTCACCGGGGCTGGCAAGAACTTTTGTGCTGGTGCTGACATCTCGACCGTTGAAGATGGGGAGTTCGTTTCTGATCTTCGCGGCTTGCTTGAAGACCTGCGGGCGCTGTCGATACCGGTAATCGGTGCGATCCGCGGGCCAGCGCTTGGCGCGGGCACCCAGCTCGCGATGGTTTGCGACTTGCGAATTGCAACCACGAACGCGATGTTCGGTATCCCAGCGGCCAAACTCGGCCTCACCGTTGACCAGTACACGGTGCACCACCTCACAAACGAAGTAGGCCATTCAATTGCTCGGGCCATGTTGACCGGTGCCGAAACGTTCGACGGACAACGGCTCGCTCAAGTGGGGTTCGTTCATCGCCTCGTCGACGGTGATGCCGATGTACTTGGTGAAGCCCAGGCATGGGCTGAGCAACTTGTCAACCTTGCGCCGCTTACGATTGCCGCGCACAAGGCCATGTTGAGTTCGGCTGAGAAAATGACTGAACCGACATCGGCTGCGATTGAGGCACGCGCACGAGCCTGGGAGAGCGACGATCTCAAAGAAGGAGTCGCCGCATTCGGCGACCGCCGTGCGCCGAACTTCTTGGGTCGCTAGCGATACGTCAAAGCCCGGCAGGGAGCAGCTTCGAAAGGTTCTCAAAAGCGAAGAACAACGAACCAGCAAATAGCGGCAGCCCAATGGCATAAGGCAAAATTGTTCGAAGCCAACGAGGGGGGAGTCGCTTGTCAGCGGTGCGCCAGCGGCGTGAGACCCACCAAGCGGCGAGCCAAATGGCAGCGCACACGATACCCCAAAATGTAAGTGGCTTCCATGCATTCGGGTTGCTTGGCGCTTCAATCCCTCCGGCAATTTTGTCGCCCGCTTCTTTTGCGAACTTCTTCATTGTTTTTTCTTGGCCCGAGAACTTGGGCACCGGTTTGCCTTGAAGCACCGCGCGAATGATGTAGCGCTCGGAAAGGTCAAGACGCGGATGGCAAGCCGACAACGTCAGCGTGGCTTTGTGGTCTTTGGCGTTGTCAAGGACCCACATTTCATTTGGTTTCACGATCTTTGCCCATTGCACCGCGTAGGTGAAGCGACCTTGGATCGTCGTGAAATAGATTTTGTCACCGGGTACGAGCTTGTTGATATTGAAAAACGGTGCCCCGTAGGTGGTGCGATGGCCCGCGATTGAGGCATTGCCTGCTTGCCCGGGAAATGGTGTCTGTGGAAAATGGCCGGGGGCTCGATCGAGTTGGGTGAGGCTGATGCCTTGCACCACGATCTTGTCGAGGTCCAGTTTGGGGATCTCTAGGCGACCAACTGGTTCGCCGATGGTGGGCGCAATATTGCGGGCGGCAACGACCTCGGGGGCGAGCGTCGTCGGTGGCCCGGTCGGTTTCGAATCGTTTGGGCCAGGTGCAGGGACAGATGAAGCCGCGGCAAGCATTTGATCAAACTTTGAAGAGAGTTGATCTTGCGCTTTCGATTCGTGCAAGCCCGTGCCCCAGAGTTGAAACGCCACGAATGCGAGAATGAGCACACCCGCGGTCAACAGTGCCCGGCCCAAGTAGCCCACGATGCGCATTGGTTTCACGGCCGATAGTTTGCCGGATTTGGTGTGGCATTCCTCACATTGTCTCGTCTGCTTGGCCGATTTCTTTGTCCACCGGTAGCCTGAAGCGGTGTCCCGCCTCGCGACAGCGGAGCCCACTGTCGTGGAACTTCGTGACGCCGTCTGTCTTCTCGGTCGCTTCCCCGCACTCGCGGGGGCTTCGTTGACGGTCACCAGAGGTGAGATTGTGCTTTTGCAAGGACCAAATGGGGCCGGCAAGTCGACACTATTGCGTTTGTGCGCAGGCCTCTTACCTCTTGAGTCGGGCAGCGCAAAGGTGCTCGAATGTGACCTTGTAACACAGCGTCACGCGGTACGTGGTCGTGTTGGTCTATTGGGCCATGGCGTCGGGCTTTACGAAGATCTCACCGTTGCCGACAACCTGCGTTTTTGGGCCAAAGCCGCCGGACGCAAGTCAGAAGATTTCAACGCGGTGTTGGAACAAGTCGGCATGGACGGACGACTCGCCAATGTGCAAGTGGCACGGTTGTCGGCTGGACAAGCTCGACGGAGCGCACTCGGTGTGCTGCTCATGCGCCACGCAGAACTTTGGCTTCTCGATGAACCCCATGCTGGTCTCGACGCGGCGGCTCGTGATCTTGTTGATCATTTGATCGCCCATGCGGCCCGTTCGGGCGTTACCGTCATGATCGCATCGCATGATCTCGATCGAAGTGGGGCATTGGCAGACCGGGTCGTAACGGTGGCAGGCGGCATGATCTACGAAAGTGAACGTTCCAATGTGGGCTGATGCGTGGGTCGTTGCTGAAAAAGATTTGCGCATCGAATGGCGCACTCGTGTTGCGATCAATCAACTTGCACCTTTTGCCCTGGTCATTCTTGTCTTGTTCGCGTTTGCCCTTGACTCACAGCGCAGCGTGCTCAATGAGGCAACGGCGGGGCTGGTCTGGATCTCGGTGCTCCTCGCACTCGTCTTAGCGGTGCAACGAACATTTTCGGTTGAACGTTCCCCTGGGTTACGCGACCAATTGCGATTGTCTGGCCTTGACCCTGCGGGTTACTTCCTGGGCAAAGCGCTCGGTGTATTGATTGAAATCCTTTGCCTCGTGCTACTCGTGGTGTTGGGAGCCGCCGTGTTGTATTCAACAAAGCTCGCATCGTTTGGATTGCTCATCGCTGGGACTGTCGCGGCGTCAATCGGATTGGCCGCAGCGGGCACACTTTATGGGGCGTTACTTATGGGTGTCCGTGGTCGTGAGACGCTGCTCCCGCTACTGCTTTTGCCCATCGTTTCACCGGTTCTCATTGGTGCGACGTCAACGTTTCAAGCCGCATTGAACACCGGAGATGTGACATCTGGCCAAGCGTGGCGGTGGGTGGGTTTGCTTGTGATCTTCGCGGTGGCTTATGTAGTGGCTGGCATATTGGCGTTCGGTCCGCTCATGGAGGACACATGACGTCCATTGATACCGGTACTTCAACAGCACCGACCCCAAGTAAACCAACCGGTCCCGCCCCGATCGGGGTGAGCTCGAAAGGCTCGCGAATCCTGGGCGCAGTGACGATCGTTCTTGTCGCGCTCGGCCTTACCTATTCGCTTGTGATTTCTCCGGCTGACGCAAACCAATCGAACGCGGCCCGCCTGCTCTACATCCATGTGCCGTCTGCGATTGTCGCTTACATCGCATTTGGCATGACGGCATTCGCGAGCATCATGGTCCTCATCAAGAAGTCCGAATTTTGGGACATTGTTGCCGGCGCATCGGCCGAAATCGGCATCATATTCACCGCACTTTGTTTGGCGACCGGCATGTTGTGGGGTCGACCCATTTGGGGTGTGTATTGGACGTGGGATGCGCGCCTCACCACCACTGCGCTGCTCCTCGTACTCTTCATTGGGTACTCCGCGTTGCGACGAGCCCTTGTGGGCAACCCCAATCGAGCGAAATGGTGTGCGATCGCAGGAATCATCGCCGCCATTGATGTGCCGATTGTCCACGAATCCACCAAATGGTGGGTAACGCTGCACCAAGGTCAAACGGTTCGCTTGCTTGGCAAATCAGAAATCGGCGGCACGATGCTCACCAGCTTGTTGATCATGATGCTTGCTGGCGTGTGCTGCTACGCATGGCTGTTGATCATCCGATTTCGAGTTGGGTACTTGACCGAACGAATCGAACAACACGCACTCGATGAAGCAATCGTGGCCCGACGCGCCGAGCGTGAACAGACCCCTTCTTCACAGAGAGCAAAGGAATTGTGACGTGATCGTCGCCGTCGACCAGGTAACAAATTATTGGGTGTACGTTGGCGCCGGATATGGCCTGACCGTGCTCGCACTTGGTGGCTATGCGCTCAACCTGATGCGAAAAGGACGCAAACTGTCACGCCACGTTGACCCAGAGAAACGGCGGTGGATGTGAGCGACATTGATGTCGACGGCGAACCACCAGAGTTCGACCTCGCCCCCCAAGATCCAATCAAAGACACCGCCAAGGGACAGGGTGCCCACCGTCGCCGATGGATGGCAATTGGCGTGCTCATCGTCATTGCTGTGGCCGCCGGCTTTCTCGTCACGAAAGCGCTTGGCAGCGCAACGGACTACTTCTACCAAGTCGATGAGGCGGTCGCACACCGTGGCGATCTGGGCACACGCCGGTTTCGCATCCAAGGCAGCGTGGCAAACAGTCCACAAAGCGTAACGTTGCGCAACAACCAGCAGCGCATCGATTTTTCGCTCACCGCGAACGGCATCACCGTTCCGGTCACCTACACCGGATCTGACCCACCCGCCCTCTTCCGCAAGTGCGAACCGGTTGTGATTGTGGGCAACTGGGAATCCAAAGCCGACAACGCACGGTTCATTGGCACGCAGATCATCATCAAACACACCGAGAGCTACACCGCAGAGCACAAAGACCGGATGACCGTTCCCACGTCCTGTGAGGCCGGCGTCACCAAATGAACGTCGCGCTTGGATCCACCGCGATTCTGGTGGGCGTTTTCATTGCGGCCGCGGCCATCGCGGTGCTTGCGGTTGGAATCGTCCAAGATCGACGCGACCTGCTTCGAACCACCCCATTGTTCGCAGGCCTGTTGTTGGCGAGCGCGTTGGTGGCATGTGGCGCGATGGAGAACGCACTCATTACCAGAGA
Organism: uncultured Iamiaceae bacterium; assembly: GCA_964544305.1. Lineage (GTDB taxonomy): Bacteria > Actinomycetota > Acidimicrobiia > Acidimicrobiales > Iamiaceae > JAFDWI01. The sequence continues at coordinate 22,917 of CAZJAZ010000014.1, read as the reverse complement.
CTTCTCCGTGCTCTACGTGGCGCAAAACGGATCATCACACACGCCCGCGCTGTACAACTTCGCAACCATGTGGGGCGCGTTGGAAGGATCAATCCTGTTGTGGGGCCTGATCCTTTCGGGTTACATCGTGGCTGTGGCGTGGCGCTTTCACAAACGGCACGGCGACAAACTGCTCGCCTGGGCAATGTTGGTCATGTTCTCGGTGGCACTCTTTTTCTTCGGTCTCATGGCAACATCGGCGTCGCCGTTCCGGAGCTTCTCGCCGCCACCGGGATTTGATGGCCCCGGACCAAATCCGTTGCTCCAAAACAACCCGCTCATGGCGTTCCACCCACCAATTCTGTACCTGGGTTTTGTGGGCTTTACGGTGCCATTCGCATTTGCAATCGCCGCGCTTATTACTGGCCGACTCGGTGAAGGCTGGTTAATCGAAACGCGTCGCTGGACACTCTTCGCGTTTGCTTTCTTGACGATGGGCATCGTGCTCGGGGCGTGGTGGAGTTACGAAGTGCTGGGCTGGGGTGGCTACTGGGCCTGGGATCCGGTTGAAAACGCCTCGTTCCTGCCCTGGTTGACCGGCACCGCGTATCTGCATTCGGTCATGGTGCAAGAACGCCGTGGCATGTTGCGCGTATGGAATCTCTCTCTCCTATGCGCCACGTTCTCACTCACCATTTTGGGCACGTTTTTAACCCGTTCCGGCGTGCTGAACTCGGTGCACGCGTTCAGCGAATCCGACATTGGCCCAATGTTGCTCGGTTTTTTTGTACTGGTGAGCGCGGTGAGTATCGGGTTGATCTTTTGGCGAGGCGATCGACTGCGCTCGCCAGGGCGTATCGACTCGCCGGTGTCACGCGAGGGTGCCTTTCTTATCAACAACCTGTTGTTCGCCATATTCGCGTTGGTGGTCTTGCTGGGAACGGTGTTTCCGCTGATCATTGAAGCGGTGAATGATTCGAAAATCACGGTCGGTGAACCGTATTTCAATCGCATGACCGGTCCCATCGCAATAGCGTTGCTGTTTCTCATGGGTGTCGCACCCGCACTTCCGTGGCGCAAAGCGTCAGGTGAAACAATGCGACACCGGCTCCTCATTCCCGCGTGGGTCGGGGTCGGCGTTGTGGTGTTTGCCGTGGCCGTTGGGGCACGTGGCATCGCTCCACTCGTTGCGTTCGGGTTGGGTGGGTTTGTGGCCGGGTCAGCGCTGCGCCAACTGGTGCTTGCCACACGTCGTCAAGGCCTCCGCGGTCTTGTCGGACGAACGAATGGCGGCATGATCGTGCACATTGGCGTCGTGGTGATCGCCGTGGGTTTCACCGCCTCGAGCGCATATGCCCATCAAGCAGATTTCACCCTCAAACAAAATGCCACCGCACACATTCGTGGACATGAAGTCACCTACCTTGGATCCTCAACTCGGGTTGAAGGCAACATCATTATTCAAGAGGCACGGATCAAGATTGACGGCTCCAAGGTCTATGCCCCCAAACTCAAAAAGTTTGCAAACGCGTCACAAGTGGTGGGAACCCCATCGGTTCGAGCAACCCCAATCGACGATGTGTACTTGTCGCTGTTGACGATGCCATCAAACCCAAATGGCGTGATCACCGTCCGGGTGTTTATTGAACCATTGGTGAGCTGGATTTGGACGGGCGGCGTATTGATCTTCATCGGTTCATTCTTTTCCGCGTTCCCAGGGAAACGTCGACGCCCTATCGACCCGGTGTCCGCGCCCATTGGCGACCGTGTCCCAGACAAGGTTGTGTTGGGATGAAAAAGCACACCATTCGGTGGGCGGCTCTGGGTGTCGCGGTGTTCTTCGTCGTGCTGGTCGGTTTTTTAGCTGTATCGAAAAAGCAGACCGAAACGGCAGATTCCCCATTGCTTGGGAGGGTCGCACCATCTCTGGTGGGCACCACGCTTGACGGCAAACCATTTGATCTCACCGACCATCGTGGCAAGTACGTCGTGGTGAACTTTTTTGCGTCCTGGTGTCAACCTTGTCGGGTTGAAGCCCCCGAATTGCGGCGTTGGGCACTCAAACATCAGGCGTCAGGCGACGCCATGCTCGTGAACGTGTTGTTCCAAGACACACCGGAGGCTGCCAAGAAATTCTTTGCAACCTATGGCGGCGTGTCGTGGCCGGTACTCGTGACCGACACCGACACCATTGGCCTCGATTGGGGAGTCGCCAAAGTTCCCGAGACCTACGTGGTCAACCCCCAAGGTGTTGTTGTGACCAAAACAATTTCGACGGTGACCCAAGCGCAGCTTGATTCGTTCATCGCCCAAGCAGAACGCTCATCGAAAGCAACATCGTGAACAAAGGCTTTCTTGTCCGATGGTTGCCGTGGATATTTCTTGGCGTCGTGCTCGTCGTCGCGTTGGCGATCGGCGCACAAGGTGGCGCAGAGCCAACCATTACAGAACGAACTCGATCGGTTGCGGAAACCCTTCGTTGTCCTCAGTGCACCGACAAGTCAATGGCCGCATCTGACGCACCCACGTCGGTTGCGAGCCGAAATGAAATCACCCGTCAGCTTGTTGCCGGGCAAACGCCAGACCAGATTCGTGCCTGGTTTGCGACACGTTATGGGCAAGACATTTTGCTTACCCCATCGCGTGATGGTGTCGAGGGCCTGATCTGGGCGTTGCCAGTTGCCGCGTTCGTGATCGCCTCAGCGGCGCTCGCTTTTGCGTTCGCCCGATGGAAGCGTCACATTGATGATGCGCCCAGTCCCGACGATGAACTTCTCGTCGAACAAGCGCGTAGCGGGACTGATCCATGATCAATCCAGATGAACTTGCAGGCCTCGAAGAACAACGAAACTTTCTCCTTACCAGTCTTGATGATCTCGACCGTGAACACGACGCCGGTGACCTTGACGACATCGACTACGCCACACTGCGAGCGGACTACACCGCACGTGCCGCGCAGGTCATTCACGCCATTGACGACGCCCAGCAGCTCATTGACGATGCCGCACCCACCCATCGTGGTTGGCGGCGGATCATCCTCGTCGCAGCGGTCATCGTTGTTGCGATTGTGGCCGCCGGCGTGGTGACGTCAACGTCTGGACACAACGATGCAACGGCGAATAATCAACCCAAAGTTACGCCGCAAACCCAGACGTGTATTGACAAGATGGGGGCGTTGGTGCGGAGCATGACCGGAAGCACGGTTAATCAAAATTTTGGGACCGACACGATTGCAACCATTGAGTGTTTCACCAAAGTGATTGAAGAAGACCCGAAAGATGCTGTCGCCTATACCTATCGAGGGCGAACGTTGGCTTTTCTTGGGCAACAGTTGTCTGGAGTTGCCTCACCAACGGTCGTGGCGAGCTTTGTGCAACGGGCCACGGCTGATCTTGCCAAAGCCCGCAAGCTCGCACCCAGTTATCCCGACGCGTTGGCATTTTCAGCGATGAATGCACTCTCAATGGGTGACACGAAACAGGCCAAGTCCTATCTTGCACAGCTCGACGCGTTGCAGCTCCCTGCGAACAGTTCGGTGCTTCCCATCGTCAACAATGTGCTGCGGCCAGCCATTGATGCGGCATCAACAACAACGACGACAACTCGCGTGACGACGACGACAGGTGTTACGACGACGTCAACCCCGTAACGAGCGCAGCTTTTTCAACACGTCGGTGATGGCATCGATACAGCGGCCAATGTCGTCGTCGGTGGTTGTCCATCCAACCGAGATGCGAAGGGATCGCTGTGCGTCGACGCCCATTGCGGCCAGGACCGGTGACGGTTCGATTGACTCGGTTGAACAGGAAGAACCCGAGTGCACTGCGACGCCGCGCTGATCAAGACCAAGCAATACCGCTTGTGGCTCGACCCCCGCAATGCCAAGACACAGAATGTGCGGCGCGCGGTTCTGCGTGTCGCCGAGGCGGGTGATTCCGCCAGGACCGTCACTCCCGCACAATGCGTTCGCCAATGCGTCAATGCGCTGCGCGTCACGATTGGCTTCTTCTTCGCGAAATCGTGGGTCGGAGACGAGTCGTGCCACGGCTCCAAGGCCGACCAACGACGGCACGGCTTCAAGTCCCGCGCGGCGGGCTCGCTCTTGATCTCCGCCCACCAATAACGGATCAAGCCGAACCCCCCGACGCACGATGAGTGCGCCGGTTCCCATTGGGGCACCGAACTTTGCACCCGAAAGTGACAACAGATCGAAGCCGAGCTCATCGAATGCAATGTCGTCTCGGCCAACTCCTTGAGCCGCATCGACGTGAACGAGTACGCCACGCTCTTTGCATAGCGCGACCACATCGGCGACCTGCTGTCTCGTGCCAACCTCATGGTTCGCCCATTGCACATGCACGATTGACGGGTTGTGGTCCAAAGCTGCAGACAGTTGCCCGAGATCGATGCGACCAAGATGATCGACTCCCAATTCGATGACATCGCCATGGCGTGCGGCACTCAGGCGCACCGCAGAATGTTCAACCGCACCGACAACCTGCGGTCCCACCTGTCGACGCGCAGCACCCCAACAAGCCATGGCGATCGCCTCGGTTGCTCCTGACGTAAACACCACGCTTCGGCTCTTGGTGCCCACGAGAGCGGCGACCGACGCTCTGGCATCTTCAAGCGCGACTCGTGCATGCATGCCTTCCGCGTGGATGCGACCCGGATCAGCGCCCGCAGTTTCGAGCGCGTCGATAAGTGCAACCCGTCCTTCAGGTCGCAACGGCACACACGAAGCATGGTCAAGATAGGTACGGTTCATCCGGTCTTTATGGTTTCGGAAGCGGGCGTTGAGGTGCTTGTGGTCGTGACTGGGACGACGGCGCAGTGTGCTTTCGCCCAAGTCGACAACCGTTCTTGTTGCACGTCGAGCTTGGCGACACGGCTTCGATAGGTGCGAAGAGCGGTGAGCGCCTGCGTGTGTGTGGTTGCGGCCGCCAACGCGTCGTTGAGTAATTTGAGCGGAGCGAGCAACGCAACGATGTCGTCTTCGACGTCACGCGGCGCGCTCTTTGCCGCCTTTGTTGCTTCTTGTTCCAACCGGTCGGCCTTTTCTTGCAACGCGGCAAGACTCATCTCAATCGGGTCGCCAAAAGCTGCACCTTCACGGGCGACTGCAATATAGGCACGGCAGAAATCTTTCGCATCCCGCTTGGGTCCAGATGAACAACCGGCGAGTGCAGCACTAACCATCACAACGAGCACAATGAAAGATCCGAGTTGACGTCGTAAAACCATTGCTCTCATCTTGGCAAACACCGCACATGTTTGGCCTAATGGCTCGTTCACCAAGGAGCTGGGGAAGAGGATGTTGCGTTGTCCCATATGTGGCTATCTCGGGCTTCAGGAGTCCGCACGATTGGCACAGACTGGCGCTGGCTCATACGAGACATATTGGGATCTGAAAGCTCAGCGGGAAAAGCTGTTTGACGGGCGCGAAAGATGAGGTCGTGGGACCGCCCACGACGTGATTGGCGGAGCCTTCAACGTGGTCATGGTGGCCGCGGTCGCTCATATCTCGATCAGTGCGAGTTTGGGGTCGACGCATCGGAGGTCCTGCGCGTCGGATGTGACAACGGTGGCGTTCAAGTCACGCGCAACGAGTGCGACGTGAACGTCAACGATGTCGTTGTGGCCGCTGCGGCCACAGATCAGGCCGACGGCACGGGCCTCGAGCTCGTCGAGCGGTCGGACATCAACGGTCGAGATCGTCAAGCAGTTTGGTCAAGGCGCGTTCACGTTCGGTTCAGGCAAGCGCAGCCGATATGTAACCGGACACCGACGGCGCGTGACCTTCAGCGACCGCGTGTCTGATTGATGCGACCTGATCGTCAGGCAGACTCACCGCAATCTTCGTGGTCATACTCCAAACATACTCTGTGGCCTACCAACGCTCTACTCAACCATGCGCTCCCCGCCGTGTCGTGAGCAGGCGCGAATCTCGCTCGGTACTGTGTTGTCAACGCACGCAAAATGTTTCAACGGAAAGACGAGGCAACCAAGGTGTCCAGGTCATCTCCGGCGCGGCAACTCCATAAGCGCCGAGGGCACCCACCGTTGGGCGCCATGGGTCGTGTCGGTGATTCTGTGATGAATAGCGTCTCATCACAGATCGCGCGGGCGATAGTCGTGACGCTGCTTGTCTCATCGACGACCGGCTGCATCATCGAAGGCGACAGTCTGGAACAACCAGGGGTGAAGATGGTGAACAACACCGATGTCACCCTAGAAATTCGTTACCTGTCGGAGAGAACTGATCTGACACCTGAAGGGCTGGAACGACTTCGGTTAGTGACGGTCCTAAAAGCGGGCGGGCGTTGGTCAACCGGATTTCCAGGGTATGACCGGTATGACGATGGATGTTTGGATGCGGCAATGGTCGCGTTGAGACCCGACGGCACTGAGATGGACCGGGTACCGGCTGGAACGTGTGCTCCTACGCCGAATGGTGACATCCACTGGGAAATCATCGGGAGTTGAACAGTCGCGATTTCATCGCCGGGCCGCTGTGCTGTCGTCCCCATCGAGCAGGATCAGGAGATTACCGGGGAACTCGATCGACTGCTCAAGGCGAGAAACGATTCAAGGCGTCAGTCCGACGAATGACCCGTCGGGCTCTGGGTTTCACGGCCCGAACGGGGGCAGCAGTGAGCGTGGCGGTTGCTTAAACTGCGTGGTCTCGCCGGTAGACCAGTTTGGAAAGCTGATGTTCTGCCTGAAGAACTACACCCGCAAGGTGGGGCGCGAGCTTACCTCACGTCGGTCATTGGCCTTTCGGTGAGAACCGCGTTGGGTCCAGACCCAAACGGCAAGACGCTATTACTGGTCGCCGGGTTGTGCCGATCGTAACGCCCGTGCGACCGCGGGCATGTCAACGGTCGCGATCTCCCAGAGGGGCTCTTCGATCACCCGATGGTATGCGTGCGCGAGAAGCACGCGGACGCCGACAAGTCCGCGCCAGTCGATCCCGGGGCATTTGTCTCGGGTTGATTGGTCAACATTCGAGGCGGCTTATCCGGCGACCTCGATGCAGCGCTCCAATGCCCACCAAAGGGCCGGGTCCTCATCGAATGCGTCCCGTCCACGGTCAACGAGACGAGCAACGCGTTCGCACATCACCAAAATGTCGTCGAGCCGCTTGCAATCCGATCGGCTCACAGCGGAATAGCGTCCTGTCGGATGTCGTCGTCGCGTTCGTCCAAGGCACCACGGGTGACAACATCGACGCTGCGGCCGAGCCTGTCCTGCAGGTCCATGAGCATTGCACCCAGGTCCATCAACGAGGTTCCAGGCTCAATGTCGACGAGCAGATCGATATCGCTTTCCGGCGTCTCCTCGCCACGTGCGACCGACCCGAACAGTGCAACCGCCGTGCCCCTGTGGCGCGCGACGATCGCTTTGATCTCGTCACGGTGCGCCTCGACCAACGCCCGCAACGGTAGCTGCGTGACCTGCGCCATGGATTCGAGTCTAGCCGTCGCCGGTGCCCATCGGGTTGGCATCATGTGGGTCTGGTGGTGAACAGGAAGGATGTTTCCTGAGTGATGATGGCCATTTTGACCAGATCTCCTTCACACACTCACGCAAAGTGACAGGCCCTCATCTAGAGTGATGTGCGCTCGAAAAAGTCGAAAGGAAGTGGCGTGGACGTACGTCTCGGAGTCAGCTTCAACCCGAAAGAAATCACCGTCGAACTTGGCGACGACGCCGATCCAAAGAAAGTGCGCGCCGAACTTGAAAAAGTTATGTGCACCGACAACGGGGTGTTTTGGTTGACGGATCGTCGCGGGCGCCAAATCGGCGTTCCGGTCGACAAACTCAGCTATGTCGACATAGGCAGCCACGACACATCCCCGAAAGTCGGTTTTGGGTCATGATCATGGGCGCTCCAGGGTTGCTGGAGCGCAAGTTGCTTTTCGTCACCGGCAAAGGCGGTGTCGGTAAGACGAGTGTTGCGGCAGGAATTGCGCTCCGCGCTGCCGAAGCGGGAAAGAACACGCTGGTCTGTGAGATCGATGCCAAAGGAAACTTGGCGACGTTCTTAGAAACGGGTCCGCTGACATTCACCCCGAGAAAAGTACGAGACAACCTCGTTGCCATGTGCATGGAAACCGAGGAGTCGCTCAAAGAGTATTTGCGACTCCAACTCCGTGTGCCCTTGCTTGCCAAGATCGGTCCACTCGCACGAACATTCGATTTCGTGGCGACGGCTGCCCCCGGTGTGAAAGAAATCTTGACGGTCGGCAAGTTCTGTTACGAGGTGCTAGAAGAGAACTACGACTTGATCGTCATTGACGCGGTTGCCACCGGCCACATTGTGGGTCAGTTGGCGGCACCACAAGCCATCAACGAACTCGTATCTGTTGGACTCGTGCGCAGCCAGACTTCGTGGATGCTTGACATCTTGGGGGATCCCGCCAAGACCGGAGCGGTGATCGTCGCAACACCGGCAGAAATGCCGGTTTCGGAAACGCTTGAACTCGTCGAGCGTCTTGAAGCCGAAACGAACGTTGACTTGGCTGCGGTGATCGTGAACCGGGTCTTGCCAGAACTTTTCACTGACTCAGAAGAAGTGGTCTTTGAGCACATCGCGCAAGGTTCAGGCTTGGACTCGTTAACCGCGGCCACAGGAGAAAACCTGACCCCGATCGTTGATGCAGCAAAGCTCGCGGTGCACCTTCGCCGAAATCAGGCCGGCCACCTTGCCCGACTCCAAAATGAGCTCGCTGATCGTGCGCCAGTCATGTACCTGCCTGAATTATTCACTCGGGCACATGGCGTTCGCGTGACCGCGTTACTCGCGCAGGCAATTGGTGAGGAACTCGACTGATATGGCTACACGTCGCCAGCCCGAGCGTGAAGTGGCCGAATCGTTTGAGGCGCTGGCCGCATCTCGTGAAGTGATCGTCACTTGTGGTTCGGGGGGCGTTGGCAAGACAACGACTGCGGCGGCGCTCGCAGCGATGGCAGCCACCCAACTTGGTGGAAAAGTTCTGGTATTGACGGTTGATCCAGCGCGGCGATTAGCAAACGCCATGGGGATTGAGCGATTTGGCAATACCGAGACTCGCATTGCGCCAGAAACGTTCGACAAGATTGGGATCAAACCGCGTGGCGAGTTGTTTGCGGCCATGCTCGACACGAAAGCGTCGTGGGATGATCTGGTGCGCCGACATGCCCCAGACGTTGCAACTCGAGACGCAATCCTCACCAATCCGCTCTACGCCAACATTTCCGGGCGGTTCGTGCAGAGTCACGACTACATCGCAATGGAACGTTTGTATGAAATCCATTCAGAAGGCCGCTACGACTTGATCGTGGTGGACACGCCGCCCACTCGCAACGCCATTGACTTTCTGGCGGCACCAGACCGAATGGCCGAGTTCTTTTCATCGCGCTTGCTTCGTTGGCTCACCGCGCCCTATCAATCACAGATTTTTACGGTCGCTTCAAAGCCGTTCATGGGCGTTGCGGATCGAATCTTAGGATCACAGTTCCTCGCCGATATCGCCGAGTTTTTCATGCTGTTTCAAACGATGCACGAAGGCTTCATTGAACGTGCCGAATCAGTCAGCGCACTGTTATCTGATCGGCGCACCAGCTTTGTCGTGGTATCGACCCTTGAGGCGGCACCGGTGGCCGAAGCTGAGTTCTTTATCGATGCGCTTGGTGAACGCAAACTTCATCTCGGCGCGATCATTTTGAACAAGGTACTCCCCGCGTATCTCCGATCGAATCAAGCAACAAAGGCTGCTCGTACACTCAAAGACCAAGCTGAATCGTTGGCCGCACTCGTCGTTGACGAGACAGCAATGCGACAGAGCACCGATGATGTGCAGCGGGTACTGAATGAAGTCGCCGAGTCATTTTTGAACTATCGGGTTGTGGCGAAACGTGAGGCCGAATTGCGTGCCGATCTTGGAGCGATCGCCGATGTTGTGGCCGCGGTTCCCTATTTTGAAAACGATATTCATGACCTCGGTGGTCTGATTGAACTGGGCCGCACAATTTGGCGTTGACCGCTTGGCGTTGACAATGAGTAGCGTGACCTGACGTGAGTTTCACTGAAGGAGCCGCCTACCGGACCGGTCCGTTGCCTATTGTGCGTGATGAAGCGCGCAGCGATCCGGTTGCCCTTGCCCAAGTGCGTGGACGCTTAAGTGGTGAGCGCAAGCACCATCTTGAACAGCTCATGGCCGAGTGGCATATTCTGGCCGACTTTTGTTTTTCTGATCTGCTGTTGTTCGTACCTGTCGATGATGCCGCGGAGCGTTTTGTGGTCGTGGGCCAGGTGCGTCCGAGCACCGCACAAACGCTCTATCGAAGTGACATGGTGGGCTGCGAGTATGGAATCCGCGAACGATCGTTGGTGCAGCGCTGTTTTGCGCTTGGTCAGATCATTGATGGCGAGTTTCTTATTGAGCCGATTCGCGAATTGGTGCGCGAGGTGTGCATTCCGGTGCGCCTCGGCGATCAGGTCATCGCGGTGCTCACACGAGAAACCCCACCGGCCATTGGTCGAGCCCCGGGAGACCTTGAGCGGGTTTACGCGGAAATCTTCAATCATTTCGCACGCATGATTGCCGAAGGTGCCTACCCCTTTGACGAAGTTGATTCGGGGAGCGACGAGCTTCCCCGTGTGGGCGATGGGGTATTAACCCTTGATGCCCACGGTCGTGTGTCGTATATCTCGCCCAATGCGGTTTCTGCGTTACATCGTGTCGGGGTACACGCCAATTCCGAAGGAATGCGGCTCAGTGAAGTGGGTATGGATGACGAAGTCATTCGCCATGCATTTGACGTGAAGCGACCGGCAACGGTCGAAATCGAACACGCAGATGACGTCATTGTGCTCGTGCATTGCATCCCACTGCTTGGCAACCAGCAAGTCCATGGCGCGGTTGTGTTAGTGCGAGATATTTCTGAACTGCGTCGACGTGACCGGCTCTTGTTGTCCAAAGACGCAACAATTCGTGAGATCCATCATCGGGTCAAGAACAATTTGCAAACCGTGTCCGCATTGTTGCGCCTCCAAGGTCGACGCTTGGCAAGCGACGAAGCAAAAGAAGCGATTGAAGAATCGGTTCGTCGCGTTCGTTCTATCGCATTGGTTCATGACATGTTGGCCCGAGACACCGGCGAGGATGTTCCCTTTGCGGAGATCGTCCGGCCCCTCGTTCATATGGTTGAAGAAGGCCTTGTGGCACCCGAACAGGCGCTTTCGTTTACCGTGCACGGTGATGCAGGCATCGTGTCGGCAGACGTGGCGACGCCACTTGCGGTTGTGCTCAATGAGCTCTTGCAGAACGCCGTCGATCACGCCTTTGGTTCTGAAGGGGGACAGGTCGTGGTGGTGTTGTCACTTCAGGATGATCAGTTGTGCATTGACGTGCGTGACGACGGGATTGGGTTACCCGACGACTTTGATTTCGCCAAAGTCAAAGGCCTGGGTTTGTCAATTGTGCGCGCGTTGGTCGTCTCTGACCTCGGTGGCACGATTGAGGCCACATCACCTGAGGAAGGCGGAACGGTCGTGTCATTGTCGGTGCCGTTGCATCGGCACTAGTGAGTTTCAGGCAGTGCGACGAGCGGCTTGGTACTCGCGGCGCAGGACGCGACGTTCTTCTTCCGAAGTGCCGCCCCAAATGCCAGAGTCCTGGTTGGTTGCCAGTGCATACTCAAGGCATTCTTCACGGGCTGGGCATTCCGCACAGATGGCTTTTGCCGACTCAATCTGTTCAATCGCCGGGCCGGTGGTGCCGACCGGGAAAAACAAGTCTGGGTTGGTGTCCCGACAAGCAGCGTAGGAACGCCATTCGTCGGAAGCCAGGGTGAGGGACAACAGGTGGCTAGCGGTGAGCGCCACGATTCGCTCCATAGGGCCGGGGGTCACGTTCGTGACCGGATTCACGAGCCTTTGCACCTGTGAAAGTCAGTGTGCTAGGCGGGACGACGTAACGGTAGCGCAGCTTGCTAGCTCCCGCAAGCACTTTTGCAAAACTTCTTGCGAGTAGGGTATGAGACATATGTCTCACGACAAGGCAATGCCACAAATCTTCGCCCACCGGGGCGTGAGTAGCGAGTTTCAAGAGAACACGATTGCCGCGTTTGCGGCTGCACGTGAGCGTGGGGCCGATGGGGTCGAACTTGACGTACGACGCAGTGCCGATGGTCAACTTGTGGTTCATCACGATCCACGACTCGCCGATGGCCGGCCAATCAATTCTCTGACCACTACCGAATTGCCGGATCATGTTCCGTCACTTCAGGCTGCCATGGAAGCTTGCAGTGGAGTATCGGTCAATGTCGAGATAAAGAACTTGCCGGGCGAGCCTGATTTTGACCCAGAAAGTGGTATTGTTCCCCAGGTCGCTCAGCTCTTGCGCGAAATCGGACGCATCGACGACGTGATTGTGTCAAGTTTCAACTTCAGCGACATTTCAAAGATGCGAATGGTCAACGGTGACATTGCAACCGGTTGGCTGGTGCTTGACATGGAAGATATTCCCACCATGCTTGACCACGTCACCAATGGGGGACACCGCGCAATTCATCCACCTGCGGCGCGCACGACCGCGGGCCTTGTTCACGCCGCGCATGAACGCGGAGTCAAAGTCAACACCTGGACGGTCGATGCTCCCGGGTTGATGATTGAGCTTGCAAATAATGGTGTGGATGCCATCATCACGAATGATCCGGCAACCGCCCGTTTGACGCTGAGCCGCTGGGCATAACGAGACGAAGAACATTGGGAACATGGCGAATATCAAGCCGCTCGACGTCGCCCATGGCCTCGCCATCGATCTGATAGGGGAAAGGCCCATACCCGACCACGTCGCAGTCGGTGACGTCGGGGTGAACGCCAACGCCTTTCACTTGAGCGAGTGCATCAGGTGAGCGCAACGCGGCACTGACGAGCTGCAACGTGCGAACAAATCGCAAATCCCGCACGGTCACCGCGGTCAAAGACCGGTCCAACGTGGCAGTCGGCGCAATATCAAAAGGCCGGTTGCCGAGATACGTGTACGGGTTGGTGTTTGCAATGACCGCAAACACCGAATCCAATGCCGCACTGCCATCGGCAAAGCGCACCGCAAAGCGCGGTCGGCGATGGTCATAGTGGCGCATCCAGGCGGTAACCCCGGCCCACCCAAAAAGCAAATGGCCGGCCCACCGTTTGAGCGGGCCCCGACTTTCAACTCGTTCAACGAGCGCCGCGTCAAAACCGAGACCGACGTGAAACAAGAAGTAGCGATCATTGGCTCTACCGAGTCCAACGGTGCGCACATTCTTGTCAGGTGTTGCAAGAGACTGAGCTGTCAACCTGGCGGCGTCTATCGCGTCGTTGGGTAGTCCGAGCGTCCGGGCAAAAACATTTGTTGACCCACCCGGTAACGGAGCGAGCGCTGTTCGTGTTCCGACGAGGCCGTTGGCTGCTTCGTTCAAGGTGCCGTCACCACCAAGTACCGCCACAATGTCTACCCCGGTTGCCGCTGCACCTCGGGCCAAGCGGGCTGCATGTCCACGTCGGGTTGTTTCAATCGTTTCGACTTCACACGTGGATCCAAGCGCTGCTGTGACGGCGACTCGAGTGCGCGCGTTCACCGACGACGCCGAAGAATTGACGATGAGTTGGAGCCGCATGCGTTGAGTATCTCAGAAATCACACGCCACCGAATTTGTCTGAAGTGCTCAGCGCGCCAAGAATGCTTGCCATGAACGTGGTCGTAACCGTCAAACAAATTCCGGATCCGGCAGAACCTGGGTCGCTCGATGCAGACAACACCCTGAATCGCTCGGGCAAACTCATCCTCGACGAGGCTGACTCCTATGGCGTTGAAATGGCGCTGCAGCTTGTTGCGGCCGCCGGTTCAGGCGAAGTCACGCTCGTCTCGGTGACCGCCGATGGCGAGGTCTCGGGTCTTCGTTCTGGTTTGGCCATGGGCGCTGATAAAGCCGTGCTGGTCTCGGACCCGGCAATTGCGGGTTCGGATGCGCTGAGCACGGCCAAGATCTTGGCCGCCGCGATCAAACGTGTTGAGAACGTTGACCTTGTCTTGTGCGCTGTTGAGGCCTCGGATGGTTACACCGGAACGGTTGCGTCACAGCTTGCCGAGTTGCTCGGCCTGCAATCGGCAACGTTTGCCAAGCACGTTGAAATCGCGGACGGCACGGTCAAGGTGCAGCGCCAAACCGAAGCGGGTTATGACGAAGTAGAAACCACGCTTCCGGCATTGGTATCGGTGACCGCCGGTGTGGTTGAGCCGCGCTACCCGTCGTTCAAGGGGATCATGGCGGCCAAGAGCAAGCCGGTTGACCAGGTCGCACTTGGTGATCTCGGACTCGATGCGAGCCAAGTTGGTTGGGCCGGTGCTCGCCAGCAAATCACCGAGGTCGCACCTGCGCCCACGCGTGAAGCCGGTGAGAAAGTTGTAGATGAAGGCGATGCCCACGAAAAGATCGTGGCGTTCCTCGAAGAACTCAAGGTCATCTGAGAAAGGGCCTGATACACAATGACTGTTTCTAAGATTTGGGTCCACGCTGAAGCGCTGGATGGCAAAGTTGCCACCATTACCCTTGAATTGCTTGCGAAAGCTCGCGATCTTGGCGACACGGTTGAAGCGGTGTACGCCGGTGGTGACGCTGACGCAATTGCGGGCGTGCTTGGTGCTAATGGTGCAACAAGCGTGCTTGCGACCGGTGATCTGAATGGTGCACTTGTGGGGATTCCGCTTGCCGCGGCGATCGCTGCAAAGGTGAATGCAGGCGAAGGTCCAGATGCGATTCTCTTTGGCACCACTCCAGATGGGCGTGACGTGGCTGGTCGCTTGTCAGCCAAACTTGATCGTCCGCTGTTGTCAAACAACGTTGACCTTTCGGTTGCGGATGGCAAAGTGGTGGCATTAACGCCGGTCTTTGGTGGCACGACCAATGTGTCAACCACCTTCACCGGTGAAGGACCTGCCCTGGTGTTGGTTCGCCCGAAGTCGTTCGCAGCCGCTGAAAGCGGTGGCGACGCGGCAAGTGTGGTGGCACTTGAGGTTCCGGCAGACGCCCTGGGTGGCGCGAGAGTGACCCAACGTCACGTTGAAGAGTCAACCGGACCCAAGCTTGACGAAGCGGACATTGTCGTGTCGGGTGGTCGTGGTCTGGGCGAAGCCGACAAGTACGAAATGATCGAAACGCTCGCCAAGCTGCTTAGTGGAGCCCCGGGTGCGTCGCGTGCAATTGTGGACGCTGGCTGGGTGCCCTATGCGTACCAGGTTGGCCAAACCGGCAAGGTCGTCAAGCCGACCGTGTATTTGGCCTGTGGTATTTCTGGTGCCACGCAGCACCTCGTGGGGATGAAGGGCTCGAAGAACATCATCGCCGTCAACAAGGACGAGGAAGCACCGATTTTCGGTGTGGCCGATCTGGGCATCGTCGGGGACGTGCACAAAGTGCTTCCAAAGTTGATCGAAGCGCTCCAAGCGCGCGGTTGAATTTTTTCTAGATAAGCGGCCACGGGTAGCGATACCCGCTGTCGTCATGCGGATAGGTTCCGGCACGCACCACGTTGTGGGCGCGTGCAATGAGCGCGTCGTTTTCGTGATCGCTGAGCCAACGGGCGAGTGATTCGTCAATCCCTTCGTCAAGGAATCGACAGATGTCGTCAACGAATGGTGCGCGAATTCGCTGACCTGCAAAATCCCAAATCACCGTGCGGAGTTTGTCGTGACGGTGAAAACACAGCGCGTTGTCAATAGCCCACACGTGGCTGTTCCGGTCGATGAGGCAGTGGCCGGCTTTGCGATCGGTGTTGTTGGCAATGAGGTCAAACACCGCGATGCGGCGTAACTGGTCGTTAATGTCGGAATCGTTTGCGTCGAGCATGGTGAAGTAATGCTCGGCGTAGTCGGTCTCGATGAACTGTTGCACAGAACCGATGCCGAGTGGTCCGTCGCTTGCGCGGGTTGGTGGGATGCAGTCCCAGCCAAGCGCACGCGCGAGTTCGTACGCTGCGATCTCGCGTCGCCAAATGCCCGGTGGAAAGTCCCCGAGGGGGAGCTCGCCACGCTCTGGCTTGTAGATGCCACGATTGCCGTCTGCGCCTTCAACAAGAAACGTTGCATTAGAACTCCACGGCACTCGCCCAACGATCGTTATTTCGCTCATTGCGTGTGATTCACGCCGAGTACTTCGATGCTGTGAGTGTGGTAGCGAATTGTCGTGACCGAGCATGGGGCAATAACGATGCGTTGAAACAGGTCGAGCGGTGTGCCAAGTGCGGCCGCCGTGGCGGCTTTGATAACGTCGGCATGCGAGACGGCCACAATGGTTTCACCGGGGTGATTGGCACACAGGGCTGACAACGTCGAAACGATGCGGGCTTGCATCGCAACGAACGATTCACCGCCGGGAAACGTGAATTGGCTGGGGGATCGTTGCACGATTTGCCATTCGGGTTTCTTTGACAACGTGGCGATGCGTTTGCCGGTCCACTCACCGAAATCACATTCGATGAGGCCACGGTTGTGTGTCACGGTGACGCCGCACGCTTTGGCGATGGGAGTCGCGGTTTGACGTGTGCGTTGGAGTGGTGAGGCGTATACCGCGGTTACCTCACCGGTCGCACCAATGCGTGAGGCAACCGTGTTTGCTTGGGTGACACCAAGCGGGGCGAGACGCAACCCTGGCGTGCGTCCGGGCAAGACGGTGCCCGTTGTCGGCGTGGTGCCGTGACGCACGAGCAAAACGGTGGTCGGGGCCATGAAAGGCAAGTTACTTTGTGGTTGGATCCCATCGTGCAAAGTCAATGTTCGTTGGGATATTCCGTCGTGCCCAGCTCAACAAATAATGCGAACGTTCACCACACCAGCGGTACACGACACTCTGCGTAATTGGCGTGCCGGGAGGTACGTCGTTGCGGGCAAGGAGCAGTGGGGCAAGGTAACTCGTCAGCTTGTTCGCCGTATCTGGGGCGAAGTGGGCGAGCGAAGCGAGTTGTTCGTATCGGTCGGCTCGCCCGGTTGCAACCGCGGCGGCAAGTGTGCCGGCGGTTCGACCCCGGCCACGTGCGAAATACGTGTGTAACGCGGGGCCCTCGTGGGTAACTGGCCGAGCTACAACGGGTATTGGTTGAGAAAGGGCAACGGCGTCGACGACTCCGCCGATGTGTGAGGCGAGGACGGCTTTCTCCGTAACGCCAACGACCGCGGGAAAGGTGGTGCGATCGAGTGCTTCGGCGAGATGGTCGTCCTCGGCTTGTTCGCCTTGGATCGTGCAGACCGCAGGGGTGGTGCGATCGCGCTCGTACAACATCGTCAATGCGTCGAGTCCGTCGAAGCGCCATTCAAGTGCGCGGTCATGCCAGAGCAGGTCAACGAACGCCAGATCAAACCGGGGATGTGATTCGAGCGCGTGTTGGAGTTCGTCTGGGGATCGGGCGACGACGACGCGCCCTTCTGGGTAGCGTGCCGCAAGGACCGGCTGGATGACGTGTCCGAGCGCAGATACAATCAGAATCCGTAGATCTTGCACGAGGCCCCGATTGTATACCAGATCTTGCCGGATAGTCAATCTATCTTACGGTTCTCACCCTTGTTGCACGTCAGCTCATCGAGTTGAATGCTTAGCATCCTCCAAGCCCTGAGGAAGTCAATGAGGGAGTGACAGGTAGGGACGCACGGGTGGTGGCCGCTATTCCCGACTCTTTTGCGGCCACCACCCGCGCATTTCCACCTCACGCACTGCTACGTTCAACGCAGTGAACAGCCAAGGACACCATGACGAGGTGGCGGTGTATGTGCCACGTTCGGGAGCAACGTGGAGCAACCCGTATCCGATGTACCGTGCGTTACAGACGCGTGATCCGGTCCACTTTGTTGAGGATGGCCGCTACTGGGTGCTCACCCGCTTCGACGACGTCTACGCGGCGGCACGGGATCACCGCCGGTTCTCATCAGCCCAAGGTTTGACCTTTACCTATGGTGAACGAGAAAAGATTGGCCTTGACGCTATTGCTCCCATGGTGATGCTTGACCCTCCGGAACACACGGCATTTCGGCGCATCGTCGCCCGTGCCATGACGCCTCGAAAGGTCGCAGAAATCGAATCGCTCATTCGATCGTTTGTGAATGAACGCCTTGATGCGTGGGAGAACGGCGAGGTGGTTGATCTCGTCGCCACCCTTGCACTGCCGGTTGCAAATTTTGTCGTCGCGCACTTTCTTGGCGTACCCGAGGTCGACCGAGAAAAGTTTGGTGATTGGACCGAAGCCATAGTCGAAGCAAACGCGTTGGGTGATGTCGCACTCGCTGGTGCACGCCTAAGCGAACTTGTCGGCTACTTTGCCGCACTGATTGATGAGCGCCGAACACATCCGGGCTCCGACCTCATTTCGATGCTGGTCCAAACCGAGCCCGAGGTTCCCGCCGCACAAGTATTGGGATTCGCTTTCACCATGGTCGCCGGTGGCAACGACACCGCCGCAGGGCTCATAGCCGGGGGAACAGAAATCCTTTCCACACAACCAACGCCTGGAGCAATTTCCACCGACGTTGTAGACGAACTGGCACGCCTCGTGAGTCCCGTTCAAGGGCTGGCCCGCACGACAACCGAAGACGTGAGCCTCCACGGGCGAGTCATTCCTACCGGGCACAAGGTCTTGTTGTGTTATGGCGCCGCAAACCGCGATCCACACGAATTCGGTGATGGCGCAGATGCATTTGAGTCGAATCGATCGATCCGTCGCATGTTGGCCTTTGGCTCCGGCGCACATCATTGTTTAGGGGCGGCCGCTGCTCGACTCGAAGTCCGCATCACCCTCGAAGAACTCGTGACGTGCTTTCCAAAACTTGTCGTCGATGAGGTTCATGGGACGTTCGCGCAAGGAAACTATGTGCGCCGTCGAGCAAAGTTGCCCGTTGATCCGGGTCCTCGAGCATGAGCGACGAGCGAAGTCAAGCACTCGAACGCCTTGCAAGACGAGTAAGCGAGTGCCGAGCCTGTCCACGCCTGGTTGCGTGGCGCGAGGAAGTGGCAACGGTCAAACGAGCGGCGTTCGCAACCGAAACCTATTGGGGTCGAGGTGTTCCCGGTTTTGGCGATCCAAATGCTCGAATTGTTGTTGTGGGCCTCGCCCCGGCTGCCCATGGTGCGAACCGCACCGGGCGCATGTTCACCGGTGACCGGTCGGGTGATTTCCTGTATGCCTCGATGTACCGATGTGGGTTGGCATCGCAGCCAGTGGCAACCTCCCGTGACGATGGTTTGGCATTGCGCGGAGTGTGGGTGACATCGCCGGTCAAATGCGCGCCACCACACAACAAGCCCACCGTTGACGAACGTGATACCTGCGCCCCGTTTCTCACAGAAGAACTTGCAACGCTTGATTGGCAGGTGATCGTGGCGCTCGGTGGATTTGGCTTTGACATCATTGCCCGTCGTTTTGGTGTGCAACCTCGCCCAAAGTTCGGACATGGTGTCGAAGTTGCCTTGGGTGTAGGTCGAACGTTGCTTGGCTGTTACCACGTGTCACAGCAAAACACGTTCACCGGCCGTCTGACCCCCGTCATGATCGATCGTCTGTTTGGGCGAGCCAAGGAACTCGCGTCGATTCCCGACGGTTTTCCGACGATCGGTAGTGTGGAATGATGCTTGCAAGGCCAACTTTGTGCCCACGTTCGGGCGTGTCGTGTCGAATCGCACCGCTTGTCGTGTTGACCATGTTGCTGGTCGTGCTCACCAGTGCTTGCGTGGGCCAACGCGATCCCACCGGCTACAGCGACAAAGTACGCGACAATTTCGTTGAGGGTTGCATGACCGGTTTTACCCCCAAAGGGGAAACCAAAGATCCAGATGCGGTGCGGCACCGCACCTTGTGCACGTGTCTCTATGACGAAATGTCCGATGACAAGGCCGGTATTTCCTTTGATGAGTTCAAAGGTGCGCAGGCAAAAATTCGGGAAGATCCGACGAATCCGGCCAATGCGATTGACAAACTGATTCCAAAGTTCACTTCGTTTCAAAAGACCTGCAAAGCCAAGGTCAACAAGGACCTTGCCGGACCCTACGTCGGCAATAACTAGTTCAGGCGGAAAGAGGCCATCATGGATCTGACGTATCCCAGCGATGCAGAAGCATTCCGGGTAGAGATTCGAGCGTGGCTGGTCGAAAACCTGCCCAACGGGTGGTTTGACGAGGGTTTTGAACTGACCTCCGCGGAGCGTGCCGAGTTCGATAGCGCGTGGATTCGCACGTTGCACGAAGGAGGCTGGATCTGTGCGTCGTGGCCAACTGAGTACGGCGGCAAAGGGCTCTCGATTATGCAGAACGTCGTCTTGGCTGAGGAGTTCGCACGGGCGCATGCCCCAATGCGTGCTGATTTCTTTGGCGACACGCTCGTCGGGCCGACCATCTTGCAATGGGGAACCGAGGAGCAAAAGCGCCAGTTCATTCCGGGGATCTTGAAAGGCGAAATTTCTTGGTGCCAAGGTTTCTCAGAACCGAACGCGGGTTCTGATCTCGCCTCACTGTCGACAAAGGCTGAACTTGACGGCGACGAATGGGTGATCAATGGTCAGAAAGTGTGGACGACGCAAGCCCAGTACGCCGATTACTGCTTCGTTCTGGCACGCACTGACCCTGATGCTCCCAAACACAAAGGGATTTCGTACCTGCTGGTGCCGATGAAGCAGCCCGGTATTGAGGTGCGCCCGATTGTCCAGCCCGATGGTTCGGCAGAGTTCAATGAAGTGTTTTTCACCGATGCACGTTGTCCGAAAGAAAATGTCGTCGGTGGCGTCAACAACGGCTGGAAAGTCGCAATGACGACGTTGGGTTTTGAACGTGGTACTTCTGCGACGACCGGGTACCGACGGTTCGCGAAAGAACTTGACCAGATCATTGCCATTGCTCGTGAGAATGGCTGCATTAACGACCCGATCATCCGGCAGCGCATCATCCAACAGTGGTCCCGAATTCAAATCATGCGCGTCAATGGTCTTCGTACTCTGTCGGCCACGGTGAGCGGCAAAAAAGACGCGGGCGTGTCTGCCCTGGGTGCGATGAATAAGATGATTTGGTCCGAAACACATCGCGACACCATGGAACTTGGCCTCGATGTATTGGGCATGGAAGGCCAGATTCTCACCGGCTCAAGTGACGATGAGTTCATTGCCGGGGTGGGGCGACGTTCCCAAGCACGGGTCTACCCGGCCTCACCGATGCAGGTGTCATTCTTTTTCTCTCGGTCTGAAACCATTTGGGGTGGCACCGCCCAGATCCAACGCAACATCGTTTCCGAACGAGTCCTGGGTTTGCCACGCGAACCACGTTGAACCGTTTTTGCGCTGTGCCGGTTCATTTCTTCCACTAGTGTTTGTGCACCTCAAAGTGAGGTATGCGGAAATCAACGGTACTGGAGCGGAAATGAAGAAAATGGTCGGAGCGATAGCGACGAGCGGTGTCGTGGTCGCCGCAAGCTGGTTTGCGGGCGTGGGCGGGGCCGGGGCAACGTTCCCAGGAGAGAACGGCAAGCTCGTCTATCAAGTGATGAACGGCGAATCATCGTCGGCGCTCAGCGCGATCAATCCAGATGGGAGCGGCGATGCGAGCCTCACTCCACAAA
>CAZJAZ010000014.1:0-1222 GCA_964544305.1 uncultured Iamiaceae bacterium | reverse complement strand
GACTCGAGCAACGAAATCATTTGGGTGATGGACGCGGACGGCTCAAACATCAACAACGTCACGAGCGTGACCGATGATTCAAGCGACCGAAACCCGGTTTGGTCCCCAGATGGTACAAAGATTGCGTTTGACTCTGATCGGATCGCTGGCGCAGAACAAGTCATGGTGATGGACGCGGACGGCTCAAACATCGAGCAGGTCACGCATGTGAACCCGCAAGAGAACCTTGAAGCGGGCTACCCCGATTGGCAGCCGATTGTCGCGCCCGAGACAACAACGACAACCGAAGCTCCCACGACGACGCTGTCGGTGACTTCGACAACGTTGGTGCCCTCACAAGCCCAGCCTGCGGTCGCCACGCAAGCAACGCCAACGTTCACCGGCTAACCATGCCGTTTCGACTGGGGAAACCTCTTAGAAAGGGGGTTTCCCCAGTAGAATGATTCGGCCATGCAAGCCGATGAGACCAGCGGAGTTGAACGTCGGCCCGGTAGCGCGGCGGCAGCATCGGAAACCAAACGTGGGGCACGCCATCAGCCCCATCGCTCCCGCCGGCTCCGCCGCGCCCCCGCAGGGGCCACTCGACGCACGTTCGCGCAACGTGCCTTCCTCTCAGTTGGGGCTATTGGGTCGGCAGCGCTGCTTGTTGTTGCCGTGGCCACCGGCTATTTCAATTGGCGGCTTAGTCAGATCAACCGGTTGAACCTTGATTTGACGAGTGCCGCAACGGGAGGGCCACAGAACTATCTGGTGGTTGGATCAGACTCTCGTAAGGGTATCGACGCGAATTCAAAGAATTCGGGCGCATTCTTGGACTCCACCCAATACGAGGGGAATGCTGATGCAGGTGGTCGTCGAAGCGACACGATCATGATCTTGCGCGTCGACCCGGCATCGAAAACAGCACGCTTATTGTCTCTGCCACGTGACCTCTATGTGCCCATTGCTGGCAAGGATCACAAAGACAAGATTAACGCGGCGTTCGGAATTGGGGTTCCGACGCTCATTCAAACGGTTGAAGAAACCTTTGATCTCACCATCAACCATTACGTCGAAGTCGACTTCGTCGGTTTTCAACACCTTGTCGATGCGATGGGTGGGGTTTCGTTGTACTTCGACAAACCGATGTGGGATAGCCACACTGGCCTTGATATTTCAACCGTTGGCTGTCATGAGCTCAATGGGTCCCAGGCGCTCGCGTTCGCGAGGTCTCGCTATCTTT
>CAZJAZ010000013.1:48623-52363 GCA_964544305.1 uncultured Iamiaceae bacterium | reverse complement strand
GATGCACCCACCAATCTGGCGAACTTTGGGATATTTGTCGCGCATAGCGGGACAAATCGCGCTTGATTCAACAAGCGCGACCCGCAGCCGACAGCGAGAAATGGCGGCATTCTTGATTCATACTTTCGATGCCGCCCCAAATTGCTGCACGCTACGCTGTGAGACGAGCAAATCACGAGGAGCCGACCATGAGTGAACCCATCGACTTCAACGCGCAAATCATCGCCGAATTTCGTGCCCACGACGGGAAGGTGGGTGGTCAGTTCGCCGGGGCACCATTGCTGCTCTTGCATACCATGGGCGCAAAATCGGGCGAGCCACGCATAAACCCCATGATGTACCGAGCGCTTGCTGATGGCCGTATCGCCGTGTTCGCCTCGAAGGCAGGAGCCGATACACACCCAGCGTGGTATCACAATGCGGTTGCCAACCCAAACGTCACCGCCGAAATAGGAACGGAGACCCGTGCATTCACCGTCCGGGTTGCGCAAGGCGACGAGCGAGAAACAATCTGGGCCGAGCAAAAAGCTGAGTATCCCGGCTTTGCTGACTATGAATCCAAAACGGATCGCGTGATACCCGTCGTCATCCTCGACCCTGCTTGATTTGCCAAGCCGTCGGAGTCATGCGAATTTCGTGTCTCGAAACGCAAGCAACGTGGTCGGATCGATCCGTACCGCACAAGCATTAAGGTACTCGACCCACTCGATAAAGCTCGGGCCTTGAATCGGCAGATAATGATCAATCATTGCCTGTTTCACGGGCTCGCAAAGCGAATCGGCGGCATCAAGAACGGTGGCAGTCCCGTGCATCCACAATGCGAAATCCGGTCCTGGCAGATAGGTGGCGCTCACGACCGGGCGCTGTTCGAAATGTCTCATGCGCACGCCGTTGGTGGCCGAGGTAAACCATAACGATCCATGCAAGAGGTAGCCGTCGATGGGTCCGCTCATTGGTCGGCCATCGGCGGTCACCGAAGCAACGCTGAGCAGGCACATTCCTGTCATGCGCGCACAGATCTCGTATGCGCTGGGCCGCCTAGCCGCATCAATCGTGGACGAAGCGTGTGGACCAGCCTTGGCATACGAAGCGTCAAGCAACTGCTGCAATAGGGCGAGCTCCTCGACGGTTTCAAACATGATCTGCGACGGTCCGACACACTCGGCAACTCACTTGTGCAGACACTCCTCAGTCGCCGTCAAGGTCATCGCGGATGCCACCTCACTTTATGTACCGTGGATCGTGCAATTTGAGACTACTCAGCCACTGGTGGCAAGTGACGTGATTGCGGCCTCGACAATGCTGGTCGTCGCGGTGCGCAGCGCATCAATGCCGGCGGAGTCGCCGGCCCGCTCACCATCAGTGGCAGCGGTGCCGGTTGCGCAGGCAATGAAGGCATCGCCGTCAAAGCGAGTATGCGATGGAAAAACCGCTCGTGCCAACCCAACATGAGCGGATTGCGCCAAGAGGTGACACTCAACTTTGGTAAGCGCCGCCGACGTTGCAATCACCCCAATTGTTGTGTTCGTTCCCAACGTTGCATGAGTCGTTCCCGCGTCGAGGATGGTTGCGGCAGCCCCTACGGCACCTGCGGCGTTTACCGCGATCAGAGTTGCAACAACGACGTTGC
Source organism: uncultured Iamiaceae bacterium (assembly GCA_964544305.1). Lineage (GTDB taxonomy): Bacteria > Actinomycetota > Acidimicrobiia > Acidimicrobiales > Iamiaceae > JAFDWI01. The sequence goes on along the minus strand of CAZJAZ010000013.1, from coordinate 50,733 downwards.
CAACCCGAGTTGATGCGGCGACGAGCCCGCCTGCGCGCACTTGATCTGGTCCAAACCATTTCCCCGTGGTGCAACCCGTTCCCGCACCAATCAGGCCCACGTCGTGGTGCTCGTTGGATGCGTGTGCCGCAGCGTGATGTCCGGCGGCCGCATCGGGGCGCACGGCAGCGTCCCCAACTGCTAAGTCGTACAACCCCAGCGTGGGCACGATCGGCACTCGCCCACCAGGCGTGACATATCCCCGGTTGTTGGCTTCAAGAAACGTCATGACTCCGTCAGCGGCAGCCAATCCGAACGCCGAACCACCTGTCAGCACCACCGCGTCAATCGTTGCAACGGTGCGAGTTGGCTCAAGAAGTGCCATCTCTCTTGAGGCGGGTGCACCACCGCGCACCTCACCTGCTGCCACGGTTCCCTCAGGCAAGAGGATCACCGTGCACCCAGTTTGTGCCGCAGCGTTTGTCCAGTGGCCAACCGACACACCCGGCAGATCTGTGAGTCGCCCGGTGGTGACGTTGACCAAAGCCATGGTGTGCATCGTAGAACGCGGCGAACACGAACGATTCGCCGGTTGGAAGAATTGATGAGATGGATGGGGATGCAGCCACACAACAACCACTTGGACGATAAGGTCAGCCAGTATGAACGACGCACTCGACGCTTACACCCGTATTTCTGAAGGCTTTGACCGACGACTTCGTGCCGTAGGCGACGACCAGTGGGCGAACGCAACACCGTGCCCCGACTGGGATGTTCGTGCGCTCGTTTCACATCTCGTGGGCACGCACCACCTCGTCCTTGGCACGCTTGGCAAGACGTATACCACGCCTGGTGATGGTGACGATCTGATCGAACCTTGGACAACAGCACGACACGATCTCATTGCTGCACTCGCCGACTCAGAAACCGCGAGCCGAGTCGTGCAAGCCCCGTTTGGTGAAATGCCGTTTTCGGTTTTGGCAGGCGGGATCATGTGCGGTGACACGCTGTTCCACACGTGGGATCTCGCTCGAGCCACCGGACAAGACGAGAATCTCGGCGACGATTTGTGCGAGCGTCAACTTGGATTGATGCAGCCACTCGACGGGGCAATCCGTGCACCCGGGTTTTTTGGTGACAAGATCGCCGCGCCCGACGGCGCAGACGTCCAAACCCAACTGTTGTGTTTCGGTGGACGCCAACCTTGACGGCCGCCTAATCCAATTTCGTAGTCTTCCGACTGATGCGATGACCGAGCGAACCGACAAACCCATTGGCTCCGTGTCTCACGTTGGCGGAGCCGAGTTGCCGCATCGGCGGGTCACGTTCGCTTACCCGGATGATTTCAATCCGATGTGGGCACCACACCTCCCCGAGTTCGCGGCCGCGGCGAACGGTATTTCCCTTGGGATGCCCTATGCGGAACCCCGATTCAACGAAGCGGTCGCATCCACGTTCGATCGACTCAACCCGCAGTTGCGCGCCAAAACCGAGACGTATATTCGTCAAGAAACAGGCCACTACACGCAGCATCAGCGTCTCAACGACATCATCAACGATCGGTATCCAGGCACCCGCAAAGTGCAGCGGCTGTTAGCAATCAATGATGCGTGGGTGGCACGTCGCTCGCAGCGGTTCAACGTCGCGTATGCGGCCGCGGGCGAAACGATTTCTTATGGGGTAGCGCGTTGGACCGAAGCACATCTTGGTGAGTTGATGGACAAAGCCGACCCAATTGCCGCCACCTTGTTTTGTTGGCATTTGGCCGAAGAAATTGAGCACAAGTCCAGCACCTATGACGTGTTTGAAGCCACCGATGGCAGCCGTTTGCGGTATGCGTGGGCGGCCATCATCGGTTTTGTCACGATCGTGTCGTTCGCCTTCTTGGGTGCGTTAGTCCAGTTGTGGGGTGAGAAGCGCCTGCGGTATCCGGTGTGCTGGTATCGGTTGTTCAAGCTCGGTATATCGCTGGCGTTTGAGGTGATTCCCACGCTGGTGGTGTCATCGTTGCCCGGGCACCATCCCAATGATTTCGTGGATCCCGTGTACTTGCCAGCGTGGTTGCGCCAATACGATCCGGTCACGGGCACGATGCCGTTGTGGCGGGCGTTGCCTGGCGGGGCGACAACCG